>NZ_JBSHNU010000157.1:0-248 GCF_053601555.1 Lacinutrix sp. MEBiC02595 | reverse complement strand
GCAGTTAAAGTTCCGTTACAATCTACGGTAACAGCAGATAAAGTTGGTGCTACAGGATCTGTTGTATCATCATAATTATAGGTTTGCGGTACAGAAATCGTGTTTCCGTTACCATCATCAAAGCTCCAGTTTATTGTGGTGCTTCCACTTTCAACAAAAGAAAGCATATCTGAAGTAGTTCCAGTAATCGATCCAGTACAAACATCAGTCGTTGTTGGAGCGGTTAAAGTTCCGTTACAATCTACAGT
>NZ_JBSHNU010000156.1:0-235 GCF_053601555.1 Lacinutrix sp. MEBiC02595 | reverse complement strand
TAATACGCCATTGCCATCTAAATCTGCAAATACAGTTACTGGAGAAGTGAATCCGGTTTCTGTTCCGTTTTGTGTTCCATCACCATCTTCATCATTATATACGGTTCCAGTTACTGTTCCGGCTGTAGTATAACCATCTGTCCCTGCTGTAACTGTTCCACTTACTGGTACCGTTACTTCGGTTGGCTCTGTTCCATCTGTTAAAGTAGCACCTGTTGGTAAAGTAGTTGTATCT
>NZ_JBSHNU010000155.1:0-204 GCF_053601555.1 Lacinutrix sp. MEBiC02595 | reverse complement strand
TAATACGCCATTGCCATCTAAATCTGCAAATACAGTTACTGGAGAAGTGAATCCGGTTTCTGTTCCGTTTTGTGTTCCATCACCATCTTCATCATTATATACGGTTCCAGTTACTGTTCCGGCTGTAGTATAACCATCTGTTCCTGCTGTAACTGTTCCACTTACTGGTACCGTTACTTCGGTTGGCTCTGTTCCATCTGTTAA
>NZ_JBSHNU010000154.1:0-200 GCF_053601555.1 Lacinutrix sp. MEBiC02595 | reverse complement strand
CATAAGGAGTAATACTTAAATCGATATTGTTATTTGCGTCTGTTGTTATTGTAACAGAGCTATCAGTAGAAGCTACGGTTTGAATTTCGTTGGTTGCATCTGTATCTTCATCTGCAGTAATATGATCTGCGATTGCAGTTGCATTATCTGCAATGTCTAAAGCGTTATCGGTAATTGCTGTATTTTGCGTAGTTTGTTCC
>NZ_JBSHNU010000153.1:0-389 GCF_053601555.1 Lacinutrix sp. MEBiC02595 | reverse complement strand
CATCCGCAGTACAATCTACAGAGGTATCTGTAACAGTAGTACAACTAGTAATATCCGGAGCAATATTATCTGAAACGGTAATCGTTTGTATTTGCGGCGTTGCAGGATTCCCACAATCGTCTGATAAAGTCCAAGTTCTATTAATAACAAAAGAACCTTCACAAGCACCAGCTGTTACAACATCTGTAAAAGTCGCATCTAAAGTAGTATCACAATTATCAGCTTCATTGGTTACATCACCAGTTTCGCTAACCGTTGCATCATAATTACAAGAAGCATCCGTAAAAATTTCAATAGCTGCAGGCGCAGTAAATGTTGGCGCAATATTATCTGAAACGGTAATCGTTTGTATTTGCGGCGTTGCGGTGTTCCCACAATCGTCTGATAAA
>NZ_JBSHNU010000152.1:0-215 GCF_053601555.1 Lacinutrix sp. MEBiC02595 | reverse complement strand
GGGTTTTACGTTTAATCCAATACCAACCGATGGCGCAACCATAGATGCAACTAACGGAACGGTAACTAATGGACTTTCAGGAACCACATATACGATAGAATACACGAGTCCAGGAACCTGCGGAACAAGTAGCACACAAATGGTAACTGTTTTAACCTCCGGGAATGCTTCTTTTACTATGACTGCAACTTGTGATGGCGGAACCGCAAATATTA
>NZ_JBSHNU010000151.1:0-228 GCF_053601555.1 Lacinutrix sp. MEBiC02595 | reverse complement strand
AACTATTCAAGTAACATATACGGCTACTGATGATTGTTTAAATACTTCTTCGGTTACTGCTACACTTACTCTTAACGATTCTATTGGTCCTGACCTTACAGCTTGTACTGTTGCAGATGAAACGATTGAATGTGATGGAACAAATAATGAAACGATTGCTAACGATTGGAATGCTGCTAATATTTTAGCACTTCAATCTTGCGGTACAGATGCTTGTGATACAGATGC
>NZ_JBSHNU010000150.1:0-271 GCF_053601555.1 Lacinutrix sp. MEBiC02595 | reverse complement strand
CGGATGGAACCTATATTATAGAAGGTGTACCAGCAGGGACAGTAGATATCGTAGTAGATACAACTACTTTACCAACAGGTGCAACATTAACAGAAGGAACAGAACCAACAGAGGTAACGGTACCAGTAAGTGGAACAGTTGCAGCAGGAACAGATGGTTATACTACAGCTGGTTCAGTAACCGGAACCGTATATAACGATGAAGATGGTGATGGAACACAAAACGGAACAGAAACCGGATTCACTACACCAGTAACTGTATTTGCTGATTT
>NZ_JBSHNU010000149.1:0-310 GCF_053601555.1 Lacinutrix sp. MEBiC02595 | reverse complement strand
CCGGAACAGTAACTGGAACCGTATATAATGATGAAGATGGTGATGGAACACAAAATGGAACAGAAACCGGATTTACTTCTCCAGTAACTGTATTTGCAGATTTAGATGGCGATGGTGTATTAGACGCAGGAGAGCCAACAGCAACAACAGCAACAGACGGAACCTATACTATAGAAGGAGTACCAGCAGGAACAGTAGATATCGTAGTAGATACAACTACTTTGCCAACAGGTGCTACTTTAACAGATGGAACAGAGCCAACCGAAGTAACGGTACCAGTAAGTGGAACAGTTACAGCAGGAACAGATGG
>NZ_JBSHNU010000148.1:0-2243 GCF_053601555.1 Lacinutrix sp. MEBiC02595 | reverse complement strand
AAGTTTCAATCTTATGGTTGAATCTATCATCCCTTCATATCCATTTTTCAAATAAGGCAATGTTGTTGCTTTCCTAAATTTTCTAAACAACAAGGTATCTGCTAAGTCCACTTTTACTTTTTCGTAATAAAAATAATATCCCATTCTTTTTAAAGAGTCTATTTTATTCTTGACATCGATATAAAACAAATCCGTACCCAAATGAGCAATAGGAAAGAAAACAATTTGTTTCTCCTTTTTTGTCATTCGTTCTAATTTAATGGCATCATTAAACACTCCAATTCTCTCTAAATGGGAGTTGAACAATACACTTTTACAATTAAGAAAGAGAGCACTAATTAATAATAGGACTATAGTCTTTTTCATGTTTAAAAAGTTTAACCATATAAATGCCTTCCACATTTATATGGTTGTTATTATTATAATTATGGAAATAAAAGGTTTAATAAAAGCCCTAAAATTTCATCAGAATAATCTCCGAATATCTGATTCCACCAACAACCTAATTGATACCATCGGCATGGAGCTGCAGCTTTCCCGACGATAGAATTTGGGTAAGTACCTCCTGTCGGGTTTCCAAATAAGATTAAATCACCACTTTTTGATTTATTAGTTTTATTCTGGCTATTAACAAACATAAATGCTCTTGCAAATTCCTCTCCTGAATCATAGGTTAGAATATCTTTAGAACTCTTATTTTTAGACAAATAAGAGTAAGCTTTCCCTAACAATGCATTCCCTTCTTTCGTAATATTTTTATTATTTTTCCCAATTAAGACTAACTTGTATTCTTCGAAAGACATTCCTTTTTTATAAAAAGGCTTTACACTTTCAACAAACAAATTCATCCCTTGTCGAAGTTTAGTTTTAACATCTTCAATTTGTTCCTTTGAATATTCACTTTTTTGTGCATTCACATTAAATGAAACCAACATCAACAAAGCTATAGTGATAACTGACACTACATTTTTAAAATTTTTCATATTTATATATTTTAAATAAGATCACCTACTCTATACGTTTTTCGGTATGCACGGCTTTTTAAAGTGTGTAAGCTTTACACTCTTCAAAACAAACTGACTTTTATCTTATTTAAATTTTTTTGTATCTTTATACAAGATAAACACTGTTTATTTTGGTTTTAGCGAACCTATGAGAGCCTTTACCTAGTAGAGGCTTTCTCTTTTTTAGTTATTTCCTTTCTGTTTTGTATTCCACTTTTATGATTAACAATAACTAAATATAGAAAATTTTCTACATAAAACAAAATATTTATGCCTAAAGCACTAATTATTAGTTAATAAAACAAATCTTAATATTTAAAAAACATGGTTGTTTCCCGTTCCATCCTATCGTTTAGAAGACTTTTCTCAAGTTTAATGAACACTTCAAGAAAAAAATTTTTGGAATGAAGTGTTAATAATAATTGAATACTAACAATTACCCGTATTAAAAGTACAAATATCACATCTTCTTGTACCATATGATTTTTCACCAAAGGTAATTTCCTCCAATTGTTGTACTTCCTATTATCTTTTTCACTTCAGAAAAGACAAAGCTTGTGTTCAACACTAATAAGATAAAACAAACGTAGATTTATCTTATTTACGATAAACAATATTTAGCTTGGTTTCAGAAAACTTTTAAGAAACTAAAACTGAATAAAATATATCGTGTAGGTATGGAAAGTTGCATGTTTATATGCGAAGATTTCCCGAAGGAAAATCATTTCGAAATTTAATTATTCAGTTTTTTTCTGTCAATATATTTCATTAACAATCCGAATAATAATCCAGAAATTAGAGAAAGTATTATTCTTTTCCCTATTCGGTCCATTGTGAAATCTCCAGCTAAAAAATCAATAAAAATGTGTGAAAGTAGTATGAAAATCGCGAAAAATATGCCTTTGTAATACCAATTTAATTTTGTCATCATCATTTTTTATAAGTTTATTTACTATTTTGCTCACTATGAATGGAACTCCATTTATTCAATTATAACCTTTAGATAATAATTGTTTTTCAATTCCTGGGAAGTGATTCGCACCATAAATAATTGCTAGCTTTTTGAGAGTGCTTTTTTCCACTTCATTTACAACATGGTTATTTCGATAATGAAGAATTACTTCTTCTATAAATGTTTTATTTTTCTGTTGGTTTTCACAAATAGATTCTTCAAAAATAGAAGTTTCAAAATCACATGGTTCTAACATAATAGGACTGAAATTTTCCTCATAATGATTA
>NZ_JBSHNU010000147.1:0-138698 GCF_053601555.1 Lacinutrix sp. MEBiC02595 | reverse complement strand
TGCGTTAAGGATGGAAGTGGCATCCTTTTTTATGTCTGTTCGAGTGCTTTGTGAAGCATGAGCAAATAGTATCGAGAACAAGTAAAAAAGATACAACGGACAGCCTGACGCTACGTAGCTTTTGCGAAGTAGGGTAACGCCATAAAAACAGAACGATTGGTTCTATTAGAATAGATTACTACGTCGCTCTGCGTATCATAATGACGTATGCTTCATGAGATTCCCGCCTGCGCGGGAATTTATAGGTTATACTTCACACTAAACACCACATATCTTGGCTGAATATAATATTCTCTATTACTCACCGAAATATTTCCTGTGTTACTCTGACTCAAGCTTTGCGTATCTAGCAAATTGGTTGCACCTACTTTGTACTCCCATTGGCTATCTGTTTTCTGATAGGTTAAGGAAGCATCTAAAAAGCCATAGGTATTCAATGAAGTTTCGGTATTTCTAAAATCGTAATAACTGTACTCGGTAACAAAACTAAAGTCTTTTAAAATCACAGCATCCACGTTTATAAATGGTCGGTGCGTATAAAATTTGGTGTTATTATTTCCTTGGTCGTTATCATTAATAGTTAAGTCATAACCCAATTCTACGTTTGGCGCATTCTTAAAAAAGGTACTCACTCGAGAGCCATAGGTTTGTGTAAAACTTTTGTTTTCACTTCGATTTCCGCCTACAAACTGATTAAAGGTTGCCCAACTCCAAGATCCAGAAAGGTTGGCTTTTATTTTTCCGAAACGACGCTCAAAACGGCCACGAGCAGAAAAAGTTTCATCTGCAAAATCGGAATTAAATGGTGTGGAAGTGGTAATTACACTTTCGAAATCTGTACTATTTCTTATTCCATCTATATTTTTAGAATAGTTTAAAAACCCGAATACATTGGTATAATTAAACATATTAAAACTAAAATACGATAGATTTAAATTATGCGATAAAGAGTTTTCTAATTCACGATTTCCAGAAAACAACGAACTGTAATTATTCATAATTAAACCTTCTGCCAATTGCGTGACATCTGTAAAATTGGTTTGCATGGAATAACTCAAGTTTAGATTTTCACTCTTTTTAAGTTGTAATCTTATCGTCGCATCTGGTAAAATTCTAGCAAAACTATTGGAGTTTGTAGATCCGAATTGCGAATCCTTGGTACTGTATGCATGCGCAGAGAAACCTGGTGTTAGCGTAAACTTCCCCGCTTTTAAGTTATAATGCACACCAACATAAGCGTCACTAAAAGTATAATCTACATCGTTGGTATTAGAACCGTCGATTGGTGTTGGATCATATTCTGAACCATCATCTAGAATTTGAAATATTTCGGAATTAAACTTCTGATTGCTATACACCAAACCTACCGTATAATTTAGATTACTCTTTTGATTGAGTACATTCCAGTAATTTAATTTTGCATCTAATTTATTGGACTTTACACGTTTGTTTTGTGCAGCATCATACGCAGTTTGCGCATCGTCATATCCTAAATTATCTGCGGTACTAGAATAGGTCGCTTTGTCTTCAATAAATGCATTGTAAAAAGGATCTTCATCTTGCAATAAATGCTGTGCTTCAAAAGAAAAAATATTATTTTCGTTTAAAGTATAATAGTAGTTTAAATTCTGATTAATACTATATGGCGTTTGCTCTTCTATTTGATCGACTTGCCCTAAAACGGAAGAATTAAAAAAACGATTTTGTGTTTGCTTCGATAGCCTTCCGAAGATATCATAATCCAATTGATTACTTGCATTTGGTTTATACACCGTACTTAATTTTAGCAATCCTAAATTACTTTCTTGCTGTGTATAATTGGTAGTAGATTCGTCTGGAATACTCAATTCATCATCGGTATAGGTAACTTCATTATTCTCACGAATTGCTGTTTTTGTTCCGGAGAAAATTCCAAATCCGCTAAACGTTAATGCTTTATTTGGCGCATGGCTAAAGTTTGCAGCTGCAAATTTAGTCTCTATACTTTCGGCTTTATTATTGGTTGTATTTAAAAAACCTAGGCTATTATCGCCTAAGCTAATATTGGTTCCACTACTCTGACTTAGGTTTCTAAAACCACCTGTAAAATTAAAATAGTCTCTACGTGTAAAGGCAATTTCACCGGTATTATTTAAATCTCCAATAAAGTTGATACTTGTTTTCGGACTGTAGAAAAAGAGTTTAGGTTGCACTTTATATAATCCGTCATCACTTGCAATTCCTGCACCGACCGTAATATCTCCAAACCAGAATTTATCTTTTCCTTCTTTGAGTTTTATATTAATCGCAATATTATCTTGATTATTGGTAACGCTACTTAATTGCCCAACTTCACTAAAATTTTTAAGTACCTGCACTTTATCTACCGCATTGGAAGGAATATTTTTTGCTGCTAATTTGGTATCTCCATCAAAGAAATCTTTTCCGTCTACCATGATTTTAGTAACCTTCTTTCCTTCTACTTCAATCTCACCATCGTCGGTGATTTCTACTCCTGGAAGTTTCTTTAAAACATCTTCTAGTTTTCTTTCGGTTCCCGTTTTAAAAGAATCTGCGTTATATACAATGGTATCTCCTTTCACCGTTACCGGCATTTCATAGACTAGTTCTACTTCGTCTAAAGTATTATCGTCTTGCAAAGTGTAATCTCTGGTAAGATCTTCTTCTTTGGTGCTAAAAAGATCTTCGGTCATTTTCATACCAATATAACTCACTTGTATTTGGTAATTAGAATTCTTCTCTAAAGAGAGTTTATAACGTCCGGTATCATTGGTAATTCCGTAAGAATCTAATGCTTTTGTTTCTTGATTTATAGCTACAACATTGGCAAGTTCTAAAGGGTTACCAATACTATCTTTGACTACGCCTTCTACTCTAACTTGAGCAAAAGTGGTACTTGCTACTAAACAGATTAGTAGCGTTAAAAGGTTTTTCATTTTTAAAATTTAAGGTTGGTTTGAATAGACACTTTAATGGATTAACGACCTCTTCCTGATCCTCTGCCTCCACGACCTCCGTACATTTCGCGCATTTCTTCCATTTTCTTAGTAACGGTTTCTGTGTATTCTTCTTTGGTAACTTCTTTTCCTTTAGATGGCGCTTTGATGCTTTCTTTTTCTTCAGGATTTAAAACTATTTTAGTACATAAAACAGTCGTTCTATCTGCACTAACTTCTAGTATTAAACCTGGAAGCCCCCAATATTCTCCCGGACCTTGGTTTACTGGAATTTGCATGGTGTACCAAGCAGTAACTTCAATTTCTTTTGGCACTTCTTTTTCTTCCACTGGCTTATCTACCTTGGTAGAATCGCCTTTTTTATCTGCTGTTTCTTTATCACCACCTCTTGATCCTGGTCTAAAACTTGCAAAACTCATTTTATCTACAGGTTTCATTGCAGTAGCTTTCATAGCCATATACTGACCAATTTGTTTGGTTTCCCCAGTCATTTTCCATTTTAATTTTGGCAACGAATCTTTAATTAAAAATTGTTTTCCAAAAAACTCTTGTTCTTGTAATAGCGCATTGCTTTGCACATTTTTATATTGCTCTCCTGCAACAAAACTAGCACCAAAACCTCCAAAACCTCTACCTTGAGATCCTCCTGGAGCAGCTAATTGTTCTTCTTCTTTATAAATAGATTCCGTTTTGTTAAACGTAAGAATGTAGGTTTTCTCAAGAAAGCTTTTCATACGTTCCATCATTTGCTTTTTTCTGTCTGGCGACATGTCTGG
This sequence comes from Lacinutrix sp. MEBiC02595, assembly GCF_053601555.1. Classification (NCBI taxonomy): domain Bacteria; kingdom Pseudomonadati; phylum Bacteroidota; class Flavobacteriia; order Flavobacteriales; family Flavobacteriaceae; genus Lacinutrix; species Lacinutrix sp. MEBiC02595. The sequence continues at coordinate 134,965 of NZ_JBSHNU010000147.1, read as the reverse complement.
ACGACCAAAGTTGTCCATATCTACAGTAGTTTTAGATGCGTAATACGCTTTCCCTTGAAAGTCTTGTTGTGCAAAAGTGTACGCACTAGTAACAAGTGCAAAACAGAGAATAGATAGTGTTTTTAATGTTTTCATTTTTAAGCGTTTGTAGTTTTTATGTATAATACTATTTTTACTGACTTTGGTAAGACATGAAAAACAGCAAAACGTTTAAGTTACAAATGTTAAAGTTTTCTTAAAAAAGCTATCCACCAATAAGGATAATACTGCTTCCATCCTTTTTTCCAGAATGCATACGATCCATCATTTCCTTGTCTTTCTTCTCCATGATTGCATCAAATTTTTCTTGCGAAACCACTTTTCCTTTCTCTGGTTCTTTAATTTCGATAGTATCTTTAGGGTTCATTATAATTTTAGAACATATTAAAGTCAGCTTACCGTCATTAATCTCAAGTATAAGTCCGGGCAAACCATGAAAGTCTTGTGGCCCATTATTCACTGGGATTTGCGGCGTATACCAAGCAATTGTTGTGCGTTCTTCTTGTACGGTTTCTAAGCTTCCGTCGATAAAAGTTTTTGTTTCTACTTCTTCTGAAAACGTCCCTTTATAACAAGTATATTCTCCAATATTTTTGGTTTCATTAACTAATTTCCAGTAGTTATTATTCAGGCTATCTTTTATTAAAAACCGCTTATTAAAAATTTCAGATTCTTCTACATATCTATTTTCTTTTATGTTTTTATACAGCACATCGGAACTCGATTCTATCGTAATTTGAAATCCGCTAGAAGAAGGCGTAGGAGCAGCAAGTTTTTCGTTTTCTTTATAGATAGATTCATTTCTAGTAAAGGTTAGCGTGTACTCTCTTTGCATTTGTTTTTGAAGCTGCTCTTGAATTTGCTTTTGCATCGCTTTACTCTGATTATCATTTCCTTTTAAATCTATTTTATGGTAGGATTTATAAGTTGCTACACCTTGAAAATCTTGTGCAAATACGCTTGTTGAAAAAACGATTAGCAGTAAAAGAATACCTGTGTTTTTAAATATCATAACTTGTGTTTTTTGATTAATACACCGCAAATATGAAACTATAAATACCTTTTAATAGTTAACGAGTGTTAACTAGTGTTAAGCGATTGGTTTTATAGAGTTTTTACTTATACATTTGAAATATGAATACAAAAAAATACCGTTGGATTCTATATTTAATCCTAACTACTATTGTACTAACGATAGTAGTACAAGGCTATTGGAACTATAAAAACTACCTGCAAAACAAGCAGCATTTTAGTAATAATGTGCAAACGAGTTTAGATAATGCTCTGGATGCGTATTATGCAGATTTGGCACAATCTAATAAACGCATCACCTTTATCGACAATGAAACTAGCAACATTAATATACATAGCAAACCACATAAAGATGCAGATTCGCTATTTCTTGTCCTTGAAAAAGAATACAAAGATAAACTTGGAGAAGACATCACCGGATTTACACAAATGCAAGATTCTAGTAGTGGATTTACCTTTTTAAAAGAAGGGAATACCACCAAACAAATACAAGTAATTTGGGACCAAAAAGTAGCGGATAGTTTAGAATTAACAAAAAACATTTCTTCCATTTACATATCTATACTAGAAGACACCTTAAACTTCTCCAAACTAAGCCCTTTAATTATAAAAGAGTTAAACAGAAAAAAAATTGCAATTCCGTTTACGTTAAAACATTTTAAAAACGACAGCATTATTAATACTTCTAATAAAGCCATTGTTCCTATTCCTTATTTAACGACGACATCGAAATCCAAGTTTTTAAAACCACATGAAAAAATAACGATGGCTTATCCTAATGCCACAAGTATCATTTTAAAAGAAGGTTTACTAGGCATGCTATTGTCGTTAGTCTTAGCCTTAGCAATAATTTCTAGCTTGTTCTATTTATTGAAAATTATTAAACATCAAAAGGAACTAGCAGAAGTAAAAAACGATTTGATAAGTAATATCACTCATGAATTTAAAACGCCAATCGCCACTATTAGCGTTGCCTTAGAAAGTATTAAAAATTTCAATGTCCAAGAAGACAAAGCGAAAACTTCTAATTATTTAAATATTTCTACTAATCAATTAGCTAAGCTAAATACAATGGTTGAAAAATTATTAGAAACAGCCACGCTAGATAGCAACAGTTTACAATTGGTAAAAGAAAAATATAATATTACCGATTTATTGCAATCGATAGTAGACAAACACGAATTGCAATTGGATAAGAAGAGTATCCTTTTAAATACAAATCCAGAAAAAATCTTAGCCTTTATAGACGTTTTTCATATAGAAAATGCGATTAATAATATTGTTGATAATGCGATTAAATATGGTGGAAATAAAATCAGCATTCAATTAGAACAAAACGTACAATGCTTTATTATTTGTATATCCGACAACGGAAACACATTAACAAAAGCCAATAAAGAAAAGATATTTGAACAGTTTTATCGTGTTCCAAAAGGGAATATTCACAATGTAAAAGGCTTCGGAATTGGGTTGTACTACACCAAGAAAATCATTGAGAAACATAACGGAACGATTCAATTAGATCTAGAAAATAAACAAACAACCTTTAAACTAACACTTCCTAATGCATAAACCAATCACCATATTACTGGCGGAAGACGAACCTGCTTTAGGACAAATCATCAAAGAAAGTTTAGAAACCCGAAACTTTAAAGTATTGCTTTGCGATAATGGCGAAACCGCTTATTCTACTTACAAAAAAGAACAACCAGAACTATTAGTTCTAGACGTGATGATGCCAAAAAAAGACGGCTTTACTTTGGCAAAAGAAATTAGATCAGAAGACGAAACCATTCCTATTATCTTTCTAACTGCAAAATCACAAACGCAAGATGTAGTAGAAGGCTTTACAATTGGCGGTAATGATTATCTGAAAAAACCATTTAGCATGGAAGAACTTATTGTTCGAATTCATAATCTAATCGATAGAACCAAAGTTCAAAAAACTGCCGAAACACTTCCTATTGGCGATTTCACATTTCACTTTCCAAAGCAAATACTGCAATACAAAACCGAAGCTGCGGTGCAACTCACTCACAGAGAAGCACATTTATTATTTCATCTATTAAAAAACAAAAATCAAGTATTGGATCGCTCTTTAATACTAAATAAACTTTGGGGAAACGATGATTTTTTTAACGCCAGAAGCATGGATGTTTTTATTAGCAAGCTTAGAAAAAAACTAAAACAAGACAGCACATTACAAATAATAAACGTGAGAGGCTTTGGTTATAAATTAATTTGCTAGAAAGTGGTTCAATTTTTGTACTTTCCGTTTTCCTATGAAAAGTATATATATCCTATTCTGTTTCCTATTATCTATTTCCGCTTTCGGACAAAAAGCGATAGAAGCCATTTTTCTGCAAAATTCAGAAGCACCAACAAATACTATGGTTGCTATGGATAATTTTGGAACCCAATACCAACTAGACCATAATATTCTATATAAAAAGAATCCCGAAAACACCACCAGTTACAGTAATGTACAACTGGGCGAAATCACCTCAGCAAATGCATTTAACCCATTAAAAATAAATGTGTTTTACAAAGATTTTAATACTGCTATAATTTTAGATAATCGACTAGCCGAAATCTTTAAAATAGACTTCAACACTACAAAACCTTATAAAAGTGTATCGTTAATTTCTGCAGGAAACGATAATACCCTTTGGATTTTTAACACAGACACCCAACAATTGGAAGTCTATGACTATAAAATCAATAAAACAAGAGCGACAACACTGCCTATACAATCTACTGTTTTAGACTTAAAAAGTAACTTTAATTTTTGCTGGTTGCTTACAGAAAACTACCTATATAAATACAATTACTTTGGTAGTTTGACCCAAAAAATTAAAAATGAAGGTTTTACTAATATAGAAGAAGATAACGGTAATCTAATTTTAAAAAAAGAGAACAGCCTTTATTTTTTACAGAAAAACACCGATCAGTTCTTAGAAATCAAAATACCAAATTTGTTAATAAATCAGTTTTTACTAACCAATGAAACCTTGTATATTTGCCACGAGAAAACGCTTTCTAAATTTCAACTAAAAACTAAATAAGATATGCACGTTGCCATAGCAGGAAATATTGGTGCTGGTAAAACCACCCTTACAAAATTACTAGCCAAACATTATAAATGGGAAGCGCAGTTAGAAGACGTAGTAGACAATCCTTATTTAGACGATTTTTACAATCAAATGGAACGTTGGAGTTTCAATTTACAAGTTTACTTTTTAAATAGTAGATTCCGTCAAGTATCGCAAATTAGAGAAAGCGGTAAAGACATTATTCAAGACAGAACTATTTACGAAGACGCACATATTTTCGCACCCAACTTGCACGCTATGGGTTTGATGACCAATCGTGATTTTGAAAACTACAAATCGCTTTTCGACCTTATGGAAAGTTTTGTTGAAGGTCCAGATTTACTAATTTACTTACGCAGTTCTATTCCAAATTTGGTGTCGCAAATTCACAAACGTGGTCGCGATTATGAGAACTCCATAAGCATCGATTATTTAAGCAGATTAAATGAACGTTACGAAGCTTGGATTACTGGTTACAACAAGGGAAATCTATTAATTATTGATGTAGACAATCTCGATTTTGTAGATAACCCAGAAGATTTAGGTTTTATTTTGAATAAAATTGATGCACAAATAAACGGATTATTTTAATCTAATATTTTTTCTAGGGCGTTACTTTTTACGCATACCTGCCAGGTTAGATACCCAAAAAAATTGGGCACAAGCCTTATAGCAACGTAAAAAGTCAGGCTTTTCGCTATATCTTTTTTAAGAAAAATAAAAAAGGATGTCGCTGCAATCCTTAACGCATTACTCGAATACATAAAAAGAGCTTCGCCTTTTATGACAAACCATCCGCTTTTTTGTTAAAACATAAAACCACCTTCCTTTAACTAAAGGAAGGAGCACTTCACAATAGTATTTTCAGCTATACGATAAAATTATTTTCCCGAGCATGTATAATCGCTTGCGCACTACTTTCCACTAACAAAGCAGGAGTCGTTTTATAATTTGCAAGTAAAGACTTTACCCGAATCATTTTCTTTTTATGTTTTACGCTACGCAAATAAATCGCTTTTATTCGTTCTGGATACAACTCGGCTATCTCTATATAGATATCCGGATCATGCTCCCCGCTATCGCCAATTAAAATAAAAGGTAAATCTGGATATGTAGTTAATAAATCTAAAATCTCTTTTTGTTTTTGCGGTTTTTCATCCACTTTTTTTCGCTTAAAAACATCTTTAAAACTCCGCAATAATATGGGACCTTTCGGAAAATTGTTTTGTTTTAAAAACAATGCTAAATAACGATATAAATTCCACGGACTATGACTGACATAAAATATAGGATTTGCATTTTCACCAGATTTTCCGCGATGTAATAAATGATAAAAATCTGCAGCACCTTCTAAAGGCAAACGCATTTTTGCAGATTTAAAAAAGGTATTATAAAGCACACGCCATTTTAAGGTAGAAACCACTCCGGTATGTAAAATAGTATCATCTATATCACTAGCAACACCAAAATCTACTTTACTAGAAGGTATTAATATTTCGGCAGGAAACCGGTTATCCTTTTGTATGTTTTCCTTAATAGAAGCATCATTAAAAGCAACTTCACAATGCAACCAACCTTCGGCATTAGCCATCACTTTTAGACCTTGCACATCTGCTTTTACTTTAAAATAACCATGATTATCGCTCGTGGCTTCTAAAAACTGCCCATTTGGTAATTGCACCGTAATACCAACATGTTTTAATTCATCGCTTTCTAAACGCTTCCAGGTATTCACTAACACACTAAAAAAACCTTGCTGTTCTAAATCTATGGATTCGTCTTCAAGAGTTCTTCCGCGTAAATAAAAGTGCGTATCTGTTCCATAGCTTTGAAATGCAATAATTTGAGCAGGATCTTTTTTAAATAATCTCATGAATAATTGATTAGTTCAAAATAACAAAAAACCACGCATAAAGCGTGGTTTTAATTCATAAAATATAAAGAAACTTATTCTTTTACATCAATTATTTTTATATAAATATCTCTTTCTGAGTCTTCTACAATTTTAAGAACATCATTAAAAACACCTTCTAAAACTTCCGTTTTAATATCTTCTATGCCGTTTGTAATACTAACCGTTTTTATTGTTGCTCTTGCGGTACCATCTGCAAATTTTTCAATAGCAGCTTTATGCATTACCTCTGTTTTGGCGTCACTTACTACACTTTCCATTTGAACGGTATCTGTCACGACCATTCCTTCTTCCGCGTGCCCTCCTAAAATAGGAGCAATTACTAAACCAATTAAACAAGTAAGTTTAATTAAAATATTCATGGATGGTCCAGAAGTATCTTTAAAAGGATCTCCAACGGTATCTCCAGTTACAGCTGCTTTATGCGCATCAGAACCTTTATACGTCATTTCTCCATTAATCTCTACTCCTGCCTCAAAAGATTTCTTAGCGTTATCCCAAGCACCTCCAGCGTTATTCTGAAAGATTGCCCAAAGCACACCAGAAACAGTAACACCGGCCATATAACCACCTAACATTTCTGCAATAGCAAGATTATTCATTCCAAAAATCATTGGTACAAATGCAATTACTAAAGGAAAACCAATAGTTAATAAACCAGGTAACATCATTTCTTTTAAGGATGCTTTTGTAGAAATAGCAACACATTTATCGTATTCTGGTTTCCCAGTTCCTTCCATAATCCCTGGAATCTCTTTAAATTGTCTACGTACTTCTTCTACCATTTCCATGGCAGCTTTACCTACCGCATTCATTGCTAAAGCAGAAAATACTACAGGAACCATTCCACCAACAAATAGCATTGCTAAAACAGGAGCTTTAAAAATATTAATTCCGTCAATTCCAGTAAATGTAACATAAGCAGCAAAAAGCGCTAATGACGTTAATGCAGCAGAAGCGATTGCGAAACCTTTTCCTGTTGCAGCAGTTGTATTACCAACAGCATCTAAAATATCTGTACGCTCTCTTACAATTGGCTCTTGTTCACTCATTTCTGCAATACCACCTGCATTATCGGCAATTGGCCCAAAAGCATCAATTGCTAGTTGCATAGCAGTTGTTGCCATCATAGCAGAAGCTGCTAAAGAAACACCATAAAATCCTGCAAATGCATACGAAGCCCAAATTGCTGCAGCAAATAACAAAACAGAAGGGAATGTAGAAATCATACCAGTAGCTAAACCAGCAATAATATTAGTTCCCGCACCCGTACTTGACTGTTGTACAATTTTTAAAGTTGGAGATTTCCCCAATCCTGTATAATATTCTGTAACCGAAGAAATAACTGCTCCAACTACTAAACCAACTAAACAAGCGTAAAATACACGCATGGAAGAAATTTCTTGTAGACCTTCCCCAAAGAAATTCATTTGCATCGTTTCTGGTAACATCCATGTTACTAAACCGTAACATGCTGCGGCAACTAAAATAATAGAGGTCCAATTACCAACATTTAAAGCGCCCATTACCTGAGTTTCTTTAGCGTCGTTACTTTTTATTTTAACTAGCATCGTACCAATAATAGAAATAATAATTCCTACACCAGCAATTGCCATTGGTAATAGAATTGGTCCAATACCTCCAAAGGCATCGCTAATATTTCCGCCCATATCTTTAATAACATAGTTACCAAGTACCATTGCTGCTAATACTGTTGCAACATACGAACCAAATAAATCTGCTCCCATTCCTGCTACATCCCCAACATTATCACCTACGTTATCTGCAATTGTTGCCGGATTACGAGGATCATCTTCTGGAATACCAGCTTCGACCTTACCAACTAAATCTGCACCAACATCTGCTGCTTTAGTATATATACCTCCACCAACACGTGCAAATAACGCAATAGATTCCGCTCCTAGAGAAAAACCTGCTAGCGTTTCAAGAACAATAGTCATGTCCATGGTGCTTGTCCAAACCCCACCCATAAAAAAGTGGAAGAAAAATATAAAAAATGCGGTTAAACCTAACACTGCTAAACCAGCAACACCAAGTCCCATTACTGTACCACCACCAAAAGACACTTTAAGTGCATTTGGCAAACTAGTACGTGCGGCCTGTGTAGTTCTTACGTTTGTTTTAGTCGCTATTTTCATCCCCATATTTCCTGCCCAAGCAGAAAAGAAAGCTCCAAAAATAAAAGCGACAACAATTAACCAGTGTGTCGTTGGCACAACAAAAGATACTATTGCAAGTAATACACTTACTATAACTACAAAGATTGCTAATAAACGGTATTCTGCATTTAAAAACGCTAAGGCACCTTCGTAGATGTGATCTGAAATTTCTTTCATCTTGCCATCTCCAGCATCTTGTTTCATTACCCAAGATTTCTTTACAACCATGTAAATTAATCCTAAAATTGCCAATATAATTGGCATATAAATCATCATTGATTCCATATTATTTTATAGTTTGATTAGTTTTTAACGATTGCTAAAGTAATAAAATCAAATAGAAGTAAAAAATATTTTAAAATTGACAATTTTTTAACACAAAAACTACGCTTTTTTTAATCTGATTCACAAAGAAAAACTTACCACACAAGGGTTTTATTAAAAATATAGAAATAAAAAATCACAACACGCTATATTTCAGTATTTTAAAGCAAAAAGCCCTTTCATTTAAAATGAAAGGGCTTTTATAATTTATATTTTAAAAAGTCTTATATGGTAAAATTACCATTTGCTTTATGTTCGCTATTTTCATAACGCTCCACACATTTATTTAAAATCTCATAAGCTTCTTCTGCATTTCCCCAACCACCAACATCTACTTTTTTCTTTTCTAGATCTTTATACACCTGAAAGAAATGGGTGATTTCTTTTATTCTATGCGGATTTAAATCGTCAATATCGTTATAAATATTCCAGATAGGATCTGTAGTAGGTACACAAATTAATTTCTCATCTGGTCCTTTTTCATCTGTCATATGGAATACTCCAATTGGTTTTACTTCCATAACACACATTGGGAAAGTTGGTTCTGTTCCCATGACTAATACATCTAATGGATCTCCATCCAGCGCTAAAGTTTCTGGAATAAAACCATAATCTCCAGGATACATCATGGATGAAAAAAGCATTCTATCGAAACGGATTTTATGTAAATCAAAATCGTATTCGTATTTATTTCTACTTCCTTTTGGGATTTCTATTAAAACATCAAATGTTTTTTTTCCTTTTGGGCTCATTTATATAGTATTTATTAATTTCCGCGAAAGCGAAAACAGTATTGTTAATATCCATAATTCGGAGAGCAAAAGTACAGAAACATTTAGCTTCTAGCAACTAAAAAACATTTCATTTCATCAAAAAACAGTACCTTGTTATTTATTAGCTATTAAACCTATTCTTCAAATGCCTCTATATAAAAATTATTTCTTGGTTTTTTTATTCCTAATTCCACACATAACCTCAGCACAAAATTTAGAATGTTGCTCTTCGGATAAAGAAATTGAAGAAGCAATTACTGGGTATTGGAAAATTAAAAATGATGGATCTAAAAGTATTTATCATTATTGGTTTGAAAATGGTCGAGGAAACGTTGAAAATGTAATAATAACAGAAACGAAAGAAGAATACAAGCCTGTTGAAAAATCACACTCGCATATTTATTTAAAGAAAGAAGATACCACCTTTATATTGGAATATATTTATAAATATGGTAATTGGACCTCGGTTTTAAAAAAATTGAATGCAACTAATTTGGTCATAGAAACGAATGGTGAAACTACTGCGTATTATAAAGTGGCGTTTTGAAAGTATGCTATCTAAAATCAATCCTTACCCTGGCTCCTTCTCCGATCCACTCTCCAATTTAATCAAACCTCTAAAGGCATCATTAACTGTATTTCCTTCATAAAGCACTTTATATACTTCTCTAGAAATTGGCATATCTACCTTATAATCTTTGGCTAATTCCATGACCACTTTTGCTGTTTTCACACCTTCAGCAACTTCATCCATTTCTTCTATAATCTGCTCTAAGCTTTTCCCTCGTCCGATTTGAAACCCTACATGATGATTTCTACTTTTGGAACTCGAACAAGTTGCTACTAAATCTCCCATTCCTGCAAGTCCTGCAAACGTTCGTCGTTTTCCTCCCATTGCAATTCCTAGTCTTGTTAGTTCAGACAAACCTCTAGTAATTAACGCAGCTCTTGTATTGTCTCCTGCATTTGCTCCATCTCCCATTCCTGTAGCAATGGCCATAATATTTTTTAAAGCACCACCAAGTTCGCAACCTATCACATCATTATTGGTATACACACGAAATAATCCTGTGCTAAATACTTGTTGTAGTTGTTTGGCAATGGTTTTATCTACCATCGCAATTACTGCTGCTGCTGCTTGACCTGCATGTATTTCTTTCGCCAAATTAGGCCCCGTTAAAACACCTGCTGGATGCCCAGGAAGTTCTTCTTCGATGATTTGCGTCATTCGCATTTTGGTAGTTAACTCTAAACCTTTAGACAAACTTACAACAGGAACCCACGGTCTAATAAAAGGTTTTGCTGCGCGTAACACTTCTCTAAAATGTTGCGAAGGGATTCCCATAACAATCACATCGGCATTCTTCACCGTTTCTTCAATAGAAGTAGAAGCTTTTAAATTCTTATGTAATTTGGCTCCTGGCAAATATTTAGAATTAGCATGTTCTTCATTTATTTCATGAACGGTTTTCTCATTTCTTGCCCATAAAATAGTATCATTATTTTTTGCAGTTAATGATGCTACTGTGGTTCCCCAAGAACCTCCTCCTAAAATTCCGACGTTTAGTTTCATATGCTTAGTTTTCTAATTCGTTAAGGTATAAATTACGAACTTCTTCAATATGTTTATTGATATTTTTTAATTTCCAAAGGGATGTATCTACAGGCTCTAAAACAACCACTTCAATATGCGTTGGCTTAAACATGCTCGTTCCTTTTGGCATTGCCATATATGCGTTTTTAATTACAATAGGTATAATAGGAACTCCTGCTTGCATTGCTAAATGAAATGCGCCTTTTTTAAACGTTCCCAAAGTTTTGCTTCCACTTCTGGTACCTTCTGGTGCAATTGCAACGGAAATACCACTTTTTAAGGCATCTACCGCCGGTTGCATCGCTTCAATTGCCTTTTCCTTATTAGCACGATCTACATAAATAGCACCTAGTGCTTTAAATATGGGACCGAAAGGCGTTCTCTCTAACTCTTTTTTAGCGATGCCTGTAAAATCATGGCGGATTAATTTCATCACAATAAAGAAATCGGCAGCACTTTGATGATTAAAACAAAAAACAGCTGGTCTTATTTCTTCTAAATTATGTTTTCCTTTTACCGCAATTTCTAAACCTGCCATTTTAGAACCTAAATCTCCAATACTTGAAAATGTAGTATTAGCAGCTTCCTGTCGAGACAACGTCATTGCCCCTTTTATTATTCCTTTTATAGCAGAAGGATAAATAGTTGCAGCTGCTAGTCCTGTTCTAAAACCATTAACTAAAGGTTTTCCTACTGGCTCTTCAAATCTTAGAATTGGCCAGTTATTTTCGAATGCTACTTGTGACAAGCGTGCATCTGGATTTGTTGCAACCGGTTTTCCAACGATTTTCAACAATGGATAATCATCAAAACTATCGGTATAAAAATAACTTTTAGATAAGTCTGTATTGTTCTTTTTAGCATACTTTCTTGCCGCTCTCGCTTTACCTTCTCCCCAACACATTTCAGAAACACGTCCGGTAAATTTACCATTACGCAATTCCATTTCCGTAGCATAAATATCTTTTATGCCTAATGCTTTAGCAATGGGTTCTATTTGATACGTTGTTGCTGCCGATATAATAACGACTTTATGTCCTTTTTCTAAATGCTTTTCAATTAACTCACGAGATTCCGGATAAATAGTTTCTTCTAAATAATCGGTAAAAACTTGTTCCCCTAATTCGGTAAAAGCAGATTCTTTAATCCCTTTCACTCCTAGTGCTGCTATTTTAGTAAGCACTTCAAAATCTCTATTTCCTAAAGCAAATACTGCTGCGGTAGCAAATTGAGTTACATATTCTTTTGCTGTTGTTTTTCCGCTAAACAAACGTGTTGTCATAAATTTCTTTGCAGAAAAATCATTGATTAGCGTTCTATCCATGTCGAAAAACGCAGTAATATGCGGTCCTTCTTCTATCACTTCTTCTTGATGTACTTCATCATTTCCAGAATCGGGAACCATACTGTGTTCTTGCGGTTCTTCTTTTAATCCCTTTTCATCCTGAATATTTTCTATTTGCTTTAAGAAGAATAATCTTTCAGATAAATCTTCCAACTGATTTTTCCAACTTTCTAAAGCGGCATAATCTATGGCTCTATCCAATGGAATTAAATTTGCATTTTTAGCAAAACGAAGTGCGTTAATTAAAAATGGTTTAGAAACACTATCTAGACGCGTTATCTTCGATTGCCAATGCAGCTCTTTTCCTTTAAACATAGAAAGTTCTAGGAATTCATTATCTGTAAAATCATCGTCGGTATCCCAACTATTTAAGGTATGACAAACCACTTTATCTGCTTCTAAATACGACAATAGAATTGCTCTAGAAACGAATAAATCTTGCTTCTTCAATAAAGCAGAAACATCCCCTTTTGGATCTGCTAAAATGGCTCTCCAGTTTTTATCGAAACGCATTAGTTCGGTTTCAATTTCGCTGCTAAACTTTGGCTTATTAGTATAGAAAAATTCAAATTTAAATAAGTTACGAAGCTTCATAATTTCATTCCAGAAATTCGTAATTCGATGCGCAGAAGTATCCTCTTTTATTTTCACCAAAGCCATTTCAATAAACGCTTGATGGTATAAATGACCCGAAGCCATATTTGCATAATAGGTTGCTGGTAAATACTCGGTAGCAACTAAACTGTATTGCGCTTTTTGTCCTGCTCTACTTTTTTGAATTATTCGTGCTCCTTTTAATAAATTTAATGCGGTTTGAATGGTAACACCAATTTTTTTACCACGATCAATAAGTACATCTTCTTGTTTCTGACCAATGTATGTCATTAATCTATTTACCTTAAATTCGATTTCTTTTTTGGTTAAAGCGAAATCGTTTAGCAACACATGACAGATTAAGGAAACTGTAGTTACTGGTGTAATCGCGTTGGTTTTGTGAATTAACTCAAAAGCAAAACGTGGTAGTGTATTTTTATCGGCATAACTATCTTCTTCCATATCTGGAATGATGGCTTGCTGGTCTTCATCCATTTCCACAGGATCTCCAAATCGAATTGCTGCACGGCCATAATCATTTCCTAGTTTCTGGATATAACGGACTGCTTCTTTTATGTTTTCCGATTTTTTCTCTTGTCCTTTTCCTTCCTCTGTCATTTGTTTGACATCTGGAATTAAGTCATAAACAATAGAAACCGGCACGTATTTTATATTTCTTGTACTTTGCGATTCCCCTTCCTTAATATATTTTAAAATTCCCATTTGCGGATAAATAATTTTTCCGGTTCTGGATCGCGTTCCTTCAATATTCCAAGTTAAATGATCGCCTTTATCAATAATAGAAGCGATGTAATGACGTAAAGCTGCTTTATAAATGAGATCGTCTTTAAAACTGCGGCGAATAAAAATAAGTCCTGCATTATTCCCTAATTGTTTCAATCCTGGAAACGCCAAATTACTTCCGCCAAAGGAATAGGGAATTGGCATTCCATAACGCGCCAATGTTGAAATTAACACCAACGTATCTAAATAGGTTTTATGTGTCATGATGAATGCAACTGAATTTTGCTGCATTAATTTCATGAGTTTTTTTATCCCTTTAGGATCGACATCAATCTTATCATTATAGGCTCTAGAAAGTATATAATCAAAGCTTTTTACAGACATCAATTTGGCAATTGGATGCTGTTGTGCGTATAATTCTTTAATACACTTTGCCCCTTGCTTTTTTACATCTTCAAAATCTAACTTTTGCTCCTTTGCAATTCGCTTTAAAGCTTCTTGGAATTTATGATGTTCAATAATATGATCCATACCTTATTATTTTATGACTTGTACCTTTGGCTTTTTTGTTAGAAATGCTTTTCTTGCTTTGTTCCAAAAATTAGGATACAAAAAACGCTCCATATTAGAAGAAACGTCTTGTATTTCTTTTCCATTTAAATTGGCACTTAATGCCTTTGCCGTTATTAATAAAACGCTAGCATTTGCTCCCATTCCCGAATGACTTCCATAGACCTCTATGTTTTTAATATCTTTTCTATAGGTTTCTGCTTCCATACAATGTTTCCAAGGGACTAAACCATCTGTTTTTGTATAAATACAGGTTACTGGCACTGTTGGTATTGGTTCTAGTTCTGCAAGAAATCTTTCGTTTCGCTCCTTTAAAGACTTTCCTCTAAAAAATTCTAGCAAACCGTAAAGTGGTGTTTTCATATCCATAACACCCCAGATTGGAGAACCTATGGTTAAAATTTGCTCGACTTGATTTGGATGTCTATTTGCCATTATTTTAGCAAAAATTCCGCCGCCACTCCAGCCTACAACGCTCACTTTTTCTTGATGTTCTTGATAAATATCTGCTAGCTTTTCTTCTAATCTAGGAATGTAATGGGACTTCACCATATTAAACCCCAACTCCCATTTATAGGTAGTAAAACCAAGAGATTTTAGATATTTTCTAACAAATGTTGTCGAAGAATCATCCCCTAAATATGGAGGAATTAACAATACAGGCTTTCCTTTACCTTCCATTCGCTTTGGTATAAATGGATATATGCAATAAATGGAAGACCATTCGATTATCGACCTACTCTCCATTACCATATTAAATAATGGTGGTAAAGGGATTTTTTTATTTATAAATGCGATTTCTTTTTTGAATCTATCAAGAATAGAATTGGTGTATTTGTATTCATTTTGGTCGTGACCTTCAGAAATAGAACGCTCTATGTTTTCTAAGATTTTCACTAAGGTGATATAATCTCTATTCGGACCTAATTCATCACATACTAAAATAGATTTATCTAATAGCTCCTCAATAATTTCGTGTTCATCTGTATCTATATTCTTAATAAGCGCTTTAATTTCTTTTTGATACGGATGCTGCTTAAATTGTAGGTTCGTAAGCTTTTTTGCTTCTTTAATAGTCCAGCCATTTAAGGTCCCTAAAGCAACTGCTAATCGTGTAAAAATTCTATATATAATTTGGGTTTCTTCCATTCTTTTTTTTTAATCTTGCATACGTACATTTAACCAATCTAAAACTTCTTGCTTAACCGTTTCTGCATTGGTTTCATTAAGCATTTCGTGTCTGCCATCTTCATATAAATTAAAGGTTAAATCCTCCATACCACGACGTTCATATTCTTTTACGACACGTTTTACGCCTTTTCCCATTTCGCCAACAGGATCTTTATCTCCCGAAAATATAAGTACGGGCAAATCTTTAGGAGTTGCTTTAAAAGCATCGGATTTATTCAGTTTTTTAGAGTTTTTAATAATATCTAAAAACACACCTAATGAAAAATCTTCCACACGATATGGATCTACAGCAAAAAGATCGACTTGTTTTTCATCGCGACTTAGCCAATCAAACTTGGTTCTATTTGGTTTAAACTTTTTATTAAATTCGCCAAAAAAGAAAGATTTTAAAACTTCGTTTCCTCTTGCTCTTCCGCGAAAAGCGGTAACTGTTGTTGCGGTTAACAGCCCTATATTACCAAGTCCTTTGATAAAACTTGCTGTTCCAGATAAAATTAAAGCATCTAATTCTTCCGCGTATTTTGTAACATACTTTCTACTAAAAAGCGATCCCATGCTATGCCCAAATAATATAAATTTAGTTTTCGGGTTTTCGGCTTTCATTAAATTAGACAACACATGCATATCTTCAATACAATCATCAAAATATTCGTTGCCATCATAATACCCAAACAAACGTTTTATTTCGGCAGTTTTACCATGTGCACGATGATCATTAGCATAAACAGAATACCCTTCATCTTGCAAAAGATGCGCCATAGCATCATATCTACCTGCATGTTCTCCTAGTCCATGTGCGATTTGTACCATTCCTTTAAAAGGTGTATTGGGATTCGCTTCCCATTTATAATAACAAATGGATTCTCCATCTGTAGCTTGTAATATATGTGTATTATAATGCATTCATTATCGTTCTAAAAATGCAGAAAGTAGCTTCATGAACTTTGTTTTACTTGCTGCAGTTCCCGTTATTTTAATTCGCCCTTGAATTTTCAATTCTTCTAAAAGCAACTTGCCTTTATACAAAGCAAATAGATTTTCATCTTCAATTTCGATTAACACTTTAGGGGCTAAATTTTTCTTCTTTTTAATAACTGCGGTTGCCTTTGTAAGATCTAATTCCCAGCCATCTGTTCTATCTCCTAAATCTAATTGCATGTGATACAAACCCTTAGCTGCTTTAACTTCTTTAGGATTGGTTTTTACATACTTTTTAAAAGCCGTAAAAAATGGGCCACTTTTGCTCTTTATTTGTTTTGCTGTTTTACTGGCAGATTTATCCTTTCCTAGGTTTGCGATTTCCGCTTCCAATTCGTTTGCAGATTCTCTAATATATCTAGAAAACACATCTGCATCTGGCATTGTTTTAGCGTCCGAAGTTGTAGTAATACTTACTTGCCCATTGTAACTAAATGCTGCAATAATCAATCCGAAACCATCGACAACAGGCGTTAAACCAAAAATAGAAACCACTTTATGCCCATTTAAATACAATAAACCTCTTGGACCAGGAACATTAGTAATGGTAACATTAAATGGTGGCCTGTGTAAATCTTTGATATTGTATTTACTGTATAATCCAGCGGCTAGATTAGCTAAACCAAAAGGAACCACATCTGCCATTTTAGCCAATGTTTTTGCTCCCATAGTATTATGTCTCGATTTACCCAGCATGGTTTGTTCCTGAATATATTCTAAACGCTCTAACGGATCCTCGATATGTGTTGCTAACTGAATCATCATATTAGCAATTTGATTATTCATTTTATTGTCGCCGCCTTCTGTTCTTATAGAAATTGGCACATTTGCCACCAAAGGATGTAATGGTAACTTTTCTTTTTCTACTAAATAACGACGAAGCGCCCCTGCACAAATAGCCAGAATAACATCGTTAATAGTTCCTCCCATTGTTTTTCTAAGTGCATTAATGCGATCAAAAGATAAAATGGCTGTTCCCCAGGTTCTTTTAGCAGAAATGGAACCATTAAAAATGGTTATTGGTACTGGAAATTTTGTAGAACTAAATTCTCTTTGAATACTTAGCTTTTTTGCGGCTTTACTTTTAATAAAACTATAAGCCGTTTCTACAACTGTCTTTGGGATTTTAAATGGGTTCTTTAAAAAGCCATACCCACTTTTTAACAGCAAACTAAGTTCATCTGGTAATGGTTCTGGATTAAAAGGTTTTGGTTTCGATCGTTTTTTCTGTTTACCATCTGCATCACTATCATACAAAACACCAAGTAAACCAACGCCAGAATTACCATCAATCATTACATGGTGCACTTTAGTTACAATGGCAACAGAACCTTTTGGCACTTGTGCAATTTCGTCGATCCCTTCAATAAAATGCACCGACCATAATGGTCTACGTAAATCTAAAGGTGCGGAAAATAATGTGGACGTTAAATCCCTTAACGTTTTCCAGTTCGATGGATCCGGTAATTTAATACGATTTAAATGCAAGTCGATATCAAAATTTGGATCGTCTACCCAATATGGATAATCTAAATCCATAGGAACACTTAATAGACGCTGTCTAAATTTTGGAACTAAATGCAACTTGGATGCAACAATTTCTTTAAAATCCTCAAATTTCAAGGAACCTTCCACAATATTTAAGGTTGCAATATGCATTGGACTCGTTGGTGATTCTGCATATAAAAAAGCTGCATCATAACCTGAAATCTGCTGTATTGAAGCATCGAATGCATCTTGCACAATGTCCTTCAAATCAATTTTTTTTGCCATTATTAGTTACTTGTATTTTATACTGTTCTATTAAGAAATTGCTAATTCCTTTAATTTAATGTGAAAATTTAATGTTTTTATCAAAATAAACCACAAATTAACCTGTCTTTTTTACAAGATACGATATTTTCATAATATACTATGCACGCATAGTATTTTTAATATCTTCAAGGTTTAGCTCCGATTAGTTAGAATTTCAGAAGTTCTTATAATTATCAATCTTAATATTTTTGGCTTGTAAATCGAACATTAAATTAAACAATCCGAAAAATGTTCTATTCATATAGATAAAATGCTTAGAACCTCTATTTGCATTCATTTTATTAGATCTTGTACTTTTAAAATAACGTTCACCAATGGCTGCTATCTTCTCAAAAAATGCGGGATCTGAAAAATCAAAAGTTTCTTCTCTAAATGGCTGTGTAAAAAAGCGCAGTACATCATGAAACATATTGGTAAAGAATGCTATTTCTTCTTTGGAATCGTCTTTCCTTAAAATCTCCAATTTCAATAATTGCTTATGAAACCGTTTAGAATCGTCCAGTATTTCTTTATTGAATAATTCGAAATAAGGAACGTAAAAATCTTCCGGAATAATTTTCATACAGCCAAAGTCAATAGCGATTAATTTTCCTTTTTCCGAAACTAAAAAATTACCGGGATGTGGATCTGCATGTACTTTTTTAAGTATATGCATTTGATATAAATAGAAATCCCATAAAGCTTGTCCTAATTGACTTGCAAGCTCCGGATTGGTATTTATTTTAGCAAATTCGGAAAGATGCATACCTTCCATCCAATCCATCGTAATGATTTGTTGTGAAGAGAAATCTTCATAATATCTAGGGAATTCTAAATTTGGAATATGTGCACATGCCGCAACAACTTCTTTGCTTTGTGCTATTTCTAATAAATAGTTTGTTTCTTCCAATAGCTTCCCTTCTACTTCTTTAAAATAGACATCGGAATGTTCGCCTTTTATGTTAAACATCTTCATAGCAATCGGCTTCACCATTGCTAAATCAGACAAAATACTATCTGCAATTCCTGGATATTGAATTTTAACAGCCAAGGTTTTTCCATCTTTTTCTGCTTTATGTACTTGTCCGATACTCGCTGCATTTATTGCTTCCGGATTGAAAGCATCAAAAATTTCATTTGGGAATTTCCCGAAAGATTTTTTAAAAGTTTTCATTACTAATGGCGCAGATAATGGAGGCACAGAAAACTGTGACAAAGAGAATTTCTCCACATAAGCTTGTGGCAAAATATTTTTCTCCATGCTTAGCATTTGCGCTAATTTTAAGGCAGATCCTTTTAGGTCTTTCAAGCTATCGTAAATATCTGTAGCGTTAGATTCGTCTAAACGTTCTTTAGCTTCTTCTTCCGAATTAACCATTTTATCGCCATAATATTTCAGGTAATTTACGCCAACTTTTGCTCCCGTTTGCACCAATTTAGATGCACGTTGGATTTTAGAAATTGGTATGCTTTTTAGTGTTTTCATTTTATGCTCGCGATAGCGAGTAACTTTTAGTTGCCCACCCACACCGTTTTAAAAACCTTGCAGGAATGCTATTTCACTTTCTCTTTATACAAAAACTTCGCCAAATCAATTATATTATTCAAAGACTTGGTATTTAACAACTCAAAACTGGTATTTAATGATTTCTCAATAAAAATATCTGTTTTTTCGAAGTCTTCTGAAGTATCATCCAACCAAAATTTCATGGTAAACAAGAACTGAATCCAAAAGGATTCTTTAATGGTTTTCTTTTGAATGTTTTCAATAGTATCGACATTCAAACTAATTGTTTCTAGATTCAGATCTTCTACAAATGCCTTAAAACTGCGTTTTAATCTTGAAAAGGTCGCAAGTGCTTTCAGCTGATTTTCAAAACCTTTCAGATTGATTTTTATGAATTCTTGATTGAGCGACAGATTTTCAAAAAAGGTATAATACAAACTTAATAGTTTGTCCTTTTTAGTAAACGTAATATACTCTGGCGTTTGCTTTAAAATAGCTAATGAATTTTCAAAAAGCAGTACATAAATATCCTTTTCTAAATCTTTAAAAGAGGTGAAAAGCGTATAAAATACTTCGTCTTCAAAATGATGCACTTCTGCAAAACTTGTTACCGATTCTGGTTTACTATGGTGTTCCACCACATAATCCATGTACATTGTTATCATTTCAGAAGCTGAAATCTTCTTTTTCTTTGCCATTAACCAAATATTTGCTATAAAAGTACGAAACGTTTTTGCTAAAACGAAGATCTATAAAACAAAAAAAGATTGCCTCTACAGACAACCTTTTCAACTAACCAACCTAATAATAAACAAAAACTTTAATACTATGCCATAAGCTTAGTAAATCTTTTTTTGCTAAGTTTTACATGTTTTTTTACACCTGTTAAAGCGGTAAAAACTAAATCTTGATTTGTTGCAGCTATTTTCAAACTATCTTTAATTGCTTTATTAGCAACCGTTTGCCATTGCTCTGCAACAACTATAGTTTCACTAACAACATCTTCTGTGGTATGTAGCGCATAATCATTTGCCGATTCTGCAGCTTTTCTTGTTTTCTTTAATGCTTTAAAAACCATGTTTTTTGGAGCATCTAATATTGAATTTTTACGCATATCAAATTACTTTTTATAAGTTATGGTATTATTTTGTTACTTCCACTTTCACTTCAGCAACATCTGCTACTACTTCGTTTTTAGCTTCTGCTACTTTCACTACCGTTTCTTTTTTAACTGCTGTTGCTTTTTTAGCCACAGTAGCTTTTGCTTTAGGAGCTACTTTTGTTGCTACTTTAGTAACCGCTTTTTTAGTTACAGTTGCTTTCTTAGCTACTGTTTTCTTTGGTGCTGATTTTGCTACCACTTTCGTTGCTTTAGTAACTTTAGCGACTTTTGCAGTTGCTTTTTTAGCTACTGTTTTTTTAGCTTTAACGACTTTTTTAGTCACTTCCTTAGTTACTTTAGCTTTAGGTGTTTTAGCGTCTTCAATAATAGCTTCTCCCTTGTTAATGATTTTTGAAGCTTGCTCTAACACATCTCCTTTAAGTTCATTATATTTAGCCACTCCCATGTTTTTAATATCTTCAGTAGCTTTTTCTGCTTTTTGAACCATTGGGTTTTCAGAAACTTTCTCTGTAATATCTTCTACAATATCCAATACTTTTTTCGCTATTGGATTGTTCATAGCCATATCTTTAGCTTTCTCAACTATAGTTGCATCGTAACCAACTAAATCTTTCATTTTATCTGCTCCCGTTACAAACTGCCCTTTTACAGCTTCTGCAGTATCAAAAATCATATTAATTTGTTGCTCTCTTACCTTTTCTGACTTCTTCATTAACTTAGAAGCTAATTTTTGCCATTTTTCACCATTATCTACAACAGTATTAATTGTAGCTATAGAAGCGTTAACTAATTCTGTGTTAATTTTATTTACAACATTTGTATCGTTTTTCACTTTACTTGTTGCTTTTTTTGCTACTTTTTTAGTTTTAGTTGCCATAATATATTGTTGTTATTGTGTTGTTATTCTTAATTCTGGTACAAACATACAATCAGCGAGTTACAAATGAGTTGCACTTGTGTATGTGTTCCTTTTATTTTTGAAATTATTTAGATTTGGCCATAAACTTTACCGCTTTCCCTTTTACCGTTTCTAAAGTATTAAAAACAATATCTTGGTTTTTAGCAGATGCTTTTAAACCTTTCTTTACTAGTTTTGCAGAAAGACCTAATCCTTTCTCCGTTAAACCAATAGATTTTGTGAATGCTTTTTCTGTAGTATTTAAAGCGAAATCATTTACTTTCGTAGTTAATTCCAACACTTTATTTGTAGTACTATTTATTAATGTTGCTTTTGTTTTAGTAGCCATAATATATTGTTTAAATGTGTTATATCTTATTTTATGGTACAAACGTACAATCACGTAGTTACAAATGAGTTACAAAAACGATGCTTAGCGTTTTTTTATAAAAAGGAAGAATAAAAACTGGAGTAAAACCAAGGGTTTACAGAGTATAATTATTTTTAAAATATTTTACAATTAAATGTTTTCAATCTCTTTTAGAAGATTTTTTGTAGCTGGAAGTGGTTCAATACCATATTCTTTTTCTAGCACATCGGCACATTTTTTATAGGCTTTAATGGCTTGTGGTCGGTTTCCTTTTTTTATGTAAGCTTGCATTTGAAGTCGGTATGCATCTTCCCAAGTATTATCTATGGCAATAGCACATTGTGCTAAACGGATACTTTCTAAAGGGTTTTCGTTAAGTAATAATTCAGCAAGTATTACATAAGCTCCTAAAATTAGGATTTGAATTTTCTCGCGCTCTTCCGAAGACCAATCTTCAAAAACACGATTTGGTAAATATACACCTCGATATAATGCTATAGCTTCTTTATAGGCTTCTTTAGCAATTGCTTGATTATCACCAAAAGCTTCGTTTCCTATAATAATATATTGCTCTAAAGCTTCCACATCAATCCAAACTTTTTCTAAATCTAATTGGTAACTAATACCTTGTCTAATCACAAAAACAGGTTCGGTTCTAGAAGGCCTTTCTGGCTCTAATACTTTATTAACACCGTGTAGTGCAACTTTAAAATCCCTGTCATCTCCATCTTCCCAAAGATGATCCATGATTTTTTCTTTATGAAGCGCATGCCGTTGTCTATTAGAAATTAAATACTGAAGTAATTGAACGGTTTTATCTCTTCCCCATTTTTTGGAATCTACTTTCTCATTATGCAACCATAGATTAAACTGCCCCAAAGTCTGAATACGAATAATCGCATCCTTTTGAAACTGTTTTAATTCTATTAATTTATCGGTAAGTGGATTCATTTATAAGGCTTACTTCTTTTTAGTAGCTCGTGGGCTTTTTGTAGTTTTCGTGGTTTTCGTAGTTTTTGTCGCTTTTGTTGAAGTACTAATAGCATCGACTTTAGCATTTAATTTTTTAATCTCATCTGCTAAACCGCTAATAGAATCTTTTATGGTATTAAAATCAGATCGAGAAGCATTTCGCCATTGATCAATATGTACTTTATCCATTAAGTCTTCGCCTAAATAACTAATCTGATCTTGTATGTTTGCAACTTGCTTTCTAGGATCTTTAATGGTTTCTAGGATTACTTTCGGACCTTCTTTAGAAATGGTTTTCCAAAGCGAAAAACTCTTTTTCAATAGAGAATCCTGTACTTCTGGAGATTCATGTTTTGTAGCTTCTAAGGTTAAATCGGCTAATTTGGATTGAATAAAAGCTACTGCTTCTTTAAAATCTGAAAAACTTTTATCTTCACCACCTTGTACATGCGATACTTTTCCACGCCATTGTACCTTAGATTCACCATCTTCTTCAAAAATAATCTGGTTAAACCGAACCATAAAGGATGCTGTTTGGTCTGCTTTTTTAGCCATAATCTTAAAATTTTATCCGTTACAAATTACAATTCTTTTTTGAGAAATGAATTGCTCGGGAAACGGAATACTCATTTAAGTTTCAAAATAATTCTTATGCACGCATAGTATATTAAAATAATTTCGGTACTTTATGTTTTAATATTTGAAAGAGTTCTTCATGCATAAAAAATACGTAATCGCTTTTGACCAAGGCACAACGAGTACCAGGACCATTATTTTCGATGAAAAAGGTTCTATTGTAGGTGTTTCGCAAAAAGAACTAACACAACATTATCCAGAATCTGGTTGGGTAGAACACGATCCTATCGAAATATATAAGGATCAAAAAGAAACTTTTGAAACCGTTTTAAAAAACACCGGAATTCTTCCGGAAGAAATTGCCGCCATAGGAATTACCAACCAAAGAGAAACCACTGTGGTTTGGGAGAAAGAAACTGGCGAACCTATTTACAATGCCATTGTTTGGCTAGACAATAGGACCAAAGACATTTGTCAGACCTTAAAAAAGGATGGCTTAGGAACGTATGTTCGAGAACATACAGGATTGGTTATTGATGCTTATTTTTCGGGAACCAAGTTAAAATGGATTTTAGATAACGTACCAGGAGCACGTAAAAAAGCCGAAGCTGGGCAACTACTTTTCGGAACTATAGATAGTTGGCTGATTTATAAATTTACCTACGGAAAGCAGCACGTTACAGATCATACTAATGCGTCCCGAACCATGCTTTATAACATTAAAGATTTAAAATGGGACGACACTTTGCTTGCTGCTTTAGATATCCCGAAATCGATGTTACCAGAAGTAAAAACCTCATCCGCTAATTTTGGTGCCGTAACGTATAACGAAATAGAAATTCCTATTTATGGTGTTGCTGGAGACCAACAAGCTGCTTTGTTCGGACAAGGAGGTTCGGAAGCAGGAATTGCTAAAAACACCTATGGCACGGGTTGCTTTTTATTACTTAATAATGGAAAAGATTATGTGTCTTCTAAAAACGGACTCATCACCACATTAACTTGCAGTTTACCCAATGAACCTATAAACTACGCATTAGAAGGCAGTATTTTTATTGGTGGTGCATCTATACAATGGTTACGTGATAAATTGTTATTCATTAAGGACGCCAAAGAAACTGAGGCTATTTGTAATCGTATTCCACCATTAAAAGATGTATATGTAGTTCCCGCTTTTGCCGGATTAGGAGCACCATATTGGGATGCCAATGCCAAAGGTGCTATCTACGGAATTACGCTGGATATTGGAAAAAATGAAATCATTAAAGCCACAGTAGAAGCCTTAGCATACCAAACCAAAGATGTCATAAAAGCAATGGAAGAAGATAGTGGAAAAACACTAACTTCCTTAAAAGTGGATGGTGGTGCAAGTGCTAATAATTACCTGATGCAATTTCAATGTGATATGCTTGATGTTATTGTTGAAAGACCAAAAATGCTAGAAATCACTGCTCTTGGAGCTGCCATGTTAGCAGGATTAAAAGCAGGAATTTGGTCAAGAAAAGACATGGAGTCCATTCGAGAAATAGACCAAATTTTTACGCCAAAAATGGATATAAAAACAAGAACCCAAAAATATGCAGGCTGGTTGTCGGCTATTAAAAGAACCAAAACCTTTAATGACGCGGAGTAAATATGATGAAAACAAAACCATTTTCTATTCTAAATAGAGCCGAAGATCTTAAAACAGTAAGTACACAAAAATTTGACCTTGTTATTATTGGAGGTGGCGTTACAGGAGCAGGAATTGCTCTAGATGCTGCATCACGAGGTCTAAAAACCTGTTTGATTGAGAAAAATGATTTCGCCTCTGGAACTAGTAATAAATCGACAAAACTAATTCATGGAGGTTTGCGTTATTTAAAACAATTGGAAATTGGTTTGGTAAGAGAATCTGGCAGAGAACGTGCTATTGTGCATACACTAGCACCACATTTAGTGATTCCAGAAAAGATGCTTTTACCTCTTGTTGAAGATGGCACTTATGGCAAAATGATGACTTCTATTGGATTAAAAGTATATGATTTTTTAGCCGATGTAGAAGGTGATGATCGTAGGAGAATGTTAGATAAAGCCGAAACTTTGAAAAAAGAACCTTTATTAGATGAAGAAACGATTCTTGGAAGCGGTTACTACTCGGAATACAGAACAGATGATGCACGACTTACCATAGAATTACTTAAAAAAGCTTCCGAATTTGGTGCGACGATTCTTAATTATTGTGAGATGGATAGCTTTGTTTACAATTCTAAAAAGGAAATAAAAAGTATCGATTGTATCGATCATAATTCTGGAGAAAGCATTAACATTAGGTCTATAAATTTCGTTTCAGCTACTGGTCCGTGGGTGGATAAATTACGAGAAAAAGATGCTTCCAAAAACAAGAAACATTTACATCTAACAAAAGGTGTGCATATTGTTTTTCCTATTGAAAAATTCCCATTACAACAATCGGTTTATTTTGATGTGGCAGATGGGCGCATGATATTTGCAATTCCTAGAGGACGAGCAACCTACGTTGGCACCACAGATACCGATTATTTTGGAAATTTAGATCGCGTGGTTACTACCAAAGCAGATATTCATTATTTGCTAGACGCTGTAAATGCTGCATTTCCAGATATTCATTTAAAAGAAAAAGACATCGAATCCAATTGGGCCGGATTGCGACCTTTAATTCATGAGGAAGAAAAAGATCCTTCCGAATTATCTAGAAAAGATGAAATATTTATTTCTAAAAGCGGCTTAATTTCTATTGCTGGCGGAAAATTAACAGGCTATAGAAAAATGGCACAACGTGTTATGGATGCCGTTTTAAACACCATGACTGACAAGCAAGTAGCGAAACTGAAAGATTCGTATACCGAAAAAATTTTGCTGACAACAGATGCGATGACTTCTTCTAAAGAAGTGAAAAAATACCGAAAAAAATTACAATTAAAGCTTCAGAAAATTGGAATAGAAAACGATTATTTTGCATGGTATTTAACTTCCAACTATGGTAAACAAACGAATGATATACTAGAGCAAATGCAATCCTTTCTAGATAAAGATCCAGAAGCTAGACTAATTAGAGCCGAATTATGGTATGGTATTCACCATGAAATGATTAACAGTCTTGCTGATTTTTTTGTACGACGAACCGGCAGACTCTATTTTAATATTTCTAGTATTGCAAAATTTGAATCGCTTATTCTTAAAGACTGTACGCAATACTTACATTGGGATGCTTCTCGTATTAAAAAAGAAAAAGAAACATTAAGCATACTTGTAAAAGATGCTACCCATTTTTATGATGCAGAATTGGTATAGGATTTCTAAAAATTAAATCCGAAACTACCTGTAATACCAAATTTTCTGGCATCCGGATAATTGGTTTCGTCTAGATAATTTCCTCTAAAATTAAAATCAATTCTAAAGACTTTAAAGATATTATCTATACCAAAACTGTATTCGTAATACGCTTTATTACTTGGTGCTTTATAGACTAAACCAGAAGCATTAAGCGCTCTGTTTTCATTAGAAACTTCACCTACAACTGCTCTAAAACCAACTATTTCTCGCCAGTTCAATTTACGTAGAAAAGGAATTCGTGAAAAGAAACGACCATTAAAGTTGTGTTGTATATGCATAGACGCATAGGTGTCTGTTACAAACTCGTAATAATCTAGATTAGAAAAGGTGTTATAAATAGAGAAATAACTTTGGTTTCCAGGAACGACACTTAATAGTCCTAACGGAACTTCTCCAAAGGTTTTCCCTACTTCTAGCGTAGTGTATAATCTTCCTAAGCCACCAACAGACCAAGGCTGTAAGTATGATAATTGTACCTTCGTATAATCAAAATCACTTTTAAACATGTTTTGATTACCATTGCTAACTTGTGCAAATATTCTAGCAAAATTATCATTTGCTTCTCTACGTTCTACACCAAAACCTGTCATTTTTCTTTTCGGGAAATACGAAACAGATAAAGAACTTTCAAATTGTTTGACTTCCGACTCTATTCCTGTTGGTGTATTATAATCTAAACTAAAAGTTGGTGATGCCGACTCTAAAGTTCTATAGTTTCCGCTTAATCTAAAAACCACATTTCTTACAGGTTCCATTTCAACGGCAAGACTGGTTAGATTAATAGAGGTAAGTTTATCGTTCGTTCCTGTTCCTACAATGGATGAAGATGCTAGGCTTCTACCCAAAACATCTGTTGATGTGGTTAAACTCGCTCCTATTTGCTCTACATCTCTTCGGTTTCCACCAGAAATAATAAATCTATTTTTTTTGTTTAAGAGTACTTTTCCAGAGATACCATATTTAAACTTATCGTCTTTAAAACCATAGGCTGTATATCCTTCGATACGCCACAGATCATTTTGTCCGAAATAGGTTCTTCCTCCAGCTCTTAATCGTACGCCTTCTACTTCGTTAAAACCAAAGGTTGAAAATATGGGTCCGTAATCTAAATTTAAACTTGGCATTTCTATATATCCAGATGCCAGAATACTTCCTACATTATAAAGACGCTTAAACTTTTTAACGGTTTTTAAAGTGTCTAGCATTTTGTAAACCCCTTTTTCGTCTTTACTTAAAGCCTCCATTCGGTTATCCTCCCAAAAGTCGTCTTCTCTATTATAGACATCTTTATCATAATTGTATACTTCCTGACTGTAGAATTTTTCGTCTTTCGCCATATCAAAAGCATAATTATCATATAAAGTAGTACGCTTACCGTAAACACCACGAGCTTCTTCCTTTTTATTAAAAGAGAAATCCGACATAAAATAATCTCGTTTTAATAATAGTAACGAATCATTTAACACATCAAATTCCTGCTCTATATAAATTTCTTTTACCCAGTTTATATTGGCACTTTTGGAAGCTTGCATGTTGATTTCCTTAATGGCATACGTAGTATCTGCAACCCAAAAATCACCTTTAAAGGTAAGTTCATTTTTACGTCTTGGATAATATATAATGTTGTAACACCATTTATTATCTCTGTACGTACTATCGGATAAAACGTAATTGTAGGTGTTTATTCCTGTTCTAGAAATTGGACTAACAAAACTCTTATCGAAAAACTTAAGGTAGTTATCATAAATATCAAACTCGGAATATAAATCATTCACAAAATCAATAATGACTTGATTATCGCTAAAACCAGAGTTTTTATTTCCTAATAAATCTATTTTTTCTTTATTAATAGTATTGTCTCCATAAATTTTAGAAACGGCTTCATTAATAAATATTGGTAAGTAGGTTTTTCCTGTGACACGCGAAGTATCTACCTCATCAAATACAAACTCCATACCTTTAAACAACTTACTTTTAATAAGCGAACTATCTATAGTATTAAGATCGAATTCTACTTTTTCGTATTTATCGTATTCGTATTGTTTGAATTGTTTTAAACCATTCTTTCGTTTGTGCTCCCAAACTTTTTTAAGAATAGCTATTGCAGGGTTTTCAGATTCTTTTTTAGACTGTTTCCCGGTAACAATAACCACTTCATCTAAGGACCCTTCTTCTTCTTTTAAAATAAATTTAAGATCGTAATTAACTCGTTTTTCAAGAGGAACATTTAAAGTAGCAAAACCAATAAAGGAAACAAAAACAGTATCCCAAGTAGCATCCGATTCTAAATAAAATGTACCGTTTTCATCGGTTATTGTACCTTCAGAAGAACCTTTAAATATAACATTTGCAAAAGCTACTGGTTCATTAAATTCATCGAATACTTTACCACTAACTTTGGTTTGCGCTACCACGGAAACTATTCCGAAAAAAAACAATAAGACAATTAATTTACACTTCATTTAATCCACTTCTAATTTCATTATACTAAAAAGACTTCATCAACAATGTTGCCAATGAAGTCTATATAACGAAAATAATTCGTTTTTATTTATACATTACTTTTTTAACAGCTGCTATAACATCATTGCTATTTGGTAACCATTCTGCAAATAATACTGGGGAGTAAGGTGCAGGAGTATCTGCTGTATTTATTTTTACAATTGGCGCATCTAAATAATCAAAAGCTTGCGCTTGCACTTGGTATGTGATTTCTGTAGACACGTTTCCAAATGGCCAAGCTTCTTCTAAAATGACCAATCTATTCGTTTTCTTAACCGAAGTTAAAACCGTATTAATATCTAATGGTTTTACAGTACGTAAATCGATAACTTCGCAAGAAATACCTTCTTCTGCTAATTGATCTGCAGCTTTGTACGCTTCTTTAATAATTTTTCCAAAGGATACGATAGTTACATCTGTACCTTCTCTTTTAACATCTGCAACTCCAATAGGTACAACATATTCCCCTTCTGGCACTTCTCCTTTATCCCCATACATTTGTTCACTTTCCATAAAAATAACTGGATCGTCATCACGTATAGCTGCTTTTAATAAGCCTTTTGCATCATAAGGATTAGAAGGTACAATTACTTTTAAACCAGGCGTATTAGCAAACCAACTTTCAAAAGCTTGCGAGTGTGTTGCTCCTAATTGTCCTGCAGATCCTGTTGGACCACGAAAAACAATAGGACATTTAAACTGTCCTCCAGACATTTGTCTAATCTTTGCGGCATTATTTATAATTTGATCAATACCAACTAAAGCGAAGTTAAAAGTCATATACTCAACAATAGGTCTGTTTCCTGTCATGGTAGAACCAACAGCAATACCAGAAAAACCAAGTTCAGCAATTGGTGTATCAATAACACGCTTTGCACCAAACTCATCTAGCATTCCTTTACTTGCTTTGTAAGCACCATTATATTCTGCTACTTCTTCGCCCATTAAATAAATGCTTTCATCTCTGCGCATTTCTTCGCTCATGGCTTCGCAAATAGCTTCTCTAAATTGTATAGTCTTCATTCGTGTTCTTGTTTTATATTCTGATAAATGAAATTTTATAACCACATAATAGTTTATATAAACCTATGGGTTTTACATATTTCATCTATATTAATTATTTAATCGGAACAAAAATAGCAATAAAAGAAAAACTTTCTTAGAAAGATTTGTTTAAAATTTACTATGCACGCATAGTAAATAATCAAAATATTATAATTAACTTCGTAGCCTAGAGAATAAAGCCTAGAATTATAAATTGCAAATAGCTATTCGAAATCGTTATAGTTCTAGGCTTTACAAAAAATACAATTTTAATTAAATTATATAATTATGAAAATTTTAGTGTGTATCAGTCACGTTCCTGACACGACATCAAAAATTAATTTTACCGAAGGAGATACTAAATTTGACACCAATGGTGTACAATTTGTAATTAATCCGAATGATGAGTTTGGATTAACTCGTGCCATGTGGTTTAAAGAAAAGCAAGGAGCTAGTGTAGCTGTTGTTAATGTTGGTGGTCCAGAAACAGAACCTACTTTACGTAAAGCTCTAGCAATTGGAGCAGATGAAGCAATTAGAGTAAACACAGAAGCTACAGATGGTTTTGCCGTTGCAAAGCAATTAGCTAAAGTAATTCAAGATGGTGCTTATGATTTAGTAATTGCTGGTCGTGAATCTATTGATTATAATGGCGGAATGGTTCCAGGAATGATAGCAGCTTTAACAAATGCAAATTTTGTAAATAACTGTATTAGTTTGGAAGTAGAAGGTACAAACGCAACTACCACTAGAGAAATTGATGGTGGAAAAGAAACCGTTACTACTGCCTTGCCTTTAGTAATTGGAGGACAAAAAGGATTAGTAGAAGAAAGCGATTTACGTATTCCAAACATGAGAGGAATCATGATGGCTCGTAAAAAACCGTTACAAGTTATAGAACCTGTTGCTACGGAAGCCGAGACTACCTCTGTAAGTTTTGAAAAACCTGCTCCAAAAGGTGCAGTAACGCTTGTAGCTCCAGATAATTTAGACGAATTAGTAAACTTACTTCACAACGAAGCTAAGGTGATTTAAATCCTCCCTTAACCCCTCCAAAGGAGGGAAACGATTGGATTAAATAATATGTAATTTTTTTAGCCCTTTCCTTTGGAAAGGGTTGGGATAGAAAAAAAAAGAATAGATTATGTCAGTTTTAGTATATACAGAATCAGAACAAGGAAAATTTAAAAAAGTTGCTTTAGAAGTAGCTTCATACGCAAAAGCTGTTGCTAACCAATTGGGTACAACGGTTACGGCGGTAACTATTAATGCTAGCGATTCTAGTGTCTTAGGAAACTATGGCGTAGACAAAGTATTAAACGTTACTAACACAAAGTTAGATGCTTTTAATGCAAACGCATATGCAGATATTATTAAACAAGCAGCAGAAAAAGAAGGTGCCAAAGTAGTTATTGTAAGCTCTAGTGCAGACAGTAAATATTTAGCGCCATTATTAGCTGTTAGATTAAACGCCGGTTTTGCTTCTAATGTTATTGAAGCACCTTCAAGTACTTCTCCTTTTACAGTAAAACGTACTGCTTTTACTAATAAAGCATTCAACATAACCACTATTAATACCGATGTAAAATTAGTTGCAGTATCTAATAATTCATTTGGTTTAGTAGAAAATACAGGAAGCGCTTCCGCGGAAGACTTTGCTCCTGCTATTCCAGATTTTAGTGTACATGTGCAATCTGTAGACAAAGCAAGTGATAAAGTAAGTATTGCAGATGCCGAAATAGTAGTTTCTGCTGGTCGTGGATTAAAAGGACCAGAAAACTGGGGAATGATTGAAGAATTAGCAGATGTACTTGGTGCAGCTACAGCTTGTTCTAAACCTGTTAGTGATTTAGGATGGAGACCACATAGCGAACACGTAGGCCAAACAGGGAAGCCTGTTGCTGCAAACTTATATATAGCTATTGGTATTTCTGGTGCTATCCAGCACTTAGCAGGAATTAATGCGAGTAAAGTAAAAGTAGTAATCAACACAGATCCAGAAGCTCCTTTCTTTAAGGCTGCAGATTATGGTGTTGTTGGTGATGCTTTTGAAGTTGTACCAGCATTAATCGAAAAATTAAAAGCCTTTAAGGCCCAACAATAAATATTTTTTTATAAATTGTATTGTTAAAAAGGACTGTTTAAATTTTGTTTTGTCCGAATTTAAACAGTCTTTTGCGTTTTATATTATGAGCTTAGTCAAGTTAAACATAAAAGGTATTTCATATAGCCAAACTCAAAATGGCGCTTATGCCTTGATTTTAAATGAAGTGGATGGAGATAGAAAACTCCCAATAGTTATTGGTGCTTTCGAGGCTCAATCTATTGCTATTGCTTTAGAAAAGGAAATTCGTCCGCCAAGACCACTCACACACGATTTATTCAAAAATTTTGCAGATCGGTTTGATATTGTTGTAAAACAAGTAATCATCCATAAACTAGTAGATGGTGTTTTCTATTCTAGTTTAATTTGCGAACGCGATAAAATTGAAGAAATCATTGATGCAAGAACAAGTGACGCTATTGCATTAGCTTTACGTTTTCAAGCTCCAATTTTCACCTATAAAAACATCTTGGACAAAGCCGGGATTTATTTAAAAGTAAATCCGGAGAGCGAAGAAAAAAACATGGAAGGAGATATTCTTTTAGATGCTTTAGTTACCGAAGAATTAGAAACCGAATCACCCAGCGATACCTTTGCCAGTAAGACTATTGAAGATCTACACAATATGTTAGACGAAGCAGTTGCTAATGAAGACTATGAAAAAGCAGCACACATAAGAGATGAAATCTCTAAACGATAACTAAACACCACCACATGAAACGAGCATGCTAAAAAGTTTTTCATGTAAAATGAATCATTAATAGCGAACAGCATGTGACGAATTAAAAACAATAAATATAAACACATGAAAAAATTTGTATTAGCTATTGTAGCTATTTTTTTTGGATTTTCTACAAGTATTGCGCAAGATCTAGAAAAAAAATGGATAGCAAATAACCAAAACAATAGTTTTGAAACCTTAGAACTAATCGAAGGTGAATTTAGTACAGCAAATGCTTCCGGAGATTATATACACCAAAACAACTTATTAGTTTTTTACTACAACCAACCTAACGATACGATACGTCGTTACAAAATTAAAGAGCATACCGATTCTACTTTAGTATTCTCCGAAAAAAATACGGTCTTTCATTTCACGGCAGTAGATGAAGAAGTCCCGATGGCAATAGAAAATGCTGTAGAACCAACAGACACTATTATAGGAAGTCAAGGATTTTCTATACAAAGTTTATGGCGAGGTGTATTAGGAATGATTTCCCTTTTAGTTTTAGCCTTTCTTTTTAGCAATAACAAAAAAGCAATAAACTGGAAAACGGTTGGACTTGGTTTGGTATTTCAACTTATAATCGCTGTTGGTGTTTTAAAAATTCCTTTTGTTCAAAAAATATTTGAATGGGTTGGAGGCTTATTTGTTAGTGTGTTAGATTTTACAAGAGCAGGAAGTAAATTCCTATTCGATGGTTTAGTAGTAGATATGGATACCTTTGGATTCATTTTCGCTTTTCAAGTTTTACCAACTATCATATTCTTTTCGGCTTTAACATCGCTCCTATTTTATTTAGGAATCATACAAAAAGTAGTGAAATTTTTTGGTGTCGTTTTATCTAAAGTCTTAAAGATTTCAGGAGCAGAAAGTTTAAGTGTTGCCGGAAATATTTTCCTCGGTCAAACGGAAGCGCCTTTATTGATTAAGGCATATTTAGAGAAAATGAACAAATCGGAAATACTCCTAGTAATGATTGGTGGTATGGCAACCGTTGCTGGTGCAGTACTTGCTGCATACATTGGTTTTCTTGGTGGTGACGATCCGGTTTTAAGATTACAATTCGCAAAACATTTACTAGCAGCTTCAGTAATGGCAGCTCCTGGAGCTATTGTCGTTTCTAAAATATTATATCCACAAACCGAAGAAATAAATACCGATGTAAGTGTTTCTTCCGAAAAAATTGGTTCTAACATTTTAGATGCCATAGCTAATGGTACCACCGAAGGATTAAAACTAGCAGTAAATGTTGGTGCTATGCTTTTAGTATTTGTCGCTTTTATAGCAATGGTAAATGGTATTCTTGGTTGGGTTGGAGATATTACAACCATAAATACATGGATTGCTTCTAATACAGCATATCAAAGTTTATCCTTAGAACTTATTTTGGGTTATATATTTGCGCCATTAATGTGGCTAATAGGTGTAGCTACGGTAGATATGACTTTAATGGGACAACTTTTAGGTATCAAATTAGCAGCAAGTGAATTTGTTGGGTACATACAATTAGTAGACTTAAAAGATGTAGCAAGCGCAACACATTTAACCTATAACAAGTCCATTATCATGGCAACCTATATGTTATGTGGTTTTGCAAACTTTGCTTCTATTGGAATTCAAATTGGAGGTATTGGATCTATTGCACCAGGGCAACGTAAAACATTATCTGAGTTAGGTATAAAAGCATTAATTGGTGGTACTATTGCATCGCTTATGTCTGCCACTATTGCAGGAATGATAATAGGTTAGTAGTAAATCACTGCAACTAAATTATTAATTGCTGTTCGCAAAAATCGTTAATAACTTTATAATAATATAGTAAAGCATCAAGCATCAAATCTTGGTGCTTTTTTTTATTTTAGCATCGCTTATTTATGTCATACTGAGCGCAGCCGTTGAATCTATTCATATTAATTCCAACTGCTAATAAAATCAAGTTTAATTTAATGAGATTCCCACTTTCGTGGGAAATGCTATGAAACAATATTTAGACCTAGTACAACACGTTTTAGAAAACGGAAACGAAAAAGGAGATAGAACAGGAACGGGAACAAAAAGTGTATTTGGTCACCAAATGCGTTTTGATTTAAGTGAAGGTTTCCCAATGGTTACTACAAAAAAACTCCACTTAAAATCTATAATTTACGAACTACTTTGGTTTTTAAAAGGCGACACCAATATTAATTATCTTACCGAAAACGGCGTAAAAATATGGAATAGCTGGGCAGACGAAAACGGCGACTTAGGTCCTGTTTATGGCCACCAATGGCGTAATTGGAACGATGATGAAATCGATCAAATAAAAGAGGTAATTCAGGCCTTAAAGACAAACCCTAATAGTAGAAGAATGTTGGTTTCTGCCTGGAATCCTTCGGTGTTACCAGACAACTCGAAATCTTTTAGTGAGAATGTTGCCAATGGTAAAGCTGCGCTTCCACCTTGTCATGCTTTCTTTCAGTTTTATGTAGCAGACGGGAAATTATCTTGCCAATTATACCAACGTAGTGCAGATATCTTCCTAGGTGTTCCATTTAACATTGCATCCTATGCTTTATTTACCATGATGATGGCGCAAGTTTGTGGTTACCAAGCAGGAGATTTTATACACACTTTTGGTGACGCACATATTTACAGCAACCATATGGAGCAATTAGAATTACAATTATCTCGCGAAACTAGAAACCTTCCTAAAATGAAAATCAATCCAGATGTAAAAGATATTTTCGACTTTACTTTTGATGATTTCACACTCGAAGATTACAATCCGCATCCACATATTAAAGGAGCAGTTGCTGTATAATTTTAAAAATCCCAAATGAAATACGTTTACCTTTTTGTATGCTTATGGTGTACCACATTTTCTTTTTCGCAAGATCAACCAACAACGAAAGCAGAAACCACAGAAGTATCTGATGAAGTTGCATTTGAAGTCATTGAAACTGTACCCGTTTATTCTGGTTGTGATGAAAACATGGAAAATCTAGCGATCAAAAAATGTATGAGTACTAAAATGACGGCTTTGGTTAATAAAAACTTTAATACCAAACTAGCACAAACACTGCATCTTTCTCCTGGTAAACATAGAATTAGTGTACAGTTTAAAGTCGATAAAGAAGGTCATGTTATAGATGTTCGAGCAAGAGCGCCACATCCAACATTAGAAAAAGAAGCTATTCGTGTAACAAAACTAATACCACAACTAGATAAACCAGGTTATCAGTTAGGGAAACCGGTAATTGTACCTTACGGATTTCCTATAAGTTTTACAGTAGAAGATGCACCAAAATCAACTTCTCGTGCGACTTCTTCTTCTAAAGAAAAACCTGCCAAAATAGATAGCTATCCAATGTATAGAAGTTGTAGTGAAAAGCTAGACTACCAAGGAACAAAAAGTTGTACTACAGAAAAAATAGTGGATTTTATTAAACTTGGCTTTAATTATGAATTAGCAGACAAGTTATTTCCGCTTGACGAATCTACACAGTTTTTAGTAGAATTTACTATTGATGAAAAGGGAAAGACTAAAAACATAACAGCAAAAGCGCATAAAAAAGAAATTGCTGCAGAAGCGATTAAGCTTTTAAAACGACTTCCAAAAATGAAAAAACCTGGTTATTTAAATGGCAAACCAGTCGCGGTTCCATTCCGGATTTTAATGACTATTTATTTTTAATGGCCTCGTTTTTTTCAAAAATATAAAAGCATAAAAAAGGTGTATTCTAATTAAAGAATACACCTTTTCTGTTTTACTAGTCGCTAATTACAAATTTATCACACTATTGTCTGATGCTGCAAACTCATTCCAAACAAATGCATCTGCTTGTTCCTCGTTTTGCCATTGTCCGTCAACAACATATTTAAATTCGTAAGAACTGCCACTTTCTAAGTTTACTGTTCCTTTAAATGTTCCGTTTTTTAATTTTTGTAAAGGCTCTGCTTTTGCATCCCAATTGTTCCAATTTCCTACCACCAAAACTTCATTTGCTTCTTTAGCAGGAACTGTAAATGTTACTTTACAAACTGGCTTACTTTTTAAAAATTGTTTCTTAATTGCCATAATATTATTGATTTAAGCTAGTTCAAATTAAATAAGAAAGTTAGAGGTATCAAAAAAATAAATACCTAATTTTGAATTATTATTCTATTATTATAAATCCCATAGTAAAAGTATTAAATCACTACAAAACGGATTCAGAATTAAAGAATATAATAATCGCAAAAACAACATAAAACACTGAAAACCACACTATATCGTTTTCGTGAACGACAAAAATGAATTCAGTAACTTTACATAAGAAACCTATTAAATATGTTCGGTAAAAAGAAAAACAAACCAAAAATAGACCAAGAGCAATTACAGCTGATACAGAATGCGCAACGTAGAATAAAACAGAAAAAACGCTTTTATTCCCATGCGATCGTATTTGCAATTTTTGGTTTAATACTCTATACTTTTAATGTTGGTTTACAATTAGCAGATGAATTTACACTAGCAACACTTCCATGGTCTGTTGTAATCATTGCTGTTTGGTTTGCGCTATTATTCTGGCATTTTTTAAATGTATTTTTGTTTCAAACCTTTATGGGAAAAGAATGGGAAGAAAAACAACTAGAAAAACTAGTAAGCAAGCAACAAGCACGTATTGAAAAACTAAAAATCAATCTTAAAAAAGAAGCACCACATATTGCGAAAACAGAAATATACAATGAAGCTTTGGCCGCTAAAAAACAAGTGTTAACTATTATTGTTGCCGCTGGAGAAAACGACGCTATTGGCAAAGATAATAAGCTTATCTGGCATTTACGTGACGATTTAGTACGCTTTAAAGCACTTACTTCTGGGCACCATATTATTATGGGAAGAAAAACGTTTGAAAGTTTCCCAAAACCACTACCAAACAGAACGCATGTTGTAATCTCTAGACAAGCAGATTACCAAGTACCAGAAGGTGTAATTGTAGTAAACTCTTTAGAAAAAGCAATTGCAATCTCTAAAAGTGATCTAAACCCTTTTATTATTGGTGGTGGCGAAATTTATAAACAAGCCATGACTTTAGTCGATAAGATTGAAATTACGCGTGTGCATGAAGTATTTGAAGCGGATACTTTCTTTCCGAAAATAGATCCTAAAATTTGGAACAAAACCAACGACAAATATCATGTAAAAGATGAAAATCATGATTATGAATTTTCGTTTCTAACGTATGAGAGAAAATAAGTGTATTTAAATTTGCGAAAAAACTTCCTTTAACTCCATTTAAAAACACGAAAGATGATTGAAAAACTTGAAAATAGCGATTTAGAAATAGCTAAAAAAATACGCTCTGTTTTTCAATCTTCGTATAAAGTAGAAGCCGAATTATTAAAAGCAGTGGACTTTCCTCCTTTAAAAAGAACCCTAGAGAATTATATAAAGAGTAGTACTGCATTTTTCGGATATATAAAAGAAAAACAATTAGCTGGAGTCATCGAAATTAATCACACGAATGATTTTACATCTATTAATAGTTTGGTTGTAGATCCAAACTTCTTTAGACAAGGCGTTGCCAAAAAGCTAATGGAATTCACTTTAAGCACATTCGATTCTAGCCTTTTTGTTGTAGAAACCGGACTAGAAAATGGACCAGCAACAGCACTATATAAAAAATATGGTTTTAACGAAGTGAACCAATGGGATACAGATCATGGTATTAGAAAAATAAAAATAGAATATAGACGAAGTAACTAATTGATAGACCATGTAATTCATATGCTCGCGCTAACCCTTAATAAGAGGCAAGAAAGAAGAAAATAGTTCTTCAAATAAACTATCGCAAAAGAACCCATGAAAGCACATGGTTTTCTTACAGCCATTTCCATTGCTAACGAGAAACAACAAAGGAAAATAAATCCTGAAAAAATCTGCGTACATGTAAATTTTCAATGGGATTAGAAAAGGGGAAGCACTTCCTGTTACAGAAATCAAATAATAAAACAATTGGAAATTTATGAAAAATAATAAACCATCTTTAATTGCTGGTTTATTTCAAAAATCATATTAAAGTCAGAAAAAACCTATTAATTTGTAAACTTAAAATTAATATAACCTCTAACCCCATTTCAATGAAACAAAAAATCACTTTAGCTGTATTACTATTTACAATTAGTCTTAATTTCCAATCCTGTATGAGCACGGTTGCCGGTATACTTAATCAGGAAATTATTGATCAAACTGAAGATAATTATGTTAATAACGAGATTAAAAGAATAGCACAATTAAATTTATCTGAGGACCAATTATTGAAAGCTAATAAAGTATTTTCAGAAGCATATACTGAAAAAAGAGATAATGCTCACAGAGAAAAAAGTAAAGAAATTAGTAAGAAGGCATCATTTAATAATCTTAAGTATATTATATACAAAAACCAGGTGAAATTTGAACGAATTTTAAACAAAGAACAGTTAATAGCCTCTAGACAAAGTAACTATGGTTTAAACGCAGATCAATTAAAAAAACTAAAAAATGATGTTTCTAAAATGGGTTATAGCCTTAGCTTTTAAAATAGCTTATCTTAAATAACGAATCCGTAAAAGAAAGAAAACAAAGCTACACCTATTTCTGTAGCTTTTGTTTTCATATCTAATTTCGCTCCTATTACTTTTGAAATATGTACATCCAAAATAATTATATTTTTTAAAAAATTGTTAAATAAAAATCAAAAACATACCGACTAGTATTTTTTAATATACATTTGCACTATGCAACAAGAATTAAAATCGGAACTCACAAAGCAAAACATTCTAAACGAATCTTTTAAGCTGTTTTATGAAAATGGTTTTAAAACTACAAGTGTCGATAAAATAATGAAAGCTACCAAACTCACTAAAGGAGCTTTTTATCATCATTACAAAAACAAAAAAGAGCTTGGTCTTGCCGTAATTAGTTTAAAACTTCAAAAAAGGGTACATGACGGTATGATTGCACCTTTGTACAAACCAGGAAACACTTTAGAGATTTTAGAAACCACCTTTTTAGAGCGATTAAAGTCTTTTCCGCTATATGATAAGCAACACGGTTGCCCAATGAATAATTTTATAAATGAAATTGGAGATCTCGAAATAGCATACCAAATGGCTTTAAGAAGTATTATTGAAGAATGGAAAGCAGCACTTACCCATTTAATCCATAGAGGTAAAACTGAAAAAACAATCAGCGAAAATGTTTCCAGTAAAGCAGTAGCTGTTTACCTCATAAGTGCTTTTGAAGGAATTCGTGGCATTAGAAAATTATATGATAATGACATAATTATTGATGAATTTATCTCCGGACTTTCCATCTACCTAAAACAAATAAAAGCTTAATTTTTTTTACCCTAAAACATACTAGTTGGTATGTTTTTAATTAATGATAATATATATGAAAAACGAAAAAAACAATAGACGAGACTTTCTAAAAAAAGCAGCAATAGTAGGTTTAGCTGCGCCGCATTTAGCATTTAGCTCTTCTTTAAAGGAACCAGAAAAAAAAGAAAAAAGCAACATACGACCTAAAGTATTATTTTTTGATGTCAATGAAACCTTACTAGACCTTACTGTAATGAAAGACAGTGTTGGTAAAGTATTAGGAAACCGAAGCGATTTATTACCATTATGGTTTACAACCATGTTACAGTATTCTTTAGTAACCACAGTAGGAAGACAATACAACGATTTTGGAATTATTGGTGCTGCTGCCTTACAAATGGTTGCTTCTAACCATGGCATTACAATATCAGAAACCGAAGCAAAAGAAGCTATTTTAGGTCCGATTCGATCTTTACCTGCACATCCCGAAGTAAAAGAAGCACTTCAAAAATTAAAAGATGCTGGTTATAAACTAGTATCCTTTACAAACTCCTCTAACAAAGGTGTGCAAACCCAATTTGAAAATGCAGGCTTAATTGATTTTTTTGATGATCGTTTGAGTATCGAAGATATTGGAAAATTTAAACCACATACAGATGCTTATGATTGGGCGGCAAGAAAAATGGGAATTAAACCTATCGAATGCTTACTAATTGCTGCACATGGATGGGATATTGCAGGTGCACTTTGGGCAGATTGGAGAGGTGCTTTTGTTAGCAGACCAGGAGCACAATTATATCCTTTAGCAGATAAACCAGAAATTGTGGCATCCAATTTAACACAAATAGCAAATCAACTTATAGCATTAAAATAAATGAAATATTTAAAAAATCAAATAATAAACGTTTTGATAACTGCTGTAATGGTATTTTTTGCGATTCCTAAATTATTAGGAAAACCGCAAAGTATCGAAGGCTTTCAACAATTTGAAAATGCCTTTGGTATTCCTGCAGATTTATTTAGAATCTTTACAGGAATTGCAGAACTTGGATTAGCAACATTATTTATCATTTTCGCTATTAATAAAAATAAAACAATTGGTAAAATCGCATTTGCTTTTTTATTAATAACCATGATAACCGCTTTATTTCTGGAATTTTTTGCAAGGCCAGAACCAAAAATGATTCTTGTAATCATTGCTATTATTTTAGTCCTTATTTCGGTTTTCCGCTTAAAAAAATTATCTAACGCTTAAACTATAAACACATGAAACTAGAAAACAAAGTAGTAATAGTAACTGGTTCTTCTAAAGGAATTGGAAAAGAAATAGCAACACTTTTAGCTAAAAATGGAGCAAAAGTAGTAGTAAATCATTCGAATAGTGAAGCAGAAGCTAAAGCTGCCGTAGATACCATTTTAAAAAATGGTGGTACAGCCATTTCTGTAAAAGCAGATGTAAGTATAAAAGAAGAAGTAACCCAACTATTTGACCAAGCCATTGCTGCATTTGGCAAAGTAGATGTATTAATAAATAATGCTGGGGTTATGATTTCTAAAGCATTAAAAGATAATACCGAAGCCGATTTTACTAAACAATTTAATGTCAACGTAAAAGGTGTCTTTAACACATTACAGGAAGCAAGCAGTAAATTAGCAGACAACGGAAACATTATCAATATATCCTCCAGTACGGTAAAATTAATGTTTCCTACATACGCAATATACTCTGCATCTAAAGCTGCAGTAGAACAAATGACACGTGTGTTTTCTAAAGAAATAGGAAGAGGGATTTCGGTAAATGCATTAGCTCCCGGAGCTACAGAAACCGAATTATTTTTAAAAGGAAAGTCCCAAGAATTTATAGACAAACTAAGTAGCATGAATGCTTTTAATCGCCTTGCCAAACCAATCGACATAGCAAAAGTGGCTTTATTTTTAGCCAGTGACGATTCTAAATGGATTTCTGGTCAAGTAATTGGTGCTAATGGTGCATTAGTTTAACTTCATATATAAACCGTGATAGGGATGTAAAACTCCTAAAATCTTTAATTCGCTATCGCATTTTTTCATAAATTCGCAGTATGATTAAAGACCTTCAATTACGCGTTTCCCTTAAGGAAGAAGAAATTCCTAATATCCTTCTGAAAAAAGCTTCCAAAATACTAGCTATTTCTTACGAAGATATTTCCGGAATTAAAGTATTGCGTAAGTCTATTGATGCACGTAAACCCAAAATAATCTTTAATTATAAGGTTGCAGTATATATAAAAGAACCGGTTCCGCAAAAATCAGAATACACTTTTGAATATAAAGACGTTTCTAATGCAAAACCGATTCATATTATTGGTTTTGGTCC
Source organism: Lacinutrix sp. MEBiC02595 (assembly GCF_053601555.1). Lineage (NCBI taxonomy): Bacteria > Pseudomonadati > Bacteroidota > Flavobacteriia > Flavobacteriales > Flavobacteriaceae > Lacinutrix > Lacinutrix sp. MEBiC02595. The sequence goes on along the minus strand of NZ_JBSHNU010000147.1, from coordinate 91,950 downwards.
AGCAGGAATGTATGCCGCTTTGCGTTGTATAGAACTTGGTTTTAAACCTATTGTTCTGGAACGCGGTAAAAATGTAAAAGACAGACGTCGCGATTTAAAAGCAATTAATCAAGATCATTTTGTAAACGAAGATTCTAACTATTGCTTTGGTGAAGGTGGCGCAGGTACCTACTCTGACGGAAAACTATACACCCGAAGTTTAAAGCGTGGTGATGTGCGCCGTATTTTTGAAAATCTTGTTTTTCATGGTGCAACCGATCAAATTCTGGTAGATGCACATCCGCATATTGGAACCAATAAGCTTCCTAAAGTAGTTACTAACATTAGAGAAACCATTTTAAAATTTGGTGGCGAAATTCATTTTGATACTCGTGTCACCGATTTTGTTATAAAAAATAATACTATTCAAGCTATTCAATTACAAAATGGCACAGAACTAACCGCAAATCGCGTTATTTTAGCTACTGGTCATTCTGCTCGTGATATTTATTATTTATTACATAAAAAGGAAATCGCTTTACAAGCAAAATCTTTTGCAATGGGAGTTCGTGTAGAGCATCCACAACACATTATAGATTCTATTCAATACCATTGTGATGGCAATCGTAGCGAATTACTTCCTGCGGCTGCTTATAGTTTGGTACATCAAGTAAATGATAGAGGCGTATATTCTTTTTGTATGTGTCCTGGCGGATTTATAGTTCCTGCTGCTACTGCAAACGGAGAAGTGGTTGTAAATGGAATGTCACCTTCTAAACGAAATAACGAATTTGCAAATTCGGGAATTGTAGTTGAAATTAATGTGGATAAAGATTTAGCTAAATATGAAAAGTTTGGCGTTTTAAAAGGATTAGAATATCAGAAGGATTTTGAAAAACTAGCTTTTAATGCTGGCGGAAGAAGTCAAGCTGCGCCTGCCCAACGTTTAACTGATTTTGTAGAGGGAAATTTATCTGCGAGTTTAAATCCGACCTCGTATCAACCAGGTCTGCATTCTGCACCATTACATTCTTTATTTCCTAAATTTATAGGAAGTAGATTACGTCAAGGTTTTAAAGCTTTTGGTTCTAAAATGAATGGTTTCTATACTGCGGAAGCTAATATTATTGGTGTGGAGTCTAGAACTTCATCTCCTGTAAATATTCCACGAAATGAAAATTTAGAACATCCAGAAATTATCGGACTTTTCCCTTGTGGGGAAGGTGGTGGTTATGCTGGCGGAATTGTTTCTGCTGCAATGGACGGCGAACGCTGTGCAGAGTCTGCAATTGTTGGATTATAAAAAACAGAATAGAAATCGCTTTGCTTTTAGAGCCAAGACTTAGTCCTTATTCTTCTATAAAAAAATTTAAAAACAGAAACAAACCTTGATTCTTGACTCTTGATTCTTTTAAAGATTTTATTCCTATTTTTGCAATTCAAAATAAAAAACAAATGAACGCATATATATTTCCAGGTCAAGGCGCACAATTCTCAGGAATGGGTTTAGACTTATACGAAAACTCCCCAGAAGCACAACATCTATTTGAAGATGCGAATGCTATTTTAGGTTTCAACATTACCGATATTATGTTTGAAGGTACTGCGGAAGCTTTAAAAGAAACTAAAGTAACCCAACCAGCAATATTTTTACACTCTGTAATTTTAGCAAAAACTTTAGGTGAAAGCTTTAAACCAGATATGGTTGCCGGACATTCTTTAGGTGAATTTTCTGCGCTAGTTGCTGCAGGTGCTTTAACTTTTGAAGACGGATTACGTTTAGTATCCAAACGTGCTTTGGCGATGCAAAAAGCCTGCGAAATACAACCAAGTACTATGGCTGCTGTTTTAGGCTTAGAAGATAAAGTGGTAGAAGAAATTTGTGCAAAAATGGAAGGAGTTGTAGTTGCCGCAAATTATAACTGTCCAGGTCAATTAGTAATCTCTGGTGAGATAGATGCTATTAACCGCGCTTGTGAAGCGATGAAAGAAGCTGGAGCAAGACGTGCTTTAGTACTTCCTGTTGGTGGAGCATTTCACTCGCCAATGATGGAACCTGCAAGAGAAGAATTAGCTGCTGCTATAGAAAACACAACGTTTAGCAAACCAAATTGCCCAATTTATCAAAACGTTACTGCAAGTGCTACAACGGACGAAGCAGAAATAAAAAAGAATTTAATTTCGCAACTTACTGCTCCTGTACGTTGGACGCAATCGGTACAACAAATGATTACAGATGGTGCCACTTTATTTACAGAAGTAGGACCAGGAAAAGTTTTACAAGGATTGGTTAAAAAAATTAATAGAGAAGCGCAAACAGCTACTGCAACTATAGAAACTGAAGCTTAATGAAACGTTCTTTATTTATTACATTTTTAATTATTTTCAATATTGTTATTGATCAACTTTCTAAAATTTGGACACGAACAAATGTTGTAAAAGGAAGTAAATCGGAAATCCTTGGTGACTACCTTACTTTACACAATGTAGAAAATTCTGGAGCATTTTTAGGAATGGGAAGTGATTTGAGTCCGACAATGCGTGCTATATTTTTACTTATTATTCCTGTATCTGTAATGGGCTATGTTTTATTTCTTCTTTTTAGTAATAAAGATTTAGACAAACTTTCTATTATAGGTTTTTGCTGTATTCTAGGTGGTGGAATAGCTAATATTTACGATCGATTCATGTATGGTTCTGTAACCGATATGTTCCATATAGATCTTGGCGGTGTTTTTAGAACTGGAATTTTTAACGTTGCAGATATGTCTGTAATGGTTGGTTTAGGATTTCTAATTCTTGGCAATTTTAAAAAGAAAAAAGCGTAAATTATAAAGCACAAAAAAGCCTCGAAATATTTCGAGGCTTTTTTTTATTTCACTAGACTACAAGCATCGCAGTCTTTTACTTTTCCGTAATAGGTTTCTCGATATTTATGTAATGTTTTAATAGGAATGCCAAGTACTTGCTTTTTAATGTAAGTAACTTTTGCACTAACACGTCCCATGTTTGGAGCAAATCTGTTTTCTTGTCTTGTCTGACGCTTTACTGTGATCCATTTCATTGTTTTGTCATTTTCATTAGCTACAAAGAAAACAAGAATATACGCCAATCCCGAATCTACAATATTAAAATATTGTTAATCAGCTTATTAATAAAAATAACATACCTATATGTACAATCTATTACGCATATGATAATAGAACAGCAAATGCATTACGATATTTTAAGTAACATCTAGACTATTTTGCCATTGCCAAGAAGATAAAATGGCATCTTCTAAATTATATTGTGCATTCCAACCTAGTACATCATTTGCTTTTTTGGTATCTGCATAAGCAGAAACAACATCTCCTGAACGTCTATTTACTATTTTATAATTTAGTTTTTTGTTGGCAACTTTCTCAAAAGCTTGAATCACTTCTAAAACCGAACTTCCTTTCCCTGTTCCTAGATTAAAGGTTTCGTAATTAGATGTATTCTTTTGTTCTAAAAGCCTTTTTAAGGCTATCACATGTGCTCTTGCTAAATCTACAACATGAATATAATCTCTAATACATGTTCCGTCTATGGTTGGATAATCATCCCCGAAAACAGAAAGCTGCTCACGTATTCCTGCTGCAGTTTGCATGATGTAAGGAATTAAATTCTGCGGAACACCTATGGGTAATTCGCCAATTTCAATACTTTCATGTGCTCCTATAGGATTAAAATAGCGCAAGGAAATGGCTTTTATTTTGGCATTCACTTTACACGTATCTTGTATTATTTCTTCTCCTATTTGCTTCGTATTTCCATAAGGAGATTCTGCTATTTTTATTGGTGCATCTTCTGTAATTGGCATGACATCTGCTTGGCCATAAACGGTACATGAGGAACTAAAAATAAAATTCGATATGGCTAACTTTTCTAATTCCTGCAATACATAAACCAAGGTATTGATATTATTTTCATAATATAATAATGGTTTTTCTACACTCTCACCTACTGCTTTACTTGCTGCAAAATGGATTACTCCTTTTATGTCTTGATGCTGTTTAAAAAACGTTTGAACTTTTCTTTTATCTTTTAAATCTAGTTTTTCGAAAATGGGTGTTTTACCAGTTATGGCAACAATTCCTTTTAAAACATCGATAGAGGAATTCGATAGATTATCTATAATCACTACTTCATATCCTTCTTTTTGAAGTTCTACAACCGTGTGTGACCCTATAAAACCTAAACCTCCTGTGACTAGTACTTTCATTGGCTGGTATGTGCGTTAGGGATGGAAGCGTTATCCTTTTTTTGGTTGCCTATACGGCAAAAAAAGATTTAAGCGAACAGCCTGACCCTTGCGGTAACGCTCTAATTATTTGCTATAAATTCTTTAATTTTATTGGTAATAAAGGCTATTTGCTCATCGTCTAACTCAGTATGCATTGGTAAAGAAATCACGTCTTTTATCAACTGGTTAGTAACCGGGAAATCTGCTTCATTATATCTAGAATCTTTATATGCTTTTTGATTGTGCAACGGAATTGGATAGTACACACCACATGGTATTTCGTGGCTATTTAAAAACTTCACTAAGCCATCTCTGTCCACATTGTTTAACTTTAAAGTATATTGATGAAAGACATGACAATCACAATTTTCGCAAATAGTAGTGCATGTTTTAGAAACCTGAGGTGTTGTTATGTTTGCTATTCCTTCTAAGGCTTTGTTATATTTTCTTGCTGCAGATTGCCTTGCTTTATTATAGCTATCTAAATGCGGTAATTTTGCATTTAAAACGGCCGCTTGAATAGAATCTAATCTTGAGTTTACACCAACTACATCGTGATGATAACGTTCATACATACCGTGATTTACAATTCCTCTAATGGTATGTGCTAATGCATCATCATTAGTAAAAATTGCTCCTCCATCTCCATAACCTCCTAAATTTTTGGAAGGAAAAAACGAAGTAGAAGCTACATGACCAATGGTTCCCGCTTTCGCTTTTTTACCATCACTGTAAGTGTACGAAGCTCCAATTGCTTGTGCATTATCTTCAATTACGTACAAGTTGTACTCTTCGGCAACTTTCATAATTGCTTCCATATTGGCACATTGACCAAATAAATGTACAGGAACTATTGCTTTTGTTTTTGGTGTTATCGCTTTTTTAATAGCTTCTACACTAATATTAAAGTCGTTTGGATCTACATCTACCAAAACTGGAGTTAATTGCAATAAAGCGATTACCTCAACAGTAGCTGCAAATGTAAAATCTGCAGTGATAACTTCATCTCCTGGTTTCAAACCTAAACCCATCATTGCAATTTGCAATGCGTCTGTACCATTGGCACAAGGAATAACATGCTTTACACCTAAATAATTTTCTAAATTTTTCTGAAACTCATGAACTTTTGGTCCGTTAATAAAAGATGCATTATCTATTATTTCTTGAATCGTTGCATTAACAACATCTTTTATACCTGCATATTGACCTTTAAGGTCAACCATTTGAATCTTTTTCACATTCTTAAATTTTGAAACCTTAACTATACATTTTGGCTCATTATATCTTACGAATTTACAAAAAACCATATTGTTTAGCAATGAAGATGAATGAATAAAAAATAATTTATTAAAAACTACTTATGTATATAATTTAAAAGAAATGTATTTTAGCAATAAACAAAAACTATTGGGTTTCATTTATAACATACTTATTTCTTTAACTTCATTTGTTTTAAAAGGAATAGCGCTATTTAACACCAAAATTAGTAAAGGTGTCCACGGAAGAAAACAGACATTTACTGTTTTAAAAAACAACATTCTACAAACAGATGCTTGTATATGGTTTCATTGTGCTTCTTTGGGAGAATACGAGCAAGGCTTACCTGTTTTTAAAGAAATTAGACAGCTTTACCCAAAGCACAAAATTGTACTCACTTTCTTTTCACCTTCTGGTTATGAAATTAGAAAAGATACAGAAATAGCAGATGTTGTTGTTTACCTTCCTTTAGATTCTAAGAAAAACGCAAAAAGATTTATAGATATAATAAACCCACAGCTGACTATTTTTGTAAAATATGATATTTGGCCGAATTTTTTAAAGGAAATAAAAAAGCGAAATTTAAAAGCCATTTTAATTTCTGCTCTTTTTAGACCTTCGCAATCTTTTTTTAAGTTTTATGGAAAAGAACAACGTAGTGCTTTATTTGCTTTCGAACATATTTTTGTTCAAAACGAGGCCTCAAAAGCTTTATTGAATACCATAGGCTACAACCATGTAACCGTTTCTGGGGACACCCGTTTTGATCGTGTTTACAGTCAGTTAGCCCAAAATAATACTTTAACTTTTATTGAAGAATTTAAACAAGACAGTTTATGTGTTGTTGCAGGAAGTACTTGGCCTGAAGACGAAAACATCCTATTAGATTACATGAATAAAAATGCTTCCGAAGACTTGAAATTTATTATTGCGCCTCATAATCTTAAAACAGCACAAATAGATAGATTTAGTAAACAACTACAAGTACCTAGTATTAAGTATTCCGAAAAAGAAAACCAAGATGTGTCTAAATATCCCGTTTTTATAATGGATACTATTGGATTATTATCCAAAACCTATAGTTATGCGGATATTGCTTATATAGGCGGAGCAATGGGGAATACGGGTTTACATAATACTTTAGAACCGGCAGTGTTTGGTATACCTGTACTTATTGGAAAAAACTACAAAAAATTCCCGGAAGCATATGCAATGTTAAAAGAAAAAGGGATGTTCTCGGTGAAAAACAAAGAAGAATTAGACTTTATACTAACCGAGTTGATTCAAAATAAAGAAAAGAGATTGCGTTCTGGAGCTAAAAACTTAAATTATATTAAAAAAAACAAGGAAGCTGTAATCCAAATTATGAACTACATACGTAAATAGACTATTAAATCTACCTGAATAACGATTATGTTAAAAATTTTAACAAACATGTGCGAATTTTAACAGGAAGTTGTTACTTTCGTATATTGAAAATTAACACTAAAAACTATTACTGATGAAAAAATTATTATTAAGCGCAGCTTTACTATTAGCATTAAGCGTATCGTTTACATCTTGCAAAGACGTAAAAGAAAAAACAGATGCAGCAGGTGATGCTGTTGAAAATGCAGCTGCAGAAACAACTGAAGCTGTCGAAGAAGCTGCTGAAGCTGTAACAGAGACTGTAACAGGAGTTCCTTCTTTTGACAATGCAGAAGTACAATCTTATGTTACTGCTTACGAAGATTACATTGAAACTTACACGGAAGCTGTAACAACAAAGGACATGACTAAAATGCAAGCACTTGCAACTAAAGGTCAAGAACTTGCAACTAAAGGTCAAGAAGCAATGAAAAACGTAAAAGCTGAAGACATGAAAAAATTAACGGATTACATGACTTCGAAATCAACGGAAGTTATGGAATTAGCTAAGAAAATGACTGCTCAATAAAAAACAGCAAATAATTACACTATTAAAAGAAACCATTAAAAGTAATTTCTTTTAATGGTTTTTTTTGTACCATTAAAATTAACACTAAAAACTATTACTGATGAAAAAATTATTATTAAGCTCGGCTTTATTATTAGCATTAAGCGTATCATTTACTTCTTGTAGGGAAGCAAAAGAAAAAACAGATGAAGCAGGAAATGCTATAGAAAATGCTACTGAGGCTACTGGTGATGCATTAGAAGATGCTGCTGACGCTACGGAAGATGCAATCGAAAACGCTGCTGACGCTACTGAAGATGCAGTAGAAGATGCTAATAGCGCAACTAAAGACGCAATGGAAGATGCTGGTGATGCAATAAAAGGTGCTGCTAATGCTACTGGAGATGCTTTAGAAAACGCTGCTGATGCTACTGGTAATGCTTTAGAAAATGCTAAAGACGCTACTACTGGTGCAGTATCAAAAGCTGCGGATGCAGTTGCTGATAAAGCAAAAGAAATTAAAGATAAGCACTAAGAAATTTTCTTATTTTTTATTTAAAAGCCTTCATAAATATGAAGGCTTTTTTTTGTGTCTATTTTTAAGGTTTGAGACCTTATAAAACAAAACACAACTAGACTATACCGATTTTATACAAAAGGCAGGAAACGAAACGCGTGGCGCTCCTATCGATACATTAAGAAAAGACAACTCATAACACGTAATTGCTTTTTTCTTTTGCACTGTATTTAAAAGAGAATTTTGGGACGTTTTCTAAAATACAAAAGCCTTTCATTCCTGTAAGGCTTTTATATTGAAGACGGGAATTGACTGCGTCGAGTCCTAGTTTCAACATGTTGAGAAAAGCCAATCTATAGCATTGGAATTCTTTTTTACCCAAAGAATACGCTTGAAATTAAAACTTACTTAAATTTTTAAAACACGAAAGCCTTACATTCCTGTAAGGCTTTTGTGACGAAAACGGGAATTGACTGCGCCGAGTCCCAGTTTCAACATGTTGAGAAAAGCCAATCTATAGCATTGGAATTCTTCTTTACTCCAAGAATACTCTTGAAATTAAAACTTACTTAAATTTTTAAAACACAAAAGCCTTACATTCCTGTAAGGCTTTTGTGTCGAAGACCGGAATTGACTGCGTCGAGTCCCAGTTTCAACATGTTGAGAAAAGCCAACCCAAAAGATTGGATTGGTTTTTTGTTTTAAAAAAATACTTAAAAGCGAGCTTTTCGTATTTTTTTAAAACAAAAAAGCCGAAACTTTCGTTTCGGCTTTTCATCTGTACTGAAGACGGGACTTGAACCCGTACGTCCTAATGGACATTGGATTTTAAGTCCAACGTGTCTACCAATTCCACCACTTCAGCAGGAAACGATATTTAAAATATCGCTTGGTATATTATTTTGAAAGTGTCAGAGCGAAAGACGGGATTTGAACCCGCGACCCCCACCTTGGCAAGGTGATGCTCTACCCCTGAGCTACTTTCGCAGTCTTTTGTATGAACGTGCAATATTGCTATTGCGGTTGCAAATTTAGAATAAATCTCTTAATTGCAAAGCTTTTTTTGAAAAAATATTATTTTTTTTTTCAAACCTCCTTTTTCTTAACCAACATTCGTTTTATTTCGTTGAGTTTCATCAACGCCTCTACCGGCGTAAGTGTGTCAATATCAATATGTAATATTTCTTCTTTTATGTTTTCTAATAACGGATCGTCTAGATTAAAGAAACTCAATTGCATTTCATCTTTTAAAGATTTTACTTTATCTGTAAGTTCTTCGCTAGAATGTGATTTCTCTAATTTCTTTAAGATCTTATTCGCCCGATGTATTACCTGCTGTGGCATTCCAGCCATTTTAGCAACGTGAATTCCAAAACTATGCTCACTTCCACCAGGAACTAGCTTACGAATAAACAAAACGTTATCTTTTAATTCTTTTACAGAAACATTGTAGTTTTTTATACGAACAAACGTTTCTGTCATTTCATTAAGTTCATGATAATGGGTTGCAAAAAGCGTTTTTGGTTTTGCTGGATGCTCATGTAAATATTCGCTAATTGCCCAAGCTATAGAAATACCATCATAGGTACTTGTTCCTCTTCCTATTTCATCTAGCAAGACTAAACTTCTATTACTAATATTATTTAAGATAGAAGCTGTCTCATTCATTTCTACCATAAAGGTAGATTCTCCCATCGAAATATTATCACTCGCTCCTACTCTAGTAAATATTTTATCTACTAAACCAATTCTAGCAGCTTTTGCGGGAACAAAACTTCCCATCTGCGCTAGTAATACTATTAATGCTGTTTGGCGTAAAATAGCAGACTTACCAGACATATTAGGACCAGTAATCATAATCATCTGTTGGGTGTCTCTATCTAAGAACACATCATTAGCAATATAAGGTTCGCCAATTGGTAATTGCTTTTCAATTACAGGATGACGACCATCTTTTATTTCTAAGTCGTGCGAATCATCAATAATTGGATAGATATACGTATTATCTTTTGCTAATTGTGCAAAACCAGCTAAGCAATCTAATTGACCAATTAAATACGCATTCTGTTGTACCGGTTTTATGTATTGGTTCATCCAAGTAACCAATTCTGTAAATAGCTTTTGTTCTATGGCTAGGATTTTCTCTTCTGCACCTAAAATTTTTGTTTCGTATTCTTTAAGCTCTTCCGTGATATAACGCTCCGCATTCACTAAAGTCTGCTTTCTAACCCATTCTTCTGGAACTTTATCCTTATGTGTATTTCGTACTTCTATATAATAACCAAATACATTATTGGATGCTATTTTAAGAGAAGTGATGCCGGTACGCTCACTTTCACGTTGCAACATTTTATTCAAATAATCTTTACCCGAAGTAGACAAAGCACGTAGTTCATCTAATTCTTCAGAAAACCCTTGCGCAATACTATTTCCTTTTAAAACATTTACGGGAGCTTCTTCGTTAAGCATCGTTTTTATCTTCTCTCGAAGGATATCACAGCTTTGTAATTTATCACCAATAATTTTAAGTGATTCATTATCGCAATTAGACGATAATACTTTTATTGGCAGTATAGCTTCTAAAGAGTTTTTTAGCTGAATAACCTCTCTTGGATTCACCTTTGCTGTAGCGACCTTAGAGATTAGTCTTTCAATGTCTCCAATATGTTTTATATGATTCTGTATTTTTTGAAGCGTCGTTTTATCTTTCGTAAAGAAATCTACGACTTCATGACGTTCTTTTATTTTCTCTACATTCTTCAATGGTAAAGCCAACCAACGTTTTAATAAACGTCCTCCCATTGGAGAAATCGTTTTATCAATAACATTTAAAAGCGTCACTGCATTATTATTGGTAGAGTTATAAAGTTCTAGATTCCGGATAGTAAATCGATCCATCCAAACATAATCATCTTCAGCAATTCTAGAAACAGAAGTAATATGTTGCAATTTATTATGTTGTGTCTCTCCCAAATAATGTAAAACAGATCCGGAAGCGATAATCCCTTCCTGTAAATCTGCAATACCAAAACCTTTTAACGTTTTAGTATTAAAATGCTTAATTAAAGTTTCGTTTGCATAATCGGTTTGATATACCCAATCTTCTAAGTAAAACGTATGAAAATCAGTTCCAAAGGTTTCATTAAAAAGCGTTCGTTTTTGTTTGGAGACTAATACTTCACTCGGACTAAAATTTTGTAATAATTTATCGATATACTCGGCATTCCCTTGTGAGGTTAAAAATTCCCCTGTAGAAACGTCTAAAAAGGAAATTCCTATTTTGTTTTTATCGAAATAAACCGAACATAAAAAATTATTCGATTTAGAAACTAAAACCTCATCATTGAGTGCAACTCCGGGAGTTACAAGCTCAGTAACACCACGTTTAACAATGTTTTTGGTAAGTTTAGGGTCTTCCAACTGATCACAAATTGCAACACGTTCTCCAGCCTTTACTAATTTAGGCAAATACGTATTTAAAGAATGATGCGGAAAACCAGCAAGTTCAATTTCGCTTTCACTTCCTGCACCTCGTTTCGTTAATATTATACCTAGAATTCCAGCCGTTTTAATGGCATCTGCACCAAAGGTTTCATAAAAATCGCCAACACGAAATAACAATAAAGCATCTGGATACTTTACTTTTATAGCATTGTACTGCTTCATTAAAGGCGTTACTTTTTTTTCTTTTTTTGCCAAGGGTAGATGTTCTTTTTAGTAAAAATTGATTTCATTGCGAATTTAGTTAAATTAATAGTTGTTATAAAATAATGTTAAAAATTAAATTGTAATACGAAACACATATTGTTTTAGTAAATTTGGAATACTTATTTTTAAATCAAACCATTATAAATTATGAAAAAAGCAATTTTATTAAGTTTTGCTATGCTAGCAATGACGACAGTAGGAATAGCTCAAAACACCGAAAAAACTAGCGAAGTAAAAACAGTAGCTAATGAAGACGGCGCACAAATTGAGTTTGAATCGGAAACCATAGATTATGGAACCATAGAAAACAGCTCGGATGGAAATAGGGAATTTACATTTACAAATACAGGAAGCACTCCTTTAGTAATTACAAATGCAAAAGGCTCTTGCGGATGTACGGTTCCTACTTGGCCAAAACAAGCTATTGCTCCTGGAGAATCTTCTGTTATTGGTGTACGTTATGCTACAGATAGAACTGGATCTTTTTCCAAAAGTATAACGCTAACTTCTAATGCGGTAAACGCTCCTAAAAAAGTAATACACATTAAAGGAAAGGTTAATCCAAAACCAACAGAAGAAGAGAAAATTTAATTTCTTTTTTTGATAACTTTAAAGCTTCCTCTTCAAAAAGGAAGCTTTTTTTTTGAATATTTGCACTATGAGAAAACTAAAAAACAACGAGCTAGATCGATTAACCGTAGAAGATTTTAAAACTGCTACCAAGACTCCTATTATAATCATTTTAGATAATATTAGAAGCTTGAACAATATCGGCTCGGTATTTAGAACTAGTGATGCTTTTTTAGTTGAAAAAATCTATCTCTGCGGAATTACTGCTACTCCACCACACAAAGACATTCATAAAACAGCACTTGGAAGCACAGATACTGTTGCCTGGGAATATGCCGAAAGCACAACTTCTTTGGTAGAAAATCTAAAGGCTGAAAACGTAAAAATATGCGCTATCGAACAAGCGGAAAATGCAACCATGCTAAATGACTTTTCACCGGAAGCAAACACAAAATATGCTTTCGTTTTTGGAAATGAAGTAAAAGGTGTTGCCCAAGACGTGGTAAGCGCAAGTGATGTCGTAATTGAAATCCCTCAATTTGGAACCAAGCACTCCTTAAATATTTCGGTGAGTTGCGGCGTTGTGGTTTGGGATGTTTTTAGTAAAATGAAAAGCACTATTCTACAACAATAATTTCGCTAATCAATTTTCCTGACTTGGTAAACCCTTGAATAGAAAAAGTATATCCTGAAGAATTATTTTTAACTTTAAAAATAGCTTCCCCATTCGTATTGGTTTCTAGTATTGGTTTCCAATCTATTTCTGTTGCTTCATTTTGAAAATTAAAATCATGAATTGGCGTGTAATACTTTTTAGCCGTATTGTAACCATACTCAAAAACATAATTCTGGTATAATTCTACAATTCCTTTTTTGTAATTATCTGTTGTAAAAACTTGATATGCCCTAAACCCTTTTTTAAGAGGTTGCACCATTACATTTTCAACATCTTTCATTTCTAATTTTAAACCTCCTAAATCTTCAGACTCCATTCTTTTCCCATCAATAAACAGAAAAGCTTCTTTTTCTACACCCAACTCCAAATACCATTCTAATCCTTTCCAATTTACCAACCTAGCACCTTCTGCTCTTTCTAAATACCCCAAGAACAATTCTTTTTTATAACGATCGGCTACCTCTAATGGCATGTATTTTCCAATATCAAAAGTTATTTTCTTGTATTTACGCACCAATTTTGTTTTTTCTAAATACGCCTTAGTTTTAATTCTTCCAGTAACATTAACGGTATCTAACCTGGTAGCATCGGCTTCATAAAACACGAAGTCATCTTCTTTTTCTATGGCTACAGATGTATAATTTGACTTTAAAACTATAGGCTTAAATTCCAATTTAGAATGAACTACAGAATCTAAAGTCATATTTTCTGGTTTTGCCAATTCGTTATCTGGTTTTACAAAAGATAATTTTACAGCATCCCCTTTATATATCAACAGATTTTTAAAGGTGAAATCCAACTTATTATTCAAAAATATCTTATCTATTACCTTATTATCTTCACTAATTAACGCAAGGTTATTAGACCCTAATGGCGCAGCGTGACCAGACAATTTAAACCCTAATTCAAAGTCGTATTTATATTTTGGGTTTACATTATTCACAAATCGCGAAGTAGTATACTGCGTCCAACCTTGCGTTAACAATAGTAAGTCTGCATGTTGCAATCGATTTATGTTTTTTTCATCCAAGTAATAGGAAGGCTTTTCTATATATCCTTTTATATAAGGCGTTAGCAAAAAAGCAGACTCTATAGTAGTCTCTTCTTCTATTTGTGTTTTACTTGACATCACAGAAACGCTTAAATTAGCTCGTTCTGCTTCAGCTATCATTTTCAATTTAAAAACACTAGAATCTTTTTCTTTTAGTTGCTTTTCAACTTTCACTTGGATTTTAGCATTGTCTTTATACACAAAAAACTTTCTTTCCAGAATTGGCGTATCCTTTTTAAATACCGTTACCGTATTTACCCCGTTAAAAAAATCATTCTTATTTATTTGCAGAATTATTTTAGAAGTATCCCTAAGCACAATATCTGCGTAATTAACCAATTTATTATTTTGATGAAATAAAACCGAATAACTATCCTTTTGGCTTTGTAACGTTTTCCTATTCGTTTGCAATTGCATATCCACAAAATCTACGCGATCTATAACCTTAAGAGACAAACCTTCTTTTTTAGCCACTGGAACGTCCATTTTTAGAACCGTATCTTTTATCCTGATAATTGCTTGATATTTTTCTGATGCATCATAGAAAAGCGCACAAGTAGTCATTCCTAAATACCGATTTTCAAAACTCGTGATTACTTTATTTTTAGAATCTACAATTTCACCAGTAAAATCGAGTCCTTTCCCATTCACTAAAGCTTTAATAGCAATTACATTTTCGACATTTTCTAGTAAATAGCCTCCTTCTGGAAAAAGCTGTAGATCATATAAAACAGGATTATTTTCACCATTATTTTTAGCCGTATTACCTATACTTATTTTAGAGACAAATGTGTTTTCGTCTCCAAAATTTTTCATAAAATTAGTATGTGCCTGAATATAATAATCTCCATATTCTAAAGTATCGAATAGTTCAAATTGCCCAACTCCTACTCCTTTATTAATTAAAATATTTTGCTCTTCTATTAACTGGCCTGTTTCAGAAAACAAGCTAACATATAGCAAAGTCGTTTTTAATGAAGGCTTATTGACACTGGAAGAAACATAGCCCTTAAACCAAATAGTATCTTCTTTATCATACTTCGTTTTATTGGTATGTATAAATACTTTTTCGAAAAACAACGGATCCTTTTGTAATGCGGCAACTAAAGAATCTACAGATGTATCTTGCGCCATTGCAATTACACTAAAA
Source organism: Lacinutrix sp. MEBiC02595 (assembly GCF_053601555.1). Classification (NCBI taxonomy): domain Bacteria; kingdom Pseudomonadati; phylum Bacteroidota; class Flavobacteriia; order Flavobacteriales; family Flavobacteriaceae; genus Lacinutrix; species Lacinutrix sp. MEBiC02595. The sequence goes on along the minus strand of NZ_JBSHNU010000147.1, from coordinate 76,860 downwards.
AAAAGGAGAAAATAAAATAGTACATAATTGGCTAGCTTCATAAATTCTAAATATTTAGAAATTTACAAAAAAATTAAACAACTATTCACAAATTCTATCCAACAACCAAAGATAGTCTGCTCGGTTTTTAACAAAGTCTTTTTCAGAAATATCAATAATCTTGACATTCAATTCGGTTTGCTCTTTTAAAAACTCTAAATAACCAGAATTGATTTTATCTAAATAATCGTTTTCAATATCCTTCTCGTAGCTTCTACCTCTTTTTTTAATATTGGCTTGAAGTCTTTCTGTATTCTGATATAAATACACATACAAATCTGGTTTTGCGATGTCTTTATATACCTGATAAAAGAGTTTTCTGTAGAGTTTAAACTCATCTTCGGGTAAAGTAATTTTTGAGAATATTAGAGATTTAAACACATCATAATCACTAACAATAAAATCTTTAAATAAATCTAACTGCGATAAATCATCACTAATTTGCTGATAGCGATCGGCAAGAAAAGACATTTCTAAAGTAAATGCATAACGCTTTGGCTCTTTATAAAATTTAGGCAAAAACGGATTATCTGCAAAACGTTCCAAAATAAGTTTCGCATTAAAATCATGTGCCATTTTATTGGTGAAGCTCGTTTTTCCTGCTCCTATATTCCCTTCTATTGCAATAAAATTATATTTAGAAAAATCATACTGCTTACTTGTATTTTTTAACCAAATATTTACTGGCTCCAAAACACTAGTATCCTCGCATTCAGCTAACAAAACACCAACTTCTTTGTTTAATATGGGATGCTTCATTTGCGAAGCTATATTATGTAAAGGCTCCAATACAAACTTGCGTTTATGCATTTCTGGATGCGGAATCTGTAAGGATTTAGAATCTACAATTTCGTCTTCGTAAAAAACAATATCTAAATCTATAATTCTAGATTCATATCCTTCATTTTTAGAGCGAACTCTTCCTAATTGTTTTTCAATATCTAACAAAATCTTTAAAAGCTTACTTGCTTTAAATTCCGTTTCTAAAATTAAACACGTATTTAAAAAGGACTCGCCTTTAAAACCAAAAGCAGGTGTTTTATAGACCTTAGATATTATTTTAATATTACCAACTTGTTCGTGAATGCGATCAACAGCATTTTGCAAATTTTTAAATTTGTCGCCTTGATTGCTTCCTAAAGAAATGTATGCTTTTTTTGGTTGGTTCATAAGTAAATTAACACATCTTACTTTTTTCTATTTCCCACAAATAGTTAAAAACAAAAGAAAAGACGAATTCCTGCAAAATAACTAAAACAATTTTTAATGCTTTATATTTATCTTAGCTATTTATTCACAATTTAATCTCAAAAGTTTTTGAGTGGAAACTTGTCTAATCTGAATACGCTAAATGTGACAGATGAAAAACAAAAATTAACAGAAAATTTAGTAAACAAAATTTAGCTTCCCGATTTCGAAGTACATATTATGACATTAAAAGATAAACTTGCTGCACAACGTATTTACCTATTTCTGGGTGCTTTATTTATAACTTCATTAGTGGTTTCTAATTTAATATTTCAAAAGTTTTTTTATTGGCACCCAATTGATGTAGAGATATTTGGTTCCAAATTATTTGAAATTTCCGTTGGTATTTTACCATACCCTATTACCTTTTTAATCACCGACTTAATAAGCGAAATCTATGGTAAGAAACGAGCTAACGACATTGTTATCGCTGGAATTTTCGCCTCCTTTTTCTCCATGTTCATTGTTTATGTCGCCAATGCAGCGCCAGCCACAAGTTGGTCGCCAGTAGACAACAATCTATTTACCACTGTTTTTGGCAGCACAGCAATTGCTGTTTTTGCTAGTATGATGGCTTACTTATTTGCGCAATTAATAGATATTCAAATTTACCATTTCTGGAAACGCGTAACCAAAGGAAAACATTTATGGTTGCGAAATAATTTCTCCACCTTTTTCTCCCAGTTTGTAGATACGCTTACCATTTTAATTTTATTATGCTCTTTTCATATTATAGCTTGGGATAAGTTTGCTGGCTTACTAATTGCAGGATTTGTTTTCAAAGTGCTCATCGCTCTTTTTGACACTCCTTTTTTGTATTTAGGCGTCTATATTTTTAGAAAACGTTTTAACCTTAAAATTAACGAAGAAATAGATTTACTTTAAACGCTAAAATTTTGCTAAAGTCTATCTTTACATCATCTAAACCGAGTATTATTACGTAAATACGTACACAAACAAATTTGTATTTTTTTTATGAAGAAAGCTTTAAAAATTACTGGTATTACTTTACTCATTATAGTGGCACTTTTGGTTGCCATTCCTTTTATGTTTAAATCACAAATTAAGGATATGGTAAAACGTTTTATAAACGAAAACATGAATGCTAAAGTAGAATTTAGCGATGTAAGCTTAAGCTTTTTAAGCAGCTTTCCGCAAGCACATGTTAGTGTAAACGATTTAGTAATCACCAACTTTGAACCTTTTAAAGACGAAACTTTTGCTACTGCCAAGTCTATTACTTTTGATATGTCTATAAAAGAGCTATTCAAAAAAGCAGACGAAGGACCAATTGTTGTAAATGCTATAAACGTAAACGAAGCTTTATTAACTTTAAAGACCAACAAATTTGGAGATGTAAACTACGACATTGCTAAAAAAGATGAAAAGGAAACAAAAAGCACCAATACAGAAGGTGACTCTAGTTTTAGTTTTGACATTAAAGATTACGCGATAAACAATAGTGCTTTTACGTATTTGGATGAAAAATCGAACATTACCTTTTATATCACCGAATTAAATCACTCGGGAAAAGGAACTTTTTCTGGTGAAGTTTCAGAACTAGACACCAATACGGAAGCTAGAGTAAGTTTAAAATTAGATAGTACAGAATACCTCAGCAACAACACCATTAAACTAGATGCATTAATCGATCTGGATTTAGAAAATAATAAATACACTTTTAAAGAAAACAAGGCAGTAATCAACCAGTTACCATTAGCGTTTCAAGGATTTATTCAAATGGTAGACGAAGGTCAAAACATAGATATTTCTTTTGAAAATTCGGGTTCCGATTTTAAAGACTTTTTAGCTATTATTCCGAAAGAATATTCAAAAAACATCGAAAACGTAGCAACAACAGGAACCTTTAAAGTAAAAGGAATTATTAAAGGTTTGAGTAGCGACACCACTATTCCGCATTTAGACATAAACATAGCATCTAACAATGCTTCGTTTAAATATCCAGATTTACCTAAAAGCGTACAAAACATCATCATAAACGCATCGGTAAAAAACGATGATGGAAACGTGGACAATACCTATATAGACATTAAAACTTTAAATTTTAAAATAGACGAAGATATTTTTAAGTCTTCAGCTACTTTAAAAAATATCACCAAAAATATGTTTGTAAACGCTGACATTGATGGTGTTTTAAACCTAGCAAACATCACCAAAGCCTATCCTGTAACTTTAGAAAAAGAATTAAGCGGAATTTTAAAAGCAAAGCTAAACACTTCTTTTGACATGAATGCTTTAGAAACCAATGCATACCAACGCATTAAAAATAATGGAACGGTAAGTATTACGGATTTTATATTTTCTGGAGAAGACATTGTAAATCCAATTCATATAAGCAAAGCAGATATCACCTTTCACCCTGGAACTGTTTCGCTAAACAATTTTGATGCAAGAACAGGAACTAGTGATATAAATGCAACAGGAACCATTAATAATCTATTAGGTTTTTTACTTAGTGATGGAAAGCTAAAAGGAGATTTTAATGTAAAATCAAACACCTTTGCTGTAGATGATTTTATGGTTGCTGAAACGGAAACTGCTTCTAAAAACAAAACGACGTCCAGTGAAGAATCGCTGAAAATTCCAGCATTTTTAGATTGTACTATTAAAGCAGACGCGAAAACGGTTTTATACGATAACTTAACCCTTAAAAATGTAAAAGGAAATCTAAAAATAAAAGACGAACAAGCCACTTTAGAAAACCTAACCTCTAACCTTTTTGATGGCGATATTGCTGTTTCTGGTTTGGTAGACACGAAAAGTAAAACACCTCTTTTTAATATGAACCTTGGTATTGCAAATTTTGACATTTCAGAATCCTTTAAAGGTTTAGAATTACTACAAAGCTTAGCTCCTATTGCTAAAGTTTTACAAGGAAAACTAAATACAACCATTAATCTTTCTGGCGCTTTAGATGAGCATTTTTCCCCAGATTTGGCTTCGGTTTCTGGTAATGCACTTGCAGAACTGTTAACTACAGATATTTCTTCGGAAACCGCTCCTTTATTAAGCAAACTAAATGGCGCATTTAGTTTTATAGATTTTGATAAATTAGATTTAAAAGACCTAAAAACAAAATTAGAATTTAAGGACGGAAAAGTAAATGTGAAACCTTTTGATATTAAATACAAAGACATTAACATTACTGTCGATGGATCGCATGGCTTTGACAAAAGCATGGCTTACAATGCCGTTTTACAAGTTCCTGCAAAATACCTAGGAAGCGAAATCAATCAACTTATTGGTAAAATAAACGATCCTGCCGCAGATAAAATAACAATTCCTGTAACAGCAATAATTGGTGGTACTTTTAGCGCTCCAACCGTTAAAACAGATTTAACAAGCGGCATTACCAATCTTACCAAACAACTAATTGAAATTGAAAAACAAAAACTTTTAAATCAAGGCACACAACAATTACAAGATTTAATTGGTGATGCTTTAGGAGGAACCAAACCTAAAACCGACTCTACAAAAACACAAAATAGCAATCCAATAAAAAATGTCCTTAATGATATTATAGGAGGAAATACAGCAAACACAAATAACACAGATTCCACAAATACAGAAACAACGCCTACAAAACCAACTGTTGAAGACGGTGTAAAAGATATTTTAGGTGGTCTTTTTGGAGGAAAAAAGAAGAAAGAAACTGTAAAAGACTCGATAGAGTAAAAAAGAAGAAAAAAAAAGTAAATAAATATTATAAAATAAGAATAATTAATTACTTTTGCATCCACAATTAAAGATTCATTATGTTAAGAATAGAAATAAAAGAAGGAGAAAATATAGAACGTGCTTTAAAACGTTACAAGCGTAAACACAGAAATGTGAAAGTTATGCAGAACTTAAGAGAAAACCAGTTTTTCACTAAGCCATCTGTAAAACGTAGACGTCAAGTACAAAAAGCATCTTATATTCAAGGTTTAAGAGACGCTGAAGATATTTAGTAGATACTTCTTTTTACATATATACAAAAACACGCTTTTATTAAAAAGCGTGTTTTTTTGTTTGTCTTAATCTACTGTAATTGCTACAACCAAACCTTCATTAGATCTCACGTTAAAAACCGTTTGATCTTCAAAAATGAGGTATTGCCCCTTTATCCCAACCAATTTACCAGAATAACTTCCTTGCTTTTTTATATTTAAGCTTTTTGGCTTTAAAGGATATTGCAACACCGGAAATTCTATATTCGTTTCCGTATTATTTTCAATAAAATACTGTTGTGCTTCGTCTGGTATATATTGTTTTAAGCGTTCTCGCCAAACCACCAAATCTTCATCTGCTATTTCATTTTTCAACATGGTTCGCCAATTCGTTTTATCTGCAACATGATCTTTTAAAGCAACCTCCGTAATTCCTGCTAAATATCTATTTGGCACTTCTACAATTTCAATAGCTTCATGAGCACCTTGATCTATCCAACGTGTTGGTACCTGCCCTTTTCTAGTAACACCAACTTTTACATTACTTGAATTAGCTAAGTAAACAATATGTGGTTGCAGTTGCACTTTCTTTTCGTAAGCTAAATCGCGATCTTCTTTATCTAAATGCGCTGTGCTCAATTCTGGACGTATAATCCAATCTGCTGCTTGGGGAATGTCAAAAAAACAGCTTTTACAAAAACCTTGTCTGTAAATTTCTTTGTTGAAACTACAATTTAAACATTGGTATTTTATAAACTTAATATCTATTGTCTTGCCTAGCAACTGGTTCATATTCAAGAAATCACTTTCAAACACTAAATAATATTGAATAGGCTTTGTAAACTCGGTTGCCATTTTTGTTAAAACACCTTGGTAGAACATAAAAAAAAGTCTTATTTTTATCGTTGAAGATACTTATAAAAGATAAAGGCGCTTCTCGAAAATTTCAGCGTGAAATTAGTATCGAAAAAAGCAATTTTTATAAGCAAATCTAATTAAGAATAAAGATAGTATAAATATGGCAATTCCTATAGTCAATTCTATTGCTTCGTGGTTTTTAAAAAAACGATTTCACCAAATCGAATTATTTTTAAAATACCCAAACGAAGTACAAACAGAATTACTGTTAGAACTTATAGACACAGCAAAAGATACCGAGATTGGTAGGCAATATGATTTTGCATCCATTAGAAACTATACCCAATTTGCGGCCCGTGTTCCTGTTTCTTGTTATGAAGATTTCCAACCTAGTATTGAGCGCTCTAGAAAAGGAGAAAACAATATCTTTTGGCCAACACCTATTAAATGGTTTGCAAAATCTAGCGGAACCACAAATGCGAAAAGTAAATTTATTCCGGTTAGCACCGACTCTTTAGAGGATTGTCATTATGCAGCAAGTAAAGATTTACTTTGTATGTACTTAAATAACAATGAAGACTCTCAACTCTTTACAGGAAAAAGTTTACGTCTAGGTGGCAGTAAAGAACTTTACAAAGAAAACGGAACTGCTTTTGGCGATTTAAGTGCTATTTTGATTGATAACATGCCTTTCTGGGCTGAATTTAGTAGCACGCCAAGCAACAAAGTTTCTCTCATGAGTGATTGGGAACATAAAATGCAAGCCATTGTAAACGAAACTATAAATGAAAACGTAACCAGTCTTGCAGGTGTACCTTCTTGGATGTTGGTTTTATTAAACAATGTTTTAGAAACAACAGGAAAAGGTAATTTACATGAAGTTTGGCCAAATTTAGAAGTTTATTTTCATGGAGGTGTTAGTTTTACGCCGTACCAACAGCAATACAAAAATATTTTACCAAACAGTAGTTTTAAGTATTATGAAATTTATAATGCTTCGGAAGGATTCTTTGCGATTCAAGATCATAACAATTCTAGTGAATTACTACTCATGTTGGATTACGGGATTTTTTATGAATTTATTCCCATGGAAACTTATGGCGGTTTTAACGAAAAAATTATTCCGCTTGCCGAAGTCGAAATTGGCAAAAACTACGCGGTAATTATCACTACAAATGCTGGATTATGGCGTTACAAAATTGGGGACACAGTTCGATTTACTTCTACCAAACCATATAGAATAAAGGTTTCCGGACGAACAAAACACCATATCAATGTATTTGGTGAAGAGCTAATAATTGAAAATGCAGAAGACGCACTAAAAACAGTTTGCAAAAAAACAAAAGCAGAAATTGTAGATTATACCGCTGCTCCAATTTTTATGCAAGGCAAAGAAAAAGGTGCTCATGAATGGCTAATAGAATTTAAAAAACCACCAAAAGACATAAACATGTTTAATGAATTGTTTGACAATGCGTTAAAGGCTCTAAATTCGGACTACGAAGCAAAGCGCTATAACAACTTGACACTTAACAAACCAACCGTTCATGTTGCTAGAGAAAAACTGTTTTATGATTGGCTAAAACAGAACAACAAACTTGGTGGGCAACATAAAATACCTAGACTTTCTAACACTAGAGATTATATAGAACAGTTATTGAAACTAAATAGTTAACGCTGAATGTTTTTATACTGAAAGTAGTTAATCGAAGAAAAAAACAATCCTTTTTCTTACAACGAGTATAAGTTATACTTTGTCTAAAACAGTTTATTATTTAATAAATTAAAACTACTTTAGCCTTGCTATTAATCGATTACTATATACTAATGTAGTATTAATTATCGTCCATAAACAAAAAAAAACCCAAGCAATTTGCTCGGGTTTTTTTTATTATTTAATTTTATTTTTATTTTTTCAAAAGACCAATTAGTTCTTCGGGATGTGCTAAGTATTTCACCCTCTTATCTTGACTAACATTCTCTAAAATAGTTGGGTTTCCGGAAACCAAAAGCGCAATATCTCCTTGGGATAATATAGTATCTATTTTACTAGAAACAGATTCTTCAGTTGGCGTTACAAACATAGACAGCATTAATTCTGGTTTTACTTCCTCTATAACTTGTTTTATATTTTCCGTAGGTACATTTTGTCCTAAGTAATACACTTTCCACCCCATTTCTCTTGCTATATAATACGCTAATAAAAGTCCTATTTCATGGTATTCTCCTTCCGTCAAAAACATTAATATACTAGGAGCTCCTTTATGCGGATACGCAAGTAAATCTATAGAAGCAAACATTTTTTTCTTAATTAAATTAGAAATAAAATGTTCTTGAGCAGGCATTACTTTATTAATTCCCCATAGAACTCCAACCTGGTTTAGAAAAGGATAAATAAGATCTGTAGTAGTAGCCAATAGACCTTTTTTAACAATTTGAGTTCTTAGTATTTCATTGAATGTTACCTCATCCATATCTAGCATACTAATAACTAGCGCACTTATCTCGTCTTCATAATCTCCAGAAATAAATTTCTCTGAAATGGTTTGGTGAATCTCGGTATCCGACATTTTATCTATTTTAGAAATCCGATAACCATTTCTAGTTAAAACACCAATATTCAACAACTTCTTTAATTGAAGATCTGAATAATACCTAATATTAGTATCGGTTCTTTCGGGATTTAAAAAATTATATCTGGTTTCCCATTTTCGTAATGTATGCGCTTTAATACCTGTTAAAGTGACAATCTGTGCCATTGTATATTTACTCATGTCTAATTATTTACCACGCAAAGTTAAACAAAAAATCAGGAAATCGATATTTCAATCAAAAAACTTTTGTCTAACTTTTTATATATTTTATTTGACAAATTAAAATTATTTTATATATTTGTCCAAACAATAACAAAAAATATTAGACATTATGAAAACGAAATTCTTTTTTATCGCACTTTTTAGTCTATCCTTATTAGTAACATCTTGTAGTAATGATGATGATAGTTCTAATACCCCAATTACTCCTACACCAAATATTATAGAATTAGCACAAGCAACACCAGATTTAAGTTCTTTAGTAGCTGCTTTATCTAGAGCAGACGGAAACTTGGTTTCTGTATTAAGCGGAAACGGACCTTTTACAGTTCTTGCTCCAACTAATGCAGCCTTTACTACTTTCTTATCTGCTAACGGATTCGCATCTTTAGAAGATGTACCAACAGATATACTATCACAAGTACTTTTAAACCATGTAATTATGGCAGATGTTTCCTCTAGTGATTTAGCATCTATGGGTTCTGGCTACACCTCAGGAAGCGCAAGTGGTCCAGATGGTTTAAACATTAGTATCTATTTTGATGCATCTGGTGGCGTGATGTTTAATAACGTTGCAACCGTCACTACTGCTGATGCAGATGCATCCAACGGAACGGTACATATTATTGACGCTGTTCTAAGTTTACCAACCATAGTGGATCACGCAGTTGCGAATCCAGCTTTTTCAAATTTAGTAGCTGCCTTAGGTGCAGCAGATGGAAACTTAGTTAATGTACTTAGTGGAGATGGACCATTTACAGTTTTAGCACCCGACGATACTGCTTTTAGCACCTTTTTAAATGGTACTCCTTTAGCAAATGTAGATACTGCTGTTCTTTCTCAAATATTATTAAACCACGTTATTATAGGTTCTACCATAACTTCTACTTCTTTAGTTGATGCTGGAGCAGGATATACAAATACAGGAGCAACTGGTCCTGGTGGAAATGCTTTAAGTTTATATTATAATACTTCAAGTGAAGTAGTATTTAATGGAATATCTACAGTAGCACAAGCAGATGTAGTTGGAACCAATGGAATAATTCATGCAGTAGATACCGTAATTGATATTCCAACCGTAGTTACTTTTGCTACAGCAGACCCAACGTTCTCTACTTTAGTACAAGCATTAACAACTTTAACGCCTGCAACAGATTTTGCTAGTATATTATCGAGAACAGCAATTGGAAACACAGACACCATAGATCCTGATTTTACCGTATTTGCGCCAACAAATGATGCTTTTGCTGCTTTAGCTGCAATTCCTGCGGAAGGGCCTTTAACTCAAATTCTATTACACCACGTAATTAAAGAAGCAAACATCACATCTAGTATGTTAAATAATCCTGGTGACACGACTGCTGCTACACTAGAAGGTGATAACATCACGATTACACTACCTGGTTCTGGTAGTAATATAGCAGACATTACAGATGGCTCTGGAGCTACAGATATTGGCATAGTAGCTGTCGATGTTCAAGCTGGAAACGGCGTTATACACGTAGTAAACAAAGTAATGATTAATAATTAAGAGTAAAATATTTATAACACACTGATAAATAGACCGATAACTACTTTTTGTTGTCGGTTTATTTAATTAAATTATACCATGAATTCAAAAAAAATTATAATCGTTGGTTCTGGATTTTCATCTTTATCTGCTTCCTGTTATTTAGCAAGCAAAGGTTTTGATGTAACCATTCTAGAGAAAAACAAAACGGTTGGCGGAAGAGCAAGACAACTAAAAAAAGATGGTTTTGTTTTCGATATTGGTCCAACTTTTTATTGGATGCCTGATGTTTTTGAACGTTTCTTCAATGATTTCAACACGTCTACTAAAGCGTATTACCAACTAAATAAGCTAAACCCTGCTTATCAAATTTATTTTGGAAAGAAAGATTCCATTAGTATATCTGACAATTTTGAAGATATAAAAACAACTTTTGAAGGTATTGAAAAAGGTAGCGCTAATAAACTTCAAAAGTTTATAGACAAAGCGCAAAGAAACTACAACATTGCAATTAAAGATTTAGTGTACAAGCCCGGAGTGCACGTTTTTGAAATTATAAACAGTAAAACTATTTTAAAGTTATACGAGTTTATTTTAACTATAAAAAAACAGGTTACAGGTTATGTAAAAAACAAAAAGCTACAAAAGATATTAGAATTTCCCGTTTTATTTCTTGGTGCCAAACCAAGCAATACACCTTCCTTTTATAACTTCATGAATTATGCCGATTTCAAATTAGGAACATGGCACCCACAAGGAGGTATGTACGAAGTCGTTAAAGCGATGACAAGCCTTGCTAAAAGTCTTGGTGTGAAAATAGTAACAGATTGCGCCGTTGAAGCCATACATATCGAAAATAAAAAAGTAGTAAATGTTAGTACGAAAAAAGGTTTAATGCACTGCGACATATTGTTAAGCGGAGCAGATTATCACCATACAGAAACCTTACTTCCAAAAGAACTAAGGCAATATTCAGAATCGTATTGGAATAAAAAAACCTTTGCTCCTTCTGCATTATTATTCTACGTTGGATTTAATAAAAAAATAAAAAACGTTTCGCATCACACTTTATTTTTTGACACTGATTTTGATGCACACGCCAAAACCATTTATGACACCAAAGAATGGGCAGAAAAGCCTTTATTTTATGCAAGCTTCCCAAGTATAACAGATGCTTCCACTGCTCCTGATGGCAAAGAAGCTGGTATCTTTTTAATTCCTATTGCACCAGATGTAGAAGACACTCCAGAAATTAGAGAACATTACTTTAAACAACTTATAGATCGAGTTGAAAAAATTACTGGAGAAGACCTTCAAAATAATATTTTATTTAAAGAATCGTATTGTGTAAAAGACTTTAAAGACGATTACAATTCATATAAAGGCAACGCATATGGCCTGGCTAATACACTTACACAAACACATGTTTTAAGACCTAAATTAAAAAGTAAAAAAGTGGATAATTTATATTTCTGCGGACAACTAACCGTTCCTGGACCAGGCGTACCACCATCTTTAATTTCGGGTAAAATAGTAAGTGATTTAATTATAAAAAACATCGCATAACATGAAAGCATTATTTGACACATCTAGTTTAAAATGTAGCAAGATTGTTACTAACAGCTACAGCACATCGTTTTCTCTTGGCATAAAACTATTTGCTCCTTCTATACGCCCTTCTATTTATGCCATCTATGGATTTGTGCGTTATGCGGATGAAATAGTAGATTCTTTTGAAGCGTATCCACAAGAAGATTTATTCTATGATTTTGTTACAGACTACAAGAAATCATTAGATAGAAGAATTAGTTTAAATCCGATTGTAAATTCGTTTCAAGAAGTAGCACATAAATATCATTTACAAGGCTATGCAGATGATTTTCTAAAGCGAATGGAAGCTGATTTACTAGTAACAGATTACACCACTAAGGAAGCCTATGAAAACTACATATATGGATCTGCAGATGTTGTTGGTTTAATGTGTTTGCGAGTATTTGTAAATAACGATGATGCCAAATTTGAAGCGCTAAAAGAATCGGCCACACGATTAGGATCTGCGTTTCAAAAAGTAAATTTCTTAAGAGATATTAAAGAAGATACCGAAAACTTAGGTCGTTCGTACTTTCCTAATTTAGATAGTAATTCACTAAACAATTCGAATAAAGAAGAAATAATAAAAGACATTGAAAAGGATTTTCAAGAAGCATATAAAGGTATCATTCAATTACCTTTAGAAAGCAGGCTTGGCGTTTATATTGCGTATCGATATTATTTAAAATTACTGAAGAAGCTTAAAAAAGCAGATCCTGAAAAGATTTTAAGCGGAAGAATTCGAGTTTCAAACCCGTTAAAATTAGTAATACTAACTAAATCGTATATACGATATAAATTAAATGCGTATTAATTTTAACCGATTAAGTATCTTACAACACAATGAATATTATACTATACATACTAATTACAATAGTAACCTTTTCTTGCATGGAAGTGGTTACTTGGCTTACTCATAAATATATAATGCATGGCTTTCTATGGTATTTACATGCAGATCATCACGAACCAAAATACCCGCATGCTTTTGAAAAGAATGATGCTTTTTTTGTCATTTTCGCCACTCCTAGCATACTACTTTTATACTTCGGATTAATACCAACCTTAAACTACCTATTCTTTATTGGCTTAGGTATTTTCTTTTATGGAATGAGTTACTTCTTAATTCACGATGTACTTATTCACCAACGTTTTAAATGGTTTAAAAACACCAAAAACAAATACCTTATTGGCTTAAGGAAAGCACATAAAGTGCACCACAAACATTTAGGAAAACAGGAAGGCGAATGTTTTGGAATGTTGTTTGTTCCGAAGAAGTATCATAACACTTTTAAAAAATAACACATGCAATCATACACTTATCTTTTTGTAGATTTAGCTTGTATTACTGTTCCGTTTATAGCGAGTTTTTATAAAAAACATGCCTTTTATAAAGAATGGAATTCCTTTTTTAAAGCCAATATTATTGTTGCTTTACTATTTATTTTATGGGATTCGATTTTCACTAACATGGGAGTTTGGGGTTTTAACACCGAATATTTAACAGGGATTCATTTAGGAAATTTACCACTAGAAGAAGTATTATTTTTTATCTGTATTCCGTATTGTTGTGTCTTTACCTTTTTTGCTTTACAGCATATTATTAATCAAAATCCTTTAGAAAAAATTGCATCAGGGTTAAGCTATTTTTTAATAGTAGTTCTTTTAATAGTTGGCTTTTTTCATTTTGAAAAATGGTACACTTCCATTACTTTTCTAAGTACATCCGTATTTCTAATGTATTTAAAGGTTAAGAAAACAAATCTTTCATACCAGTACTTCACGTACTTTTTAATTCTTCCTTTCTTTTTTATTAGCAACGGCATTCTTACGGGAAGCTTTTTGGTAGCACCTATTGTTTGGTATAATGACGCCGAAAACCTAGGAATTAGAATTGGTAATATCCCTGTGGAGGACTCTATTTACGGCTTACTTCTTATTTTTATGAATATTGAATTATATCGCTATTTTAAAAATAGAAAAACTAAAGCGTTAGACGAAAAATAATATTATCCGGAAATCCTTCGTCTTTCCTATGCTGTTCTAGAATAAAATTATTCTTTTCTAACAGAGCAATAGAACCTTTATTATGTCTGCTTGTAAATGCTTCGATAGCTTTTAATTTCAGTGCATAAAAACCAAAATGCACTACACTTTGTAAAGCTTCTGTCATGATTCCTTTATTGTAGTATTCTGGTAATAAATCATAGCCAACCTCCGCTGTTTTTCTGTCTGTACTAAAATTCCATAAGCAAATGCTTCCTATTTTTTTTGTTTCCGAAGTACGGTTGATAATCCAAGAAATGGATGTATTAGTATCTATATACTTCACTAACTCTTTCGTTTTCTCTTCTGCCTCAGAAGCAACTTTAAAAGGTTCTCTTGCTATGTATTGTATTACTTCTTCATTAGAACGAAGTGCAAAAACAATATCGACATCCTTCCTATTTAAAATAGTCAGGGTTAATCTTTTCGTTTGTATTTCTTTAACCTCTTTAAATTTCATCCTTTAAAATAAACAAAAAAAACCATTTACAAATAAATTTATAAATGGCTTTTATAGGTAGTACAACATATAAAAACTAAGAAACTGCTTTCAATTTTTTTATAGTTGTTTTAGTCAGTTTTTCTTCTGCGTATTCTTGTGTCACATTTAATGCTTTCTCTTTACTACCTGGTAATTCAAACATAGCATCTGTTAAAATTTCCTCGCACAGTGCACGTAAACCACGAGCTCCTAACTTATACTCTATTGCTTTACCAACAATAAAATCTAAAGCGCCATCTTCGATAGTAAACTCGATATCATCCATTTCGAACAATTTCTTGTATTGCTTAATGATTGCATTTTTAGGCTCTGTTAAAATCGCTCTTAATGTTTTAGCATCTAAAGGATCCATGTATGTTAATACGGGAAGACGACCAATAATTTCAGGAATTAAACCAAAGTCTTTTAAATCTTTTGGAATAATATACTGTAATAAATGATTTTGATCTACAACGTTATCACTCATAGATGCAGAATAACCAACAGCTTGCATGTTTAATCTTTTAGAGATTACACGATCAATACCATCAAAAGCACCTCCAGCAATGAATAAAATATTTTCTGTATTTACTTCAATAAATTTCTGATCTGGATGCTTACGTCCTCCTTTAGGCGGCACATTTACTACGGTACCTTCCAAAAGTTTCAATAATGCTTGTTGTACACCTTCACCAGAAACATCACGAGTTATAGATGGGTTATCACTCTTACGCGCAATTTTATCTATTTCGTCAATAAAAACGATTCCTTTTTCAGCTTTTTCTAAATTGTAATCTGCAGCTTGTAGTAATCTTGTTAAAATACTTTCTACATCTTCACCAACATAACCCGCTTCTGTTAAAACAGTAGCATCTACAATTGCTAATGGTACGTTTAGCATTTTAGCAATAGTCTTGGCCATTAAGGTTTTACCTGTTCCGGTTTGACCAACCATAATGATATTTGATTTTTGAATTTCAATATCATCATCACTTGGTGGTTGTAATAATCTTTTATAGTGATTATATACAGCAACAGACATTACCTTTTTTGTTGCTTCCTGACCAATTATATATTCGTCTAGAAAGCCTTTAATCTTTTTAGGTTTGCGTAATACTAACTCTGCAGAAAGGTCACTATTATCGGTTTGTTTGGATTCTTCGATAACAATACCATGTGCTTGCTCAATACAGCGATCGCAGATATGCGCATCTAATCCTGCTATTAATAAGTTGGTTTCGGGTTTTTTACGTCCACAAAACGAACATTCTAAATCTTCTTTTGCCATTACTTAAATTATAATGTCCAATAGAACGAAATGAAGAATTTATTATTAAAGATGCTCCACTTCGCTCGATATGACAGTTTACTTTTATTTTAGCTTCTCACTAAAATTTCATCAATCATTCCGTATTCTTTCGCTTTATCCGATTTCATCCAATAATCACGATCAGAATCGTTGTATACTTTGTCGTAATCTTGACCAGAATGCTTACTAATAATATTATAAAGCTCTTCTTTTAAGATTAAGATTTCACGAGCAGTAATTTCTATATCACTAGCTTGACCTTGTGCGCCACCTAAAGGTTGGTGAATCATAACACGAGAATGTGTTAAACCACTACGTTTCCCTTTGGTTCCTGCACATAATAAAACAGCTCCCATAGAAGCAGCCATTCCTGTACAAATTGTAGCTACATCTGGTTTAATAAACTGCATGGTATCATAAATACCAAGACCTGCATATACACTTCCTCCTGGAGAGTTGATGTATATTTGAATGTCTTTATTAGCATCTGTACTTTCTAAAAACAATAATTGGGCTTGAATAATATTAGCAACTTGGTCGTTAATCCCAGTTCCTAAGAAGATGATTCTATCCATCATTAAACGAGAAAATACATCAAAAATAGCGATGTTCATTTGACGTTCTTCAATTATGTTTGGTGTCAAGTTTGTTGGATACATGCTACTAATTATTTTGTTGTAGTATGTGCTGCTAATTCCTTGATCTTTTATTGCAAATTTTTCGAATTCTTTTCCGTAATCCATATGTTGTATAAAATTATAGTTATGAACTATTTAAGCTTTTCTATTTAAGAAAAAGAGCCTAAATGCGCTCTATTAAAAAAGGCGTTAAAACGTAAAAGTTTCAACGCCCAAATATAAGGATTTATTCTTTAAAAGTATGTTAACACTTATATAAGCTAAGTGCAACTATTTTCTCTTCTTATTTATCTCCGTAAACTTCTTTTACAAAGTCTTCGTACGTTAATTCTTTAACCTTAACATTTGCCTTTTCTTTATAAACTTCTAATAAGCGTTGGCTAACGATTTGTTCTGATATTTTACGAGCTTCTTCTTGGCTAGATAAAACACGAGCAGCAATATCATCAAGCTCTTTTTCTGACGGGTTCATTTGTCCGAATTGAGCCATTTGCCCTTTAATCATGTTTTTAGCATGCCCTTGAATATCTTCTAAGGTTACTTGTATTTTGTTATCTGTGATTAGTTTCCCTTCAATTAATTGGTAACGTAAGCTTTTTTCAGACTTTTCGTATTCGTCTTTTGCTTGATCTTCTGTCAATTGTTGTTCTCCTGCAGTTTGCATCCATTTTTGTAAGAATGCTGCTGGTAAATCGAATTTAGTATTGTCTACTAAGTATTCTGTAACATCATTTAAAAGTTTTTGATCTCCTTGTTGCACGAATTGTTTTTCGGCATCTTCTTTAATCTTTTCTTTTAATTCGGAAACAGAAGTTACACTACCATCTGCAAATAATTTAGTAAACAACTCTTGATCTAAGTCTGCAAGCTCACGTTTATTGATTTCTGTAACGGTAAAAGTTACTTCAATTTCTAAACCATGCGCATCCTCATGTTGCACTTTTAATGCATGCATTAAATCATGATCGTCACTATATAAACCTTTTGTTTTTAAAGTAATTACATCACCAACTTTAGCACCAACAAATTTCTTTGCGTTTGCAGCTCCTTTAAGTTTATCTAAAGTTATGGTAACTGTATTTTCAATTTCTTTCTCTTCGTTTTTAAAAGTTCCAGTTATTTCACTGTCTTTTTCAATGGCAGTTTGCGAAATTAATTTACCGTACTGTTTCTGGATGTTTATGATTTGATCATCAATCATTTTATCTCCAGCAACAATATTATAATGTGTTATTGCTTTTTTACTTTTTAAATCTACGCTAAATTCTGGTGCTAAACCTAATTCGAATTCAAAAGAAAAATTTTCAGCTTCCCAATTAACTTCGTCTTGAACTTTAGGTAATGGTTGCCCTAAAACATCTAACTTTTCTTCTGTTAAATATTTATTTAAACCTTCTTGTAAAAGTTTATTAACCTCATCTACCAAAACGGCTTTACCATATTGTTTCTTAACCATTCCCATTGGCACGTGACCTTTTCTAAATCCAGGAATGTTAGCAGTTTTTCTATAATCTATTAAGATTTTTTCAATTTTATCGCTATAATCTTCTTTAGCGATTTCCACTTTTACTACTGCATTTAATGCATCAATGTTTTCTCTTGTAATATTCATTATAAATGATATAAAACCCTAAAAGGGCATTTAACACTAGTTTTAGATTCTCATTTTCATGAGAAACACCATTTAATAGAATTCTAAAAGCTAACTTTTAAAGAATTTTCCCTATTAAAAAGGAGTGCAAAAATACTACTTTTTTACACTACAACAAAGTTTTTAACGTATTGAAAATTAGCCTACTTTTTATCTTGTTTTAAAAAGGATTGCAACAAAGATTGTAAAATACTTAAAAGCACAGAAAAAAGCATTGCTGTCCAGAAGCTACTCACGGCAAATCCATCTATAAAATTATCTGCTAAAAGAATAATACATGCGTTAATAACAAACATGAATAAACCTAGAGTTACAATGGTAATTGGCAAGGTTAAAATAACTAAAATAGGCTTCACTATTAAGTTTAAAATAGAAAGCACAATTGCAACAATAATTGCTGTTTGGTAGCCATCTACAGTTACACCATTTAAAAAACTTGCTAAAGCAAATACAGCAATAGCATTAAGTAAGAGTCTTATTATTAAGTTCATAGTTTGTTTATTGAATTTATTCGTATTAAAGATTAATAGTTATCTTCTAATTTACAAAATCTATTACAGCTTTATAGAAATCTTCCGGATTTTCTGCATGTAACCAATGTCCTGCATTTGCAATAGTTGTAATCCTTGCTAAAGGGAAATGTCTTTTAATTAACGCTTCGTCTTGCAGCGCAATGTATTCACTTCTGTCTCCTCGCAGAAACAAAGTGTCTTTATCAAATTTGGCGTGCATTGGTAATGCTTCACCAACCTCGCTTACATTTTCTTTTAAAGCTTCTAGATTTATACGAAGAGCAAGTTTTCCTTTTTCAATCCAATATAGATTTTTAAGTAAAAATTGCCTCGTTCCAGGTTCTGAAACATAATTAGCTAACACTTTATCTGCGGCACCTCTCGATTTTAATTCTTCAAAATTCAAACGACTTAATCCTTCTAAAATAGCGTCGTGATGAATAGGGTAAAATCTTGGTGAAATATCTGCTATTATTAATTTAGAAACCAGTTCTGGATATTCTGTAGCAAAAAGCATAGTAGTTTTCCCTCCCATAGAATGTCCTAATAATATAATATCTTCTAGTTTATATGCTTCACAATAGTTTTTTAAGTCTTCGACTAAAGCATCATAATTAAAAAGATCACTATGAAAACTTCTACCATGGTTACGTTGATCTATTAGATGCACTTGAAAGCCAGCTTCGCTAAAATGAGTACCAAGTGTTTTCCAGTTATCACTCATCCCTAAAAAACCATGAAGAATAATAAATGGTTTTCCTTCTCCTAATATATTGGATTGTAATATTTCTTTATTTACCACGAATGCACGAATTTTTTTGACTGATTATACTTTGATTATTTAGATGGAACACGGAATACTTACTTCAGTCGTTGTAAATACATTTGAATTACATTTTCTACACCTAGATAAAGGCTTTCAGAAATTAAGGCATGACCAATAGAAACCTCTAATAATCCTGGAATGTTTTCTTTAAAGAATTTCATATTATCTAAAGATAAATCATGTCCAGCGTTTATACCTAAACCAAGCGTATTACATAATTGAGCACAAGCGGTGTATGGGATAATGGCGTCGTGATTCCCTAAACTGTATTGATGTGCAAATGCTTCTGTGTATAATTCAATTCTATCTGCTCCCGTTTCTTTTGCTCCTTCCATTTGCTTTACATCTGGATCTACAAAAATGGAGGTTCTAATGCCGTTCGCTTTAAATTCCTGAATTACTTCCACTAAAAAATCTTTATGTTTAATCGTGTCCCAACCAGCATTACTAGTAATTGCACTTACACTATCTGGAACCAAGGTAACTTGGGTTGGTTTTATTGCTAAAACCATTTCTATAAACTTCGGAATTGGGTTTCCTTCTATATTATATTCGGTGTATACTTCTGGTTTTAAATCGTAAGCATCTTGATAGCGAATATGTCTTTCATCTGGTCTAGGATGAATAGTTACTCCTTCTGCACCAAAACGCTGTACATCCTTCGCAAACTGTACTACATTAGGTAAATCTCCACCACGTGAATTTCGTAAAGTGGCTATTTTATTAATATTTACACTTAGTTTTGTCATTATATATAGTATTATAGTACAAAAATACAAACTAGAACCACCTTATTGTGCTATTTTTTTGATTAATTTGCAGAAGCAAAAAAGAAGAAAAATGAATCTTTCTAATTATATAATAAACGACATCAAACCACTTACATTAAAGGATAGTGTACGGGATTTGCAAGTGCTATTCAATCAGCTTACCTATTCACATATTCCTATAAAAAACAATGAAGATGTTTATTTAGGTTGTATTTCTGAAACGGATGTGCATTGTTTTGAAAGCAAAGAACTTGTTAGTGATATTACCTATTCTATGGAAGGCTTTTTTGTTAGAGAAGACACTAATTGGCTAGACATACTAGAAGCTTTTGCTCAGAACTCTACGAACATCATGCCTGTTTTAAGCAAAAGCAATACCTACTTAGGCTATTACGAGCTTAAAGATATTATCCGCTTATTCAACGACACTCCTTTCTTCTCTGAAGCTGGTGGGATTTTAATAATAGAAAAAGGAGTAAATGATTATTCTTTTAGCGAAATAAGCCAAATTGTAGAATCTAATGACGGTAAGTTACTAGGTGCTTTTATTTCAAAAATGGAAAATGATGTGGTTCAAATAACACTCAAAATTGGAAACACAGGATTGAATGATATTATGCAAACCTTTAGACGTTATAGCTATAATGTGGTTTCGGGTCATGAAGAAGATAGTTATATGGAAAGCTTAAAAGAGCGATCAGACTACCTTAATAAATATCTAAACATGTAATGATGAAGATAGCTATTTACAGTCAGTACTATTCTGAAAAAACCATAGATGCATTTCAGCTTTTATTAAAAGTGCTTTTAAAGGAAGATGTCGAAATCCATATAGAACAAGAATTTTTAAATCATATAAAAGATTCCATAAAAAACACTTCTATTGCCTCTTTTATAGATCTAGACAAAAGTTTTGATCTTTTAATAAGTATTGGTGGTGACGGTACTATTTTACGCGCAATAACGTACGTGCAAGATTTAGATATTCCAATTGTAGGAATAAACACTGGTCGTTTAGGTTTTTTAGCGACCATACAAACGGATGATATAGCAGAAGCTTTCAAAAATATTTTAGCTGGAAACTACAAAATATCAGAACGTAGTTTATTAAGCATGGAGACTACTCCGGAAAACACAGATATTAAAGAAATAAACTTTGCCTTAAATGAAATTGCAGTAAGCAGAAAGAACACCACTTCTATGATTACTGTAGACACCAAACTAAATGGCGAGTATTTAACATCCTACTGGAGTGATGGCTTAATTGTATCTACACCAACAGGATCTACAGGATACTCACTAAGTTGCGGCGGACCAGTAATAACACCAGATACCAATAGTTTTGTACTTACACCAATTGCGCCTCATAATTTAAGCGCAAGACCATTAGTAATACCAGACTCTACAGAAATAGAATTAATGGTAGATGGTAGAGAAGACCAGCATTTAGTTTCCTTAGATTCTAGAATAGCCACACTAAATAATAATACTATTATAAAAATTAAAAAAGCATCCTTTACGGTGAAAATGCTTGAATTGATTGAAGAAAGTTTTCTAGACACACTCCGAAAAAAACTACTTTGGGGTGAGGATAAACGGAATTAAACAATATTTTAACCGAAATACTGTTTTATTCCCATACAATTTGTTTCAAATTGCTATAGGCTAATCTTATTTATTATATTTGCAAACTTTAATTCTATATGAGGTATTTTTATATTATTTTAATAACTGCTTTAACTTTTCAGCTATCGCAAGCACAAACTTATGAAATAGGTGTGTTCGCTGGTGGTAGTAATTTTATTGGTGATGTTGGTTCCTCGAAGTATATTTCGCCAAACCAACCAGCAATTGGAGGGATTTTTAAATGGAATAGAAGTGCAAGGCATTCTTTTAGGTTCTCCTTAATATACTCAGAACTAGAAGCAGACGATAGTAAATCTAACGATCCTAGAAGAAAAGAAAGAGGTTACAAATTTAACAATTCCGTAATTGAAGCTTCGGCAGGAATCGAATTCACCTTCTTAGATTTCAATTTACATAGTAGAAAAACGAATTCTACACCTTATTTATATACAGGAATTGCAGTAGCAAAACATAATAATTTTCACTTTAATTTCAATGGTGAATTAATAGATGATGACACCTCTAGTATAGCTTATGCTATTCCTATGGTTTTAGGATACAAGCATCAAATAGCACAAAATCTGATACTTGCAGGAGAAATTGGAGCACGCTATACTTTTACCGATGAAATTGACGGTAGTGTACCAGATGCCGAAGAAGCTTATGATAGATTTGCTTTTGGTAACTTAAATAATAATGACTGGTATGTATTTACTGGTTTTACATTAACCTACACATTTGGCGAAACACCTTGCTATTGCTCCTTTTAAATGGATTTGAAAGAAAAAATAAATATAGATAAATTACCAAAACATCTAGCTATTATAATGGATGGTAATGGACGATGGGCAAAACAGAAAGGTATGCTTCGTGCTTTTGGACATGAAAATGGCACAAAATCTGTTCGAGAAACGGTGGAAGCAACAGCAGAATTAGGTATTGAAAACCTAACACTTTATGCTTTTTCAACAGAAAACTGGAATAGACCAAAACTAGAAGTACAAACTTTAATGAAGCTATTAGTTTCTGCTTTAAAGAAAGAAATAAAAACACTTCAAAAGAATAACATCAAATTAGCGGCCATTGGTAATCTAGAAGCCTTACCTAAAAAAGCATATCGCGAACTTCTTGAAGTTATTGACAAAACAAAAACAAACAATAGAATGACGCTTACTTTAGCTTTAAGCTATGGTTCTAGAGAAGAAATACTAAATACCGTTAAAAAAATAGCAATTAAAGTTAAAAATAATATAATTTCGCCCGAAAATATTGATGAATCAGTTATTAATGAGCATCTTTACACGCAAAATTTACCAGATGTAGATTTGCTTATTAGAACGAGCGGTGAACAGCGTATTAGTAACTTCCTGCTTTGGCAAATAGCCTATGCAGAATTGTATTTTACGGAAACCTTATGGCCTGATTTTACAAAGCAAAATTTATACGAAGCCATAATAGAATATCAAAAAAGAGAAAGAAGATTTGGGAAAACAAGTGAACAACTTAGCTAAGTTAATGCCTTTAAAAGCAATTACTAAACATTTTTTAGCGCTAACAGTAACCATATTTAGTTTAAGCACATTTGCTCAAGAAACTACATTTACAAAAGGCAATAAATATACTATTGCAGAAATTACCGTAAATGGTAATACTTCCTTTAGTGAACAAACCATTATTACCTATTCTGGATTAAGA
Organism: Lacinutrix sp. MEBiC02595; assembly: GCF_053601555.1. Taxonomy (NCBI): domain Bacteria; kingdom Pseudomonadati; phylum Bacteroidota; class Flavobacteriia; order Flavobacteriales; family Flavobacteriaceae; genus Lacinutrix; species Lacinutrix sp. MEBiC02595. The sequence continues at coordinate 53,298 of NZ_JBSHNU010000147.1, read as the reverse complement.
AAAGGAAGTGAAGTGCAAATCCCTGGGGAAGACATAAGTAGTGCCATAAAAAAACTATGGAACTCTAATCTTTTTAACGATATAGATATCTACCTATTAAAAATAGAAGACAACAGTGCTTATTTAGAAATAAGACTATCGGATTTACCAGAGCTTAATGATATTAAAATTACTGGAGTAAAAAAAGGTAAAAAAGAAACTATAATTAAAGAAAACAAACTTCAAAAAGGAGTTAAGGTTACAGAAAACTTAGTAACTACAACAAAAAACTATCTACAAAACAAGTACAAAAAAGATGGATTTTATAACGCTAAAGCGCATATTAATACGGTAGAAGCGGAAGCAACAGATTCTATAAATAAAGCTAAAGTCAATATGGTTTTAGCAATAGATAAAGGTAAAAAGGTAAAAGTAAAAGAGATTGTATACACAGGGAACTCTGTTTTAAAAGAAAGCAAGCTTCGTAATGCGATGAAGAACACTAAAGAAAGAAACTACTTTAGAGTATGGAAGCGTTCCAAATACATAGAAGAAGACTACAAAGCCGATTTAACAAGTTTAATAAACAAGTATAAAGAAAACGGTTATAGAGATGCCAGAGTGTTATCAGATAGCTTAATAATAAATAATGATAATACAGTAACTTTAAATATTAACCTAGAAGAAGGAGAAAAATATAGCTTTGGTGATATTTCTTTTATTGGTAACACGGTATATACAGACGAACAATTAAAAAGAGTTTTACGTGTAAATAAAGGCGAAACTTATAATGGTGTCTTATTACAAGAACGAATTGCAGATAACTCAAAACCAGATGCAGACGATTTAACTAATCTATATCAAAATTTTGGTTATTTATTTTCTACTATAAACCCAGTAGAAGTGAATGCCGAAGGGAATGTTATTGATATGGAAATTAGAATTTCTGAAGGAAAGCCTACCTATTTCAATAGTGTAACCGTACATGGTAATGAAGTTACCAACGATAAGATAATTTACCGTGAGCTTCGTACAAGACCAGGACAATTATATAGTAAATCCAATGTGGTACGTACGATTAGAGAATTAAGTCAATTAGGATTTTTCGATGCGGAGCAAATTAGTACAGACTTTAAAAACCCGAATCCTAATGAAGGAACTATCGATTTACAATATGGTGTTGTAGAAACAGGATCTAGCCAAATAGAACTACAAGGTGGTTATGGTGGAGGAGGTTTTATTGGAACTTTAGGTTTATCCTTTAATAACTTTTCTATTAAAAATATTCTAAACAAAAAAGCATACAAACCTGTACCTCGTGGTGATGGCCAAAAACTAGCACTTCGTTTACAAGCAAGTAAATTTTACCAAACCTATAGCTTCTCTTTTACAGAGCCATGGTTAGGTGGTAAAAAGCCAGTTCAGTTTTCTACATCTATTTCTCACTCGAAGCAGTTTTTATATGATTCAAGTACTGGAAATGCAGATAAAGACAAACGTTTTAACATTACAGGTTTATCTGTTGGTTTAGCAAAAAGACTTTCTGTCCCAGATGATTACTTTACCCTTTCTCAAGCGGTAAGTTACCAACATTACGACCTAAAAAACTATAACACTGGTTTATTTACTTTTGGTGATGGTTACTCTAATAACTTGGCATACACTATTGGTTTAAGTAGAAACAACACCTATAACGATCCCGTTTTCCCAACAGGTGGTTCTAATTTCAACGTAAGTGCAAAACTATCGATACCTTACTCTTTACTTAATAGTGTTGATTATGGTGCGCTAGCAGAAGAAAGAGATGCAGAGGAAGAAATTTACAATTCTACGGATGGTACTTATACCGATGTACAAAGAACAGATGCCTATACAAGAATGGGTGAAATTGACCAAGAACGTTACAAATGGTTAGAATTTTACAAAATAAAATTTAAAGCAGATTGGTATACTAAAGTGGTAGGAAAATTAGTATTACGTCCTAGTTTAGAATTTGGTTTCTTAGGTGCATATAACAATGATAGAGGTGTTATTCCTTTCGAACGTTTCTTCGTTGGTGGTGATGGTTTAGGAAGTTATAGTTTAGATGGTAGAGAGTCTGTTGCATTACGTGGTTACGAAAACCAATCTATACAACCATTAGATGATAATGGCTTAGTAACAAATGATGGTGGTTCTATCTACAATAAATTCTCATTAGAGTTGCGTTACCCAATCACATTAAAACCATCTGCAAAAATTTATATGCTAGGTTTTCTTGAAGGTGGTGTCTCTTATAATGACTTTAAAGACTACAATCCTTTTGATCTTAAAAGGTCTGCTGGTTTAGGTTTACGTTTATTTATGCCTGCTTTTGGTTTATTAGGAATTGATTTCGGTTACGGATTTGATACCGTTCCAGGTCAAGGGAATCAAGTAAGTGGATGGCAAACACACTTTATAATTGGACAACAATTTTAATTATAAAAAATTTTGGCACGATATTTTCTATTAACATTTTGATTATTTAAAAGAAGAATTAAAATTTTTAAAGTTAAAATTCGTTAATTTTGAAAAGCTTAATTCTAAAAGTGACAGAAACCCATAAATAATCATCTGTCCTTTTTTAGAATTTATAAGGCCTATAAATTATAAAATATAAAACAGATGAAATTAAAAGTTCTTTTTTTACTGGCAATTGTATTCATGCTTAGCATATCTACTACTCAAGCACAACGAGGTGTACGAATAGGTTATATTGACACGGAGTACATTTTAGAAAACATACCAGAATACCAAGAAGCAACAACGCAATTGGAAGGTAAAGTTCAAAAATGGAAAACGGAAATAGATTCTCGTTTAGGTGTAATTGAGCAAAAACGAAAAGATTTAAGTAATGAGAAAACACTTTTAACTAGTGAACTTGTTAAAGAACGTGAAGAAGATATTAATTTTGAAGAACTTGAAATATTAGAATACCAACAGAATAGATTTGGTCCTACTGGAGATTTAATGATTCAGAAAAGACAATTAATTCAACCCATACAAGATCAAATATTTGCGGCAGTGCAAGATATAGCAACCACTAAAAAGTTTGATTTTATATTTGATAAGTCCGCAGATGTAGTAATGTTGTATTCTGCAGATAGGTTTGATATTAGCGAACAAGTGATACGAGCAATTGTACGTACCTCTAAACGAGATCAAGCAAATTCTAAGAAAGAAAGAAAAAATGCTAAAGACGAAGAAGTTGTACCTGAAGTAAACGAAACATTAGATGCTAGAAAACAAGCATTAGAAGATAAAAAAGCAACTCGTGCTGCAGAGGCAGAACAACGTAGAAAAGAAATACTAGAAGCTCGTGAAGCTAAAAAAGAAGCAGCACAAAAAAGAAGAGATAGTATTGTTGAAGCTAGAAAACAATTAAAAGAAGGCACGGTTAGTGAAACAAATGATGCTGGGGATGACAATGAAGAAATAGAAGAATCGGATAGTAAAAACGATACAAAAACAACAGATAGTAACGAAGATACAACAAGAGAAGAAGCTGCTGCCAAAAAATTAAGTGAAAGAGAAGCACGTAAACAAGCACTAGAAGAAAGAAAAAAGAAAATATTAGAAGCGCGTAAAAAAGCAAAAGAAGAACGCGAAAACAATAATGCCAACGACGGCGAAGAAGAAGATAATTAACAATTCATAACACACATTAAACTATTACAAATGAAAAAAATTAAAACCCTTTTATTAGCAGCAACATTATTTATTGCAGGAACTAGCTTTATGCAAGCACAAACTAAAGTTGCACATATAAACACACAAGATCTTATTGCGGCTATGCCTGCAATGAAAACTGCGCAAGGTGAAATGGACAAATTAGGTAAAACCTATGAAGCAGATATTAAAGCAATGGCTACAGAGTACCAAAGCAAAATGAAATTATACGATGCAGAAGCTTCTACTAAAACCGCGGAAGAAAACCAAAAACGTATGGTAGAGGTGCAAACAATGCAACAAAACATACAACAATACCAAGGGCAAGCGCAAAAAGACATGCAAGAGAAAGAATTAGCTTTATTAAAGCCAATTACTGAAAAAGCAAAAGCGGCTATATTAAAAGTAGCTAGAGCACAAGGTTTTGCTTATGTGTTAGATTCTACTCAAGGTGGTGGAGTTATCATGGCAGATGGTAAAGACTTACTTGCAGATGTTAAAAAAGAATTAGGATTCTAATATACATTTACAATAACTTAAAAAAAAGCTACCTTATAAAAGGTGGCTTTTTTTATTTATAACGCTTTCCTAAAAATGAATATTATTTATTTACTTTTATAATCCACATAAATATGTCTATGAGTAAGCAACCTATTGGTATTTTTGATTCTGGTGTTGGCGGTACTTCTATATGGAGAGCGCTTAATGCTTTACTTCCGCATGAGCATACTATTTATTTAGCAGATAGTAAATATGCACCTTATGGAAATAAAAGTAAAGAAGAGATCATTACATTGAGTAAAAAAAACACCGAACTATTGCTCAACAAAGGATGCAAACTTATTGTTGTCGCTTGTAATACGGCAACTACAAACGCCATTGACCATCTACGCGAAAATTATAACGTGCCTTTTATTGGAATCGAACCAGCCATTAAACCCGCTGCCTTAAATACCAAAACAAAAGCGATTGGTATTCTTGCAACTAAAGGAACCTTATCTAGCGAGTTGTTTCATAAAACAACGGATTTATTCACCAATGGAATTCAGGTTATAGAGCAAGTTGGAGAAGGTATTGTTTCTTTAATTGAAAATGGCAATGTTGGGTCTACAGAAATGAAAGCCCTTTTGCAATTGTACTTAAAACCGATGCTGGATGCCAATATAGATTACCTGGTTTTGGGTTGCACACATTATCCGTATTTGATTCCGCAGTTATTAGAGATATTACCAAGTCATGTTAAGATAATCGATTCTGGCGAAGCGGTGGCGAAACAAACGAAAGCCGTTTTAAGACAACATGATCTTTTAAATAATACCACTAATAAACCTAGTTTACAATTTTATTCTAACGCAAACCCTAAAGTGATGTCGCAACTTTTAGGTGAAGATTTTACTGGCACATATTTAGATTTTTAAAATTCTTGGTACTTTTCATTTATAGGAAGGAATGTATTTAAGACTTTGTTTTTCCTATGGAATAATCTTTTAAAATCACACTTTCAAACGCTCCGAATTTCCATATCTAGGAAATCCTCTTATCTTAAATTTAAGAGAGGCACAAGCACCAATAATACGTTCATTAAATATGGAAGCTCTATCTGCGTTAGCGATTGTAGTGGCATCCTTTTTTACGTCAGTTCGCGTGATGCGACAAAGGAGCATTGTATCGAGAACACGAAAAAAAGATATAACGGAAAGCGCGACCCTTGTGGTAACGCCATAATTACTATTTTTAATCTGCTCTCCCTTGTTATTTTATTATTTAAACCAACTGGAATATTTCACATAGTTTTCGGCAATGCGATTAATTTCACCATGAATTAACTCTTCGCTAATGTCTTTGACTTTCTTGGCTGGAACACCTGCGTAAATACTTCCTGCTTCTACTCTAGTGTTTGCTGTAACCACCGCTCCTGCTGCGACTATACTATTGCTTTCTATCACGCAATCGTCCATTACAATGCTTCCCATACCTATTAAAACATTATCGTGAATCGTGCAACCATGGACGATGGCATTATGACCAATAGATACGTTATTACCGATAGTTGTTGGGGATTTTTGGTACGTTGCGTGGATTACTGCGCCGTCTTGTATGTTTACCTTATTTCCCATTTTAATAAAGTGTACGTCACCGCGAATTACGGCGTTAAACCAAACGCTACATTGGCTACCAAAGCTTACTTCGCCAACTATAGTTGCGTTTTCTGCTACATAGCAGTCTTCTGGTATTTGTGGATGTTTGTTGTTTACGGATTTGATTACTGGCATATTATTTTAGTTTAAAAAAAGGAATCTCATGAGTTAATTTCAGGAGTTCCTTCTTGGTTCTTTTTTATTTTTAGTTTGAGATTCCTCGACTGCGCTCGGAATGACATGCATTCAAATTTAAATATTTTAAACCTTGTTGGCTTTGTTCTTTACTGTTGAAAAATTTCTTGCTTCGCTCGAACGCTTTAGATTTTCTTAAACTAAAAACAGTTTCATTCTTTTTAGGAGATTCCTGCCTAACGCAGGAATACTATTTAAAATACGATAGCAAATCAGATTTTCTAGATGCCGAAACCAAGATTTCTTTTCCGCTACTTAATACTACGTGTCCTCCTTTTCCTTTTACATATTTAGTAATTTCGTTTACGTTTACTAAATAGCTTTTGTGCACTCTGGCAAAACCAGATCCTTGTAAGGCTTCTTCAAAATATTTTAAGGTTTTGCTTACTAGCTTCTTTTTATTGGTGCTTAAATATATCTCGGTATAATTATCATCTGCTTTGCAATACAAGATGTTTGCCGTTTCTAAAACTTCAAAACCATCTTGTTGCGGAATGGTAATTTTTCCGTGTACTGTATTTGTTTTCGGGACTAGAATGGCATCTTGTAAAGCGTCTTCTTTGGTTTTAATTTCTACTACATAATCTACTGCTTTAATGAGTTCATCTATCGATATTGGTTTCATTAAATAATAGCTTGCGTGTGCATTTAAAGCATCTATTGCATAATGATTATATGCGGTTACAAAAACGGTTTCAAAAGTTCTGTCGCCCACTTTATCTAGCAAATCGAATGCATTTCCATAAGGCATTTCTACATCTAAAAAAACAAGATCTAAATCGTTGTTTCGTATTAACACCAGGGCTTCTTCTACATTTGCAGCTTCCCCAAGAATGTTGACATTAGGACAGTATTTAGCAAGATAGTTTGTTAAAATATCCCTACTCGTTTTTTCATCTTCTACTATAATAGCGTTTAGTTTCATGTTCACTTCCTGCGAAGGCAGGAATCTTATTAAGGTTATTTCTATTTTTTATTTGCGTGCTTAAACTTTAGAATTATCAAAACAGCATACCGCATATAATAAACAGATTGCTTGATTTTATTCGCTATTATATTAAGCAATAATGATTAATCTCTAATCTTTTTTTAGAGTTACCTCTACTCTAGTTCCTTTGTCGCCTTCGACTTGATAATCCGCAATAAAAACAGCTACTTTATCTTTATACATTTCGTTTAAAATAGCAACACGTTTTTTAATATTGTTCATTCCTTGCGAGTTTTGCTTTTTTTGATTTTCGGTTTTTAAGCTTTTCGACTTTTCTCTTCCTATGCCGTCATCTAAAATTGCAATGGTAATTTCATCGGGACTCCTTTGAGATATATTAATTTCAAGCTTTCCTTTTTCTTCTTTATAGCGTAAGCCATGCCATACTGCATTTTCTATGTACGGTTGTAAAAGCATTGGTGGGATTTGAAACTCGTTAATAGCAACGTTTTCATCTACGGTTATACTATAATCAAACTTATCTTTAAATCTAAAATGCTCTAATTGCGTGTAAAGTTCTAATAGATCTACTTCTTTTTGAAGCGGAATAAAATCCTGCTCGCTATTTTCTAATACTGCGCGCATGAGTTGCGAGAAATCGGAAAGATATCTATTTGCTGTACGTTCATCATTGGATGCTATAAAACTATTTACCGAGTTTAATGCATTAAAAATAAAATGCGGATTCATTTGACTTCGTAGCGATTTTAAAGCCAGCAGATTGTTAGCAAATTTTTGTTGCTTGATATATTTATACATTAAATACGCCGCAACTAATAACAAAATTACACCTCCAAAAAGAGAGTAAATGACCAGTTTTTGTCGTTTACTTTGTTCTATAGAAAGTTGGTAATTACTCTGTGTTAATGCGCGATCACTTTCTAAACTGGTAATTCTGTTTTGTTTTTCGGTAATGTTTTTATTAAATCTGGCAGCTTGTGTAATTTCCTGTTCCATTTTAACATATAAAGCATCTACCGTTTCTTGGTATGTTTTATACGCTTCTAATGCATCCACAGAATTACCAGCGTCTCTATAGGTTTCAGACAGTTTACGTACCGCATCCTTTTTTACCAATAAATCTTCTTTATTATCCGCTTCGGCGATGCTTTTCTCTAAATAAGGAACCGCATTTACATAATCTTTTTGTTGGTAATATGCATTTCCAATTTTATAGTTTTGCTTTTGTAAGGTTAATGCGCTTTCATTATCTATTAAAGTATCGGTTTCTAACTCTGAAATTTCTTCTATAGCTTCTTTACGTAACTGTATTTCATCTTCATAAGCCATATTATCATTCTGAAAATCGGCAACTTTAACTTTCTCTTCTACGGCTCTTTTTTTATTCTCTTGCGAAGCTAAGTCCAATGAATTTTTAAAATAAGTATTTGCTTCCGTTAACTTTCCACTTTCATTATATGCTTCCCCAATTTTTGAATTTAAGTCCGTAATTTTTGGTTTAATAAGATGTTTTTCTGCTATTGCTAGTCCTTTTTTATAACTTGAAATTGCAGTATCTAATTGTACAATCTTTTTGTACACATCTCCTAAACCTTCATAATAAACCGTTTTTTGATAGTTAGAAAGACCATTGTTATTTATGTTTTGATACGTTTGCAAGCTTTCTTGGTAGTCTTTATTTTTATAATATGCTTTTGCTAACTTTAAAGCTACTTCGTTTAAGGTATTATTCTGAAGGCTAATTTTGCAATTTGAAATCGCTAAATCATACTGTTTCCAATGCATATATACATCTGCAAGAATCTCATACGCTTCGGCATTTTGTTTGGTAGAATTACTTTGGGATAATGCTTCGGTAATAAACTGAATACTTTTTTCCGCATCCGTTTTTAGATAAGCATCTGCAGAATCTAGGATACTATTAAAGGGTTTAATAGCAGTTTTTCGTTTGTAAATCCCTTGTTCATCTTCAGCAGTAGGTTTTACTTCGACTGTAATTCTATCCTCATTTTTTACCGTGTAATAAACGGTTTTAATTCCCTTATGCGAAATGATTAACTCATCTCCTTTTTTGGCTTGAATTCTAAAATCTCCCGAAAGATTGGTAGTTGTATATGCGCCTCCATTTACAGAAATTTGCACATTAGTAATTGGTTTTAGCGTTTCGCTTTCTACTACAGAACCTCTAATCACAAAGCTAGCTACCTCTTTATTTCCCTTTATTTCCGCATTTTGTTGCGCAAAAAAGCCGTCTGTTAAAAACAGAAATAATAAGAGGAGAAGATGTTTTAGTATGTATTTCATTTGGTATTGTTACAAAGTATAAACTTACACACTTTAATTTACACTTAAAAACTACAACACCTGTCTTTTTGGTTTTTTTACCCTTAAAAAGTTGCGTTCCCTAATTATAAAAAAGGCTTTACGCATGCATATAGCCATTTCACGCATTGGCGCTTTTTCTTTAAAAACTTTGGTGCTAAGTTTACTAAGAATTTAAAAACAACCCATGAAAAAGCACATACTTACCACCCTAATTATTTTATACACGATTTCCAACTTTGCGCAAATAAAAGGAAATGCCATTTCAATCTCTAGACAAAACATTGCATCTAAAGACTTAGGAAATGGGTATGTCTACGGAAATAATAGCAATTCATTTCAACACCAAAACGTAATACCAAATCCAACCATAACTTTAGATGTAAAAGCTTTAAGCAATATGGTTGCGAGTTCCTACACGGCGGTTTTCAACATTACACAAATAGGAGAAACCTCAGAAGAAACCAATAACTTAATAAAAGAACGAACCCAAAAACTAAGAAATGATTTAGCTTCAAAAGGTATTTCTACAAACGATTTTGTTATCGACGTAATCTCTTTTGTTCCTGTTTACGAAACAATTGTGGAGAAAAAATTATTCAGCAAAACCTATGTCGAAGTACCAAAAGGATTTGAATTACAGCAAAATATTCATATTAAGTTTACTAAAGTCGAGCAATTTGAAAACATTCTGGCGGCTTGTGCAAACAACGAAATCTACAATCTGGTTAAAGTCGATTACTTTATAGATAACCTTCAGGAAGCATATAAAAACCTTCGTATAGAAATTTTAAAAGAATTAAAAGAAAAACAAGAATTCTACAAAAACTTGGGCTTCGACTTAACGCTATACACGCCAATTATTGCAGACAATAAGTATTGTTATTTCCCAAGAGATTTTTATAAAAACTACCAAGCTTTTAATAGTATTTCTATGGAAGCTCTAAAGAAAAACCGAGGTGTTTTTCAGGTAAAAAAACAAACGTCTTATTATTATGATCCTATTTCTTATAGTCATTACGATGTGGTTATAAACCCTTCTATTGTAGAACCGGTTATACAAATAGGAATGGAAATTAAACTACAATATACTCCAAAACCAAAAGAAGAAAAACCAACTGAAAAGGAAGTGATAAAAAACAAATATTACATCATTTCTCCAGACGGAAGCATTGATATAAAAGAAATAAAAACAACAGAATAATTAAAAACAAAAACTATGAAAACAGTATTTAAAATGAGTTTACTAGCATTCTTTTTTGTTAGTCTAACCGCATGCCAAGCGAAAGAAAAAAAACAACAAACAGCATTGGCTGTACATCAACCAGCAAAAAATAAGCCAAACAAACAATTTATTAAAGTGGCATTATTATTAGATACTAGTAATAGTATGGACGGATTAATAGATCAAGCAAAAGCACAACTCTGGGAAATTGTAAATGAACTTTCGTATGCGAAATGTGATGATGCCAAGCCAAATCTTCAAATTGCATTGTATGAATATGGCAATGACAATTTAAATGGAAACGAAGGCTTTATTCGTCAGGTATTAGCTTTTAGTCAAGATTTAGATGAAATATCTAAGGAACTGTTTTCACTAACAACAAGAGGCGGCAATGAGTTTTGTGGTCAGGTTATTAAAACTTCTATGGATCAATTGCAATGGGGAACCAATCCAGACGACTTAAAACTAATTTTTATTGCCGGCAATGAGCCTTTTACGCAAGGAAGCGTAAGTTATAAAGACGCTAGTGCATTAGCAAAAATTAAAGATGTTACCGTAAATACTATTTTTTGCGGAGATTACAACCAAGGTATTTCTAGCTACTGGAAAGATGGAGCAGATTTAACACATGGTAATTATATGGCAATAAATCATAATCAAGCAACCGTACATGTAGCTTCGCCTTATGATGATACCATTTTACAATTAAACAGTAAGCTAAACGCAACCTATGTTGCTTATGGAAGCTCTGGGAAAGACAAAATGCAAAATCAAGCAGAGCAAGATAATAATGCACAAGGTTATAGTGAAGCAAATGCGGTGAGTAGAGCGGTGAGTAAAAGTTCACATTTGTATAAAAATGCTTCTTGGGATTTAATTGATGCTAGCGAAGACGAATCTTTTACCTATGAAACATTAAAAGAAAGCGAATTACCGACAGCACTTAAAGGTAAAACCAAAGCAGAAATGAAAAGCTATTTAGATACCAAACGAAAAGAGCGTGAAGTAATACAAACCCAAATTCAAGATTTAAACTTAAAACGTAAGCAACATCTTGTAAAGCAACAAAAAGGTAAAAATGACAATTTAGAAAACGCGATGCTTGGTGCGATTAAAACACAAGCGAAAATGAAAAATTATAAATGGGAATAGTTATCTAAAAGAAATCCAATAAAAAAGCCTTCACAAATTATGAAGGCTTTTTTATTATTATAATTATTATAAATTTCATTAGTTAATTGCAGGACAATTACAATGGTATCGCTCTTTTCTACAGTTAAAGTTTAATCCAAGTGTTATTTGATGAAAACCAGCATTGTTAAACACTACAGAATTTGCTTGATATGCATAGGTATATGCAAACATAAAGTTATTATAGTTAACACCTAATATTGGTGAAATGTATTGTAATTTTTGGCTATTTATACTACTACCATCTATATACTCCGCACCATCTAAACTACGTCTGTATGATAATCCGGCCCAAACTTGACCAAAGTCCATTTTCTTATATGCTTTAAGATTCAAATCAAAAGAAGCCTCTTTTGTTCCATCTTTATATTGAAACAAGATAGAAGGTTCATAAGACCAATCACTACCAAACTTACCAAAACCATAACCAGCAGAAAGCAAATAACGTCTTAGGTTACTTGTAATTTCAATATCATTATTAATCCCTTTATTATTCAACATATTCTTTACTGTTGCATGTGCATAGAAATTATATAAGTTATAAGAAAAACCAAAATCCATATTAAAATTAGTCGAGCTTTGCTCTATTCCTGCAATAATAGGATCAAAAGGCTCATTTAAGAAAGCAGTTTCATCTAATTTATATTGTATCATTCCTATACTTAACCCAAAAGAAAGCTGATTTAAATCTACTTCACTTCTAGAAAACATTAAATGGTGTGCATATGTTAAATACATACCGTTTTGAGAATGGTACCCATTTTTATCTGAATATACAATAGCTCCAATACCAGATTGTGTTTCACCAATTCTGCTGTTTACACTTACAGTAGCTAGTTGTGGCGCATCATCCTGGCCAAACCATTGTTGTCTACCTGTAATTCTTAACTTCGCACAATTTGCAGCTCCAGCCATTGAAGGATGGATTAAATAGTAGTTATCGGTTAAGTAATCTGTGTAAATAGGGAGTCCTTCTTGAGCGTTTACAAACTGTGTGCAAAACACTACAACAGCTAAAAGGTATAACTTTTTTAAATTCATAGTTTTGGTTTTCAAGGCAAATTGGTTAAAAGTGCACTTTCTTACATGTGTTACAACTTAATATTTTAAATTAAATTATATTATTAGTCACCAAATATATAAAAATTAGTCTTTATAAATAAAGTAATAAAAGTTAAAGATTTAAGTTCTTTGTCGTAAACCCATAATAACTCGCATAAGAAAAGCTAAATATATAGATAACTGTTGAGTTCTTTTAGTATTTTTGCAAAAAAAATAATAGACAATGAATACGTTTAAAGTCTCTATACAAGAAACCAACAATCCAACTATAATTAAGTTTGAGTTAAACCAATTTGTAACCAAGCACCAAAGCTTTGAGTTTAACAACATTGACGAGGCAAAAAACTCTCCTTTAGCACAACAATTATTCTACCTCCCTTTTGTAAAAAAGGTATATATTACTAGTAATTTTATTGCTGTAGAGCGTTTTAATATTGTAGAATGGAAAGATGTACAAGCCGAAGTTGCAGAACAAATAGAAAGTTATTTAAATAATGATGGCGTTGTAGTAGAAGAAGAAGCAACACCAAAAAAAGTTCCAGTAACGGTTTATGCAGAAAGCACTCCTAATCCTTCTGTTATAAAATTTGTAGCGAACAAAAAATTAGTTGCTGCTACTTTTGAATTTACTTCTATTGATGAAGCAAAATCTTCTCCTCTAGCTTCCGAATTATTTCACTTTCCTTTTGTGAAAAGTGTTTTTCTCGATGAAAATTATGTTTCTATTACCAAGTATGAAGTTGCAGAATGGAACGATATCACCATGGAGCTTCGTGAGTTTATTAGAACATTTATTGAAAACGGAAAAGAAGTAGTGATTGCTAATGCACCAGAAGTAGTAAAAAAATCTACGGAAGCGTTAGATAAAACTTATGAAAATCTAGACGATACCTCTAAAGAAATTATAAATATCTTAGAAGAATATGTAAAGCCAGCTGTTGCTAGTGATGGTGGAAACATTCAGTTTGAATCTTATGATCCAACGACCAAAACAGTAAAAGTTATCTTACAAGGTGCTTGTAGTGGTTGCCCATCTTCTACGTATACTTTAAAAAGTGGTATTGAAAATATGCTTCGAGAAATGATGAAAGGTAGAGTCGAGATTGTGGAAGCTATAAATGGTTAAAAGGCCTTTTATCTGTTAAAATCGTATTTTATCTAATAGTTCGATCTATATGAATTACATTTTACTTTTACTGTAATTATTTGTAAATTTAGGTTTCAAACAATGTTTAACTTAAAACAATACATATTATGGCAATAATGAAAGTAATTGAAGTATTAGCAAATTCTGACAAAAGTTGGGAAGATGCAACAAAGAAAGCAGTAAAACATGCTTCTAAAAGTGTAAAAAACATTAAATCTGTTTTTGTACAATCGCAAAGTGCAGTGGTTAATGATGATGAAGTTACCGAGTTTAGAGTAAACTTAAAATTAACTTTTGAAGTAAAATAAACTTCAAAAAGTATATACATTAAAAAGCGTTCTATAAATAGAACGCTTTTTTTATGTTTTAAATTCGCTAACTTTGATTCCTACTTCTTTAAAAGAATAATTACATATGAAAATTTTAGCAACCGTATTAGTAGCCTTTGTAGCTTTTGAACATTTTTACTTTTTAGCATTAGAAATGTTTTTATGGACCACACCAAAAGTGATAAAAACCTTTGGTATAGAGAGCGCTGCATTTGCTGAAAAGACTAAAGTATTAGCAGCTAATCAAGGTTTATATAACGGTTTTTTAGCAGCAGGTCTAGTTTTTGGGTTATTGTTTAACAACACAAGCATGGTACTATTTTTATTAAGTTGCATTGTCATTGCTGGAATTTACGGAGCGTATTCTACAAAAAAAATCAGATTGTTCTACTTTCAATCGGTTCCCGCAATGTTAGCATTAGTATCTGTCTTATTCTTTTTTTAATTACATCGATGAAATCAGAAGTTCAAAGAATACCTTTTTAAATAGTATTTGTTTAACACTACTCTTTAATTAAGTACTTATTTTTACAAAAAAAATATTAATTAATCACAAAATAAAATTATGGAAATACAAAAATGGACAGACATGGGCATAGAGTTCTTAAGTACCTATGGTATTAAAGTTCTTGGAGCTATTGCAATATGGATTATTGGTTCTTGGGTTATTAAAAAAATAATGAAGGCCGTTAGTAAAATAATGGATAAAAGAGACTATGATGAAAGTCTTAAAAAATTCCTATTAAACTTAATTGGTTGGATTTTAAAAATACTATTAGTAATAACTATTCTTGGTAATTTAGGTGTAGAAACTACTTCTTTCGCTGCTCTTTTAGCCGCTGCTGGTCTAGCTATCGGTATGGCTTTACAAGGATCACTTGGTAATTTTGCTGGTGGTGTTTTACTTATGATTTTTAAACCTATAAAAATTGGTGATTTAATTGAAGCACAAGGCGAAGTTGGTGTTGTAAAAGAAATTGAAATTTTTACTACTAAATTAACCGGACTTTCTAATCGTGAAATTATTATTCCTAATGGATCTTTATCTAACGGAAACATTATAAATTATAGTACCGAAGGAACCCGTCGTGTAGATTTAACTTTTGGTGTTGGTTATGATTCTGATATCAAAAAAACAAAAGAAGTTTTAATGCAAGTTTTAACTGCTAATCCAAAAGTACTTAAAGACCCTGCTCCTACTGTAAATGTTTCCGAGCTGGCAGATAGTTCTATAAATTTTGCTGTAAGACCTTGGTGTAAAGCAGAAGATTATTGGGCTGTTTACTTTGAAACAACAGAAAATGTTAAAGAAGCTCTTGATGCTGCTGGAATAGAAATTCCGTATCCACATCAAGTAGAAATACACAAGGAATCTTAATAGCTTTTTTGTTATTCTAAAAAGAAAAACCTTTCTACTTTAAAAGTGGAAAGGTTTTTTTATGTTTTATACTTTTTATGTTTTATACTTTAGGCTTCGGTTTTAAAGCCACAAAATCTTTTAAATAATAGGGTTCAAAATAAGCGACATTTTCTAAATCGTTTTTTTCGTACTTGTTATTTGCAATCACAGACATTTCATTTGCTGATGGTAATTTATCATCGATAAAAACAGCGTTTTCATGTGTAATTAGCGTTTTGGTTTTTTCTACTCCATTACCAATAAAATAGACTTTTCCTTTTTCTAAATAACTTGCAAAAGCATGTTCGTCTAAAATCTGAGCTTCAATTTCTCTCACGGTATTAAAACTAGCGTCAAATACCGCAGAATAGACCTCCATACGCCTTGCATCTAGCATAGGTACAATTAGTCCGTCATCGGCCTTAACTTGTCTAGCAAGCGCTTCTAATGTAGAAACCGAAATTAAAGGTTTATCCAATGCAAAACACAGTCCTTTTGCTGCCGAAACACCAATACGTAATCCGGTATAAGATCCAGGACCTTTGCTTACCGCTATAGCATCTAGGTCGGTAGGATTTATGTTATTCTGTTTTAACAAGTCGTCAATATACAGATGCAAACGTTCTGCATGCGAATACTGTTTACTGTTATCTTCTTGTAAAGCAAAAGTCTCTCCTTCTTTAGAAAGAGAGACCGAGCAGTTTGTTGTTGCTGTTTCTATGTTAAGTATTATAGCCAAAATATCTTTTAATCTTCTTCGTTTTTATCTTTAGAGATTACCTTTTTGATTTCTACATCATCTCCATTTTTCAACGATTTGGTTACCGTGTTATATGGTCCTGTAATAATTTCATCGTCTTCTTGTAAGCCTTCTAAAATTTCAATATTAGAATTATCTTGAACACCCGTTTTTACTACTCGGAGTTTCGCTTTGCTTCCATCTTTAATAAAAACGCATTCAAACTTCTCTTCGCTTTCGCTTTGCATAGCATCTTTTTTAACCGCTTTTTTAGTGGTAGAGGTATCTGTTTTAATTACAATAGCACTAATTGGCACACCAACTACGTTTTCGCGTTTATTGGTAATAATATCTACAGTAGCTGTCATTCCTGGTCTAAAAGGAGAATAACTTTCGTCTTTTCCTACTAATAAGTCTTTGTAGGATTCTTCAATAATTCTAACTTTCACTTTAAAGTTGGTTACTTGGTCTGCTGTTAAAACACCATCAGCAGAGTTTGCAATTTCTGTAACCAAGCCTTTAAATTGCTTTTTTAAATACGCATCTACTTCCACAATTGTAGAATCCCCAATATTTACTTTTACAATATCATTCTCGTTAACGTCTACTTCCACTTCCATATTCGTCAAGTTGGCAACACGCATAATTTCGGTTCCTGCCATTTGTTGTGTACCTACAACACGTTCTCCTAATTCTACATCTAGTTTAGAAATAGTTCCAGACATTGGTGCATAAATATTCGTTCTGTTTAAGTTATCACGAGCTTCATTTACTGTAGCGGCAGAACTTTGTACATTATAATATGCAGATTGCTTGCTTGCTTGTGCAATTTCATAAGAAGAAATTACTTTATCCCAATCTGCTTTAGAGATAATACCTTTATCAAATAGTTGTTGATTTCTATCGTAATTAGACTTTGCTTCTTTAAGAGAAGCTTCTGCTTGATTTAAACCAGAACGCACATTTTGTAAAGATGCTTGTGTTCTATTTAAACTAGATTGATAAATATCTGGATTTACACGAACTAATAAATCTCCTTTTTCAACTTGTTGCCCTTCTACAATAGGAAGTTCAATAATTTCACCAGATACTTCACTAGAAAGTTTAACTTCTATTTCTGGTTGAATTTTTCCGGTAGCAGAAACAGTTTCAATAATATCAATTTTAGAAATATTTTTGGTTTCTACTTCTTTAAAATTACCTTGTTTACCATACCATCCTGCTTTTTTTCCTCCAATTAAAAGGGCTAGTAATGCAATTACTACAATTACAATAATGGTTACTGTTTTCTTACTCATGGTTGTTAGTTTAATGCTGTAATAGGAATTCCGAAATAGAATTCTAATACTTTAAGTTTAAATATATAATCGTATTTGGTTCTTACTACTTCACTTTCTGCATTTTCCAATCTGTTTTTAGATTGGCTAAAATCGAAAGCATTTAACATACCAACATTATATCTTTCTTGCGAATAATTAAATGCTTCTCTTCTTGCATCTTCTGTCTTTAAAGCTGCTTCATATGCTTTTAAACTTCCTTTTGCATCATTATATGCTTGATAAACGTTCGTTTCTAAATCTAGATTTGCTTGTTTTAATTGATACTTTGTACTCTCTAAATTTATTTTACTTCTACTGATATTATTTTTAACTGCAAAGCCATTAAAGATAGGAATACTTAATTGCACTCCAAAATTATGACCATCATTAGCGCTAAACTGATCAAAGATTGGATCTGGACCGCCTAATACTGGATTAAGATTAGGAGAGGTATTAAATACAGATTGCCCTGTACCTTCTACAAAACCAATTTGCGTAGTTGTTGATGGATTACTAGCATCTACACTAAAACCAGTTACCTGATCACTATATGATGCTCTAGTACTATAACTATAGAAACCTGAAAGTGTAGGTTGTAGCGCTCCTTTTGCTATTTTAAGATTGTATGCTGCAATTTCACTATTGTTTTCCGCAATTTTAATATCATAACGTGCTTCTTTAGCTTTTGCTATAATAGTCTTAGGAGACTCGTTTAAAATTGTAGTTGGAGGTACTTCATAGGCATTATCTACAATATCAAAAGTTTCATAATCTTCTAATAAAAGCAATTGTGCCAAACTTATTTTAGATAATGAAATTGCATTTTCTGCCACTACCACTTGTTGTTCTTGCGTTGCTATTGTAGCTTGAATTTCTAACAAATCTCCTCTTGGTAAAGAACCTGCTTCTACTAAATCATTAGTACGTTGTAATTCTTGTTGGGTGATTATTTGTTGTGCTTGCAATACTTTTAGTTGTTCCTTATTAAATAGTATTTGAAGAAAAGCATTCGCTATGTTTAGCGACATGTTATCTTTTATATTATCTAATTGGTATTGACCAGCTAATATTTCAAGATTAGAACGTCTTAATTCATTGAAGTTTCTTAACCCTTTATAAATATCCACACTAGAATTTAATCCTAACGAGCTAAATTGCGTGGTTTGGTTTTCAAGTAAACCTGTTGTTATGTTTTGGTTTAAACCAATATTCCAGGAATGCGAACCAGAACCATTGATACTTGGCAAAAAATTACCAAAAGCATCTTTTTTATTAATCTCCGCATTTTGTAAATCTAACTCACTTTGCTTTACAGAGATATTGTTATCTAACGCATAAGTTACACACTCTTGAAGCGTCCATAGTTTTTCTTGGGCTTGTGTTAAAATGCTTAAAAAAGCAAACACTATAAAAATAAGTTTTTTCATAATTAAAGTATAAGTCTATATAAATGTAAATGTGTTACAGTTATTTTAAATTAATTCTCTTGTGCGTATTTAGGAGTACCTTGTACTTGATTCCAAACCTTTATTTTATCTTCCTTAGAAACGCCACTTTTTACTTCTACAAAAATACCATCGCTAATACCTAGCACAACATCTCTCTTCTCAAAAGTTTGATCGCTAGATTCTATTTCTACAAAAGGCTTTTTTGTTTCCTCATCATATTGCACTAATGCTTCTTTTATAGCTAGTACATTTTCCGCTTTTTCTAAAATAATAGATGCATTCGCACTTAAGCCAGCTCTAATAAAAATAGAATCTATTTTTTGAAGCGTTCCTTTTATTTCAAATTGAATGGCTCCATTTTCGGCAACTCCTTTTGGCGCTATATAATCTAAAACAGCGTCAAATTTTGTATCTTCAATTGCTCCAACTGTGATTTCTAAAGGTAAACCTTCTTTTATTTTACCAACCTCACTTTCATCTACTTTACCTTCAAAAATCATTTTCTTCACATCGGCAAGTGATGCAATAGAAGTCCCTTCATTAAAGTTATTTGCTTCAATTACTTGGTTCCCTTCTTTTACAGGAACATCTAAAACCATTCCTGAAACCGTAGCTCTTACTTGTGTTTGCGCAATATTCCCTAAACCAGAAGTAGTTCCCGTTTTTACAATATCGTAATTTTGCCTTGCAGTATTCACATTAATTCTTGCTTGCTCCACACTTTGTTTTGCTTGCAAATAGGTATTATTAATAGCTTCAAAATCATTAGCAGAAATAACACCTTTATCAAACAATGCCTTTTGGCGATTATAACTTGCTTCTTGGGTTTGTAGGTTTATTTGCGAAGTTTGTAATGCTGTTTGATTAATAGCAATACTACCTTTTGCATTGGTTAAAGAAGACACATTAGGAATTACTCTAATTTTAGCAATTAAATCTCCTGCTTTAACATATTCACCAGCTTCGATAAATATTTCTTCTACTACTCCAGAAATATTCGATTTAATTAAAACTTCATCTTTTGGGACAATACTTCCAGTTGCTACCGTTTTTACGGTTATCGTTTGTTCACTAGCAGTATCTGTGGTATAAGTAACTGGATCTTCTTGATTTTTTTGCCATAAATAATATAGCGATGCCCCAAAAACAGCAATAATAATTGCTAGTACGATTATAGTTTTGGTTCTTTTCATGAGTTTTAATTTATTGTTTTTTGATTGTAACGTATACCATCCTTCGTATTCATTCTGGATGATTTTTTAATTATTTGATTTCTTATTTTTTCTTTACGGAATACCTTTTACTCCATTCGTAAAGCGTCTACTGGTTTCATTTTTGTTGCGCTATTTGCTGGAATTAGCCCTGCTAATAAACCGGAAATTACTAATATAAATAATGCTATAAATATTACCGACATACTTACACTCGGATTTGCAAAGTTATCTACTGGACCACTTTGATCTAGAATATAATTCATTATAAAAATCACAAAGGCTGCAAAAGAAATACCTACCATTCCCGAAATAATAGTCAACAATAAACTTTCCTGTAATACTTGTGATTTGATAGTCCAAGGTGAAGCACCTAAAGCACGTCTTACTCCAATTTCTCTTGTGCGTTCTTTAACAACAATAAGCATGATATTACTAATACCAATGATTCCGGACATTAATACCAAAGCACCAACAAAATAGCCTACAAATCCTAGTATAGAAAACAGACCGTTAACACGACCAAATGCTTCCGATAAATCGAAATTACCAATAGCACGTTCATCCTCGGGATGTACTTTGTGGCTCGCTCGCATTAATTCTAAAATCTTCGCTTTTACAGAAGTTACACTAGTACCATCTTTTGCCGTAATTGCCATCCAACCTACACTATCACCCCTATTAAAAGCTTGTCCGAAAGTAGTAAAAGGCATAAAAATAGTATTTGCATCTTCTTCTTGATCGCCACTATTGGAAGCTTTAAAAGTTCCTATAACTAAAAAGTTTACGCCATTCACTTTAACATAAGTACCAAGTGCATCTTCGCCTTTATCATACATAGCCTTCACTACATCTTCGCCAATAACGCATACTTTACGTTTGCTATCTATATCTGAATAACTTATAAAACGACCTTGAAGAATATCCATAGGTTGTTGTTTTATATATTCGGGATAGTCACCATAAATAGTAAACGCTCCTGTTTTTGTTCCTCTAACCACATTATTTGCACCATTATAACCACCTAATTGGTGTCTAGGAGAAACATATCGCAATGCAGGTATTTCACGTTTCAGTGTTTCTACATCTTCTAATTTAAAATTAAAACGTCTCCCTTTTGGTAAACCTTTATACGTTTTGGTGGTACTTTGCGTCCACATAAACATGGAGTTTGTGGCAAAGTTTCCAAAATCTGCAGTTACCCCATTTCTCAAACCATTTGTTAATGCCAGAAGTAGCACTAGAATGGTAATTCCCCAAAACACACCAAAAGCAGTCAAAAAAGTTCTAAACTTATTTGCTGTAAGTGCTTGTAATATTTCGTCCCAACGATCTCTGCTAAACATATTATTCGTCTCTAAGTGCTACAATTGGTCTAATTTTAGCGGCTCTATATGCTGGAATAAATCCTGCTAAAGCACCTGCAAATACTAAAATAAAAACGGTTGCTATTGCGGTATTAAAATCTACTTGTGGATATTTTATAAAATCACTTTCTATGAGTGGGCCCACTAGTTCTAGTAAACCTAAACCAAGAATAAGTCCGAATAAACCAGAAAACATAGTTACAAAAACAGACTCTTGCAAGATCATACCTACAATAGACCAAGGTTGTGCTCCAAGTGCTTTACGTATACCAATTTCTTTGGTGCGTTCTTTTACTATAATAAGCATGATATTACCAACACCAACTACTCCGGCTATAATAGTACCAATACCTACAAACCAAAAAACAGCTGCAATGGTGTCTATCAATGAGAATATTTTTTTTGCTTCTTCTAGTGTATTGTTTACTCTTACTGCATTTGTATCGTCTGGAGCAACAGTTTGTCTTAGCTTTATTTCGTTTTCTATAGCAGCAGAAATAGCTTGCGATTCTGCAACTGCTTGATCAAAGTCATCCGCCATTTTTAACGTAAACTTCATGTTACGAATATTGTCTGCACCATTAAAAGCTAATTGCGCTGTCGATAATGGTAGAAAAACTTTACTTTCATCACGTTCTCCTCCTGGATCATAAAAAACGCCAACTACTTTAAAGCTAATACCATAAAGGGATATATTTTTATTAATAGGGTCTTCGCCTTTAAATAAGTCTTGACTGACTTTATTACCAATGACTGCTACTTTTTTAGAGCCATCTACATCTGCAATATTGATAAAGCGTCCTTGGCTTACATCTGCATTTTCAATGAATTGATTTCCTGGTAAAATTCCTTGAATTCTATAATTTCCAGATTCCTTTTTGTAGTTTACTAATCCACCCCAAATAGTATAGAAAGAAGATTCATGTTCTATATTATCTGTATATTTATTGGATATGGCATTAAAATCAGCATTTTTTAATTGAATACGTCTTCCAGGATTTAGCCCTTTGTATTCTTTAGTAGTTGTTCCTGCCCAAATACTCACCAAATTGGTTGCATCTCTTGAAAACTGAGACCGAACACCATTTTGAATTCCGGTACTAAAACCTAAAAGTATTACTAATATAAAAATACCAGAAGCCACAGAAAGCCCTGTTAAAAAAGTACGAAGCTTGTTTTTACTTAAGGTATCAAATATTTCTTGCCAACGTTCTAGATCAAACATGTGCTGAAGCTCTTACCTGTTCTACTTTACTATCGTCTATAATTAAACCATCTTTTAGGTTTACAATACGCTTTGTCATTTGTGCAATATCTGGCTCATGCGTAACGATAAGTATGGTTTTTCCTTCGTCATTAATCCCTTGAATAAGATCCATCACCTCATATGAAGTTTTAGTATCTAATGCACCTGTTGGCTCATCTGCTAATAAAACTTTAGGATCACTTGCTAATGCTCTTGCTATGGCAACACGTTGTTTTTGACCACCAGAAAGTTCACTTGGTAAATGGTGAGACCATTCAGCCAAACCTACTTTTTCTAAATAGTGCATTGCTTTTTCAGCTCTTTCTTTACGTTTTACACCTTGGTAGTATAAAGGTAATGCAACGTTATCTAATGCAGATTTGTAGTTTATTAAATTGAAGGATTGAAAGATGAATCCTAAAAACTTATTTCTATAGTTTGCTGCTATTTTTTCATTCAGATTTTTGATTGGAACATTACCTAATGTGTAAGATCCTTCGTCTGCTTCATCTAGCATACCTAAAATATTAAGTAAGGTAGATTTTCCAGATCCTGAAGACCCCATTATAGAGACAAGTTCTCCTTCTTTCACACTAAAATTAATACCTTTTAAAACGTGAAGAGAATTACTCCCCATATGATAAGACTTGTGTAAATCTTTGATTTCTATCATGATGATTGATTGATGATTGATTAGCACTACAATATTACATAAACCTTGAAATGATTTATCCTAACAAACTGTTAAGAAATAATAATGCTATAGTAGTAAGACTGCTAAAAGAAAGAAATGTTACAGAAAAACAAAATTAATCGGTTTTTGTAGTAGAAAATTTTCGGTAGATAAAAAAAGCGATACCACCAACCATGATATATGGAATAGCCATAAGATAAACAATACCATCATTTACACCTTCAGCGGTTACTAAACCATCTTCGCTTTCTAAAACTGCTCTACACATGGCACATTGCGCGTTTGTCTCTAGAAAAAAGAGAACAGAGAAAATAAAAAAGAATACTTTTTGTTTCATAACTATTGTAATAAAAGCTGCTTCATCAAACCAAACGGAACAACCAATTTAAATATAATAAGGTGAAATCATAAGATACACAATAACTCCTGTAACGGCAACATATAACCATAATGGAAAAGTGATACGTGCTATTTTTTTATGTCTTTCAAAATTTTTGGTAATTGCTCTAACAAAAGTAATTAACACAAAAGGAATGATAATAATGGATAATAAAATGTGCGTAATAAGTATAAAGTAATACACATATTTAATGATTCCTTCCCCTCCAAATTTAGTGGAATCACTAGTCATATGATATGCGACATACAGCACTAAAAACACTGCAGAACACATTACAGCGGTGGTCATTAGATTTTCATGAAGGACAATGTTTTTCTTTTTAATAGCTAAAAATGCAGCCACTAAAATCACTGCAGTGAATCCGTTTATTGTAGCATAAATAGGAGGTAAAAAGGATAACGGCTCTACATTTGGTATTTTAACACCAAATAGAATGGCAACTACAATAGGAATTGCAATGGATAGAACAACGATCCACTTATTATACTTTTTTTCGTTTTCTATATTTTCCATAATTTCTTCTCGATACCATTTATCATTCTTGGAAACCAGTGGTTTCTCGATACAATTTAAGCGCTCTTCACAAAACACTTGAAGTTGGGTTAATTATTACTCGCTTAGTAGTTTATTGATATCTTCTTTAAGCATTGTTATTTGTTGCGCTTGACCATCATCATCTACTCCTTCTTCTTCAGAGATCATACCGTTATAATAAATAACAGGATTCCCGTTTACTATTCTAGAACGAATAAAACCATTTTTATCTACTAGCGCAAAGTTCCCTGAATGCTCAAAACCTCCTTCCGCTTCTTCCTCTTCTGCGGTGTATAAATTAAAACCTTGGTTCGCTAGTTTATAGATTGCTTCTTGATCTCCTGTCATTAAATGCCAATTCGGATTAGTCATTTTATATTTTTCGGCATACGCCTTTAATACTTCTTGTGTATCATGTGCGGGATTAATTGTAAATGAGGCTACACCAAAGTTTCTATTATCTGGAAACGTATTTTGAATCTCTACCAAGTTACTACTCATTCTAGGACAAATAGTAGGACAGGTTGTGAAGAAAAACTCAATAACGTACACTTTACCAAGATAATCTTCATTGGTAATCATTTTACCATCTTGATTTGCAAAACTAAAGCTAGGTACTTTTTTTGCTTCTCCATTTATTTCTAGAAAAGCTAAATCTGACGTTCGCATCGTTCGATCTTCATTAGACACACTAACACTTCTGCTTTCTTCTCTAGTGATGTCATTACTTGTCACTCTATCTACTATTTTAGGAATAAAAATAATTCCGAAAACTAAAACAGTTAATGCGATACCTATATATGAATAATTTGATTTTTTGCTCATGTTCTTTTTTTATATAAGACCTGCAAAGTTTTAAAAACCTTACAGGAAAATTGTACTAATTAATATCCTTCTCTCCAATTGTAATACATACTATGCGGCACATCTTCAGAATAAATATATCTTATTCTGATACATTTTTTAAATCGTTAGCTCTTCTGGTTTCCGAACTAAAGTTTCCTTTTCGTTTTTGTCGATATTCTGTAAAAAGAATTCTTACATCTTCGCTCATCTTATTTTTCAACTCAGCAACCTCAATACAATCGTATGATTTCATTTGATATGCAGGCCTATTCTTTTGCTTTTCATAATCTGCTCTATCATCTATTCTTCCTCTTAAGTTTAATTCTTTATCAATAATAACCACATCATCGGTTGCTAGATTTGCATCTAGATCACTAATTAAACGTAAGCTTTTATATAATTTTTGAATTTCTTTATCGGAAGCCGAAACGTATTTCCAATATTCTAAATAGTCGTATTTACTTAGCTCGCTTTTTAGTTGTTCTACTTCCGCTTTAGCGTTATTTGGAACCACCATAACAATCTGAAACTTTTTAAAACCTTTAAACTTATCGTACATCAACTCTTTCAAGTTAGACATAGCAGTAAGTTTATCCATTGGATTATTACCTAAAAACCCTAAAATAGTTATATGATCTTTAAGTAAAACTTTTTCGTTTTCTGTGGAAGTAAAAGAAGCAATGTCTAAAACATTTTCCTCTAAAATATCTAAAGCAATATAGTTGTGTTTTGCAGGATATAAAAATAATAGAAATAATACTGGAAGGAAGAATAAAATTCCAAGAATCACATTTCTTTTAATCAGCTTTTTGTTCATAGTACAAAAATAAAAAAAGACGGTTTAATAACCGCCTTTTATATATAATTTAACTGAAAGATTTTGTGTTAAAAATCGTTTTTAATAAAACCTGAAGAATATACAGATTCTATATAACCTCCTTCTTGTAAAAGAATGAATACAAGGTATAATATTAAGAATACTGCAGTCCATACTACCATACGTCTTAACGCTTTTACTTCATCACGCATGTGCATAAAATCCCACGTGATGTAATATGCTTTTACAATAGTTAATATAATGAATATCCAGTTTAAGATTTTCATTCCTAAAAACTTACCCATTAAAGCTTCTGGTTTTGCAATACCTAACGCTACTTCAATTACAGTAACAAGTGTTAAGAAAGCTAATACTCCCCAAATTTTTGAAGTGTTCGATTTAAATTTAACTAAACCTCTAAATATTTCTAATTTATGTTCGTGTGCCATTATATATGTTTTTAGATTTCCTAGGTAACGGAAATGAAAAATAAATTTTTAATTAATTAAACTAGGTAGAAGAATGTAAATACAAATACCCAAACTAAATCTACAAAGTGCCAGTAAAGTCCAACCTTTTCGACCATTTCGTAGCTTTTACGTCTTTCATATGTTCCTAAAATTACATTAAAGAAAATAATGATATTAAGTACTACTCCCGAAAATACGTGAAAACCGTGAAAACCTGTTATAAAGAAAAAGAAGTCTGCAAATAATGGCGCTCCATATTCATTTACATGAAGGTTTGCTCCTTGCACAAATAATACCCCGTTATCTTTTAGTTGACTTATAGACTCTTCTCTAGATAAGACGGTCTTTTTACCTTCTGCATTAATAATTTGTGTTCTTACTAAAACATCTGGATGCGCTTCTAAACCTTTAGTAATTTCGGACATTGTATATGCAGGTAAAGCACTTTCACTTTCAAACCATAAACCGTTTTTACTTTCGTGTTGCGTTCTTGTTCCTGCTTCTAATTTAGCAAAATCTGCCACAGCTACTCTATGACCATCCGTATCTACAAACTGTAAAATGTTCCCACCTTTTGTTTGTACCGCTCCAAATTCACCTTTAATAAAAGTGTTCCATTCCCATGCTTGAGATCCAACAAATATAACACCACCAATTACCGTTAAAAACATGTAAATAGTAACTTTTGCTTTATTCATGTGATGACCGGCATCCACTGCAAGCACCATAGTTACAGACGACATAATAAGTACAAATGTCATGAAAGCAACATAATACATTGGTGCTTCTACACCATGTAAGAAAGGAAAGTGAGTAAACACTTCATCTGCAATTGGCCAAGAATCAATAAATTTAAATCTTGAGAAGCCATAGGCTGCTAAAAACGCTGAGAAGGTTAATGCATCGGAAACGATGAAAAACCACATCATCATCTTTCCATAACTTGCTGTTAGAGGTTTGTTGCCTCCACCCCAAGTTTTACCTTCTGTTCCAGTAGCTACTGTAGTATTCATATAATTGGTTTAGTTATTAAAGTTGCACAAAAATAATCATTTTATTTTTCTAACGAAACATACAACACTAAATTTTAAAGGACTCTAAGCAAGCTTTAGCTAATACGCTAAAAAAGAACCTTAAAAAAGCGTTAAAATTATCTTACAAAATATAAAAACAAAAAGAGATATACCCAAAGTATATCAATAAAATGCCAAAAGGTTGCAGCTAGCTCGAAGCCTAGCATATTGGTAGCATTGTACTTTTGTTTAAAATGATTATAAATTACGACCAACAAGCAAAACAGACCAACAACAACGTGCAAAATGTGCACCATTGCTATTAAATAGATATAAGACATGGTAACATTACTAGTAGGACCAGTAAAATTATACCCTAAATCTATGATTTGCTGAAAGCCGGTAAATTGATTAAAAATAAAAATTAACCCTAAAACTAAAGTGGTTAATAATAAAATAGTAGTCTGTTGTCTGTTATTATTTTTTAAAGCACGTTTTGCTAAAAGGAATGTAATACTACTTAATATAATTACAACAGTACTAATAATAAAAGCATTTGGTAGCACAAAATCCTTTAACCAGTCTGGTCTAGAACTACTTACTACAAAAGCACTGGTCCATCCTGCAAAAGACATCACTAATGAAATTATACCAAACCAAAGCATCATCTTCTTTGCTCTGCCCTGTTTTTCTTTTAAAGTACCTTGAGTTAAATCCATGATTAACGTATAAATTTATCTAATACATATACTATTTGTAGCAATGTAATATAAGAAACACTAGCAATCATTAATGTTTTTGCTGCTTGTGTTGTCATTTTTTTAAATAATTGAAAAGCAAAATATAGCATACCTAAGCCTAAAAGACCAACTATAATTGCCGAAAT
This sequence comes from Lacinutrix sp. MEBiC02595, assembly GCF_053601555.1. NCBI lineage: Bacteria > Pseudomonadati > Bacteroidota > Flavobacteriia > Flavobacteriales > Flavobacteriaceae > Lacinutrix > Lacinutrix sp. MEBiC02595. Next base: position 24,682 of record NZ_JBSHNU010000147.1, on the reverse strand, counting down.
TGGTGTTAAATATAATTTTCCTGTAAAGCCAAATGCTGGAATTAGCGAGGCTAAAATCATCCAAACGGTATACACAATAGTTTGCACTGCTGTACCTTTATCGCGTTTTCTTGTTGGCAACATAAAGAAACCTCCTTTTTTATAATCGTCGAATAAAAACCAACCAATGGCCCAAAAATGTGGGAATTGCCAAAAGAACTGGATTGCAAATAAAGTTCCTGGCTCGATACCAAAATCGTTTGTTGCAGCAACCCAACCTAACATAAATGGGATTGCTCCTGGAATAGCACCTACAAAAACAGATAATGGTGTTTTTGTTTTTAACGGCGTATAAACACAAACGTATAAGAATATAGAGATTGCGCCAAACATTGCTGTTTGCGGGTTTATGATATATAAAATAGCAATTCCTAAAATGGTAAAAATAGAAGCAATTACAAAGGCAGTATTCACAGACATTCGTCCTGCTGCAACTGGCCTGTCTTTGGTTCTATCCATTAAAGCATCTAGATCTTTCTCTATAATTTGGTTGAACGCATTAGATGCACCAACCATAAAATAACCTCCAAAGGCTAAAAGAGTAAGTGTGGTATAGTCTACGGTTTCAACGCCTAACAAATATCCTGCAACCGAAGAAAACACGACACTTAATGCCAAACGCATTTTAGTAATTTCTTTAAAATCTGAAATTATTGAATGCTGTACTGTAGATGTGGCTGTTGTGCTCAAATAAAACGCTTTGTTTTGCGAGTGCAAAGATACTTTATAAAACGATATTTAAAAAGAAAAAACCACAAGGTTTTAGTTTGTGGGTTTTTCATACTAATTTACATATATAGTTGTAGTAAGTAACTAATCTAGATTTGGCTTTTCTATTTAAAAAAAACCATTGCGAGTTTCTTTATAAATCACTACCCACTTTTCCTTCGTTTTTTTTAAAAAATAAAGTGTTGTTTCTAAATAATTACCACCTAATTTTTTATAAACAATAGCCTTATCTTTTGTTAAGTTATATACAGGTTTTGAAATGTTAATACTACGTCCATGTTGTATTTTTTCCTTAACAAAAACTGTTTCCATATTATTATTTAGATTCCAATTTTTAATAGCCACATCTTTATAATTGAAAGAATCTTTTAAAAAAATTTCTGCAATTTCACTAATCCCTTTACCGTTCATAATATAATTATTCCTTTTTATGGGTAGTTCTATATGTAATACCGAGTCTATTTCTCTATAAACAGAATCGTGAATTTTATTATTATACTCCTCTTTATAAATATGCTTAAATGCCATGTTTTTAGATTTTCGTCTTTCAAAAAAAGTAACTGCTTTTTTATTTGTACTCTTTTTATCAAAAAATATAGAGTCCTTTATTGAGAAATTACTCTCTTTTATTATAATGTTTAGCAGTTGTTCATCAGCTCCTATTTTATTGCAAGAAAAACAACAAAAGCATGCTAGTAAAGCTATAGTTAATCTAACAATCATCTCCTTGCGCATCACTGGTATTATTTTGCTCATCTAAACATTTATTATTAAGTTCTAAAGGCGTATTATTTCCTGTATTTATTAAAGGCATAGCTGGAGTATTATAAAAAGATCCTTTTGTAATATCTTTACAGTATTGTTGTGTAATACTATTCATTCCTGCCCACGCTAGCGCTCGTCTTTGACGAGTGCATACAACAACAAAACAATTAATATTTTTCAAAAAATGTAATAACAAAAGACAACCTCTTTATTCCTTTTTAATAAACTTTAGGAGCACTCGTTACTAACGAGCGCTAGCGAGGGAAAGTGTGGTATAGTCTACGGTTTCAACGCCTAACAAATATCCTGCAACCGAAGAAAACACGACACTTAATGCCAAACGCATTTTAGTAATTTCTTTAAAATCTGAAATTATTAAATGCTGTACTGTAGATGTGGCTGTTGTGCTCAAATAAAACGCTTTGTTTTGCGAGTGCAAAGATACTTTATAAAACGATATTTAAAAAGAAAAAACCACAAGGTTTTAGTTTGTGGTTTTTTCGAGATTAGTTTGTATTAAATCTTTAATGTGAGTTTTTAAATTATAGGTAGTAAAAAATCAAATTGTATTTTAAAAGATTTTCTATATAGCTATTAACATAAAAGGTTTTTATTATAAAAATATCTCTAGATTTCTTATTACATATTTAATTATTTTATGTTCTATAAAACAAAATAACTAATAAAAACACAAACATTAAAATTAGATATAAGCTTCTTTTCTTAATATTTTTGAAAAATTTTCTTTTAACGTCAAAATAAAAAAGTGTTATGAAAATGATTAAAATAAAAATGATGACTACATATAAAACAATTGGATAATATGAGTAAAAATAAACCTTTTCAAGATCTTCAAAATTCAGAAGTTTCACAATATTTTTTGCAGAAACAGTCGTCATACAAAATACGATAACAAGGAATAAATAATAGAAAAAACTTAATTTTTGATAATTTTTTATATTCATAATAATCACTTTTTTAGTTACATCCAAAAACACTAATTGGTCGGTTACCTAATAATACATCTTTAACTTTCTGCCAATCAACTCTATTATCTGTTATTGATTCACCTATAGATGAAGCTCCTCCATAACTATTAACAAAATTATCCATGTTCTTTTGTAATGAATACCACATTAAATCAGCAGCAAGAAAAGGGTCTGTATCAGTCATAGCTTGAGCAACATCTGATAAAATATACGAATTAAATCGATCTACACCTCTAACAAAAAAGTTATATGAACCATCATTGTTTTGTTCATAACCAAATTGTCGAGTTCCACTTACTGGATGATTCCCTGCATAAGGAGCATTCATTGTCATGAAAAACCAATAGTCATTATGGAACTCAGAACAAATGACCACCCACGCTAGCGCTCGTCTTTGACGAGTGCATACAACAACAAAACAATTAATATTTTTCAAAAAATGTAATAACAAAAGACAACCTCTTTATTCCTTTTTAATAAACTTTAGGAGCACTCGTTATTAACGAGCGCTAGCGAGGGAAAAGAACTAAAAAGAATACATATAATAAGTATGTTTTTCATTGCATTTTGATTTACTAAGAGTTTTTTTAAAAAAATATTAAAAAAAGAAATAGAATCTAGACAACTTAATACTCCCATTCCTCTAATTGATAATACTTTACCATCTGCCAATTGTTAGTGTTATCTTTTTTAAATAAATAAAGACCTCCACTACCACCTAAAGAACTTCTACCTATTCCTAATCTCAATGCTGCCTTATTAAAAGAATCATTAAAAGATATATTAGAAAATCTAAATAACAGATCATAATCTTTCCAATTTTTTGATTTTTTCAAAACTAATGTATCAGCGACTGTAATAACATGCCTACTATTTGCATTAATTTTTTCTATATTAATGTTGTTATTAACTTCAATAATATTAAAGTTTTCTATTAAATCCGTAAATTCAATATCAACACCTTCAAGATTTAATATATTGTTAAGAATAGGCTTTTCAAGAATAGGGTAAACTCCAACCCTCAATTTTAAGTCACGTAAAGAATCTATTACTTTTGCCGATATTTTCCAACTACTTATAGTATCTGACGGCAATGGTGGCAGTGGAGGTAGTGGATAAGCTTTTACATTAATAATGTAAGAGATTAAACTTTCGGTATTCTGTTCTAAGAAATTATCTTGTTCTTTACAAGAAAAAAAAAGCAAAAATATACCGAATACAAATAAAAACTGTTTCATTTAGTTACAGACTTGAATGTTAAGATTGGTTTGTGTTACTCGCAGATTAATATTGTTATTTTCTTCGGCATCTGTAAGTACACCTCGATAATCATAGGCTCTTAAACCATCCCAAGCATAATCTTTGTAATTAGCTAGGGGATATCTATTATTATCAAATTGTCTTAATGCTAATGCTATTTTGTTAATATAGTTTTCAATAATATATTGATGGTCAGCAGCATTGTCCCAATTAAAACCAGGATCTACTGCATCTGTATAGTTTTTATAGTAAGCATATAACTGAAACAAACGCGACCTATTATTCACATCAACTCCTGACTGAAATAGCTTCACAAACCTAGCTATTTCGGCATGAATTGACTCGTGTAATATAGCTTGTGCCATTTCGATTGGGTTAGTATTTACATCTTCAAAAGTAATAACAATATTAAAAGGGTCACTATCATCAGTACATTGATCATCTGTTAAGACACAATTCCCAACTTTAAAAGTAAGGTTAAATTTTGGATCGTTAATAAAAGCACCCACAGTACTTTTAAAAAGAGCACTATTATCTTTTACCAACTTATCATATACACATTTTAATTGAACATTATTTACAAAAGTTGAATCTAAAATGATTTTATTTGGCATATCAACTTCACCACCTTCATTCATTGCCTCCATAGCTTTTTCAGCAAAAGCAAGAACTTCTAGACTTGGGCAAGTATTACTATTAGGCGAATTATTTCTTAAATAGATAGAAATACTTCTCATATTATGAAAATTTGAAGTTGATTGTAGCCAAAGTTCTGCATCTGGATCTAGAGAAGCACCTAAACAATCAATTATCTTTTTTTTATAATCTACAGTTTTTGGGGTTAGTGTTGCTACAGTAGATGAGTTATTATTTGTAGAGCCACCAAAATCTGTTGGAACAAAATCATCATTATGAAGTGGGTCTTGATTATCGTTCATGTAACTAGGACATTCTACATTGTATTCTGTTTGTACTATTGGATGACTGGTTGGGCTAGTTGGATTAGTTGGGCTTGGATTTCCAGCATCAATAGTGTAATAGTCCTATTACAAGAACCATTACTATTTTGCATGTAAAACCAACTTCCTGTATAGTTTGAAGAAGAAGAAGAAGAAGAAGAAGAAGAAGAAGAACCATTTACTCCAATGCCAAAACCTCCCGAACCACTACCACCTTGAGAACCCAAACACCAAATTACATCTTCATTTCCCAGATCATCTACAGAAACCAAACAACCATCTATCATCATCATCTTAGTAGCATTTATAGAATTATAAAAATTATCCATATTTATTAAATCACTATCAATTTCTTTTATAGAAATAAGTAATGAATACTCTGTATTATCTGAAAACAATATCGTTATATAACTATAAATATAAAAATAAAAATGAAAAACTTCTTGATTCGCTCGTTTTTCAATTATTAAATTCTCGAAAGTAGCCTCTGAATGTATAGGCGTTTCTATTTTAAAGGTATAAGCTTCAGAATTATCCGTTACGGTTTGCACTATTTCATCTGTTAAAATCACAAAACTACCATCTGAAGCGTTAATTTTTGAATTAACAGTATTGATTTTGCTTACATCTAAATACTTATTAATCTTATAAAATGTATTGTTTAACTCACTGTTCTCTTTAATTTCATTAAGTGTTACTCTTTTTACAAGTACTTTATTTGTGTTTTCGTTTTGCGAAGTATTTTCTTTAAATTAATCATCCTTCTCACAATTAACCAACGTTAAAGCAAAAAATAGCACTATAATCTTAATGCTTGTTTTTAAAATGTTTTTCATTTTTTTTACCAATTCTTAAATATATTAAACAATAGGTTTGCCAAACAAAAACGAGATGCTTTTGTTTACTTACTATTAATTATATTTTCTTAGGGAAAGTTTGAAATAAATTTCAGCTTTTAAATACGTCTATTTATTAAGCCTAAAAATTTATTACTCAAATATGAAAAAAAAAAAAAACAATTTAACAAAGGCTTTTTTCAAGAATGTGTGCAGTTCATCGAAAAACAGCAAAAGGCGTTACGGTAAAACCGTAAATTAAAAGGGTTTACGTGAAGGTTGTTGTAATAGAACGAAATACATAACTATGAGATTCCTGCCTTCGCAGGAACTAGACTACAAATCAAAATACCAGTTAAATAAGTCGGTTCTAATTCCGAAATTAAACCATACTGTATTATTCTTAAATGTAGTGGTTGTTTGCGCTTCCGGATTAAAATCTCTAACACTTATATCTGCAAATATTTTTAGATTGGTCGCAGGATTTATTAAGTAACCCGCTTGCAGGTTGGTATAAAACGTTTTGGTCTTGTTTCCTTGTGCTACAGTAATCCCTGTATTTCCTGGTCTGTCGGTATAGCTTTCGTAAATATTACTACCATAACTAATACCATTATCAAAATCTAAACCACGAGAACCTAAAACCATTTTTGCATTTGCAAACCAGCGTTTGTAATTGTAACGACCAATAAGTACTAATTCACTAAAATTTGCTCCCCAAAGATGCGCCATAGATTGGTTGTTATGTCCATAGTTTAAAAAGGTAGTATTGTGAGAATAGGTATATGGTCGCACTCTATTGTATTCTGCTTGTAATAAAAGATTATCTACTTTAAAAGCGTTGTAATATTTTAGTCCTAGTTGGTAACCAAATTTGTTTTTCCAACTTTTTTCGCCTCCAGTAATATCACTTAACGAAAACTCATCTAACACAAATTGACTGTATGCATTGATGTTATCGTTAATTTTATATTTTCCTGATAAACCCATAATAGCATTTCCTGCATCTTGCCCAGTTTCAAACTCGATAGCACGATAAAAAATAATAGGATTCAAGTAATTTACATCAAAACCTCTGTTTTGGGATTTTGCCCAAACAATAGATTCAAAAAAACCAATATTTAAACGTTTTGTGGCATTCCAACTTAAAAAATGCGTTGCCATATATTTACTTAAATAAGCACCATCTTCATCTGTTCCTGCTGGTGTAACATCCTTTAGCCACATCCAAGTATTGGTATATTTAATTTTCCAGAATTTCGTGTTAATCTTTAAAAATGGTGAAGGACTAGCAACATCACTTAAAAACAAGGAACGATATCCGTCCCCAATAAAGTTTTTACCATGACCAAATTGCACGTTTAAAAAATCGGTTGGTGCATAGGATAAATATGCTTCAGCAACTGGGTAATCATAAGCATCCTTTTTAAAACGTTTTGCAATTCCTCTTCCTGGAATTATAGCAACTTCATCCGATGCTTTTATAGATTCTGCATATTGATTGTAGTATTGTGCAAAGCGTCCTTGACTTTCATACACCGAAGCATAAAAACTAAACTTATCTCCTAATCCTCCTTGAATATAAAGTCCTCTTGTATTATTATATGTCGAGCTAAAATCTGCTTCTGTGTCTTTACCGACTTCAAAATCAAAAATAGGATCTATAGTAAACCAATAGTTTTCTGCTTGGTAGCGCACTAAATGTTCGTTCCATAGTTTTCTAGACAACAGCGTTTCTTTTCCTTTTTGTAATTTTTCTTTTTCTCCTTGAAAATCGTAATATTTAGATACCTCTTCATACACAAAAGGCTTAGAAGCGGTATGGCTATTTGTACCAACTAGATTGATATTTCTATCAAATTTAGCATATGCACTATGTGTAAAGGGTATATTTAACTGGCTAGTAAATTCTTTGTTTGTGTATGGAACCAGTTTTTTATTCACACTATCATATTCCGTTTTAATAGCTTCTTCAATAGATAGTTTTGTTACTTCTTTAGTAACCGCTTTAGCTGGAACCGTTTGATTTATAATAGGTATTTGAATAGGAAGGGAATACTGCTTATATGTAGGTTTACCATTATAAGTTCCTGGTTTAATTTTAGGCAACGCATCAAAAACACGAGTAGCTTCGTCCTTTAAGTCGTCATACATAGCATCTACATAAATAACACGAAAAGCACCTTCTTTATCTACTTCAAAAAGCACCACAACTTCTCCGCTATACTTTTCTTCGGAAACGATTTCTGGTGTTTTAAAACTATTGTAAATATGGTTTAACACATTCGTATCAAAACAATTCTGAAGGGCATCTATTTCTACAGATTCACAATTTGGAAAAACCGGAGGCTTTTCGAAAAAAGAATCTTCTTGTGAAAAGGTGAAATATGGAATAAGAAGAAGTAAAAAGATAAATTTCTTCATAGTTATTTTTGCTGTTTTTTATAATGTGGTAAGATACTATTTTTTTATAATCCTGTAAATTAAAAAAAGTCGTTAATAATAACTTATTAACGACTTTACTTCAAAAAGAATATTACTCTTAATTCTGAACGCTAAACTTAATAGGAATTCCATAAATAACGGAAACATTTTTATGATGTTGTTTTCCTGGAGTCATTTTTGGTAATTTACCAATCACTTCATTCGCCTCAATTTCAAGTTCCTTGTGCCGAGATCTTGCTTGCACATCTGTAACGTTTCCGTTTTGATCAATTTTAAACATTACATGAATCTGCTGTACGCCATTTAAACCTAACTCGGCAGCAATATCTGTATCAAATTTTTTCTGAATGTGCTTTGCTATTTTTTCAGACATACATGCTTTTCGTTCTGCATTAGTGGAAGCACTTTCGCAACCTGGAAAAATAGGAACTTCTTCTACAAAATCCACAGGAATTATTACAGGTTCTTCAGGGAGCTTTACATTAGGAACATCGACTATTGCAACTATTGGTTTATCTACCTTTGGAGGAGCTACAATAACATCCACAACTTTTGTCTCCGGTGTATCATCTGGAACCGGTTTATACGTGTCAATTAATCTTGCCGGTTTAGATCTTTCAACAGCTTTCTTTACTATTACAGGTTCTTCGATAACAAAATTAATATTAATTAAATCATCGTCTGGATCTACTGTAAAAGCTTCACCTAAGTCTAACGCTTTTGTTTCAAACTTCATTTCTAGAAGTCCGTAGCTAAATAGCAAACATATTATTAAACCTACTTGAAAGTAAATGGTAGCGTTTTTTTGTAAATTTGCATCATGCTTTTGTGATTTTAATACGTTTTCCTCTTTTTGGTCATTGAGGTCGTAATAATTTTTAAGTTTTCTCATAATATTAAAGATTTAAATGTTAATATTATGATAAAATAACAATAAGCATACCAAAAAAGAAATCCCGTTACAAAAAATGTAACGGGATTTTAATATAGTCTTTAAAACGTATTGTTTTAGTCTTGTACTTGGAATGAGATTGGAAATCCGTAAGGTACTGTTACTGCTTTACCACGTTGCATACCTGGTTTCATTTTAGGTAATTGACTTACAACTTTCACTGCTTCTTGTTCTAATTTTGGATGTGGAGCTCTTGCACGTACACCAACTACATTTCCGTTTTTATCTACTTTAAACTGAATGCTTATTCTGTGTTTACCAGCATTTAGTCCTAAATCTTGTGCTAAGTCTGTATTAAATTTCTTGTTTACAAATTTGCTAATCTTTTCAGACATACATTTTTTTCTTGCATTGTTATTTGATTCTCCTTCACATCCTGGAAATACAGGAACGTTTTCAATAACCGCAAAAGGAACTTCGATATCTTCTTCTACTTCTTCAATTTCTTGAACTTCTTCCACCTCAACAATTTCTTCTTCTTGACTGGTTTCTGTAGATTCTATCACTGTTTCTTCCACTTCAGCTTCATCTTCTACTATTTCAATAACTTCTGGAGCTGCTGGTGGTGGCGGTGGTGGTGGCGGTGTTTGAATTTGTTCTGTAATTGGCACTTCTTCCTCTAACTCTTCATCCAAGTTTAATTGTCCGATATCTATAACAGACTTGTCGTATGTTTTATAATTAATCGCAAAATTTGTTAAAAATAACATTAACGCTAAACCTATTAAAAAGTATAGGCTACTATTTCTACCAACGTTTGCTTTAGGATTTTTCTTAAGTTCCATGATTATATGTTTTTACTTGTTGCTAAAATAACCATTTATTTGGCAAATAAGCAAGGGTTTATTATTTTTTAACTTCTGTTCTCTTAAATAGCAATAAAACGATAACGGTTATACCTACACCCAATGTGTTAGCTAAAATATCATTATTATCTGCAACTCTTGTTTTGGTAAGCATACCTTGTAATGCTTCAATAATTATACCAAAGATTACGGAAACAATTGCAGAAACCAATAATGCTTTATTAAAAGGCCATTTAAATTTATTATAAAATGCTTGAAACCAAAACCAGGATAAACCACTGTATGCAATAAAATGAAATATCTTATCTGAGTTGGAATAATTAATATCTGGCAAACCAGAAATATGAATAAGACTTGCTATTGCCAATACTATAGTATAGCACAAGGTAATCCCAAAGGCATATTTTCTAAGCACCTATTAATGCTTTATAGTCTTCCGCAGACATTAAATTTTCGACTTCTGATAGATCAGAACATTTCATTTTTATCATCCAACCGTCACCGTAAGGATCTGAATTTACTTTTTCTGGTTCGTCTTCTAAAGATTCGTTAAATTCTGTGATTTCTCCAGATAATGGTAAAAATAAATCAGAAACTGTTTTTACAGCTTCTACTGTACCAAAAATTTCTTCAGCTTCTAATGTTTCGTCTACAGTTTCTACTTCCACATAAACAATATCACCTAATTCACTTTGTGCGAAATCTGTAATTCCTATGGTTGCTACATCACCTTCTAATTGGATCCACTCGTGATCTTTTGTATATTTTAATTCTGCTGGAATGTTCATTTTTTATTTTAGTTATTAGTTATTCGCAAATGTATTTAATTGTCCTTTAATTTTAAACTTTTAATTACCAAAATTATATCTTAATGTTAAACCAGATCTAATTGTGGTTTGTGGGAATGCTGTAGATATTGCATATTCTGAAAAAGTATAATCAAAATAGAAAATTCCGGTTAGGTTTTTACTAAACGCATAATCTGCCGTAAATTTACCACTCCATAAGGATTGACCAGAGGTTATTTGATTATTTTCTAAATCTAAATATCGGATTATCGTTTTATTATCTCTAAAGGAAACATCTGCCTTTAGATTGATATCACTAATAATCGTTTTGTTTGGTCCTGCAAGTTTAGATTTCATTCGTACGTCTTTAATTCTATATCCTAGACCTACAATGTATTCTTTACCTTGAATTTCTGTCATCAAGTTATTGTCGAAACTCAAGGATAGCATTCTATCTTTTTTCATTTCTAAAAGTACTTTTATGGCACTTTTAGATTCAAAATCTATACGAAATAGCGGACTAAACATTTCTGTTAAGTTAATATTGCTGTATAGCTTCTCATTTTTAAAATCTCCAGATTGATCTAATGCATCTGCAGATTGACTTGCATAATCCACGGTTGGATCTGGAGCGGTATAATCTAAGTTTGTTCTAAACTGATTAATAGTATATGCAGAACGATAACCATGCGATAAAGAGAAACGTTTGAAGCGTTTTTTAAACCAATTCAGTTTCATGAAACCGGTATACTTTAAATCCCAATTAGGAATTGGTATATCTCTTAAAGCAGTAGTCTTCGTTTTACTTGCATCTTGTCCTTGGTAAGCAGATAAAAAGGATGGTAATAATACGGCTTGACTAGATTTCCCAAATCCTTCAGGATAGCCATCTGCATCTCTATTAAAGGTTGCATTACCATAGAATTTTTCGGCCAACCTATTTGCAACCACCAATCTATTCGTTCTAAAATCTTCAAAAGTTTTAGATTCATTTTCATCACTTTTATTAAATGCTGTTTTAATTAAAGCTGTCGAAATAGTAAAGTTTCCGTAGGTATTTGGAGTTAATTGGATATACTCTAAATCACTGTTTACGTTATAATTTTCGGTTAGATTTTCAGAATAAATTCTATTTCCAACAATATCAATTTTAAGATCGTTGAAAGGCTCCATATTAATTGCATAGTCAAATTGCTTTGCATGTGTTTCTGTATACTGCTGATTAAACTCTGGGTATTGTGTTAGCCATCCATTTCTTGCCGCTAACTCTCTAATATCATTTTGACTTCCAAAAGTATAACCTACAGTTGGCTTTAGTGTCCCTGCAAAACCTGGTGTTTGCGTATAACCAGGAAGATATGTACCATTAGATTCGTTATAATTTAATTGTATACGTTTTACACTAGTTAGTACACCTATTCCGAAGTTTGCTAACTTACTTGGTTTTTTAACTTTTACAGGTTTTTTAGCTTTCTCACCTGCTCCCGGAGGCGTTGCACTACTAGCTCTGCTTACTTTACCATTACTTCTTGCTCTCTTTTTTGATATTCCAAGATATTTATACAGCTTATTCATATCTAAAGAAGCATTCACATTGTGCTGGTTTGCATTAGATATCGAGTTTCCTAAATCATAGGTTCCAGATAATCCACCACCACCGGTATCTACATATTCTATATCTCCGTATAAATCGGATCCTTTTTGCCATTGAAACTCACCGCTATAGGTATACGTAGCATCAATAAAGCTAAAGGTTGGTATTTTATTTATAGGTAATTTGTAGTTTAAGCCAAGTTTTTGATATTGTCTATTAGGATCACCAAAATCGAAGAAACCATCCCAAACCGTTAATTCTGGATCTTGCCTTCCGTTTAACTCATCATCGATATAATAATTTCTTACAATTTTATTACTAGATGAAGTATAGTCGAAACTTAATGATTTTGTTACATTAAAGTTTACCGTATATTGAAAATCGAAGGTATAATTTCTTCTAAACAATTCCTCTAAACCAATATTGTCTCCAGTTAAATCTACATCTCTAAATTTTTGTTTATTAAACTGTCTGTTAAAGTCTGAATTAACTGTAAAGCTTGAAGGTAATGGGTTAAAGTTAAAGTCTTTTAATATTTTCCAATATTTACCCGTAAATAAGGAATCGTTCTTTTTAAATGGCTCAATGGAAAATGGCGCAAAATTATACGCATAGTTTGCTCCTGTTCTTACTTGTTGATCTAGCGAGCGTTCTATTTCAAAATCACGATACTCTATTTTGTTGTATGCATAACTAAATGTTAAGTTCTCTACATCATAGAATTGTGGTTTTTTATCTGTAGTTCTATTTTTTCTTACTCCAATAAAACTAATATTTTTTCTTTTCGTGTAGGTTTGCGACTGTTCTTTAATGGTTTCTTTTTCGGCACTAGTTTCTGCCGCATCTATTCTTGTTTGCAGTTCAATATCTTCGTAAAGCTGATCGTATTTGGGTGTAATACTTTCTTCTCCTTGACCATAATTAAAAGGAATTTGAATTCCCCATTTTTTAGGTAGTAACTGACCTGCATTTATATTAGTAACCACATCATATTGTTGTACGTCTTCTAAACTACGCTCTTGAGGTCCTTGTTCTATAGAACCAAAACCAGAGGTACTATATCTACCTGTTGCACTAACATTTGCAAAATCTGCAATATTTCCATCCGCACTTATAACGGTTGCCCAACCACCTTCATTATCCATTTCTGCAAGACGAAGTTCATTAAACCAAATCTCACCACATTTTGAAGTTCTATCATCGGCATTTTTAACCCCAACCATTAAGCTTCTAATATCTCCAAAATTAGGATTACCAAATATAGCGACACGTTGTTGCCCAACGGTGTATGGTGAAAATTCTGCAACAGAATTCTCGCTTAAATCGCCATCAATAATATCATAAAATGTTGCATTTGTAGCACTAAAATTATCGGCAATTGCTTTTGCTTTTATTTGTTGTAAAATAGCTAACTCTATATCTAATCCATTGGCGTCAGGCCAAAGATCGGATCTGGATGTTCCCGTAGATACCATTAAAGGTACTTCTATTTGGTAATAGTTTTGGGAAAGGTCATTACCCATTCTTATAAAACCAACTAAATCTCCATCCTCTAATAAAGACATATCTTCTCCTACTTCTGCGTGCATAAACATCTTTAAGTGTTTATACTGCCTCATATCTACGTTTATATTTTTATAAACTGCTCTTGCATCATGGGATTCTAAATCGCAAACATTCACCACTAATGACTGTTCGTTTTGTCTTATAACCGTATTGTTATTATATAATTCTTCTGGATCTACTCCTGGAGGCGATTCATAATCTCCATCATTTTCTAAAGTACTAATTACACCAATACTAAAGTCTGTATTTACATCTAATACTGGATCACCTAGATCTTCATCTAAAGTCTGTGAGTATCTTCTCCATTCACTACGTACTAAATCTAAAGAACCAAATCTAAAGACTGTAGCTTCTGAGAAATCTTTAACATACATACGAGCAAAACGTATAGAGCGTAAATCGGCAATACCACCAACATCATTTGTAAAGTCAGATACTGGAACTCTAAACTGATACCAAATTGGAACTACAGATTGACCATTAGGTAATTGTCTAGTTTCCGCGTCTTTGATATCTACAATGTATGGATTGTTAAGATTTAAATCGGAAGGCCTAATATCTAATTCATATTCATAATAACTATCAATGGTATTCATTGTGTTATCTCTATTAATATCTTCAACGTCTGGTTGCGTAGTACTACCTCTATTGGTGTCACTAAATTCATCTGGCGAGTTACCTTCTACATTATTGTACTTTTTATAACGATCAAAAACATCTCCATCTGTATTTAAAAAATAAGAATAATTATCATTCGAAGGATCTTCCAAATTTTGATAGTCTAAAGATGGAGAAAGTGATTTTTCTTCTCTATCATCATAACCATCATATCCTACATCTTGATTGGTACGCTCACCTCCAGTAGAATCAAAAGCATAAATTAAGGATTGATTTAAAGGCACTACACTTCCCCAATCTGTTTGGGTAAAAACACTAACATCGCCATCTTTTGGCAAACCGTTTTCATATAATTTTCTACCATCTTTAACAATATCTTCTGAAATATTACCAAGGTTAAAAACTAATTTACCTCCTGGATTTGCTGCATTTTCTTGAAATGGATCTTGTAACCAAAACTCTATATATTCTACATTTGCTTGTTCAAAATCTGTAGAGGTAAGTGATCGTGAAATCCCCGCCCAAGAGTCTTGAGGTGCTGTTAAAGTTCCGTTAGGAATATCAATATCATTCGTTTGAAAATTATAAGGTCCACGTTCTTCTGGATAGTATGCTAAATCTAACGTATTTAAGACTGTTGTTTGTCCTTGCGCGATGTCTTGTTGCGGAAAAAGTTCATTAATAAAAACTCTGGAAGTATATAAACCTGACATATCATCATCACTAATACCATCTGGACGACTACTACTATAAAAAATCGGATCTACATGATACCAGTTTAACATTGCTCTACCATAACCATTGGTAATGTTTTGCACATCAAAAACATCTGTATCATCTACTCGAATAGGTCTACTCGATAAGTGCCAAGAACTAGCAGATTTTAAATCTATAGCGCTCTGCGAGCCTTCAAAGTCATCTATATACGATGTTGCTTCTCCATCAAAATCTGTTCCACTAGGCGAACCTGGACGCAAAGCAGCAACTTCTCCTCTTATAGAGAAATTAGAAGGAACATCGGTATCTATATTAGGAAGTTTATTTACTAATCTTGTTAAAAAAGGAACTTCTGTAGAATAGTTTACATTAAAACCATAAATCTGATTATTTATTGGTTCACTATTATAATTTGCTTTTTGGGTTATTGGTCTTTCTTTTAAGCCAATGTATGTTGCACCAATAACAAAGTTTTCGTTAAACTTATGTTCTACATTTAAACCAAAAAAACGTTTAGATGTTTGTCCGAAAATAGAATTATTTTCTGTAGAAACCTGAATAGGTGTGTTAGAAGCTTTTAACGCTTCGTCCAAAATTTGCACCGTTCCTATTTGATAGTTTACTGTATAATCAATTCCTTCTACTAACACACGGCCACCAGCGGTAACCACTACAGAACCTCTTGGCACATTAAATGCACCTATAGAAATACCACCACTACCAGAAGATGTATATCGACCAGTTATTTGGAATTTATTTTTCTCAACCGCTTCAAGAGCTGCTGTTTTTGTTTCTTTATATAAAACATCATACACATATTTGGCCTGATTGTCATTGTATGACGTAGTCATCTCATAATCCTCTCCACCTAATGCTAAAACATCAAAAAGGTATTCTCCAAAAGGCTCTACTTTTGTGAATACTATTTTTCCGTTTTGCGGGATTACCGTGGTTCCGGAAACAAAATCGAAGAAACCATCTCCTCCAACTTGCGGATCATTATTGTAGTTTAATTTATCTAAATGAAATAAACGAATTAAAGGTGTTTCGGTAATTTCAGAATCATCTGTAGTAATGGTTGTATTGGCATCAAAAGTTGGAAATGCCGTTCCTGAAACTGGTGTAATAAAATTTACTGGAGAACCTTCGTTGTAAAAAATATTTAATTTAAAATCTTCTTGACTTAATTGATACGCTCCTGTATCATAAATATTTTTCATCATTAAGTCCCAAATTGGTTGGGAAGTAGATGTAATCGGACTTTTTAATAATTTTAAAATTAAGTTGTTATTTGTAACAGCGGTAACATTCCCGTCTGTATCTGTAGTAACTCCTGTTGCGTCTACACCATCATTTGCAAATTCACCAACTTGATATACTTGCCCTGCAACTGTAAATTGAAACGCAACAGCCAAAACTTCATCACTATTTAAACGTTGGTTTAAAGAAATATAACCCAATTGTGTGTTTAGCGTATACTCTTGATTTTCTGTTAATTTTCGTGCATTCTCTAATTTTGCATAATCTGCTCCTTCCGTAACTCCTGCAACATTAATACCCGATTGTACAGTGGCAATATCTCTAATTAAATTATTAAGTTGTGATCCTGCGCCACCAATATTGGTTGGATCGAATGCATTATTCTCATTATCTGGATACGCATTTGGACCTCCGCTAACTGCAACTGCAGAACCGACTCTAGCCGTTTCCCCTAAATCTTGTAACCCTACAATATTTCTTACATTTTCTGTATTATTACTTCGATTCGTGATCCAAGCTTCTATTCTAGTGATTTGAACTTGCGTATTTATAAATGGGTAATTATTTAATGCAACATCATAATTATTTCTAAAATAATGTGCTAAAAAGAAGTGTCTGTTTTCATCATAATCTCTAGCATAAAAATCGAATTCCTCTAGTGTTCCTCCACCTTGAGCTACTACGGTTTTTGTATCTGATTTTTGTTCGGAATACACTGCAGTAATGGTCGTTCTACCAAATTGTAATTGTGTTTTTACACCAAATAAACTTTGCGCTCCTGTAATTAAAGAACTATTAAGAGGCATGCTTACATTACCAACTTCTATCTTTTGAATGATATCATCTTCCGTTGGTGTGTACTCTAACTTTACTAAATTTTGAAAATCGAAAGTAGATTCTGTATCGTAATTAGCGGTTACTTGCAAACGCGTTCCTACTTTTCCTAATAAACTTAAGCTAATACGTTGATCAAAATCAAAGGTAAAATTACTTCTGTTTCTAGGAGAAAACGAAGGATTATCTTGTTTTGTGAATAGCACTCCTAAATCCATTTCTACAGAACCTTGTGGTACTACTTCAATGGTATTGCTTCCAAAAATGGTTTCAAAAAGTCCGGAGTTTACATAAAATTCTGGTAATAAGTTTTTCTGTTCTTCTTCGCTTCCTTCCTTTTTACCATCGAAAGCGTCTATTTTTTGCTTGTAGTAACTTCTTGAGTTTTCTTTGGCTACTAGTTCTTGAAACTCTCTTGGTGTTAAGATTACCGGATAGTTAATATTAAAAGTACCTACCGTTTCTGTATAAAAATATCTATCTGTTGTGGGATCATAGGTGTATTGCGAAACAATACTGGTAGGATTTGGCATTTGTAAATTACCAAGACTGTAACCTGTGCTTGTGGAGTCCTGCGGTGTTGGCTCTTGCGACCAAGCGACAAAAGACAATAAAACGGCAACTGTAGTAAAGAGTTGCTTTTGAATTGCTTTTACTGATTTAGAGTTAGTTGTATTCAAATCTTATTATAAGTTTTTTAAAGCTTGCTTAATAATAACTTCTACGTTTGCGTCTGGTTGAACAGCAATCACTTTATCTACCACGCGTTCTGCCTGCTTTTTATTAAAACCAAGAACTTCTAAAGCTGATAACGCTTCATCTTTACTTGTATTGTTTTGAGATACTGAAACTTCATCAATATCATAAATCTTTAGGACTTTGTCTTTTAAGTCGAGTATAACACGTTGTGCCGTTTTTGCTCCAATACCTTTAATAGATTGAATTAAAGCAACATCACCAACGGCAATTCCTTCTCTAACTTGTTTTGGTGTTAATGAAGAAAGCATGGTACGAGCAATACTTGCACCAATACCACTTACAGAAATTAAAAGCTTAAACATTTCTCTTTCTGCCAAAGAAGAAAACCCAAATAAAGTATGTGAATCTTCTTTAACCTGAAGATGTGTATACAGTTTCAAGTTTTCTTGATCTGGAATTTGAGAATAGGTGTGTAAAGAAATATTAAGCATATAACCAACGCCATTGCAGTCTATTACTACATCTGTTGGATTTTTCTCTACTAACTTTCCTTGTATATGTGTTATCATGTAAAAATTCGCATTAAACTCTCAAATGTAATAAAATTATTGTGCAATACCATTGTGATATGTTAAATCACAATAAAACGTTAATTTAATCGGTAAAATACTTACTTTTTGCCTGTCTTTTTACTTTGTTTTAATTCCCATTTCTCTTTTTCTTGTGCATCGATAACAGCAATTGCCGTCATGTTTACAATTTCGTCTACACTTGCTCCTAGTTGCAGAATATGAACTGGTTTACGCATTCCCATCATAATTGGCCCAATAGAATCTGCTTTATTAAGTACTTTTAATAGTTTGTACGTAATATTTGCGGCGTCTAGATTAGGAAAAATTAGTGTATTTACTTTCTTTCCTGCTAATTTTGAAAACGGAAACACTTCTTTTATCTTTTCGCTATTTAAAGCAAAATCTGTTTGTAATTCACCATCAATAACCATATCTGGATATGCTTTATGAAGAATAGCAACTGCATCTCTTACTTTGGATGCTTTTTCATTTGTTGAAGAACCAAAGTTAGAGTAACTAGTCATTGCCATAACAGGATCCATACCAAACATTCTTACAGTTCTAGCGGTCATTTGCGCAATAATAGCTAAATCTTTTGCTGTTGGATCAATATTAATTGCGGTATCACTTAAAAACAAAGGACCTCTTTTGGTCATCATTAAATTGGTAGTTGCTACACGCGTTGTTCCATGCGCCATACCAATAAGTTCTAACATTGGTTTTACTACCGAAGGGTAACTTCTAGAATAACCAGAAATAAGTGCATCTGCATCGCCTTCATTAACCATCATTGCTGCAAAATAATTACGTTCACGCATTATTTTTTGTGCAGAATACAATGTAATTCCTCTACGTTTACGTTGTTGCCAATAGGCATCCGCATATCTGTTTTTACGTTCTAATTCTTCATCCGATTTAGGATCGATAATTGGCACATCTGCATCAAACTCTATTTCTTCTTTTAGTCTTTCAATTTCATCTCTTCTTCCCAAAAGAATTGGATGTGCAATGCCTTCTTCATATACAATTTGCGCAGCCTTTAAAACATCTAACTGATCTGCTTCTGCAAATACTACACGTTTTGGGTTTGTTCTTGCCCTGTTAAGTAGAAGTCTAACTGTTTTATTATCACTACCAAGACGTTCTAATAATTCTTCTTCGTATTTCGCCCAATCTTCTATTGGTTCTTTAGCTACACCACTTTCCATAGCTGCTTTTGCTACTGCTGGGGGAACGGTTGCTATTAAACGAGGATCAAATGGTTTTGGGATGATATATTCTTTACTGAATGTTAACCTAGTTTCACCATATGCAATATTTACTTGCTCTGGAACCGGTTCTTTTGCTAATTCTGCTAAAGCTTTAACTGCTGCCATTTTCATAGCTTCGTTAATTTTTGTTGCACGAACATCTAAAGCGCCTCTAAAAATAAATGGAAACCCTAGTACATTATTAACTTGGTTAGGATGATCACTTCTACCCGTTGCCATAATAATATCATCTCTAGTATCGATTGCTAGTTGATATGCTATTTCTGGATCTGGATTCGCCATTGCAAAAACTATTGGGTTTTTAGCCATGACTTTTAACATTGCTGGAGTCACTACATCTGCCCTTGACAAACCAATGAAAACATCTGCATTGTTCATTGCTTCATCTAATGTATCTATTTTTCTATGTGTTGCAAATTCTGCTTTTTCAGTAGAAAGATTCCCTCTATCATCACGAATAACACCTTTGCTATCTACCATTACAATATTTTCACGTTTAGCACCAAAGGCTTGATATAGCCTGGTACATGATATTGCTGCTGGCCCCGCTCCACTAACTACAATTTGAACTTGGTCTATTTTTTTTTCGGAAAGCTCTAAAGCATTTAATAATGCTGCCGCAGAAATGATTGCGGTACCATGTTGGTCATCATGCATTACAGGAATATCCAATTCTTCTTTTAATCGTCTTTCAATTTCAAAAGCTTCAGGAGCTTTGATGTCTTCTAGGTTAATTCCACCAAAAGTTGGTGCTATATTTTTAACGGTAGCTATAAATTCTTCAATATTTTCGGTATCTACTTCAATATCAAAAACATCTATTCCTGCAAAAATTTTAAACAGAAGTCCTTTTCCTTCCATTACTGGTTTAGAAGCTAATGGGCCAATATTACCTAGACCTAAAACGGCTGTTCCGTTTGAAATTACGGCAACTAGATTCCCTTTCGCGGTATATTTATAAGCGTTGTTTTTGTCTTTTTCTATCTCTAAACAAGGTTCTGCTACTCCTGGAGAATACGCTAAAGACAAGTCTCTTTGAGTCGCATATTTTTTTGTTGGTACTACTTCTATCTTTCCTGGAGTTGGCTTTGCATGATATACTAAAGCTTCTCTACGTTTACTTTGTTTGCTCATAATGACTATGGTTTTATGGAACTAGCAAATATAAACTATTACAAGAACAGAGCATAGAAAAAAGTACACGGAAATAGCATAATAATGGATGTCATTAATTCCTTTTTTTGGGATTAAATAAAACCTATGAAAAACAAAAAGCCTTAGTAATCAAAAGAGAATTACTAAGGCTTTTATAATACTATTCGTTACCAATACTAATCGTTTAACACTTTTGCTCCTTCTGGTTTAGAAAAGAAGTTCTCTTCTACGGTAGGAGAGAAACTAAGATCACTAACGGTTATTTTCGTAATGTATTGGCCTAATCCATCTTTATCTGTAGTAGACCAATAGGTTTTAAAACCAGTTGCAAAAACAATTCCGTCTACAGTAGTCGTTCCTTGTGTAACCGTAATTTTTTCTGGTGCGTGCCCTCCATTTGGAAAGTACTTTGGATAGGAAACAATATATTTAAAGGCATCTACCAAATTCGTTTTTGTATTGATATACAGGATATAATAATCATCTGGAGCAGAACCGACACCAGCATCATAAGTCGCTTTTATTACTTTTTGCATGCTTCCTTGAAATTCTTGTTCTGGCAATAATTCTAAATTTACGCCTTCTCCATCCAATACAAATGGATGCCCTGAAAAATACAATGGTGTTAAAGCCCAGAACTTAGTATCATAAGCAAACGATGAACTATCTTTTGCTTTTACCCAAGACTCTTGACCATCCCAACCAAAAATAGATGTTGAATCTGCAATACTATTATGTCTTGCCTTATTACTCCAAGTATCTATCGTTTGATAAGAATCTCTAATACCTTTACCATCTACTGGTTCATAATTAAAACGGAATGAAAAGTAGCCATTGCCATACCATTTATCTAATCCACCGTGTGCTTTCATGGCATTCCATAGCACTTTACCCGCTTCGGTTGTATTCAATCGTTTATTTGCTTTTTCCACTCTTTCTTGTATCCAAGAATCCGGAATATTATATTGTGTTTCAGACGTTTTCGTTTCTACACTAGTAACTACTTCTTTTTTCGTAGTTTCTTTACATGCGACAAGATTTAGTACTAAAAACAAACCTAAAAGGTTCTGTGCTATTTTCATTTTTTATTTTCTTTTTTTAATTAATCGGAAGTAGTCGAGATAATTCTTCAGACATTTCAAAATTACTTAATTTTATTTTGAAGTCGTATGTTAATCTTATCTATAAATTAATACTTCTATCGTTAAACACCTAATATTTGATCCAATAGCTTTTCCGAAGTGAAGAAAATAAAGAAACTAATCGTATTCATTAATGCCGTAAAGGATTTGTTTCATTTTACTTCCATTAATTTCCACAGGTTTATAAGCGGTATTAAATTTATCAATACTAACTTTTATATTTTCTTTTAAGGTTTTATATTCTGCAGGTATTTTTGAAGCACATTGCTTTTCATTTTGATAACTGTTTAGCATGATTCCAAACTTTTCATAGAATTTTGCGCCTTGATTTATATGCGAATTATATTGTGTTATAAATTGCAGTAATCTATCTATTGGAAACTCCAAGTTTATCTGCATTTTATGCGCCTTGTAACGTTGTGCATCATCAATTATCACTTTGTTTAATTCCTCTAAAAACCCATTAAGGTTTTCTCTAACAGCATCCCAATCGTCTGCATTTCTACATTCCTTTAAAGGTGTTTTATATTGAATAGGTTTTGTGAAATCTACGAACAACTGTTCTAACTCTATAATAATATTATCATTACTCTTTTGTAAAAAAGCAGTTTCAAAATAGATGGTATTTAAATCATTATGCATTCGCAAAGTAAAATCTAAAATACACTCCACATCTTTTAAATCTGCTTCTTTTTCCATTTGGCTAGAACTGGAATTAGTAAATAAGGACACTATGGAATGCACCACGGAAGTATATATATTATCTCCCAAAATGCTAGATAAGTTAAACCCTGTTTTTTTGTCTTGCTTACTACTAATTACGTCTTTCATCTTAGCAAACTCTGGATAATGGTTTGGGTTACTCAGATTATTTATTTCATTAAAAGTAGCCACGGTTGCAAAATGATGATCTAAACTCAAGGTTTTTTCATACAGTATTTTAATAATCTGTAACCCTTTTAAATAACGGATTTTACTAATATCGCTAGCTTCCGATAAGGAATTTCGTTTTAAACGTTCTTGTAATTGGTCTTTTTGTATTAGAAGTGTAATTTGCTGGTTTGCTCTTTTGGCATGCAGCAGATTTTTGTTTAGTAGTATTAGCTTTTCTTGTATCGCATAATTTTTCAAACGATACTGAGTTGTTATCGTTTGTATTTCTTGTTGTAATTCGGTTAAAACAGTATCTATATCATTTTCTGCATTCACACCTGCAAATCCAGAAAAGGTTATAAACAACAGTACTAAAAGAACTAGATATTTTATAAATTGTACCATACTATTCTAGTTTTAAAATGATAGTAAACGTATCTTTTGTAATATATACAGGATAATTGCCCTTTGTTATTTTGGTTAGATGCTTTGCTGTTTTCAAACCAGTTTTGGTTTCTGCTTCTAGCGTTAAATCTTCTTCCATTATAAAGGTTAATGCATTTACCTTAGAGGTTGTATTTAGGTATTGACCAACAATTTTATATTCTTCCTCTTTTGTAATTTTGGTTCTATCTATAATTAAAGTTATACTGTTCTCTTTATTATAGATTATTTGTGTGTTTCCTTGCGCTTTACTCTGACTCGTATTAAAAGTACAAATACCACCTCTTCTTATACAATCTGGATTTTTACCAAAGGTTAATTCTCCATTAATTGAGGTTTTTTCTGTTGTGTTTTTCTGTTGAGAAAAGAGCATAAGAGGTAGGCACAGCATCGCTATGAGTGTGTGTTTTTTCATTTTTAATTTACTATTATTAAAAACCAAAAATGTTACGAGCACATTGTACTTGACATCTAAAGCAGAAAAAACAACAACCACAGGGATGATTATTTTTATATTTACTTGCTACTGTATTAGCAGATACTCCGAAAAGCTCACGATCTAAGTTTGCGTTTTTATTTAGTTTTTTGGCACTATTTGTATATGTTATTGCATCTGCTATAACCTCACCAGAATCATTTAGAATAATACTACTTGTCGCTTTTGTTTTTAAATAATAATACACTTTTTCAATCAATTGCTCTCCTTCTTTTGAGATTGGAGCAATTTCCGTGACACCGTATAACTTCTGTTTAAAAACCATATATGTATCCCCTTCCTTATAATACGGCTTTGCACTTTCTACCATACCGTTTAATACTTCTGCTAATTCTTTCTGCATGCCTTTAATATCATCTATAGATTTAGTTTGTGCAGACATGTTCATGGTACACATTACCATAATAATAGTATATATATATTGTATAGTTTTCATGATTTATATTTTAAATAAGATTACCTACTCAATTCGTTTTTCGGTATACACGGCTTTTTAAAGTGTATAAGCAGACACTCTTAAAAATAAACTTAGATTTATCTTAATGTAAGACAAACACTATTTACCTTGGTTTTAGAGAACTATTAAGAACCTACGCTCAATAGAGCATATACCTCTTTATTCAATTGTATCCTTTAGATAATAACTGTTTTTCAATTCCTGGAAAGTGATTCGCACCATAAATAATTGCTAGCTTTTTGAGAGTGCTTTTTTCCACTTCATTTACAACATGATTATTTCGATAATGAAGAATTACTTCTTCTATAAATGTTTTATTTTTCTGTTGGTTTTCACAAATAGATTCTTCAAAAATAGAAGTTTCAAAATCACATGGTTCTAACATAATAGGACTGAAATTTTCCTCATAATGATTA
>NZ_JBSHNU010000146.1:0-8572 GCF_053601555.1 Lacinutrix sp. MEBiC02595 | reverse complement strand
TGAAAAGACCTATAGATAACAACGTATATAATTAATGGCTAGTTTTAGCTTGCTTACGAAAATCTTTGCAGATTTTCTATTCCGTTTTTATTTACTAAATTAGGTGCTGAAACACGCCACTAATCATATACAAACACGTTGGCAATAATTAAGAAAAACCGAACTAAATGAATAAAACCTTAATTCTGATTTTAATGTTATCAATATTTTCAAGTTGTTCTGGACAAAACAAAATCAAATCGTTTTGGAAAGAATTAAAGGCAAACGAAATAGAAATAGACAAACTTCCAACTGAAGAGAAATTGGATAGACTTAATAAAATGGTCAAAAAAATTTCTGCTGAACTTTTAATTGAGTTTTCAATAAATGAGAATAAGGACTTGCCAACTGATATTGTAATTTCTGCAAATGGTAAAGAAGAATTATTTCCATTAGTTGACAAAACAGTAAAATCTGCATACAATAGTAAAATATTTACTTTTACAGCTTTACGACAAGCAAATCCCGATTATGTAGGATTTGACTATGATGGAAAAGAATTATTAATTAAAGCAATGGCTTTTGTTCCGCACGAAACAGAACAAGGATTGGGAATGGAATTTATAATTTTTGAGAAAGCAATGAATGTTGATAGAAAGTTTATGCAGGATTATGGACTTATGACAATTGATTATTTGATTGGAGAACGAATTTTTGCGGAGGAAATTATTGCTTGTGACTTTTATTTTAAAAGCGATATTGACGGAGAAACTAAAGCAATTCCATTAACTGAACTGAATAACTATTTGAACAAAAGACGAGAATTTTACAAGAATAAGCAGAAATAACTATTGCCAACACCGTGTATAATTAATTGCTGGTTTTAGCTTACTTACGAACATTCCTTCGGAATATTCTATCTGTGATTTATTTGCTAACTTAGTTGCTTAAATCACGCAACTAACCATACACAATCACGTTGTAGCCAATATAAGAAACGCCTATGGGAACTTGGGGAACAGGAATTTCTTCAAACGATATTTACGAAGATATAAACTATGAATTCTTTGAATTATACAATCAAGGAATGAAAGTTTCTGCGATTACTGAAAAGTTAATTAAAGAAAATAAAGAATTAATTGATTCTCACGAAGACCAAAATAATTTTTGGATTACTATCGCAAAATCTCAATGGGAATGTAAATCACTGGACAAAAAAGTATTTAATCAGATTAAAGATATTGTTGAATCTGGGAAGGATATTGAATTGTGGAAAGAGCTTGACTCTTCACAATCTGATTTAAATAAACGCAAAAAAGTTTTAGAGCTCTTTTTAAAGAAAATATCAACCGAAAAAAAGACATCTCGAAAACGAAAAATAAAAAAATCACGAAATGCAATTTTCGAAAAAGGAGAATGTTTAGTTTTTAAATTAAGTGATGGAGATTATTGTGGAGTTTTTGTGTTAGAATCGGAAAAAGAAACAGAATTCGGACTGAATTTAGTTGTTGTAACTGACATTAAACAATCGGAAAAACCAACCGAAAAGGATTTTGAAAACGCAAAATTATTATTTAGACTTGAACAACAAATAAACAAAGAATATAAATCAACTGAACAAATTAGTTGGTATCATGCTCAACATTATAAAAATGCAGAAACGGAATTTGAAAAAATTGGACAATTAAAAGTTAGTAAATATTATTATTCAAATAAAGACTATCAGAGTTTTTCGAATTGGGACAATCTAAAATTATTTCAAGATGAATTCTATTCTGACTTTGAAAATAATAAGTGTAAGAACAAAATCAAATTGAGTAGTTTAAGGAAAAAATACTGGCTACAACACCGTGTATAATTAATTGCTAAGTCCTCGCCTACTTGGAAATTCCTTCGGAATTTCCTCTGGTTCGTTTTCTTTTACTAATTTAGTTGCTAGCCAACGCAACTAACCATACACGAACACGTTGGCAATAATGCCGAACTCGAACGTTAAAAAAAGACATATCTAATTAAATTATTAAAAAACACAAACTAAAATGAAGACAAAAATTTTATTCCTTTTATTTACTTCGATACTATTTTCTAGTAAAACCACTTATGGACAAACTGGTGAGAAAAACATCAAAGCTAGACTAATTATATGTTCAGGATTATCAGAAAAGAATGTGCCATTGGATGACTTGAAAGAAATTTATTTGAAAGAAGGCGAAAAAGTCACTTTATATGTCAAGTGGTTTAATCTTAATAAAAAAAGCTATGTGACATCAATGGACTTCCTTGATGCTAATGGAAATTATCTAGCACAATCGAGTGAATATAAATTTAAGCCTAAAAAGAAAACTCATAATACTTGGAATAAAAGAAAATTCAGAAAAGTTATTGTACCTGAAGGTGTTATAAAAATCAGAATTAATTTAGACGAAGAAATGATTTTAGAGCGTGAAATTGAAATTAAATACAAATCAGAATAATAAATTATTAGTTTTCGGAATTGTAAAATAAAGCACGTATTGCCAACACCGTATATAATTTATTGCTAGTTCTAGCCTGCTTACGAAAACCCTCGCGGATTTTCTATTCGGTTTTTATTTGCTAAATTTAGTGCTTAGACACGCAACAAACCATATACAAACACGTTAGGCAACATTAGAAAAAATCGCAATTCGAATGGAATTTAAAGGACATATTAACTTAAGAACTTCAACTTTTGATTCTGGAAAACTTACCATAAGTTCAAAAGGGAAAAGCGAAAATTTCATTTGTCACCAATACTTTTATGCAAATTCCAAACTGACCAAACATATTGATTTTATCAATTGGAAAATATCTCATCACACCTACAATCAAAACGGGGAAAGAATTGAATTACGAACATTTTCATTCGATGAAAATCCTGAAATTTCAGAACTTGAAGGCTACAAAAAATTTGAGTATGAAAATGGAAATCTAATTACTGAAAATCACTTTCTGATTTATGGAAAAGAAGAAAAACTCGAATATGAAGGTAAATACATTTATTCTGGAAAAGAATTAATTCGAGAAGATTTTCATTATCCAAATGAAATTTACACTATAAATTACAAATTTGACAAAAAGAAAAACATACTAACCAAAGTTTTTCCCAATGACGATGGAAATTGTGAGTATTATTACGATGAAAATGGTTTTCTAAAGAAATTCATCAACTTCAAAGAGAACAACTATTGTCAAATTAATGAGTACGAATATAAAAATAACCGATTACATAAATTGATTGAATATCCGATTTTAAAATTTAAGAAAAATTTGTTTTCCTACAAGATAAAGTTATTAGGAAAAAAGCAATTCATCCACGAAAATGAGTTCTTCTATGACGAGAATGGAATGTTAATCAAAGAAGTTAAAACTGACATTCTTGACAATTATGAAATTGACGTTATACGATATGAATATGAAAAATAACGTTGCCTAACACCGTATATAATTTATTGCTAGTTCTAGCCTGTTTACGAAAACCCTCGCGGATTTTCTATTCGGTTTTTATTTGCTAAATTTAGTGCTGAAACACGCAACAAATCATATACAAACACGTTGTGGCACATTTGAATGAACATTTCAATTAACATAAAATCCCTCTTAATTTTGACCATCGGATTTATTCTGTTCACAGTAATTGGAACAATAAGTCACGAATATGGACATATAATTGTAGCTAAATCCTTTGACTACGAAACTACACTACATTATGGAAGTATGAATTACTTGCCAAAAGGATATTTAAAAGATGAAGATGTAATAGCGGTTAGGGATTTAACAAAAGATTATTCGAATATTGAATATGACTCTTGGCCAAAAGATATTAAAGAAAAAACAGAAGAATACGATAATATTTTACAGAAACGCTATTGGAACGAAAAATCAAATAGTGGTTTACTGATCACAGTTGGAGGTCCTTTACAAACAATTTTGACAGGAACTATTGGGTTATTGATTTTAATATGGCGTAGGAAATCTATTTGCAAAAACGGATTGAAAGTTTTTGATTGGCTTGCTATTTTCCTTTCATTATTCTGGTTACGAGAAATATTTAATCTTGTAGCTTCCATTACTATAGAATTAATTTCACGAAACGGAACTTGGTTCGCTGGAGATGAATTACATATTTCACAAGGATTGAATTTATGGTCAGGAACAATTCCATTAATTTTAGCTACTATGGGAACTATAATTGCTATTTATGTAGTTTTTAAAATAATACCTAAAAAGATACGTATGACTTTTATTTTAAGTGGATTTATTGGTGGAATAGCAGGATTTATTTTCTGGATGAATATAATCGGACCAAAAATATTACCTTAATGAATAAAAGAACGTGCCACAACACCGTATATATTTTATTGCTGGTTCCTGCTTGTTTACGAAAATCCTCACGGATTTTCTATTCAGTTTTTATTTACTAACTTAGTTGCTTAATCACGCAACAAAGCATATACAAACACGTTGGCAATAATTTATGAAAAAACGTCCGAACTTCAAAAAATGGTTATTTCTAATCGGAATTCAGGTTTTTGTGCTTTATCTGATTTATAGCTTTTTTTATAGCGGAATTGAAAATAAACCAAAAGCTGAAAACAAAACTGACTTAATCGGAATTTGGAAATCTACAAAAAGCTCGAATATTGTGGAATTACAATTCTTTAAGGATTCTCTAATTTATAATGCTTGGGAAAAGAAAACAAAATTCTCTTGGGAAAGTGACAAAACAAAAATTTACTATACTCAATTAACGAATATTGAACCTGAATTAGATACTGAATTTATTATGGAATATAGACTGAATCTGGAAAAAGACACTCTGTTTGTAAAAAACTCGGAATCTGAATTCACGAATGAATTTATAAAAAAAACTGCTGACTGAATAAATAGCGGAAAAACAAACTGAATTAAAAAAACTATTGCCAACACCGTATATAATTTATTGCTGGCTTCTCGCTTACTTACGAAAGTCCTCGCGGACTTTCTTGGTCGGTAATTATTTACTAAATTAGTTGCTTGAAACACGCAACAAACCATATACAACAACGTTATAAAAAATAGCCGAGAATCCTCAATTTCAACGAACTGAATTTCTTAAAACATAAATAATAGGATTATTTCCTTACTCAAATCTTAATAAAATAATCGTGAATTCTGCTTACTCAATTCACGAATTGAATTCTTTGCGGAATTTTGACGCAAAGGAGAAATAACTCTTACGCAGTTTTTTGAAGCCAAGGAAATTTTAGCTCGCTAGGAAATGCTTACTCAATCGCTAAATGCTCCAAAGAGTTAAAAAAAACACTTTTCGTTATTCAACTGTAAAAGCAAAACACGTTTAGCTTTCCTCCTTTTATTGCGCAACTTAACGGCAAAGTAATTCGTGCTTAATTTGATGTTTAGCTACATTTTATAACACCGTATATAAAAAATTGCTAGATTAGTGCTTAAATAAAGTTCGTTGCTCTTTTGCTACTTCTGATTTTCCTTCGGAAAATCCGCCTGTACCAAAACGCAACTTTCCATATACAAACACGTTGTGTGCAATTAAAACAAACCGATGTACGAGAAATTAACATATAGCGGAAATGAATGCAATAATTACTTGTATTTCTCATTTGACGCAGAATATTTCGATACTGAAAAGATAACGGAGGAATTAAATATTCAACCGACTTCTGTAATGATAAAGAAAGAACCTGTGCCAAAATCGACAGCTTGGAAATATCGAATTGATGCAGGAAATGAAATTGACTTGGAAAAATATTTGAAAAAACTAATTGAATTTTTTGAACCGAAAATTGACCTTATAAACCGATTAAAGGAAGAATTTAATCTGAATACTCGAATCCAATTTGTAATAGATATTGACATTAATCCTGATTCGTCAACACCATATTTCGGACTGAATAAAAAAACGATTGATTTTCTTTACAAAACAGGAACGGAAATAGATTATGACTTGTATAAGTCTGACACTATCGGAATATTGAACAATTTGAATGAAAAATAACTGCACACAACACAGTATATAAAAAATTGCTGGTATTGTGCTTAATCAAAGGTCGTTGCTTGTTTTGTTACGTCTGATTTTCCTTCGGAAAATCCTCGCATACAAAACCGCAACTTTCCATATACATAAACGTTGCCATTAATTTGAGAAAAACGAACTACAAATCAATATTTAAAGCATTTATTCCAATCGGAATTATACTTTTTTTAATTCTATTATCTGAATTAAGAACAGAAGGTTCTTTTGGAGGATTAGTTGACTTTTTTAAATATTTGTTCTTTTTAGTTTTCGGAATTATAGTGTTTATTTACACTTCTGTAAAACAAGGAAAAAAAATTAAAAACAAAATTGAAATTAAAGAAGCGAAAATTATTTTGACTTTACTCTTAATTTCGACTTTTATTGCAATCAGTTCTTTTTGGTTTCCGAAAGATTTTTTTGACAAAGAATCCGAATTTATCGCAAATGACATTTTTGGAAATGAATTAAGATTATTCGAAAATGGAAAATATATGTTGCGGACAAGAGATTACGAATGGACAACTATTGACAGAGGAATTTACAAAATAAATGACAATGTTATTTTTTTAGACGAGGAAGTAAAGGAAAAAATATGGGGAAAAAGAGCCAAAAAATATCTGATTAAAAACAAAAATCTGATTCCAATTTACTCAAACGGAATTGAAACAGATTCAACTGAATTTTTGACAATAAAACTGAATAAAAACTAATGGCAACAACGTGTATAATTAATGGCTTGTTCTCGCCTACTTACGAAAATCCTCGCGGATTTTCTATTCGGTTTTTATTTGCTAAATTAGGTGCTTAAACACGCCACTAATCATACACAAAAACGTTGGCAGTAATTTCAAAAACGAAGTCCGAATTCAATAACCTATTCTAAAACAACTTATTATCAATTATATGAAAAAAATAATGTTAGTGTTTTTATTTTGTATTTTATTCTCATGTGAAAAAAAAATACAAAAATCATATTCAGAGTTAACAACTATTGAAAATGATACATTTTATAAATATTATAATAATGGAATATTAAAAGAAAAAGGTAAAATAGTTAATAAAAAATATAAAGAAGGCTGGTGGATTTTTAATGACTCAATAGGTAATTTAATTAAAAAAGAAGAATATTGGATACGAAATGATAGTGTTTTATTAAATCAATATATTTACTTTAACGATAATAGAATTGACAAACTTAAAAGTTCGTATTTTTATTTAAAAATTCCTGACACCATTTATCTAGGTAAAAATGTAGCGCAATTAGACTTTAATTCAAGATTTAAAAATGCTGATAGAAGACTTTTGAATGTTACTATTAAAAATCAGTTTTCTGATAGTCTTATTAAAAAAGAAGTGTTTGGCGACAATAATAATATTGACAGTCCAAAATTCGGTATTTTTGCTCATAAAACTGGAAAAAAAATAATAAAAGGATATACTAGTGAATTAGCAACTTACAGAAGAAAGATTGGAAATAGCGATTCGATAGAAGCTGAAATTATTAAAGATAAAAAATTCTTTATTAAAGAAGTTTATGTGAAAGATACTATAAATGATATTAAATAATAAACTACTGCCAACACCGTATATAATTTATTGCTGGTTCTAGCTTGCTTACGAAAACCCTCGTGGATTTTCTATTCCGTTTTTATTTACTAACTTAGTTGCTTAATCACGCAACAAAGCATATACAAACACGTTACCAAACATTTGAAAAAACACTCGATTAGTAAAATGAACAGAGAAATATTTTGGAATATTATTGAAGAAGCAAAGGGAAAATCTAATGGAGAAAGCGAGCGGCTAACTGAAAATCTGAATGAAAAACTTTCAACATTATCAGTTGAAGATTTGTTGCATTTTCAATTTATTTATGAAATATATGAAATTGCTATAATTTCTGCCCCAAGTAATTTAATTTGGACAGCACAGTTTTTGATCAACAAAGGCTTGTACACAAACACTTACAATTTTGCTGGATGGTTAATTGCACAAGGCAAAAAAACATATTTGGATGCATTACTCAATGCTGATACTCTAGTGAACACACACACGCCTGAAAAAGAATGTGAATATACAGAATTGAGATTATTAGGTGGAAAACTCTATAGACAAGAAACAGGTCTAAAAATTAAAGCATTTCAAAAAATTGAAAGCGATTTTTGGAAAAAACCAAAAAGTAAAGTGGAGCAAACTGAAATTAAATCCGAAATCATTCTTAACAATATGAAGCGAGATAGAAATTGGAAAATTTCAGATTTGCAAAATATATTACCTAATATGTATGAAAAGTTGATTAAATAAGCCAACTCAAATCGAACAAAAATAGTTTAGTTATTTATAGATGTCTGAATATTTGCGAGAAAAACGTTTGGTAACACCGTATATAATTTATTGCTAGTTCTAGCCTGCTTACGAAAACCCTCGCGGATTTTCTATTCGGTTTTTATTTGCTAAATTACGTTCTTAAACACGCAACAAACCATATACAAACACGTTATCTATAAGTTACTCACCAACAAAAATTATTGGAAAATCTAT
>NZ_JBSHNU010000145.1:0-273 GCF_053601555.1 Lacinutrix sp. MEBiC02595 | reverse complement strand
GTAACTTCCAATTACGACTTCAACAACTTAAACGTAGTTTGTGGTCCTTGTGGTTCGCTTCCTGTTACCTATACCGTTGCAGATGATTGTGGTAATGAATCTACAATTACAGTAACGCTGAACTTCGGAGATACTACTGGTCCAGATCTTACTGCTTGTAATGTAGTAGATGAAACGATAGAATGTGATGGTGATAATAACCAAACTTTAGCAGATACTTGGAATGCAGATAATATCGTAGAACTTCAAGCTTGTGCGGATGATATTAATGTA
>NZ_JBSHNU010000144.1:0-1529 GCF_053601555.1 Lacinutrix sp. MEBiC02595 | reverse complement strand
ATCTAATCCTTTTAATAAAAATGACAAATCAATTTATCTCTTAACATTCCTATTCCCAACCCAATTCCGTAAATTTGTTGTCTCAAAAAAGCATAAAAAACACAAGTAAATGATAAGGGAAAAAGTTTTGGAAGCAATCATTGCAGGGTATAGAAATACCATTGCGGAACGTTATCCATATGAAAACATTAAAGACAATTACCAACTTCCAGAATCTATTGATGCCGAAACCGTAGACCAGCTTTGAGATTACTTAATGAATTAAAATTTAATAAACTTTTTGGTTATTTGACGCATACTATCTGAAAGTCTAATCAAGTAAACTCCGCTTGGTAATCCTTGTACATCTATTTTATTAGTGCACTTCGTTGCTATCATTTTTTTTCCTAATAAATTGTAAATAGAAATAGTCAATAGCTTTTCATTCCCTTCTATGTTTAGGTAACTATCTGTTGGATTTGGATACACAGATAATGCAAATTCAAAGGAATGGTCTGTTACATCTAAATTAGAACATTCTGTTTCGTTATTCACGAAGGTACTATTAGCATCTATATATGTCCAATTTGCAGTACTCCATGCAGCATTATCTACTAATATGCAGGCTAAATTAGGAGTGTATCCTATTTTAAATATATGAATTGCTGTATTGTTTCCGTTTCTCACATCTAAACTTGTTATTGGACTAATAAAACAATCCAAATAAGTCAAGGCAATATTATTGCTCAAATCTACACTAGAATATAAATTTCCACCGAAACTCAAATCAGTCAAGGCAGTATTATTACTCAGGTCTAAACTTGTTAATTGATTACCAGAACAATTCAAAAAAGTCAAGGCAGTATTATTACTCAAATCTAAACTTGTAATTTGATTAAGCGAACAACTCAAAAAAGTCAAAGAAGTAAAATTACTAAAATCTAAACTTGTTAATTGATTACCAGTACATCTCAAATCAGTCAAAGCATTATTATTACTCAAGTCTATACTCGTTAAAGAATTAAACGAAATATACAAATTAGTCAAAGCAGTATTATTACTCACATCTAAACTTGTTAAAAAATTATTCTCTAATACCAAATGAGTAAGGGCTGTATTATTGCTCAGATCTACACTTGTCAATAGATTATACGTGCAATCCAAAGAAGTCAAAGCAGTAAAATCTTCTATACCAGTTAAATCTGTTATTTCTTGATAACCCACATCTAGAGATGTAATACCACTAATATTAACAGTAGGTACTACACCATCAATTGTTAAATTAGTATCAATACCCAAATCGATTAAAGCTTGTTCAAAAATAGGATCTAGAATTTGAGTTGTTTGCGAATACCCAAATATGGAGATAAGAAAAATAAAGAAAGTAATTTTTTTCATAATATAAGAAATAAATTATTGGTTAAATTTAACCTAAACCATTAGTAATTAATATGATATAAGTCATGTGATAATTATTACCTACAAAATGCAACCTCTATTTCTAGGTTTTTACCTATTTACAAATACACCTAACGATCTAATCCTTTTAA
>NZ_JBSHNU010000143.1:0-281 GCF_053601555.1 Lacinutrix sp. MEBiC02595 | reverse complement strand
AGTACCCAACCTGTAACTGTTTTAACCTCTGGAAATGCCTCCTTTTCTATGACAGCAACTTGTGACGGCGGAACGGCAAATATCATAGGAGATTTTGGTGGGGGTTTTACGTTTAATCCAATACCAACCGATGGCGCAACTATAGATGCAACTAACGGAACGGTAACTAATGGACTTTCAGGAACCACATATACGATAGAATACACGAGTCCAGGAACCTGCGGAACAAGTAGCACACAAACGGTAACTGTTTTAACCTCCGGGAATGCTTCTTTTACTAT
>NZ_JBSHNU010000142.1:0-3283 GCF_053601555.1 Lacinutrix sp. MEBiC02595 | reverse complement strand
AAGCCAAGGAAATTTTAGCTCGCCAGGAAATGCTTACTCAATCGCTAAATACTCCAAAGAGTTTAAAAAAAACACTTTTCGCTATTCAACTGTAAAAGCAAAACACGTTTAGCTTTCCTCCTTTTATTGCGCAACTTAACGGCAAGGTAATTCGTGCTTAATTTGATGTTTAGCTACATTTTATAACAACGTATATAAAAAATTGCTAGATTAGTGCTGAAATAAAGTTGGTTGCTCTTTTGTTACTTCTGATTTTCCTTCGGAAAATCCGCCTGTACCAAAACGCAACTTTCCATATACAAACACGTTGGCAATAATTATGAAGAAACTCAATAACTTACTTTTTATCTTTTTGCTTTTACCAAGCTTATTAACTGCCCAAAATTTCTATTTGAATATAAAAGGAGCTGATAGTATTGCAAAAAAAGAGTTGATAGTTGAATATAAAGATGGATTCAAAGAAATCAAGAAAGTTCAGAATTCTAAAGTAAAAAAAATAAAACTAGGACATTTAAAAAAATCTGAATTAAGTTTCATCAAACTGAAACTGAATTCGGACACCTTATTTCTGAAAAGTGAAAATATTCTACAGGATATTGGAGTAAATATCAGTTCTGGGTTTGACGGAATTTTAAATGATACACTAAACGTTTTTTTAGATACTTATCCATATAAACATAGAGGAAGTCAATTTGTAGTAAATCGGTTTTCCTTAGATAAGCTACCTGACAATAAAAAGATTTTGATAGTACAAATAAATAGAGATGCTTACATAGTAAAATGGCCAAAATTTAAATTGGAGGAATATTCAGAATATTTTTCTAACTTAATTAAAGATGATTTCTGCAATTGTATGTCTGACAAAGCATTTGATAAAACGAATTATAAAGAGGTTTTTGACTCTTGTCTAACCGAGCCAATGACGAAAACAATACCGCTTTTAGAAACTACGTTAAAAATGTACATCTATGAAAATAACGACGGGAAAGAATATGAAGATAGAGTTACTGAATTTATAAACGGAATTTTATTAAAAGTCAATTTACATTATAATGACAATTGTTACAAGAAATAACTATTGCCAACACCGTATATAATTAATGGCTGGTTTTAGCTTGCTTACGAAAATCTTTGCAGATTTTCTATTCGGTTTTTATTTACTAAATTAGGTGCTTAAACACGCCACTAATCATATACAAACACGTTATGTGTGATATAAAATCGAGATAAAAGTTCAACATAGAATTTCAAAAAAATACATGAAAAAGAAAAAAATATTCCTGAGCATATTCGCTGTTTTGATATTAATAATTTCAATATTCCTTTTTCTGAATAGAGATAAATTTACCTATGTAGGGTCAGTAGACATTATTGAAGTTGATTGTAATAAAAAAGATCAAATCTTGAACGAAGTTTATGAAAGTGATCTAAGGATTAGAAAATCAAATGAACTCATTAAATACGCGAAAGAAGATCATAGAAATCAAGAACTAGTAATTAGCATTATTGAAAAGTGTGGTATGCCAACATTAAATGAAGTAACTCAAAAACAAATGTCCGCAATATGGGCGGGATTGCAACATACTAATAAGAAATATAGGAAAAAGTACTTTCCTCAGATAAAGGAAGCTGTAGAAAATGGAGATTTATCTAAACAGCAATACGCCTTGATGAAAGATAGGATTTTAATGGATGAAGGCAAACCACAAATATATGGTTCACAGATAAAGGGAAACAAATTATACAAATTAGAAAATCCTGAAACTGTAAATGAAAGAAGAAAGGAAATGGGAATGGGAACAATAGAGGATTATTTAAAGAATTTCAACATACAGTTTAATCTGGATTAAAAATACCACACATAACACCGTATATAATTTATTGCTGGTTCTAGCCTGCTTACGAAAACCCTCGCGGATTTTCTATTCGGTTTTTATTTGCTAAATTACGTTCTTAAACACGCAACAAACCATATACAAACACGTTAGCCACAATTAAAGAGAACCGTGAAAAAAGAGAAAGTAATAGAAAAATTAGAGAAACATTGTTCCGAAAAACTATACGTTAGACTGACAAGGAAAAAAGGTGGTTTTGAAGGAATCTCTACAGGATTTATTCTTGATAAGTCGTCTAATTTTATATTGCTTCAAGAAACAGACGAATTCAGAGTTTTAGGCTATCAAATCATTCCTATTCAAACAATTAAACACGTTAGATATAATAAGAATGACAAAACAATCCATCGGATTTTAAAAGAAGAAGGATTAATAACTGAAGTTAAAGCTAGATATAAAGTTGATTTATCGGATTGGAATTCAATCGCAAAAGATATTAAAGCAACGGAATTGACAATTATATCAGAATGCGAACATCCTAAACAAAACTTTTTTTGCATTGGACAGTTAAAGCGTATTAATAAAAAATCAATTTCGATAAAATATTTTAATGCTCAAGGCATATTAGATAAGAAAAATACAAAGCATAATTTTGAGGATATAACAAAATTGAGTTTTGACGACCGTTATGCAAACGTATTTTCAAAATATCTAAAAGAATAATGAAAAACTCAGAAAAGATTTCAAATAAAAACGGGAATTGGTACATAGTCGAGATTATTGAAAAATGCGAACCAGTTGAACGAAATGAAAAGCAAGAATTGCGAAGAGTGACAACTTGGGGAAATCATCATTTAATTAAAGCTGATTCACCCGAAAAAGCATTTGATAAAGCTGTAAAACTTGGAAAAGAAGCAGAATATAAATTTACGAATTCTGACAAAATAGAAATGGAATGGATTTTTGTTGGTATCGGAGAATTGTTGCCGATTTATGAAGACATCGAAGATGGTGCAGAATTGATGTGGAATGATTACGGATTTATTAGTAATCGAAGAACAATGAGAATGCCTTACAAAAAGAAAGAGCTATTGAAATTAATAAAACCGAAACAACAACCGAATAAATAACTGTGGCTAACACCGTATATAATTTATTGCTAGTTCTAGCATGCTTACGAAAACCCTCGCGGATTTTCTATTCGGTTTTTATTTGCTAAATTAGGTGCTGAAACACGCAACAAACCATATACAAACACGTTAGCAAAAACAGTGTCAATCCTCTATTTTATCTGCTATTGTTTTGGTTTTTGGCTTACCTAATTCCCTAACTTATAATTAACAAAATTTGCTTAGATAAATCGGAACTAAAAGTAAAACTGAAGTCACAAAGATTTTAATTAACTAAATAATAAACAGATTATCTGGTGCGAAAATCTATCTGCTCTT
>NZ_JBSHNU010000141.1:0-418 GCF_053601555.1 Lacinutrix sp. MEBiC02595 | reverse complement strand
TTTTAGATGTTGCTAATCTGGAAACACTTACTTCGATTGCTTTAAACACAGATAATACAAACATCGATTATACAGACGAAGATGGCGTTACTACACAATTAGATTTATCTGCTATCGTAGCAAATTTAGAAGCACTTACTACATTAGTAGACAACAACGACGGAACATTAACCTATACCGATGAAGATGGAAACCCAACTATTTTAGACGTTGCTAACTTGGAAACATTAACATCTATTGCTTTAAACACAGACAATACAAACATCGATTACACGGATGAAGACGGCATTACTACACAATTAGATTTAACTGCAATCATAGCTAACCTGGAAGCTTTAACAACTTTAGTTGACAACAACGACGGAACATTAACTTACACCGATGAAGATGGAAACCCGACTGTTTTAGATGTTGCTAA
>NZ_JBSHNU010000140.1:0-261 GCF_053601555.1 Lacinutrix sp. MEBiC02595 | reverse complement strand
GTTTAAAATTTTATATAAATATAATTTAGGAATTCTGATTTTAGCTACGGTTTAAGCGCAATGATACATTTCTACTGTTCAGATTAGCTCAGATTGGTTTTTCTGCGTGTAATTCAGTCTTAACGATAAACGCAAGCTTTTCAATCTTGGTTTACTTTATTGATCTTTTTAATCTAAAATTATCTTAGTTTATAAAATCAAACAGAATCCAATCCGTAATGTTTTTCAGATTACATTATTCATCTGAGTAATTATTCCCTT
>NZ_JBSHNU010000139.1:0-226 GCF_053601555.1 Lacinutrix sp. MEBiC02595 | reverse complement strand
GTTTCTGTTCCGTTTTGTATTCCATCACCATCTTCATCGTTATATACGGTTCCAGTTACTGTTCCGGCTGTAGTATAACCATCTATTCCTGCATCTACACTACCATTTGTTGGTACCGTTACTGATGTTGGCTCTGTTCCTTCTGTTAAACTTGCTCCTGCTGGTAAAGTAGTTGTATCTACTACGATATCTACTGTTCCTGCTGGTACTCCTGGAATAGTATACG
>NZ_JBSHNU010000138.1:0-1284 GCF_053601555.1 Lacinutrix sp. MEBiC02595 | reverse complement strand
TGCTGCAACTGTTCCATTTACTGGTACCGTTACTTCCGTTGGTTCTGTTCCTTCTGTTAATGTCGATCCTACTGGTAAAGTAGTCGTATCTACTACGATATCTACTGTCCCTGCTGGTACTCCTTCTATAGTATAGGTTCCATCCGCCGCTGTAGTTGCTGTTGGCTCTCCTGCGTCTAATACGCCATCGCCATCTAAATCAGCAAATACAGTTACTGGTGTAGTGAACCCGGTTTCTGTTCCGTTTTGTGTTCCATCACCATCTTCATCGTTATATACGGTTCCGGTTACCGTTCCTGCTGTAGTATATCCATCTGTTCCTGCATCTACACTACCATTTGTTGGTACCGTTACTGATGTTGGCTCTGTTCCATCTGTTAAAGTAGCACCTGTTGGTAAAGTAGTTGTATCTACTACGATATCTACTGTTCCTGCTGGTACTCCTTCTATAGTATAGGTTCCATCTGCTGCTGTTGTTCCTGTTGGCTCTCCTGCGTCTAATACACCATTGCCATCTAAATCTGCAAATACCGTTACTGGAGAAGTGAATCCCGTTTCTGTTCCGTTTTGTGTTCCATCACCATCTTCATCATTATATACGGTTCCGGTTACCGTTCCTGCTGTAGTATAACCATCTATTCCTGCATCTACACTACCATTTGTTGTTATCGTTACTGATGTTGGCTCTGTTCCTTCTGTTAATGTAGCTCCAACTGGTAAAGTAGTCGTATCTACCACGATATCCACTGTTCCTGCTGGTACTCCTTCTATAGTATAGGTTCCATCCGCTGCCGTTGTTGCTGTTGGCTCTCCTGCATCTAATACGCCATCGCCATCTAAATCCGCAAATACAGTTACTGGAGAAGTAAATCCGGTTTCTGTTCCGTTTTGTGTTCCATCACCATCTTCATCGTTATATACGGTTCCCGTTACCGTTCCTGCTGTAGTATAACCATCTGTTCCTGCTGTAACTGTTCCACTTACTGGTACCGTTACTTCGGTTGGCTCTGTTCCATCTGTTAATGTCGATCCTGTTGGTAAAGTAGTTGTATCTACTACGATATCAACTGTTCCTGCCGGTACACCTTCTATAATATAGCTTCCATCCGATGCTGTTGTTGCTGTTGGCTCTCCTGCGTCTAATACGCCATCGCCATCTAAATCTGCAAATACCGTTACTGGAGAAGTGAATCCCGTTTCTGTTCCGTTTTGTGTTCCATCACCATCTTCATCGTTATATACGGTTCCGGTTACCGTTCCTGCTGTAGTATATCCATCTGTTCC
>NZ_JBSHNU010000137.1:0-691 GCF_053601555.1 Lacinutrix sp. MEBiC02595 | reverse complement strand
CATATACAAACACGTTGTAAGTAATTTGAGAAAGACTAACGAGATAGAACATTTCATTTGACCGAAAAAGAACAGAAAATATACAAATACGGAATTATAATCGGAGAATTAGGAACCTTGGCTGAATTTAATAATAAAGCTAATCAAGGTTATGAATTTAATTTAGATAGATTCCCTAAATCAACTAATCTAAATTCTGTGATTACAGAAAGAATTGGTCATTTAACAGATTCTTTTGAACTGAAGAAAATTGAAAATGAAAATGCGTTCAAATATTTCACGAAAAAATTAAAAGAAAAGTGGTTTTTTGAATATCAAAATAAACAAGAACATCACTTGACTGATAAACTAAATAGTTTTAATATGTTTCATTCCGATTATCAACAAAAATATATTATTGAATTTGTTGATTTTCTACTTCAGACATTAAATCCGAATGCGATTTATAAAATCAAACTTGGAGATTTAAAAATTTATTACGCATCTGATTTTGATCATTACTTATTTGAATGCGAAGATGCAGATTATCATTTTGAATTGAGCGTTTCGGATTAAAAAAACTACTTACAACACCGTGTATATTTAATTGCTTGGTTCTTGTTTGTTCGGAAAATCTTTACAGATTTTCTATTCCGTTTTTGTTTACTAATTTAGTAACTTACACACGCAACTAAGCATACACAAACACGTT
>NZ_JBSHNU010000136.1:0-2097 GCF_053601555.1 Lacinutrix sp. MEBiC02595 | reverse complement strand
CCAATCCGTAACGTTTTTCAGATTACATTATTCATCTGAGTCATTATTCCCTTGTTGGAAGTTCAGACTTATAGATTTTCCAATAATTTTTGTTGGTGAGTAACTTATAGATAACGTGTTTGTATATGATTAGTGGCGTGTTTCAGCACCTAATTTAGCAAATAAAAACGGAATAGAAAATCTGCAAAGATTTTCGTAAGCAAGCTAAAACTAGCCATTAATTATATACGGTGTTGGCATTTCGTATTTATCTTCCACAATTACAGTTTTCTATCCAATCCTCTTTGTAAAAGTTAAAATAGTCTTTTGTGACTTCGTATGATTTTTTAAAGTCAAAATTCAGATAGCTTTTATACAATTCACGATATGAAGCTGGAAATCCGCTTTGCATATTCTTGGTATGCACAACATTATCTCTTAAATGCTTTATCTCTAATAGAAATTCATATTTTTTCGGATTGTCTTTCAAAAACGATTTATTCATTATTTGCGGTATAGCCTTTTTAATTTTGTTCAAAAAGTCCATTGACCTTTGTGTTCTTTCCTTATTATAATTTTTACTTTTAATTTTAATTGAAAAATCGTCTGGAATTAAACTGTTGTTAAAAGCCTCGATTGATGTAAATAAATTAATGATATAATCAGATGACAATTGAAAGAAATTATAAAAAGCGTGAGATAGGTCGCTGAAATTATTTGTTGTCAAATTCGATTCGAGAAGAGTTGATTGAATCTTTAGTAATTCGTTCAGTTTGTCTTCTGCGTTTGTAAAATACAGGATTGATGGCTCTGGTTCAGGAATCATATATGGTTTTCCGTTAATCAGGTGAACAAAACCTTGAATTATGGTTTTATCTTCCAATTGCATAAAAACTTTTGGATATTCCTCAAAGTCAACTTCGTTAGATTTTTTCGCATATTCATTCACTTCGTCTAATTCGTCGAACTTAAAATCAACTTTAATGTTACCTACAAATTTTCTTTTGGAATGTGGTTTCATATGAATGCCAACGTGTTTGTGTATGCTTAGTTGCGTGTGTAAGTTACTAATTTAGTAAACAAAAACGGAATAGAAAATCTGTAAAGATTTTCCGAACAGACAAGAACCTAGCAATTAAATATACACGTTGTTGCCAGTAGTACTTATTTTATTATTCCTCTTTTCGATTCGTTCAATACATATTCTTCAATTCGTATTCCTTGTATTTTAATATTATCGCTTGTTCCAATTCTTGCAGCTCTCGTAATCCATTGATATCCGAAATCAATGTCTTTAGCTTTATTGAACCAATCTTGAGGATAAATTTCAATCCGATTTATTTTTGGTTTTAATACAACAATTGCTGTGTTTCCCATATTTTGTTCATAATCCTCATACATTCCATCCAAATCATTTACTTGAATTATTTCTTCTATTTCCGAAAAGGAATTTGGGAAATCAAATTTCACATCTGTTTGATAAAAGTCAAAATAATACTCCAAAGTTCCAATTGGTTCAGCGTTGAATAAATAGGTTTTGTCGAGTTCAGTCCATTTAATTCCTTTTGTATTGATTGGTTTTAAATCAGAAGAGTTATAAAGTTCAATTTTTCTTGAACCTCTTTTCCAAATTAGGAACTGTCCATTTTCCAATGGTTTTAAGTAGCAATACATATCTAAAATTCCGATACAGTCATTTTTTGAGTTTAAACTGGTCAGAGCTAATTTCTCTCCGTTAAGTTTGTTTATTTCTTTCCAAACTAAATTTTCTCCCAATTTCGGAACCGAGCCTTTAAAATACCAAGGTGTTAAATACATTGAATATTCGTCCATTATTTTTTTGGTCGATTTCTCTTGGTTTTGGGAAAATATATTCTTTAAAAAATCAACTATCATTCTTGGTTCTCGTATTACTGGCAACGTGTTTGTATATGGAAAGTTGCGTTTTAACAGCGAGGATTTTCCGAAGGAAAATCAGAAGTTAGTAAAAGCGCAACCAACCTTATTTAAGCACTAATCTAGCAATTTTTTATATACGTTGTTAGCAAATGCAGCTCTAATTAGTAGTAAACTTAATAAAAAGAAATTTCCAACGTTAAATAAGAGCAGATAGATTTT
>NZ_JBSHNU010000135.1:0-130000 GCF_053601555.1 Lacinutrix sp. MEBiC02595 | reverse complement strand
AGATGCCGATTACCCGCAGTGGGACGAAAAGACCCCGTGCACCTTTACTATAGCTTAGTATTGGTTTTGGATAAGTAATGTGTAGGATAGGTGGGAGACTTTGAAGCGGCGTCGCTAGGCGTTGTGGAGTCATTGTTGAAATACCACCCTTTGCTTATCTAGAGTCTAACCTTCAATGAAGGGACAGTGCTTGGTGGGTAGTTTGACTGGGGTGGTCGCCTCCAAAAGAGTAACGGAGGCTTCTAAAGGTTCCCTCAGCACGGTTGGTAATCGTGCGTAGAGTGCAATGGCATAAGGGAGCTTGACTGAGAGACCTACAAGTCGATCAGGTACGAAAGTAGAGCATAGTGATCCGGTGGTTCCGCATGGAAGGGCCATCGCTCAAAGGATAAAAGGTACGCCGGGGATAACAGGCTGATCTCCCCCAAGAGCTCATATCGACGGGGGGGTTTGGCACCTCGATGTCGGCTCGTCACATCCTGGGGCTGGAGAAGGTCCCAAGGGTTGGGCTGTTCGCCCATTAAAGTGGCACGCGAGCTGGGTTCAGAACGTCGTGAGACAGTTCGGTCTCTATCTACTGTGGGCGTTAGAAATTTGAGTGGATCTGTTCCTAGTACGAGAGGACCGGAATGGACAAACCTCTGGTGTATCTGTTGTTCCGCCAGGAGCATTGCAGAGTAGCTACGTTTGGAAGGGATA
Organism: Lacinutrix sp. MEBiC02595; assembly: GCF_053601555.1. Lineage (NCBI taxonomy): Bacteria > Pseudomonadati > Bacteroidota > Flavobacteriia > Flavobacteriales > Flavobacteriaceae > Lacinutrix > Lacinutrix sp. MEBiC02595. The sequence goes on along the minus strand of NZ_JBSHNU010000135.1, from coordinate 129,301 downwards.
AGCGCTGAAAGCATATAAGCGCGAAACCCACCACAAGATGAGATTTCTTTAAAGGGTCGTAGGAGATGACTACGTTGATAGGTCATAGGTGTAAAGGCAGTAATGTCATAGCCGAGTGATACTAATAACCCATAGGCTTATTGTACGCCTGTTTTTTTTAGAGTACAAAAACAATAATTCATGTAATTTTTTCAATATGTTAAGATATTTGCAGGTGATCTGCAGTTAAGACTAATAATCTTAACTTTAAACTTAAGGTGATTATAGCGATGGGGCTCACCTCTTACCATTCCGAACAGAGAAGTTAAGCCCATTTGCGCCGATGGTACTACATTGTGGAAGAGTAGGTCGTCGCCTTTTTTAGAGAATCCTCAGCATTTATTTGTTGAGGATTTTTTTATGCAATAAAATCAATAGAAAAATCTCGCTAAGAAGGGTGACGGCGAAGGATTTTTTTTTATTGTTTATTTGTAGAAAATACTCTATATTTAGGTTTAGCTAAGTAAAGGAGTCAAAGTTGCGCGAACGATAGCAGCGGCATCCTTTTTTTATTAGTACCTATACCTAAATAGGTAATAATAATGTCGTCTAAATGGTGAGATACGGAATGTAGTTCTGCATCTAAAAAAAGATATAGCGGATAGCGTGGTTTTTATTTTTCTTAAAAACGCGCCATAAAAACTAATCATTTTATTTATCTTCAAAATCTGTATTGAAAAAGGAATAATGGCAACAAATAAGGAATTAGATTTAGCTTGGGATTTTGTGAATAACACGGACAGAAATGTGTTTTTAACAGGAAAAGCAGGTACCGGTAAAACAACGTTTTTGCATAAGTTAAAGAGGAATTCTTTAAAGCGAATGGTTGTTGTAGCGCCAACTGGAGTAGCAGCTATTAATGCAAAAGGGGTTACCATTCATTCGTTTTTTCAGATGCCTTTCGGACCTATTTTACCTAACGAAGATTTAAAAGGTTCTGGTGGATTTAATAGAAAATTTGGGAAGACCAAAATCAATATTATTAAGTCAATGGATTTATTAGTGATTGATGAAATTAGTATGGTTCGTGCCGATTTATTAGACGGTATCGATAAAACGCTAAGAAGGTTTAGAAATAGAGATCAAGTTTTTGGAGGTGTGCAATTGTTAATGATTGGTGATTTACAGCAATTATCTCCAGTGGTTAAAGATAACGAATGGCATTTATTAAAACCTTTTTATAGTAATGCGTTCTTTTTTAGCAGTCTTTCGTATCAGCAAAGCAATACGATTACGGTAGAATTGAAACATATTTATAGACAAGATAATCCTAAGTTTATTGATATTCTAAATGAGATAAGAACAAATACATTAACGCAAGCTTCGGCAGATGAATTAAATAAAAGGTATCAACCAGATTTTTCACCTACCGAAGAGGAAGGTTATATTTCATTAACTACACATAATAGTAAAGCAGAGCGGACGAATCATTTAGAACTGGAGAAATTAAAAGGAAAAAAGGAAACCTATAATGCATCGGTAGAAGGGAAATTTCCTGAATTTTCATATCCTAATAAAGAAGAGCTTATCTTGAAAGTTGGTGCTCAGGTGATGTTTATTAAAAATGACAGCTCTACAGAAAAGCGTTATTTTAATGGTAAAATAGGAAAGGTTATTTTACTAGATAAAGACGAAGTGGTTGTAAAATGTCCGGATGACGATTTTAATATTATCACTACTCCAGAGATTTGGGAAAACATTAATTACGATGTAGATAAAGATACCAAGGCGATTACAGAAAATAAAATTGGCTCATATACCCAAATGCCTTTGCGTTTGGCTTGGTCCATTACTATTCATAAAAGTCAGGGTTTAACTTTTGAGAAAGCCATTATTGATGCGCAAGGTGCATTTGCTCATGGGCAAACCTATGTAGCGCTGAGTCGTTGTAAAAGTTTGGAAGGTTTAGTTTTAAAAAGTAAAATTAATTCCAGTCAGATTATTAGTGATAGTAATGTGATTTCGTTTAATAAAGCAGCAGAAGAAAATCAGCCGGACGAAACTATTTTAGAATCATCTAAATCTAAATTTCAGTTACATTTGATTTCCGAAATTTTTGATTTCTACAAATTTCTGTATCCTGTGAATCGTGTTTTGGATGTATATTATAAAAACAGAGGAATCATTGAAGGAAATGTAGAAGCCCCTTTAGTTTCTATCAAAGACTGTGTTGCTAATTTACTTAAAGTTGCGAATGGTTTTAAAGCACAGCTTAAAGAACTTTCTGAAGTTACGCAAATTCCAGAATCGAGTAAAGAAATTCAAACACGTTTTGTAAAGGCTTTAGCCTATTACAAAATACAAGTAAGCACTAAGATTATTGAACCTTATAAAACGTTTGGTTTTGCTACAGATAATAAGGCGGTAGAAAACGACTTTACCAAAGCTTTAGATTTATTTGAAGAGTTATTAGCTACAAAACAATTATATTTTACTGGTTTAGCGGAAGGTTTTCAGGTAAAGCCATTTCTAGAATTACGAGCTAAATCTGTTTTCTTAGCTAAAGAGGCACCAAAGAAACCTAGAAAAGCGGTTATAGATGGAACGACTAATGTGGAACTGTTTGAATTGCTTCGTGAGTTACGAAACACGATTGCTAGTGAAAAGGAATTAATTCACTATCAAGTTTTCAATCAGAAGTCTTTATATGAAATGTGTGAAACTTTACCAACCAATAAAACCGAATTACTACAAGTAAATGGTTTTGGTAAAACACGTGTGGAAAAATATGGAAGCCAAATTTTAAAAGTCATTCGTGACTATTGCGATGAAAATGATATAGAAACTTCTAAAGATGCTGATATTTTTGAAGCTCCAACAGCAAAACGACAAAAAGGAGATACCAAAAGAACCTCGTTAGAACTATTTAAATCGGGAAAAGCGATAGAACAAATTGCTATGGAACGAGATTTAAACGTAAATACGATTGCAGGTCATTTAGCTAGTTTTTTAGATTCCGGTGAAGTAAAAATTTTGGATTTAATTTCTGAAAAGCATTATAAAGAGCTGAAGAAAATTATTCCAAAACAGAAGTTTGAAAATATTTCAGAATTAAAACATCAAATAGACGATAAGTACACGTATGGAGAAATACGATTGGTGTTAGGTGATTTAAAGAAATAAAAGCTTCAAAAAATAAATTTTAAAGCTTTTATTTTATATACATATATGTAGTTATTTAACTATTAATTTTTTGGTGATTTTATTTCCTTCGGTTTTTATACTTACAAGATACATCCCTGTAGATAGTTTACTCACATTAAACGTGTTTTCTGGAGTTACAGACATTGAAATTTGTTTACCTAAAGTATCATGTATTTCTATTTTGTAATTAATAAAATTTTCTGGCACCTCAATTTTCACAATACTTGTTGCTGGGTTAGGATGCATGGAAAACGTGCTCATTTCATTATCTTCAATGTCTAGAGTATCAAAATTATAAGAACTTGTTCCAGATAAAGCGGAAGCATTTGGATCTACTACATTTGTAAAAAGAAACATAGAATCATCAATCATGTCCGCTTGCATGAAACTTACTAAAGGAGTTACAGTCGTAGCTAAAACAGAATCATTCGCTAAAAGACTAATAGATCCATTTGTTGGTGCTCCATTTACTTGAATGCTAACCATTGGTGTTTCTAATCCGCTTGAAGGAGCCGGTAATGCAATAAGACTACCTAAAGTTTCTGTAATTAAATATCCATCTATGGAAGGTTGTGATACATTATTACCATCAAAATAAGTGGCATTAGCTCCATTACCCAAAGAAGAAGTTATAGAAGCAGTTATTCCATCTGTTAGAATAATTGTAAATCCATAACTTTGTACTAATGTTGCAAAATCTGAAGCGCTAATATTTGGCCTTGCAGAAATAGTATAGTTATAACTACCATTATCTACTAATGTATAGGTGTAACCATCTTGTGCATGAATTGTTGGCGTTAATAAGTAAAAGAGAAATAATAATATATATATTTTCATAATATTTTTTAAGTTTAATTTTCTGGTAATTGTTCTTTAATTTGATAAGTACTAAAATTAAATACATTTTCAGGGTGGGCTAATACATTTTGTAAAATGAAAGGAGTATCTGGAGTTGTTCCAGTATACTGTATATTTCCATTCATATCTACATCATGAACATTATAACCAGTAGCTAAAAAAGTTGGAAAGTTTAACACATTTCCTGGATCATTGAGCACTTCAGATAAAATACTTGTTGCGTCTGGGGTTGTTCCAGAATATTGAATAAGACTATCTCCATTTACATTACCAGCCCAAAGGGCATTAGCACCAGACAATAATGAAATTTGCGCATTATTACCAAAGGTTACTGTAGCACTATTCGTAAAATCTATAAAAGTTGGGGATACCGACAAAGCAATTGGATTTTCTGTCATTACGCTTAAATGGTTTCTATGTTTCACTACTATATAATAAGGATCATTGTATCCTTCTAAATATATATTGGATAAGCCATCTATATCTACAACATCTCCATCACGTTGTAATAAAGCAGATTTATCATCTACAATAAAAGTGTTATCCATATCGCTTCGAATTTCAATCCAAACCCAATCTACAATATCGTCGTTAGATAATCCAATACCTGATGCGCCTCCATTGTTTAAAACAGAGGGATTATTTACTAACTTCATATCAGGATAGGGACTCATAAGTGGAATAAACCCATTTACACGTAAGTCATCATTCATTAAACTAGCATTTGATGGATTAATTAAAGGACCTTGAAGAAATAACTTTATATTTAATCTTAAATCAACTATTTGATTAGGATCTAGATAAACAAGTTCTTGAGCTACATCAAACCCATCGCCATTACCACCATTATAAAGTACTACAAGTGATAAATTATTGAGTGTTGTGTTTAGTAATGTTTCCTGGTCAAATCCATCACCATTGCTACCTTCATAAAGAGCCGTAAGCGAAATATTTTCTAATGTTGTATTAAGTAATGTTTCCTTGTCAAATCCATCACCATTACTACCTTCATAAAGAACAGTAAGCGAAACGTTTTCTAATGTAGTACTCACTAAAATAGCATTATCAAAACCATCACCATTACTACCTTCATATAATGCGGTTAGTACAATATTCTCTAGCGTTGTGCTTAATAATATTTTACTGCCATAGCCATCTCCTTTTGAACCTTCATATAATACTGCAAGCGAAATATTAGTCAGTGTAGTATTTAAATTTGTTTCACTATCATGACCATCGCCATTACCACCATTATACTGAGCAAATATCTGTGTGCATTGAAATACTATAAAAGATAAGATTAAAAATATTTTTTTCATCTTTCTATATATTAAGGTGCTGTTCTTGCACCTCTAAACCCAAGACGATTATTTCCTCCTGAAATTACAGAAGCTCCATCATATCTATCTGAAATTCTTATATATTCAGCACCATTTAACCAACTACCACCACGAAAACTATAACCATCTCCTGTAGTGCTGTTAGGCCAGTTAGAAACGGTTCCAATACCACTAGTACTACCAATAATACCATTTCCATGTAAACCAGTAAAACTTCTTCCTTGCGCAGTACCTACAGTTACGCATCTTTCATATAGGTTACCAGATAGTTCCATTATTCCATAATAACTTCCACCTGTTTCTTCTCTGTTATTGTTTACTGCACTTGCTGCGAAAATCCCATTTCTTAATGGTCCATTTATAGTTCCATCCGTAAGGCTGTACATAGCATTACCAGAGTTTGTTTCTGGGTTAGTAACACGTTCACTTGAAAATCCGGAATTCACAATAGTATAATCATTACTTGCTATATTGGAACTTCCCCAAGCAAATTCACCTGGTTTGGGTAAGATAGGACCTCTGCATGCTTTTTCGTATTCTAATTCGGATAAAGGACGTAAGCCTGTCCAATCCATATATGCATTTATATCTGCAACATTTACAAAGGATACCGGTCTATCTGGAGCTGTAGTAGTTGCACTAGCAGAACCACCTGTCCATGAAATGGTATTCCTATTTACAACGGCATCACTATTTTTGTGAGCTGTATCTGTAATATCTCTATTCGTTTTTTGAGTTTCCGTTAAACTGTTAAAGAAACCCAACCATTGCGATTCTGTAGTTTCATATTTCATTGCATAAAATGCATTAAACCCTTTAGGATAGGAAGCAGATAAAGTTCCAGTTTGATCTCCTCCTCTTGCATTAGTAGCTGTGTAATATAAATTTCCAGAAGTATTTGCAATAGTTAAAGCGGCTTCAGAAGTAATTCTATAGGACGTTGAAGTAGAAGAACCGCCTGAATGAAACTTATTAACTTCACTTCCAGTAGTTCCACCTACATAAAAAGAGCCCTCAGGCACATATACCATTTCTACAGCAAATACTTGTATGTCGATAATATCATTAGTGTCTGTAGAACCGAAATCCCAACGAATTTGGTTATCTAGGAAGTTTACATTTCCGCTTCCATCTGCATTTCTGTAAATTAATGCTCCAATGCCATCCGAGGTAACTTCCATTGTGGCACCTGTGGCAGCTGTCGAATTGGATTGACTTATTGAGCCGTGTATCCATGTACCATTATTCACTCTGTATTTTATAAATACCCAAGCTGCATCCCAATTGGATGGTCCAGAGCTAATTCTCCATGAGTTTTCCCAAAAAAGGTCAAACTCAATATTTACCCAGTTGGATACTTGATTTAAATTTTCAAGTGAAATATTATTCACTTGGATGTTATTAGCTTTTACTTGTAGAAAGGATGCAAATGCAAATAAAAAGATAATTTTTTTCATGATTTTAATGTTTGATTAATAGTTTTATATAATATTTAATAGCCTTCTAAAAGAAAGGTTAACATAATTAATTTTGGAAGTCTAATAAATGTTACTTTATTAAGTAAATAGGGGGAGTGTTTTTTAGATACTGATTAACAGTATTTTAAAGGTATGGGAATCCTTTAGGAAATAGTTTTATAATTGTATAACTGGTATTCAATTTTGTATATATGGTTCTATTTTACTTTTTTAAACATAAAAACAGCCTTACAAATTTAATTTGTAAGGCTGTTTTATATTATTTAATGTTCTATTATTTAGATAGGTATATAAATGATTATCCTTTAATCAAACCTCTAGAAATTACAATTTTTTGAATTTCAGAAGTACCTTCATAAATCTGAGTTATTTTTGCATCACGCATTAAACGTTCTACATGATATTCTTTTACAAAACCATTTCCACCATGAATTTGAACCGCTTCTACTGTATGTGTCATAGCAACTTGAGAAGCATATAATTTTGCCATTGCACTAGACATGTCGTAATTGTTTCCTTGGTCTTTATCCCAAGCAGCTTTCATTACTAACATACGTGCCGCTTCAATTTCGGTATACATATCTGCTAATTTGAAAGCAATAGCTTGATGGTTACAAATTTCGGTACCAAAAGCTTTACGTTCTTTAGAATATTTTAAAGCTAATTCATAGGCACCAGTAGCAATTCCTAAAGCTTGCGCTGCAATTCCAATTCTTCCACCAGATAAGGTTTTCATAGCAAACAAAAATCCAGATCCATCTTCGCCAATTCTATTTTCTTTAGGCACTTTTACATCATTAAATTGTAACGTATGTGTATCACTTCCTCGAATTCCTAATTTATCTTCTTTTGGTCCAATATCAAAACCAGGCATTCCTTTTTCAAGAATAAAAGCATTAATTCCATGCGAACCTTTGTGGTTATCTGTTTGGGCAATTACTATATAAACTCCTGCACGTCCACCATTAGTAATCCAGTTCTTTGTACCGTTAATTAAATAATGATCTCCTTTATCTATAGCAGTCGTTTTTTGTGAAGTGGCATCACTACCAGCTTCTGGTTCACTTAAACAAAAAGCACCAATTTCTTCTCCAGTAGCAAGTTTTGTTAAGTATTTTTGTTTTTGTTCTTCATTTGCATAAGCTTCTAAACCATAGCAAACTAAAGAGTTGTTTACAGAAACCATTACAGAAGCAGAGGCATCAATTTTAGAAAGTTCTTCCATAATTAATACATATGAAATGGCATCCATTCCACTTCCTCCATATTTAGGATCTACCATAATACCCATAAAACCAAGATCTCCCATTTTTCTAACTAATTCTTGCGGGAAAGTTTGTGCATTATCACGTTCTATAACTCCTGGAAGTAATTCGGTTTGTGCAAAATCGCGAGCGGCATCGCGAATCATGATATGTTCTTCTGTTAGGCTAAAATCCATAGTTCTATTTAAATGTTTTTATGATAAAAAATGAGTACAAATATAAGTTTTTAATAGCATATTTTCAATAGAGATTACTATTTTTACATAATATGACAAAGAAGGAATATAAAATGGTAGGAGTTATGTCTGGAACATCTTTAGATGGAATAGATTTAGCCTACATCACTTTTAATTTGGAAACCACTTGGAAGTTTAAAATAGAATGCTGTAATACCATTAGTTATTCGGAAGAATGGTTACATATTCTTAAACATTTAGTATCTAATTCTTTGGAAGAACTAAAACAAATTGACATTAATTATACGGCACATGTAGCACAAATAATTAATGCTTTTATTGTAGAAAATAATATTCAAGAGATAGATGCTATTTGCTCTCATGGGCATACTGCATTGCATCAACCAGAAAAAGGTTTAACCTATCAAATAGGAAATTTAAAAGAATTAGCCACTTTAACGAATACTAAAGTAGTTTGCGATTTTAGAGTGCAAGATGTAGCTCTTGGTGGTCAAGGTGCTCCATTAGTGCCAATTGGCGACCAATTGTTGTTTTCAGAATATGACTATTGTTTAAACTTAGGTGGTTTTGCAAATGTTTCCTATTCCGAAAACCAAAAACGGATCGCTTATGATATTTGTCCGGCAAATATTGTATTAAATAAATACGCAAATAAGCTAGGTTTACCTTATGATGATAAAGGCGAAATTGCAAAATCGGGAGCCTTTTTAATGGATTTAGAAAACGAATTACGAAATTTATCGTACTATAATCAGCGTCCGCCAAAATCATTAGGACTAGAATGGGTGGAAACTGAAATTTTCCCAAAATTAGAAGCTTCAATTTATAAAGAAGCAGATTTACTTCACACATGTACAGAACATATTGCGAGTCAAATAGCAACGAATTTTAAAATCGGAACCAAAGTTTTAGTAACAGGTGGTGGCGCTTATAATGATTACCTTATCTCTAGAATTAATTTTAGAAAAGAATTAAATCTCATTATACCTTCCAAAGAATTAATAGAGTTTAAAGAAGCACTAATTTTTGGCTTTTTAGGGGTGTTGAAAATGCGGGATGAAGTAAATTGTTTAGCAAGTGTAACAGGAGCGAGACAAGATCACAGTAGCGGAAAAATTTATCTTCCGTAAAAATAGTATAAATTTATAATAAAGCACTTTTTGTTTTTTATATTTGTTTAACAAACAACGAACCATATTAATGAAAGATTTACTTACTAAGTACGAAAATAAAGAACCCGAAATTATATTTAATTGGAAAGATGCAGAAACAGATGCAGAGGGTTGGACCGTTATAAACTCACTTCGTGGTGGCGCAGCTGGTGGAGGAACTAGAATGCGTAAAGGGCTAGATATGAATGAGGTTTTGTCACTAGCCAAAACTATGGAAGTGAAATTTACTGTTTCTGGACCAGCAATTGGTGGTGCAAAATCAGGTATTAATTTCGATCCAAACGACCCAAGAAAAAAAGGCGTTTTAGAGCGTTGGTATAAAGTGGTTTCCCCTTTACTAAAAAGTTATTATGGTACAGGAGGAGATTTAAATGTAGATGAAATACATGAAGTAATTCCTATTACCGAACAAAGTGGTGTTTGGCATCCGCAAGAAGGTGTGTTTAATGGACACTTTAAACCTACCGAAGCCGATAAAATTAATCGAATCGGACAGTTACGTCAAGGTGTAATTAAGGTTATAGAAAATCCAAACTTCTCTCCTAGTGTAACCAGAAAATATACGGTAGCAGATATGATTACAGGTTTTGGTGTTGCGGAAGCCGTAAAACAATATTACGCTATTTATGGAGGGTCTGTTGTTGGTAAAAAAGCAATAGTTCAAGGTTTTGGTAATGTAGGTTCTGCAGCAGCTTTTTACCTGTCGCAAATGGGAGCCAAAGTTGTTGGTATAATAGATCGTGATGGTGGTTTAATAAAGGAAGAAGGTTTTTCTTTTGAAGAAATTACAGCGCTGTTTTTAAATAAAGATGGAAACACGCTAGTTGCAGATAATATTATTCCTTTTGATGAAATTAATGCTAAAATTTGGTCCCTAGAAACACATATATTTGCACCTTGTGCAGCTTCTAGATTAATTACGCAAGATCAAATTGATCAAATGATTGATACAGGATTAGAAGTTATTTCTTGTGGTGCTAATGTACCATTTGCAGATAAAGAAATCTTTTTTGGTTCTATTATGGAACATACCGATAATCGCGTAAGTCTTATACCAGATTTTATTTCAAACTGTGGTATGGCAAGAGTTTTTGCATACTTTATGGAACGTAAAGTACAAATGACAGACGAAGCTATTTTTAATGATACTTCAGAAATTATAAAAAAAGCAATTGAAAACGTACATAACAAAAACCAATCAAAAACAGGGATTAGTGCAACGGCTTTCGAAATTGCATTAAGCCAACTTATATAACACAATTTTATGGAAACAGTAATTATTTTAGTATTTGTATTAGGCTATTTAGCTATTACTTTAGAGCATAGCATTAAAATTGATAAGCTAATTCCGGCTTTAGTCATGATGGCTATTTGTTGGGCTTTAATTGCTTTGGGAATTGATAGTTTTCCGCAGTGGTTCGATTCTGCCAAACACAATTTAATGGATAATTTTGGATTGCTTGGGCATGAAGAAAAAATGCACATGATGGAAGAGACGTTGTTGCATCATTTAGGTAAAACAGCTGAGATTCTAGTATTCCTTTTAGGAGCAATGACTATCGTTGAAATTATAGATTATTTTGATGGTTTCTCTACGATTAAAAACTTTATTAAAACAAAAAAGAAATCTAAAATCTTATGGATTTTTTCTTTTCTTGCTTTTGTGCTTTCCGCAATTATAGACAACTTAACAGCAACAATAGTTTTAATTTCTATTCTTCAAAAAATAGTAAAAGATAGAGATGTACGTATCTGGTACGCAGGTTTAATTATCATCGCAGCAAATGCTGGTGGTGCTTGGTCTCCAATTGGTGATGTTACTACTACAATGCTTTGGATTGGTAAAAAGGTAACTACAGGACATTTAATTGGTTACTTATTTATTCCTTCTTTATTATGTATGCTTGTTCCTACGTTTATTGCTTCCTTTTTACCCGCGTTTAAAGGAAATTTAGAAACGGTGGAAGAAGATAGTGATAAACCTAAAAGTAAATATAGCGCAACGATGTTATATCTAGGTTTAGCAGGAATTGTTTCTGTGCCAATTTTTAAAACAGTAACGCATTTACCTCCTTATGTTGGTATGATGTTAGCTTTAGGTATTGTTGCAATTTTCGCAGAAATATATAGTAATTCTAAATTTAGTATCTCTAGCCCAGACTCTGCAGAAAGTGATGCACATGCACATCATAGTCCAGTTCATCATTCTCTTTCTAAAATAGAAATGCCAAGTATTTTATTCTTTTTAGGAATTTTAATGGCTGTTGCAGCTTTAGAATCTTTAGGAATTCTGTTTGGTTTTGCGACAACTTTGCAAGACACGATGCCAATGCTTGGTACCGAATTACACCATGGCGGAGTTTCCGATTTAGTAGTATTGTTATTAGGAGTTGGATCTGCAGTGATAGATAACGTTCCATTAGTAGCAGCAAGTTTAGGTATGTTCTCAGAACCTATCGATAATGAACTTTGGCACTTTATTGCATATTCTGCAGGAACAGGAGGAAGTATGTTGATTATTGGTTCTGCTGCAGGAGTTGTTGCAATGGGAATGGAAAAAATAGATTTCTTTTGGTATGTTAAAAAAATATCATGGTTAGCCTTAATTGGTTTTCTTGTTGGTTCAGCAGCATTTATGGTTACAAGAACTTTATTTTAAAATATACTTAAGTAAAAATATCAACGTTAATACATTAGTCAAAACAATTTTTTATGTTAAATACAATAATGCAAGATGCACAAGAAGGTGCAGAATTATTAGCGGATGGAGAATCTGCTAAAAAAACACTTTCCATAATAGAACTAATATCCAGTGGAGGTACGGCAGGAATGATAATTATGGCTTTACTATTTGTACTACTTATAGTTGCTATCTATATTTATTTTGAAAGATTATTTGCTATTAAAGCAGCATCACAAGTAGATGCGAATTTTATGAATCAAATAAAAGACCACGTTTCTAATGGTAAAGTAGATGCAGCACAAATGTTGTGTGCACAGCAAAATTCACCAGTTTCTAGACTAATAGGAAAAGGAATTAGTAGAATTGGTAAACCATTAGAAGATATTAATACCGCTATTGAAAATGCAGGAAGATTAGAAATTTACGGATTAGAAAAAAACGTTAGTGTATTGGCAACCATTTCAGGAGCTGCACCAATGATTGGTTTTCTAGGTACCGTAATAGGAATGATACTTTCTATATTCGAAATCGCAAATTCTGGAGGATCCATTGATATTAAAACACTTGCCGATGGTTTATATACAGCTATGACAACAACAGTTGGAGGCCTTATTGTTGGTATTATCGCGTATGTTTCCTACAACCATTTAGTAGTGAAAACAGATAAAGTTGTGTATCAAATGGAAGCCAACTCTTTAGAATTTTTAGATCACTTAAACGAGCCAACTTAATATGAATTTAAGAGGAAGAAATAAAGTAACACCAGAGTTTAACATGTCGTCTATGACAGACATCGTATTTCTGTTGCTTATCTTTTTTATGATTGCATCTACACTTGTTTCCGCGGAAGCTATAGATTTACTATTACCTAAATCTTCAAGCAAAACAACGCAAACAAAAAATGTATCTGTAAGCGTAGATAAAGACGTGAACTATTATGTAGACATGAAAAAAGTATCTAAAGAAAATTTAGAAGCAGAAGTAATAGCAAAAGTTGGTAGCACAGACACACCAACAATTACAATTCGTTCCGATCAAGATGTAGAAATGAAACACGTAGTGTTTATAATGGACATTGCGAATAGAAATAAAATAAAATCTACTTTAGCAGTAAAGTCTCAGTAGTTACAAAACACCTTTTCTTTTTTTAGAAAAGGTGTCTTTAGCTTTTATTAGCAGAATAAGGAAAGGTAAAATAACACTTCTTTAAGGAAGAAGTTACGTTTTGAATACACATTCAATAACCAAAGCATAATGAAATATTTCACAACCAAACATGAGAAGAATGCAGCAAAAATAACAACATTAATAATGTTGATTTTTATTTTGTTGCTTTTTGTTGTTGGTCAAGAATATCAAGAAGAACCGGAAGAATTTGGCGTAGCAATTAACTTTGGTAGTGCTGCACCAGTTGGAGGAAATGTGCAACCTAATAAACCGGTAGTAGAAGATAAAGCTACTGAAGAACCTGCCGAAAGTAAAACGGAAGAAGAAGTAATAGACGAAGAAGTAATAGACGAAGAAGCAATCGAGGCTGCTAAGGCCATAGAAGAAGCGAAAGCAGAGGAAGAAAGAATTAATGAAGAGAAGCTAAAAGAAGAGCAACTAAAAGAAGAAAAAGCTGCAGCAACAAAAGCACTTAAGGAAATTGAAGAAGCTAAAAAAGAAGCAGCAGAAGCCGAAAAGATACTAAAAGAAGAAGCCGAAGAGGCAGCGCGTTTAAAAACCGAAAAGGAAGCAAAGCAAAAAGCAGTAGCCGATGCTAAAACCAAAGCAGAAAAAATAGCCAAAGAAGTAAAAGATGCAAGGGATGCTAAAGATGCAAAGGATGCAAAAGATAAAGCAGCAGCAGCATCTAAAGCAAAAGCAGATGCGGCAGAGAAATTAAAAAAAGAAAACGAAGCGAAACAAAAAGCCGTAGCAGATGCAAAAGCGAAGGCAAAAGTAGCAGCAGATGCAAAAGCAGCGGCGGCAAAAGCAAAGGCAGAATCAGATGCAAAAGCAGCAGCAAAAGCTAAATCGGATGCCGAAGCTAAAGCAAGAGCAGACGCCAAAGCAGCAGGTGAAGCAAAAGCGGCAGCAGATGCTAAAGCCGCAGGAGAAGCAAAAGCAGCAGCGGCTGCAGCAGCTAAAGCCAAAGCAAATGCTGGAGGCGGAGAAACATCATTTGCCTTAATTGAAAACGTTCCTATTTATCCGGGGTGCGAAGGAGGAAATAATGCGACTAGAAAACAATGTATGAGTGATAAAATAAAAGAATTTATCATGAATAATTTTGATACTGATTTAGCAGCAGATTTAACTGGGGTGCAAAAAATTAATATCTCCTTCAAAATTAATACTTCTGGTAATGTGGTAAGTATAGGTGCAAGAGCTGCAGATCCCAAATTAGAAGCAGAAGCAAAACGAGTAACTAGATTGCTTCCTAAAATGAAACCAGGAATGCAGCAAGGAAGTCCAGTAACCGTTTCCTATGGATTACCGATTAGAATTAAATTGAAAGAATAACTTGTTTTCTTCGTAATGCAAGAATAAAATTTAAATGAAATACTTTAATACCAAACACGAAAAAGATTCAGCAAAGATTACAACGTTAGTTACGTTAATAATTCTTTTGCTAATCTTTGTCGTAGGACCAAAATATATGGATCCTCCAGAAGAATATGGTGTTGCAGTAAATTTTGGAACTACAGATTTTGGTAGCGGAAACGTACAACCTACAAAACCGGTAAAATCGGAAGACCTAGACATCGATAGACCTCCAGAAACAGAACCTACAAAAGCAGAACCTACAAAAGCAACGGAAGCTACAGAAGAAGTTTTAACCCAAGAAACCGAAGAAGCAGTTGCTATACAAAAACAAAAAGATGCCGTAGCAAAAGCAAAGGCGGTTGCAGATGCTAAAGCCAAAGCCGAAGCAGATAGAATTGCAAAAGAGAAAAGGGAGCAAGAAGAGAAAAAGAAAAAACTAGACGCTTTAATTGGAGGCGTTAGTAATTCCGAAGGAAGTGAAACAGGTAGTGAAGGTGATGATGACAAAGCAGGGGATAAAGGACAATTAAATGGCGATCCGTATGCGCCAAGTTATTTTGGAAATCCAGGGTCTGGAAGTGGAGGAGTAGGTTATGGCTTAAACGGAAGAGGAAAACCTTCAAAAGAAGTATTTAAACAAGATTGCAATGAGTCTGGAATGGTCATTGTAAGAATAGTGGTAAACAGAAGTGGTAATGTGGTAGAAGCAGAAGCAGGAGTAAAAGGAACCACAAATACGGCTTCGTGTTTACTGGAACCAGCTAAAAAAATCGCTTTATCTCATAAATGGCGACCAGATAGTAAAGCACCTGCAAAACAAGTAGGTTTTGTGAAAGTTAACTTCAATTTAGGGCAATAAAAAATGACATATCAAGATACTGTAAATTGGATGTTCTCTCAACTCCCAATGTATCAACAGCAGGGTAAAGCAGCGTATAAAGTAGACTTAAGTAATACAGTCTTACTTGCTAATCATTTAAATAATCCGGAAAATCAATTTAAAACTATTCATGTAGCTGGAACCAATGGAAAAGGTTCTACAAGTCATATGTTGGCTGCTATTTTACAAGAAGCAGGGTATACGGTTGGTTTGTACACTTCTCCGCATTTAAAAGATTTTAGAGAGCGTATTAAGATTAATGGTAAAGAAGTTAGTGAGCAGTTTGTAAGTAGTTTTATAAAGCATAACAAATCCTTTTTTGAAGCGCATTCCCTTTCCTTTTTTGAAATGACCGTTGGTATGGCTTTCGATTATTTTGCAAAGCAAAAGGTCGATATCGCAATTATTGAAGTTGGTTTGGGTGGTCGTTTAGATTCTACCAATATTATTACACCAGAAGTTTCTGTTATTACAAATATAGGATTAGATCATACACAGTTTTTAGGTAATACCTTGCACGCTATAGCGGAAGAAAAAGGAGGTATCATTAAAAAGAATGTTCCGGTGGTTATTGGCGAAACACAAGAAGAAATAAAATCTGTTTTTAATCGAATAGCATCGAAAGTTTCCTCTCCTATATATTATGCCGATCAATTGGTTTCTACAGTTTATCAAAGTGACTTAAAAGGAAGCTATCAAGAAAAGAACATAAAAACAGTTTTGCAAACAATACGCCTATTACAAGAACAAAACTGGAAGATTTCAAAAAGTAATATACAAAAAGGACTAAAAGGGGTAGTCGTAAATACAGGTTTCAAAGGAAGATGGCAAATCTTACAAGAAGATCCGAAGGTTATTTGTGACACTGCACATAATAAAGAAGGACTTATTTATGCCATGACACAATTACAAGAGGAACCTTTTCATGCGCTTCATATTGTTTTTGGAGTGGTTAATGATAAAGATTTGGACTCGATAATTGCTCTTTTACCTAAAAACGCCACTTATTATTTTTGTAAACCAAATATTCCTCGCGGAAAAAATGCGGAAGAGTTGTGGGCTTACTTTAAAGAAAAAAACTATGTTGGGAAAGCATATAATTCTGTAAATGAAGCATATAAACAAGCGTTGAAATCGGCTAAAATAGGAGATGTTATTTATGTTGGAGGCAGTACTTTTGTCGTTGCAGAAATAATTTAAAAAAAACTTTAAAAAAGTTTTTGAGAATCCAAAAACTAATCTATATTTGCAGTCCCAAAGAATAGGGCTTTATTCAAAATGATTAAAGATAAGGTTACCGAAACCTTAAAAAAATATTTCGGGCGACTAGCTCAGTTGGTTCAGAGCACTTGGTTTACACCCAAGGGGTCAGGGGTTCGAATCCCTTGTCGCCCACAGAAATTAAAAATCCTCATATTTTTGTATGGGGATTTTTCGTTTTTAAAAAGATTCTGTTTTGATCCTATTTTTCTATAGAATAAAGAGACAGTAAAGCAAAGTAATATTGCCAATTTACTTTAGTATACTTTAGATTTAAAGAATTTAAAATAGGTAATGTACAAGGCATCCAAAACCTCTTAGTAATCTAAGCCTTGACATTTATTAAGTAATAAGCTTTCGCCTTTAAGTTTTGAGAAATTAGTTCCTAAATATTTGAAATACTTGTATTTACATGTAGTTTCTTTTGTAAAGATATTTTTACCCATTACATAGTCTTTCTTTTTTTTAAATAAAGTAGTAATGTTGTTGTGAAAAGTTTTTGAGAATCCAAAAACAGGTGTATATTTGCAGTCCTGTTAAACGGGACTCGAGACAAAAGTAGTTTAGAGTATAGGTTTTCCGAAACCTTAAAAAAATAAATCGGGCGACTAGCTCAGTTGGTTCAGAGCACTTGGTTTACACCCAAGGGGTCAGGGGTTCGAATCCCTTGTCGCCCACATCAAAAAAAATCCTGATACTTTTGTATCGGGATTTTTTGTTTATAAAAAACAAGAATGAAGGGCGTTTTCATTCCTGCTTTACTTACTAAATAGGTTTCGATTAGGGATCTCTAATCTCATGTAGAGCATAAATAAAAAAGCTTCTCTTTTGGGAGAAGCTTTTTTATTTATAAATCCGTTTTAAAGTTGGTAATATGGTTACATCAAATCCAAAGTTCGTTCTAAAGCCATACCTCGAGATCCTTTTATTAAAAGTGTTGCGTTCTTAGGTTTCTCAAAGTTATTTTTAAAAGTTTCAAAGGACTTATACTTCTTTACTTTATCGGAAGGCGTTTCCGTTTTAAAGAAATTTTCACCTATTAAATATATTTTGTCCAAGCTTAAATCAATTGCTAGTTGCGCTATATTTTGATGCTCTTTTTCTGCTTCGCTTCCCAATTCAAACATATCTCCCAAAATAACGATTTTATTTCGCTCTTTTAAATTAGAAAAATTAACTAGTGCTACTTGCATACTTGAAGGGTTTGCGTTGTAAGCATCTAAAATTACGTTGTTGTTTTCTATAGTTATTATTTGCGACCTGTTGTTCTGTGGGGTATAACTTTCAATCCCTGTTTTTATGTCTTTTAAGGGAACATCAAAGTGTTTTGCAATAGTAGTTGCCGCGCAAAGATTCGTGAAGTTATATGCGCCTATTAAGTTAGAGGTGATGATTTGATCTTCCGCTTTTAGTTTTACAAAAGGATTTGCTTCTACCATTTCTATCTGGTAGTATTCTTTGTTGGTTTGTGAAAAACCGTACTTTGTAATATAACTGCTTAGTTTTTCAGTTTGAATGGCATCATCCGCATTAAAAAAAATAGGTTTCTTGTTTTTTATTAAATAATGGTATAGTTCAGTTTTTCCTTTAATAACGCCTTCCATGCTGCCAAAACCTTCTAAATGTGCTTTACCAAAGTTTGTAATGTAACCATAATCTGGTTGGGCTATATTACATAGTAATTCAATTTCATTTAAATGATTTGCACCCATTTCTACAATACCTATTTCGGTATTGGTATTCATGGATAATAAGGTTAAAGGGACGCCAATATGGTTGTTTAAATTACCTACCGTGGCTACTGTTTTATATTTTTGAGATAGTGCAGCGTTTATTAATTCTTTGGTTGTTGTTTTGCCATTGCTACCTGTTAGTGCAATGATTTTTACTTTTAAATAGTTTCGGTGATAACTGGCTAATGCTTGCAGTGTTTTTAAAACGTTTTCAACAAGTATGGTCTGTTTATTAATAAGATATTCCGCTTCATCAACTACAACATATTTAGCACCATTTTTTAGTGCTTGTTCCGTAAAGGTATTCCCATTAAAGTTGTCGCCTTTTAGAGCGAAAAACATGGTGTTGGTTTCTATTTTTCTTGTGTCTGTACTCACGGTATTACATTGTAAAAACAGTTGGTGTAATTGCCCTATTTTCATATGTTTTATTTATTATATTTTAACTGTCACATGCTGTTCGCTATTCATTATTCACGCAGGTGATAGTGTTCTTAATATACTCGTTTTATAAAATAAATGTATAAAAAAAAGTCCTGACTATTGTCAGGACTTTTTTTATTTTTATAAAAGAATTATTAATTCTTTGTTTTGTTTGTTCCTTTAGATTTTGAACCTACACGAGACATTGCACATCTAAATCCAATATAATCTGTTGCCATATCTTGAGGGAAATAACGTCTTTGTGCTGGATCTAACCAGTACTCTCTGTCTTTCCAAGAACCACCTTTGTAAACTCTTACTTCATCATTAATTAAAGAAGTACGTTTGCTTGATTGGTCATACTCACGAATCATAGCTCCTGTAGAATCTGTTTCTACACTATGTTTTGGTGAGTTATACATTTTTCTTGTTACTGCATCATGGTCGCCTTCTCCACCTTCTTCTTCGTCAAAAGAATCTCCATACTGTCTAGAAGAACGTTTATCTCCATCTCTAAAGTTACGGTTATCACTTCTGTCAAAGTTTGTTCTTAAGTAAGTCTCGTTTTCATCAACACCAACTTGTGCAATTTCACCAGGGAGGTTTCTTGCTACAATTTTTCCGTTAGATAAAGTATCGTATACTATGTCATCAACAGTAACAATTTTTACAGTTCCGTCGTCATTAATAGCATTTTTAGTATACACATTTCCTCTATAGTAGTTAAAGTCATTAAACTCATCATCTACAATAGGTCTATAAACATCCGCAACCCATTCTGCAACGTTTCCAGCCATATCATATAAACCGTAGTCATTTGCTTGAAAAGACATTACTTGTTTTGTTATATCTGCTCCGTCATCACTCCATCCAGCAATTCCACCATAATCCCCTTTACCTTGTTTAAAGTTAGCCATTTGGTCACCACGAACTTTACGTTTTCCTGTTCGTGTGTATTGTCCAGCCCAAGGGTATTTTTTTCTACCTCTATATGTGTTGTAACTTCTTAAATCAGACATTCCTAAAGCTGCATACTCCCATTCCGCTTCCGTAGGTAGTCTATACATTGGTGAAATTACACCAGTTTCTCTTGTTGCATATTTATTAATAGTATCTCCTGATGCAGTAGTTTGCACACGACGTCTTGATCTTTCAGGATTAATAATACTATCATTACCACCATACGTTTGTGTTGGTGCATTTATATACGTATCTGTGTTAAAGTTTGCATCCGCAGTTGCTGTTAGTTTAGCATCTCTTGTTATCCAACCAGCTTGTTCTAGATTTAACTCATTATATCTGTCTGATCTCCAATTAGCAAATTCAACTGCTTGAATCCAACTAACACCAACTACAGGATATTCTGCATACGCAGGATGGCGTAAGTAATTGTTTGTCATAACTTCATTGTAACCTAAACGGTTTCTCCATACTAAAGTGTCTGGAGCTGCACCATTGTAAATGTCTTTAAAGTTTTCTTCCGATGGAGGATACGTGGATTTTAACCAGTATAAGTATTGAGAATACATAAAATTTGTAACCTCAGATTCATCCATGTAAAAAGATTGAATGTGTTGTTGGTTAGGCGTGTTGTTCCAATCATGCATAACATCATCTTGAACTTTACCCATTGTGAATGTTCCTCCTTCAACAAATACTAATCCAGGAGCAGTTTCTTGCTCTTTAAATTTTTCATTGTATTGAAAACCACCTTCTTTGGAATTGATTTTCCAACCTGTTGCTCTAGATGTATTTTTAGAACTAGATCTTTTACAGCTAACTGCAGTTACAGATACTGCTAAGATTAATAATAATACTACTTTTTTCATGTTCATACTTTTAAAGTAAGCTACTTGTTATTTTAGTGATGCAATATAAGAATTAAAGCCAATACTACAAGAAAATTTGTAAAAATTGATTAAAAAAAATTGCACTTCACCCTAATTATTAAACCTTATAACGATGTTTTTAATAATTTCATCGTTCATTTGTAGAACTAATAACGCACAATTTTATAAAATATTATTGTACTTTTGATTCGTTTTTTTAAAATTGTTTGTTTTTTAATAATAACAGGCAATTATTAACGTTATTTATGCAATGAAAAAGAAATTATTTTTACTCCTACTAATATTCCCATTTATAGGGTTTGCCCAGCAGCAAACGTTTCAAATAACTTGGAAAGATTATAAAACGATTACAAATGGAAACTTTTCTATAGAGGTTCCTTCCTTTGATAAAGAACATTTTAATTATAGTTTAAAAGATGGCTTGCAATTTGTAGCACAATGGGATACCTCTAATTATATTAATGAGTCTTCGGTAACTTTATCGCAAGTTAGTTATACGAGTATTTCTTTAAACGAATTAAAAGGAGTCGATCTTAAAACTATTCCGGATACTGTAAAATATAGCTTGGCTAATTCTATTGCTAGAAATAAACGGAATGCGTATTTTATTGTTTCTCCTATTATAAAGGAAAGAGGTGTCTATAAAAAAATAACGTCGTTTACGGTTAATTATAATACCAATAGCAGTAAAAGTTCAAGGTTTTCAAGTGCAGCAAGAAGACAACTTACCAATTCTGTTTTAAGTTCTGGAGAATGGCATCGGTTTTATGTAGATACTACAGGAGTATTTAAAATTTCAAAAAGTTTTTTAAGTTCTATAGGTGTTAATGTGAATAGCGTAGATCCTAGAAATATTAAGTTATTTGGTAATGGTGGGCAAATGATACCATATGCTAATGCAGAAGTATATCCTTATGATGTTGTCGAAAATGCCATACGAGTGGTAGGTGAAAATGATGGAGAATTTAATAATGAGGATTATATTTTGTTTTACGCCAGAGGACCAAGAGGGTTTGACGCAGATAGTAAGACCAATATAAATTTATATACAGATAAGACCTATTATTATATAAACATTAGTTCTGGTCAAGGTAAAAGAGTACAACCTTTTATGCAACCTACAGGTAATATCGATTTAGAGATTACGCAATTTCAGGATTATCAATTCTATGAAGTAGATAAATATAATTTGGTAAATGTTGGAAGAAGATGGTTTGGGGATAGATTTGATATCGAAAATAGTAAAACATATGACTTTAGTTTTCCGGATATCGTTTCTAGTGAACCAGCAATACTTAAAGTATTTGTTGCATCCGATGCGGAAACGGCTTCTAGTATGCAGGTAGATATAAATGGAAATGCGGTTACAACCATAGCTTTAACAGGACTTACGGGTGATAATTTAGCCGTGGAATCTTCTTTTAATGGAAACGTAAATATTAATTCGGATGCTGTAGCTGTTACTTTAAACCATAATAATGCAGGGAATCCAAGTGCTAATGCATATTTAGATTATATTTCCATAGAAGCTACTCGCGCATTAAACTTTTCGGGAAATCAATTTGTTTTTAAAAATAAGGAGGTTGTAAGAGCTTCTGGAATTGGAAGATACACATTAACTAATGCCGCTAATGTTTCCGAAGTTTGGGATGTTACAGATTTATATAATATAACAACAGCGGTCAATACAGACGCCAGTGCAAGCTTAAGCTTTACTTCTAATTTAGGTAGCTTCAAAGAATATGCTGTGGTAACCACGGCAGATTTTTACCAACCAAAAAGAGATTCTAATACAAGTGTAGCTAATCAAGACTTAAAAGGAACCATCTTTTTAAATAACCAAGGTGCATTTCAGGATGTGGATTATTTAATAGTTACACCTACCTATCTTTTAGCGCAAGCAGAACGACTAGCAGAAATCAACAGACAGGAATATGGATTAAATGTTAAAGTAGAAACACTAGATAGAATATATAAAGAATTCAGTACCGGTAATCAAGATATTGGTGCTATTAGAAATTTTGTAAAATACATCTATGATAATGCAAGTACACCAGGAAATAAAATAAAGTATTTATGCCTTTTTGGGGATGGCTCTGTAGATTATAAAGAAAGGTTACCAAACAATACTAATGTTGTTCCTTCATGGCACGCTATAGAAAGCTTTAATTTAACAAGCTCTTTTGTGTCTGATGATTTTTTTGGAATGATGGATGAAAACGAAGGAAACATGGAACCTTCCGAAAAATTAGACATCGCTGTTGGTAGGATTCTTGTAAACTCAACGCAGCAAGCAAAAGAAGTGGTAGATAAAATTATATCTTATCACAACGACGCAAGTTATGGTAGTTGGAGAAATAATTTTGTAGTTGTATCGGATGACGTTGACGAATCGTGGGAAAAAGTACTACAAGAAAGTACCGATGAATTGGCAAACCTTATAGTAGCAAATAAACCGTTTTTAAATCCTATAAAAATCCATTCGGATGCTTATTTACAAGAAGCATCGGCAGGAGGCGCGCGATACCCTAAAGTAAATGAAGCTATAGTTAATGCTATAGAAAATGGTGCTCTTGTAGTTAATTATTTTGGTCATGGTGGTGAAGATGGACTTGCTCATGAGCATATTTTTGAAGCACCAGATTCACGAGAGTTAAATAATGTGTGTAAATTAGGTTGTTTTGTCACAGTAACTTGTGAGTATACAAGGTTTGATAATCCTTTAAGACCAACCGCTGGAGAATATATGTTCTGGAATCCTACAGGAGGTGCGGTGTGCTTAATTTCTACAACAAGAAAAATATTTGTGAGTGTAGGTATTACCTTAAATGAAGTTTTAGGTGAGTATATGTTTTCATATAATGACTCCGATGACTATCAAGATCATGAATACCCTTCTGTAGCGGAAGCTTTAAGATTAACAAAAAATGATCCTTCTGTATCTAGTACACCACAAAGAAGGTTGGTGTTTTTTATTGGAGATCCTGCAATGAAATTAACCTTTGCTAAACCTAATATCCGACTTACTAAAATTAATGATGTAGCTATTGCAGACGAAACAGATACATTAGAAGCTTTAAGTCATGTCAAATTATCTGGAGAAGTAACCGATATTTCTGGTAATGTACTTACAAATTATAATGGTGTATTATCGACCACCATTTATGATAAAGAAATAGATAGAAGAACCCTTGCCAATGATGGAGTGCGTGAAAGTGGGCAAATAATATATTTAGATTTTAAAACACTTGGAGAAATAATTTTTAGAGGGCAAGCATCTATAACCAATGGATTGTTTGAATTCGATTTTGTAGTGCCTAGAGATATTGGTATTCCTGTAGGTTTTGGTAAAGCAAGTTTTTATGCAAAATCCGAAATTCCATTCCTACAAGATCAAACGGGAGCAAGTATAGAAACTATTAAAATAGGAGGAATAAATGCAGATGCACCAGAAGATAATACGGGGCCTTTAGTTACGCTTTATATGAATGACGAAAGTTTTGTTTCTGGAGGTATTACCAATGAATCTCCTTCGCTTTTAGTGAAGTTAGAAGATGAAAACGGAATTAATACAGCCAGCGGAATTGGACATGATATTGTTGCAATTATTGATGGAGATGAAACAAGTCCTTATGTATTAAACGATTATTATCAAACAGAAGTAGATGATTACACCAAAGGATTAGTAAATTACCCTTTTAGAGATTTAGAGCCTGGTTTACATACCTTAACACTTAAAGCTTGGGATGTTTATAATAATTCATCCATCCAAGAAATACAATTTGTAGTCTATAATGAAAACGAACAATTAGTAGTTAAAAACGTATTGAATTACCCAAACCCTTTTGTAAATTACACCGAATTTTGGTTTAATCACAATAGTTCAGAGCCTTTAGACGTTTCAGTACAGATATTCACAGTTTCAGGTAAATTGGTGAGAACTTTAAATGGGCAAACCAATTCCTCAGAATGTTGTGGTAAAGGTGCATCAGCACTTTCTAGAGATATTATTTGGGATGGACGCGATGATTTTGGAGACAAAATAGGTAAAGGAGTTTATGTGTATAAGCTAACGGTACGTTCCAATACTCTAAATAAAAAGGTCGAAAAAATAGAGAAACTTGTAATACTATAATATTAATTTATATTTGTTAAATAAAAAACACCATATGAAGAAGTCAATTTTAACTATAGCATGCTTACTATTAATTGTTAAAATAAATGCGCAAACCACGGTAATTCCAGATTCAAACGATTCTAGAGTGATCACAACTGGAGTTCCATTTTTACTTATTGCACCAGATGCAAGAGGAGCAGCAATGGGAGATATGGGAGTTGCAACATCTGTGGATGCGTTCTCGCAACAATGGAATCCATCCAAATATGCATTTGCTACAGATAAACAAGGAATAGGCGTTAGCTACACACCATATTTAAGTAATTTAGTAAAAGATATCTTTTTAGGAAACTTAACCTATTATAATAAGTTAAATGAAAGAAGTGCTTTTTCAGCAAGTTTAAAATATTTTTCTTTAGGAGATATTGAGTTTGTTCAAGATGAATTTTCGGAAGCTTTAGTACAAAGACCAAATGAATTTACTATTGATGCTGCATATGCACTAAAATTAAGTGAACAATTTGCAATGTCTGTAGGTATGCGTTATTTACGTTCCGATTTAAAACTAAACGGTATTGATGAAGATGCAACAGCAGCAAGTACTTTTGGAGTAGATATTTCAGGGTATTACCAGAGTGAAGAAGAAGCGTATGATAGCTTTAATGGTAGAACACGTTTAGGTTTTGCAATTCAAAATATTGGGCCAAAGTTTAAATATTCCGAAGGCGGCGTAGAAAACTTTCAACCAACAACATTGCGCTTAGGTGGTGGTTTTGATTTTATTTTAGACGATTACAATAAAGTTTCTGTAACAGGTGAGGTTACTAAATTATTGGTGCCTACTCCTCCAGTTACTGGTAAAGAGTATGAATATACAGACGTCGATGGTAATGGGGAATATAATGAAGATATAGATGGACCAAAGGGGAATTTAGTTAACGATAATTATATTATAGATGGTAAAGATCCAGACGTAAGCTTTATTTCTGGTATGTTTCAATCTTTTGGTGATGCGCCTGGAGGTTTTAGCGAAGAGCTTAAAGAATTTACCTATGCTATTGGTGCAGAATATTCATATCAAAACTCCTTTGCTTTTAGAGGAGGATATTTTAATGAGAGTGATGAAAAAGGAGCAAGAAAGTTTTTTGCTTTAGGAGCAGGATTTAAATTTAGTGCGGTAACAATAGATTTATCGTATTTATTCTCAGCATCTAAAGTACAGAGTCCTTTAGAAAACACATTGCGCTTCTCTCTAGCCTTTAATCTTGGAGCAGACTCGTATACAGAATATTAATATTAAGTATAGAATAACAAGTAAAACTATTGCCAAAAGCAATAGTTTTTTTGTCTCAAAACAAATGGGTTTTAAAAGGATAGATACTAAATTTGAATTTTTTTTTCTTTAAATCAAATAACATAGAAGCACTGTACGAGTTGTGTTTATATTTTATTTTAAAAATGAAAGGGAATAGAAACAACTTTAATCGATCGTTTTAAAATTTTTTTGGTATAAAAGTTTCTTATATTTAAAGAATGAAACATGCATTGCTTTGGGAATGCAACTAGTAACATATTATTTTTGAATATTACATCTAGCAATTAAGATGCAATAAAAACTAAAAGATGAAAGAAATAAAAATAGAATCTACCTTAACCGTTTTTGATGATTTTAACGAATTACCAAAAAACATTGCTTCCTTAATGGAGCAAGCAATGGAAGCTAGAGAAAACGCATACGCACCATATTCTAAATTTCTTGTTGGAGCTGCAATAGCCTTAGAAAACGGAGAAGTGGTAACCGGAAGCAATCAAGAAAACGCATCGTATCCTTCTGGTTTATGTGCAGAACGTACCGCAATTTATTATGCAGGAGCAAAATACCCAGGTGTTAAAATGATAACTATGGCAATTACTGCTGGGTCTACTTTACATCAAACCATGGCGCCAATTCCTCCTTGTGGCGCATGCAGACAAGCAATTGCAGAGTATGAAGTAAAACAAAATGAAGATATAGAAATTTATTTTATGGGAGAAACAGGAAAAGTGGCAAAATCACATTCCTTAGCTAATTTACTTCCTTTGGTTTTCGATAAGTCGGCACTTTAGTGTTTCCGAAATCGATTTCGATGAATTTTACGATTTTCAGCCTTTTTTATTCCTAACTAAAGTATTACTTTTGTTGGTGGAATTAATTTTTGGAAAATTGTTTTCTGAAAGAATTCCATAGTAAATGCAGCGAATACCAATTTTAGATTGGTGTCCAAAAAAATAGAATTTTATAATTTCTTTAAAAAGTAGCACTACCAATGCAAAAAATCACCAAAGAAGTATACCTTAAATGGTATGAAGATATGTTATTCTGGCGCAAGTTTGAAGACAAACTAGCCGCAGTATATATTCAACAAAAAGTAAGAGGTTTTCTTCACCTTTATAATGGTCAAGAAGCAATATTAGCAGGAGCTTTGCATGCAATGGATCTTTCTAAAGATAAAATGATAACTGCATATAGAAATCATGTGCAACCAATAGGAATGGGAGTAGATCCTAGACGCGTAATGGCAGAACTATTTGGTAAAGCAACAGGTACCTCTCAAGGTCTTGGTGGTTCTATGCATATATTCTCCAAAGAAAAAGGATTTTATGGCGGACACGGTATTGTTGGTGGTCAAATACCTTTAGGAGCAGGAATGGCTTTTGGAGATAAATACCATGAAACAGGAGCAGTAACTATTTGCTGTTTTGGTGATGGTGCAGCTAGACAAGGTTCTTTACATGAAACTTTTAACATGGCAATGTTATGGAAATTACCAGTAGTTTTTGTTTGTGAAAACAATGGTTACGCGATGGGAACTTCTGTAGAACGTTCTGCAAACCATACAGACATTTGGAAACTAGGTTTAGGTTACGAAATGCCTTGCGGACCAGTAGATGGTATGAACCCAATAAAAGTTGCAGAAGCTTTTGATGAAGCGCTAGAACGTGCTCGTCGTGGTGATGGACCAACATTTTTAGAATTAAAAACTTACCGTTATAGAGGACATTCTATGAGTGATGCTCAGCATTACAGAACAAAAGACGAAGTAGAGGAATACAAGAAAATAGATCCTATCACGCAAATAAAAGAAGTTATTTTAGATAAAAATTACGCTACAGAAGACGATTTTAAAGTTATTGCGAAGCGCGTGAAAGAATTAGTCAGTGAATGTGAAAAATTTGCTGAAGAATCTCCGTACCCAGACAAAAGCTTGATGTATGATGTAGTTTACGAACAAGAAGATTATCCATTCATACAACATAAATTATAAGCTATGGCAGAAATAATAAACATGCCTCGATTGAGCGACACGATGGAAGAAGGTACTGTTGCAACGTGGCTTAAAAAAGTTGGCGATAAAATAGAAGAAGGAGACATTCTTGCAGAAATTGAAACCGATAAAGCAACCATGGAGTTTGAATCTTTTCATGAAGGTGTTTTATTATATATTGGTATTCAAGAAGGAGAAACTACGAAAGTAGATGAGCTTCTTGCAATTATAGGAGAAGAAGGAGAAGATGTTTCTGCCTTAATCTCTGGCGCAAAGGAAGATGCTTCTAAAGAAGAAGAAAAAGAAGAAGCTACAGCAGAAGTAGAAAAGGCTTCTAATGAAGATCAAGACTTACCAGAAGGAGTAATCGTAGTTACGATGCCAAGGTTAAGTGATACGATGGAAGAAGGTACGGTTGCAACGTGGCTTAAAAAAATTGGAGATGTTGTGGAAGAAGGAGATATCCTTGCCGAAATTGAAACCGATAAAGCAACGATGGAATTTGAGTCTTTTCAATCTGGAACCTTATTATATATTGGTTTAGAGGAAGGAGATACCGCTAAAGTAGATTCCCTTTTAGCTATCATTGGCCCAAAAGGAACCGATGTTTCTGGAATCGCAAAAAACTTTAATACAGAAGGAACTACAGATAAAAAAGAAGCAGCACCTAAATCCGCGGAAACTAAAAAAGAAGCTCCTAAAAAGGATGCGCCTAAAAGCGATGCATCGAAAGCTGTTGCGACTTCTAATGCTAATTTAAATGCTAACGGACGTGTATTCGTTTCTCCTCTAGCCAAGAAAATGGCAGATGAAAAAGGAATTAACTTATCGCAAGTACAAGGTTCTGGTGAAAATGGAAGAATTGTAAAACGCGATATCGAAAACTTTACACCAGCCGCAGCGACTGCTTCAGTTGGTAAATTTGTTCCAACAGGACAAGAAGATTTTGATGAAGTGCCAAATTCAAACATGCGTAAAGCTATAGCTAAAAACCTAGCGAAGTCTAAGTTTACGGCACCACATTATTATTTAAATGTGGAATTTGATATGGAGAATGCAATTGCATTTAGAAAACAATACAATTCTATTCCAGATACAAAAATATCGTATAACGATATGATTGTTAAAGCTTGTGCTTTAGCATTAAAAAAGCATCCTCAGGTAAACTCGCAATGGTTTGAGGATAGAATGCAATTAAATAACCATGTACATATTGGTGTTGCAGTTGCAGTTCCAGATGGTTTATTAGTTCCTGTAGTAAAATTTGCTAACGAGCAAAGTTTACCACAAATTGGAGCAGCCGTAAGAGAGTATGCTGGTAAAGCAAGAAACAAGAAATTGTCATTAGATGAAATGGAAGGTAGTACTTTCACTATTTCTAATTTAGGAATGTTTGGTATAGAGAGTTTTACATCTATTATCAATCAACCTAATTCTGCAATTCTTTCTGTTGGAAACATTGTTGAAAAACCAGTAGTAAAAGAAGGACAGATTGTAGTTGGTAACACAATGAAATTAACACTTGCTTGTGATCACAGAACAGTAGACGGAGCAACAGGGTCTTTATTTTTACAAACCTTAAAAGGCTATATTGAAAATCCTGTAACCATGTTAGTATAATATATTTTAAGTGTCACACTAAGCACAGTCGAAGTGCAAACTAGGAATCTTATAAAACAAAAGCCTAATTCAATTATTTGAGTTAGGTTTTTTTTATCTTTAAACTTTAAAACAATCTCATGAAGAAAATAATAGTATTACTTGCTTTGATTATAGTTTCTAGTTGTAAAACTTCTACAAAAGAAAAGGGCAAAATAATAACAATAACGAGTAATGAATTAAAAGAAACGGTAACTTATTTAGCTTCAGATGCTTTAAAAGGAAGAGATACTGGATCTGAAGGTATCGATGAAGCAGCGACTTATATTGAAAATCAATTTAAAATTTTCGGTGTAAAACCTTATTTTGATACGTATAGAGATACTTTTAAAGTAGATAGTTTAGATGCCTTTAAT
Organism: Lacinutrix sp. MEBiC02595; assembly: GCF_053601555.1. NCBI lineage: Bacteria > Pseudomonadati > Bacteroidota > Flavobacteriia > Flavobacteriales > Flavobacteriaceae > Lacinutrix > Lacinutrix sp. MEBiC02595. Next base: position 99,010 of record NZ_JBSHNU010000135.1, on the reverse strand, counting down.
GTGGTTGGTGTTATTAAAGGTAATGATCCAACACTTCAAAATGAATATGTGGTTATTGGTGCACATTATGATCATATTGGTATTTCTAAAAAAGCAGTAAATAACGACTCCATAGCTAATGGTGCTAATGATAATGCAGCAGGAACGAGTTCTGTAATTGCAATGGCAAAATACTTTGCTGCAAAAAAGAATAATAAACGTAGCTTACTTTTTGTATTGTTTTCTGCAGAAGAAAAAGGTTTATTAGGATCCAATCATTTAGCGAAAAGATTAAAGGCCGAAAATTTAGATTTATATACTATGGTTAATATGGAAATGATTGGTGTGCCATTTGTAGATCGTGATTATGTTGCTTTTCTAACAGGTTTCGAAAAGTCTAACATGTCAGAAAAAATGAATGCATATTTAGGAGCGAATGTCATTGGTTTTTCAGAAATAGCAAAGAAGTATAGCCTGTTTAGACAATCTGATAACTATGCGTTTTATAAGGAATTCAATTTGCCTTGTCACACCATTTCTTCTTGTGATTTATCAAACTATGATTATTACCATCATGTAGATGATGAAGCAGATAAATTAGATTATAATCACATGGCAAACCTTGTGAATTCTATTATCCCAGCAATTGAAAAAATGAGTAATACACCAACTAAAGAAATTATTCTAAATGACTAAAAATATAATAATTACAGGAACAAGTAGAGGGATTGGTTTTGAACTAGTACATCTTTTTGCAAACCAAGGACATAATGTATTAGCGTTATCGCGAAATGCGCAACCCGTGAATAATCTACATTTTGAAAATATTACTTCTATGTCTTTTGATTTAAGCAAAGCCGAAGACTATAAGAAAGTAGAAGCATTTATTAAAACGGAATGGAAACAAGTAGATATTTTGATTAATAATGCAGGAACATTATTAAACCAACCATTTGCAGAAACGACCATGGAAGATTTTGAAAACGTGTACAGAACCAACGTTTTTGGTGTTGCCGAAATGTCTAGAACCGTTTTACCTTTTATGAAACAAAATAGTCATGTAGTAACTATAAGTTCTATGGGAGGTGTGCAAGGTAGTATGAAATTTCCTGGACTCGCAGCATATAGTTCTAGTAAAGGTGCCGTAATTACGTTAACAGAATTATTGGCCGAAGAATACAAAGAAACAGGACCACAGTTTAACGTGTTAGCTTTAGGAGCGGTACAAACCGAAATGCTTAAAGAAGCTTTTCCAGATTATAAAGCACCAACAACAGCAGCACAAATGGCGGCATATATACATAACTTTGCACTAACAGGAAACCAATTGTATAATGGTAAAATGTTACAGGTTTCTAATTCTACACCTTAATTTTTGGGTGCTAGGAAAAGATATTGCAGTTCCTTTTATTTATTCTATAATTTCGTAATCAATATCTAGTTTACGAAAAGACCGTAAAGCAGAACCTGAGTTTTTATCTAGCACCTCAATATCTACAGCATCGCCTTCTAAGAGAATATCTGTAAGTTCATGAGATAAGGATTCGCTGATGTTGGTGGCAACCTCTGCAATACATTTCGCTATCGCTCTTTTATCTGGTCTTTGGGCATCGCAAGACAATAAGTTTAATTTCATAAGTATAATTTATTAATTTAATAGTATAGCGATCCAATACTCGTTTAGGTCTTTGCTATTTGGATGCTTGCTTTAGGCTTTTACTTTATTAATTGAAGCTCTTTTCGTTTCGCTTCGTCACCTAGACTTTTCTGATTCCAGTACGGTTCGTTAATGCTTTTTTTCAACTGTGCTTCTGTTATTAATCCATCTCCATCATCTTCCGTCCAAGATAGTATTTTATATGGGAATTCGTTTTCAACAGCTATAGAAAGCTTTCTTTCATAATTCAAGTATGCAATGGTATAGCTTATTATGCTGTCTGATTCTGTTTTACTGATTTTAGCTTTGGTAGATTTTAGTTCGTGATATCCAAAACGACTGTATATCGTAGAGAAAATCAGGTCTATTTCTCCCAAAGGTAATTGCCCGTTATTTAAACGAATATGTGTCATTAGTTCTTCTTCTAGAAGTGCTGCAGGAATGGTCTTTTCTGTATCTCCATCTGCTTCAAAGTAAGAGAATTGTTTGAAATTATAATTTTCTTCTTCGAGATTTAATTGTGTAAATGTATGTCCGCACCATTCTTGAATACTCGTATTTAATTTTAATGTATGCGGATACTTTTTAGAATCCACCGGTGTAAAAGAAGAAGTTACAATAGAATAATCATAGATACCTGTCGTGAATTTTCTAATGTTGTTTAATTTTAAAACGGATACATTATCTTCTCCGGCATCTTGAGGATTATCTAATTTGACTTGTTTACTTAATGAAAATGGTTCTGTAACAAATACTAATACCACTTCCCCGTCGCGAATTTCTCCATATCGAGATTGTTTCAATGTATAGCTATTCAATTCCGCTTTCCCAGAATACCAATATTCCTTAAATTGATTTGTTAGTGGCGTTTCCTCTTTCTCCTTTTTTGTGGTTATTGGATCAGTAGATAATTTCTTATCCTGTTGACAGCTAAGAATAGAAAAGATGGCTAGAAAAAAAAATGCTTTTAGTAGTGTATTCATCGTTTTATTATCAAGAGTTAAACAAAGTTCAAATATTTTTAATGCCAACTAAGGTCTCCGGTTATTGTAAACTACGTAAACCTTCATAAACCACAATACTTACCGCATTTGCTAAGTTTAAGCTTCTAACGTGTTCACTGTATAAAGGAATCTTAAATAACTTGTCTGTATTGTTTTCTAGAAGATCTTTAGGTAAGCCTGCAGATTCTTTACCAAAAACTAAAAACATATTGTCTTCAAATTTAATATCCCAGTGGTTTTGTGTACCATGGCTAGATAAAAACACCATATTGGCCTTTTCGTTTTTCGTTAAGAAATCTTCTAAACTATCGTAATAATGTAAGTTGAGGTGTTGCCAATAATCTAATCCGGCACGCTTTAAACGCGCATCTGTAATTTCGAAACCAAAGGGTTTTACTAAGTGTAAATTAGATCCAGAAGCTAATGCTAGTCTTCCAATGTTTCCTGTATTGTTCGGTATTTCGGGTTCTATGAGTACTATGTTTAATGCCATGCTTACTTTCCACGAAAGTGGGTGTGTATGTTTAATTATTCGTTTTCTTCTTCAAATTCAATTACGTTTGCTTCAAATTCGGCTTCTAAAAAGGAGTCTTTACTTATCCAATATTCTGAAGTGATTAACGTGTAAGAAGTGTTTTCCTTGTTTTGTAAACTCCAAATAATATGTTCCGCTTCATCAAATTCTTCTTTTCCTAAAATCTGGTTGATGTATAACCTTTTGATGACATTGTTTTTTGAAAACGAAGCATTAAAAGCTTTTAAAACAATTTCTTTTGTAATATTTTTATTTGGCGAAATTTGGAATTCAATAGTTGTTGCTTTCGCATTCGGAAAAGTGCCGTTATATGCTTTAAAAAGTAATTGGTTTATATTATATAACTGATGATGTAATGCAATATTTGCATACTCTTCAGAAATTTTATCTAATAACATTTCATGAGAAATCTGTTCTATTTGATTCTCACTTAATTCCGCAGATAATTTATAGGTTAAAATAATAGCCGCTGCTTCTTGAGGTTCAAAATCGGATATTGCCATGAATAGCAATTCTCTTAATTCTTCTGGATTAGCACTAGCAGCATCTGGAAATCCAAATCTTTCAAGCAAATTGACATAGTCTTCATGTAGCCAAGCATTATCTAATTCGTCAAGATATTTTATTTTATTTATAACAATTTGATATTTCATAGTTTTCAAGTATTAATTATGTTTTCATCAAAAAATGCCTATTCAAAGATACAGAATAGGCATTTAATAGCTTCACTAAATTCAGTTAGCTGTTTGTTTTATTTTGTTGTTTTTTGATGGTGCTTTTATCCATGTCAAAATCATTTGTTTCCATCTTTGTATATCCTATTGGATTCGTTGGATTTGTTTGTCTTACTGTTGTTTTAAATTTCTTTCTGTCTTCTATCATTCCCATAATTTAATTTTAATGTTCCTTTTTAAAGTACAGATTTTTAAAAGAAGTTTCTCACAATACAACGTTAAATTAGCCGAAACGATGTTAAAATATGTAATCGGAATGAGGATATATTAGAAAGACCTTTATTGATTAAATGCTTTATAAAAGCAAAACCAATAATTGGATTGTTAGTGGGATTAGTTGCCTGTTTAGTTTTCTGGTTCTAGGCGCTATGTTTAATGCCGTGCTTATTTTCCGTGAAAGTGGTACTTTATTTAGGACTATTGTTTGCCGTTAATTTTAAGATAATTATCCGTATAAGTAATACAAAAGGAAAGCCATGTAAAACGACATCAAACCAATCCATGAATTTCATGCCTTCTGCTCCGCCAAAAATCCATTTTAATTTACCAATAATATGTGGTTCTGGTACAAAAGGAGCTAAGCCTAATGTTAAACAAAGTACTGCTATTACTTTCCAATCGTTTAGTAATTTCATAAGTTTATTATTTCAGAGACATTCTCATTTCTACAAGATTTTTAGTGAAACCACTTTTTTCATAGGCTCTAATTGCTGGAGCATTATCGTGATATACGTCTAATCTCGCTTCAAAAATAGCATTCGATTTGGCCCAAGTTTTTAAAGCTTCCGTAATGGATTGAATTACACCTTGACCTCTATATTCTGGATTAACATACATAAAACCTAAATACACATGTTGTTTGTGTGTGTGATACGGTTTAGAGTTCATGATTTTTGCATATCCCGAGCCAATAACAACATTGTTATGTGTTGCTACATGCACTTCTACTGTGTTAGAGAGAATTAACTCTTTAATATCATAATAGCTAATTGGATCTGGTTTTAAAGTAACATCAAAAGGGCGTTCTGCCAAAACAATACCTTGCTCAAATGCTAATAGCGTTGGTAAATCTTCTAATGTTGCCGATCTATAAATAATGCTGTCCATTTGCTTTATTCTTAATTTAATATGTTTTTTACAAAGCTATCTATTTCATGAACACCTTTGTTTGTTAGATGTTTTATAAAAGCAGAACCAATAATAGCTCCTTTTGCATGCGTGGTTGCTTGTGTAAAAGTTTCGTTGTTTGAAATACCAAAACCAATAATTTGCGGATTGTTAAGTTTCATGTCTGCAATGCGTTTAAAATAACTCGTTTGTTCTTCTCCAAAACCAGAGCTGCTTCCTGTTACACTTGCGCTACTTACCATATAAATAAAACCATTGGAAATAGAATCTATAAAGTGAATACGTTCTACAGAAGTTTGTGGTGTTATTAAAAATACATTTATTATTCCATATTTTTCAAAAATGGCTTTGTAGTCGTCGTTATACACGTCTACCGGTAAATCCGGAATTATTAATCCGTCGATTCCAATTTCTTGGCATTTTTCACAGAATGCTTCTACACCATATTGTAGCATTGGATTAAAATATCCCATGATTATTAACGGAATAGAAACGGTTTTACGAATATCTTTTAACTGATTAAAAAGTACTTCGGTAGTCATTCCGTTTTTTAAAGCTTGTGTAGAACTCGCTTGAATGGTTGGTCCATCTGCTAAAGGATCACTAAATGGCAAGCCTATTTCTATCATGTCTACACCACTTTTTTCTAAGTTTTGAAGGATGGTTGCAGTGTTATCTAAATTTGGATAACCTGCTGTAAAGTATATAGAAAGTAGTTTTTTGTTTTCTTGTAATTTCTGATTGATTCTGTTCATTGAATGATATTTTTTTTCATTTCCGCGAAGGCGGAAATCTTTTAAATATTTGTTTATACTAAATCGGATAAGTCGTTCCAATCTGGATGCATATCATTTATTAAATTTTCTTTCCATTCCCGATTCCATTTCTTTATTTGTCTTTCTCTTTTAATAGAATTGTTTACATATTTAGTAGTTTCAAAATAGACAAGTTTATCTACGTTGTATCTTCCTGTAAAAGTTTTTAAACTATTGTTTTTATGCTGATTCAGTCTTATCTTTAATTGCTTAGATCGACCAACATATAAAACCGTATGGTTTTTATTAGTTAATATGTATACGTAATGTAAATCCATTTATAATTAATGAGATTTCCGCCTTCGCGGAAATGAAAAACTACAACTTAAAATAGTCTATATAATTCTGTAAATCCTTATCCCCACGACCAGATAAACTTAACACGACAATATCTTCTGGTTGAAACTTTTTCTCCTTAAAAATGGCTAGTGCATGCGAGCTTTCGATAGCGGGAATAATACCTTCTAACTTACATAATTCTAATCCTGCTTTCATGGCTTGATCGTCTGTAATGGCAACAAATTCTGCGCGACCTGTTTTATACAAATGAGCATGCATTGGGCCAACACCTGGATAATCTAATCCTGCCGAAATAGAATATGGCTCTGTTATTTGTCCGTCATTAGTTTGCATCAATAGCGTCTTACTACCATGAATAATACCTTCTTTTCCTAACACGGAAGTGGCAGCACTTTCACCAGAATCTACACCTAAACCTGCAGCTTCTACCGCAATAAGTTTCACATCGGTATCTTCTAAAAAGTGATAATATGCACCAGCGGCATTACTACCACCACCAACACAAGCGACTACATAATCGGGTTGTGTTTTGCCTTCGTGTTCTTGTAATTGCCATTTAATTTCCTCGGAAACAATAGATTGAAAACGAGCTACCATATCTGGATATGGATGTGGACCAACAACACTTCCAATAATATAATGCGTGTCTACGGGATTGTTAATCCAATCGCGAATAGCTTCGTTGGTTGCGTCTTTAAGTGTGCGACTTCCGGATAATGCAGGTACTACAGTTGCGCCTAACATTTTCATTCTTGCAACGTTTGGTGCTTGACGCGCAATATCAATTTCGCCCATATACACGATGCATTCTAAACCCATTAATGCACAAACGGTTGCTGTGGCAACACCGTGTTGTCCTGCGCCAGTTTCGGCAATAATCCTGTGCTTGCCCAAACGTTGCGCCATTAAAATCTGACCAATCGTATTGTTGATTTTATGTGCTCCGGTATGGTTTAAATCTTCACGTTTCAGATAGATTTTTGTATTGTATTTTTCCGAAAGACGTTTTGCAAAATAGAGCGGAGAAGGTCTACCAACATAATCTTTTAATAGCTGATCAAAGGCTTTTTTAAAGTCCGGTTCTGCCATTACTTTTAAATAGTTTTGGCGTAACTCTTCGACATTAGGATACAGCATTTCTGGAATGTATGCACCTCCAAATTCGCCGTAGTATCCTTTTTCGTTAATATTATAAATCATGGTTTTTCAATATTCTATTCCTAACGGATATAGTTGTTAATAGCCAATTGGTGTTTAAATTCTTTAAGTTTACTAAGATCTTTTACGCCTGGTAATTTCTCAAATTTGCTGTTTAAATCTAAGGTGCAACATAAATCCGATTCTGGACGCTTTAAGAATAATAGTAACGATTCTATTTCTTCAGGGCCAATGCCGCCGCTTAAAAAATATGGTTTTTTAGAAGGATATTTTTTGAATACATTCCAATTAAAAGGATATCCATTTCCTCCAGGTTCTTTTCCTTTGGTATCAAACAAGAAATATTTACAAACACCTTCATAAGGTTCTAAAACGCTAAAATCAAATTGATTTTTTACAGAAAACACTTTGATAACAAATACATCATAGTCCTTTAACTGTGCGCAAAATTCTGGTGATTCATCGCCATGTAACTGTACACCTTGTAAATTATAGGTTTCTATTTTATCTACAATATAATTAAGAGGCGCATTTACAAAAACGCCAATTTTCTCGATGCTTTCTGGTAATTCAGGGATTTCGGTATTAAAGAATCTTGGTGATTTTTCATAAAATATAAAACCTAGATAATCTGGTTGTATTTCTGCAACATCTAAAATGTTGTTTTCGGATTTCATTCCGCATATTTTTAGTTTCATAACTTTTGTCATTCTGAACTTGATTCAGAATCGTTTTTATGTTAGTACTATTTAGAATGGATTCCGCATCCAGTGCGGAATGACAAACTAATTGTTTAAATTTTTAATCAACTATTTTACTTCTCGATACATGTTGTTTCACAAATCACTCGAAGTGACATTACTTTAATTCTTCTATAAATCTTTTCGCGCTTTCGCCGGCATTTTCTGTTTTCATAAAGTTTTCTCCAATTAAGAATCCTTTATAGCCATAAGGTTGTAATTCTTTAATAGCTTCCACAGCACTAATACCGCTTTCAGACACTTTTACAAAATCGTTAGGAATCTGTTCGCTTAGTAATTTACTGATTTCTAGGCTGACTTCAAACGTTTTTAGATTTCTATTATTTACGCCTAACATATCTAAACTCGGCATCATCGATTTTTGTAATTCTTCTTCGTTATGTACTTCTAAAAGGACATCTAAAGATAGGCTTTTTGCAAATTCTGAAAACTGCTTTATTTCTTCTCTGGTGAGAATTGCAGCTATTAATAAAATAACATCTGCACCATACGCTTTGGCTTCCAGAATTTGATACGTGTCGATGATAAATTCTTTACGAAGCAATGGTAGATTACAACTTGCTCTTGCGGTAAGTAAATCGTCTAAACTTCCTCCAAAGTATTTTCCGTCGGTTAGAACAGACATACCGCAAACTCCGGCATCTTCGTATCCTTTTGCAACATCAAAAACGTTTAAGTCGTGATTTATTACTTGTTTGGAAGGCGAACGACGTTTGTGTTCTGCAATGATTCCTGTTGTGCTATTTCTTAAGTTTTGAGCTAAAGAAATGGTTTGTCTTTCAAACAATATAGATTGTTCCAATTGTTGGACAGGAATAAGTTGCTTGCGAAGATTTACTTCGATGCGTTTGTCGTTTGTTATTTTAGTTAATATATCCATATTCATTTTTCCATAAAAAATGGAATTTATTTTATTATACTGTATTTCGTCAGTTCGAGTGATTTCGATTTTTTTATCGAAATTGTATCGAGAACATATTATCTTCTCGATACAATTTGTTCGTACCTCTCAAATTAGTCGAAGTGACATTTAAACTTGCCTATTTACTCAATGCAACAAGTTTATCTAAACTCGCTTTCGCTTTTCCGCTTAATAGCGATTCTTTTGCTAGTTCAAACCCTAGTTTATGGTCTATTTTATTTACGGTAGCAATTGCTAATCCCGCATTTGCACAAACCACGTTATTTTGCGCTTCAGTTCCTTTTCCTTTTATAACGTTTAAAAATATTTTTACGGAAGACTTCACCGTTTCACCACCAAAAATATCACTTTGGCTAATTTGTTTTATGTTTAAATCTTTTGGCGATAACATCGTTTCTGTCGCGTTAGAAATAATTTTTGTATTTCCAGTTAATGAAATTTCGTCATAGCCATCCAATGCGTGTACAATACTATAGTTTGTATCTGTTTCCTGATATAAATAACCATACAGACGTTGTAGTTCTAAATTAAAAACACCTACTAATTGGTTTTTAGGAAAGGATGGATTTACCATCGGGCCTAACATATTAAAAAAGGTTTTTACACCTAGTTCTTTACGTATTGGAGCCACGTTTTTCATGGCAGGATGAAATAAAGGAGCATGTAAAACACAAATACCTGCCGTTTCTATACTGTGTTTTAAAAAGTCGGATTTATTTGAAAAATGAACACCTAATGCTTCCATAACGTTGGATGATCCGGAAGCAGAAGATACTCCGTAGTTTCCATGCTTAGCAACTTTTACTCCAGCTCCGGCAGTTACAAAGGATGCTAAGGTAGAAATGTTGAAGGTGTTTTTTCCGTCGCCACCAGTTCCGCATAAATCGATGGCGTTATAGTCGGATAAATTTATAGGAATACACAACTCTAATAATGCATCTCTAAAACCTTGTAATTCTTCGAGTGTAATGCTTCGCATCATGTAAACGGTTAGAAATGCTGCTATCTGACTTTGGTTATAATCGCCTTTTGATATGTTTACTAAAACCTGTTTTGCTTCTTCGGTAGAGATGCTTTCGTGGTTTATTAGTCTGTTTAGTATTTGTTTCATTGATAAATTTTTATTTATCATTTCCGCGAAGGCGGAAATCTTTTAAATTGAATTTGCGTTACTTTATTTTTATTCGTTCGAGTGATTTCTATTTTTTATTTAAATGGCATCGAGAACTAATTTTGCTTCTCGATGCTATTTTTTCATGCTTCAAAAATCACTCGAAGTGACATCTTATATAGATATTCAAGATGGACAGGAGTAAATACTACTACTACTACTACTACTACTACTAATGGTTCACCCAGTTCTCTAAGATCTGTTTTCCGTTTGGCGTTAAAACCGATTCTGGATGATATTGTACACCGCGAACATCATAAAATTTATGACGTAGCGACATTATTTGTCCGTTTTCATCCAAAGAAGTAACTTCTAAAACTTCTGGTAAATTAGTATCTACAACCCAAGAATGATATCTACCAACAGGAAATGTTTTACCTAATCCGTTAAAAAGGGATTCGTCATCCACGGTTACTGTAATGTTGGTTGCAACACCATGATAAACCTCTTCTAAATTAATTAATTTTCCTCCAAAAACTTCTCCAATAGCCTGCTGTCCTAAACAAACACCTAAAATGCTTTTTGTTGGTGCATACATTTTTATGATTTCTTTTAATAAACCTGCTTCGTCAGGAACTCCTGGTCCTGGAGAAAGTACAATTTTATCAAAAGCATCTACTTCCTCTAAAGTCAGTTTGTCGTTTCTTTTTACGGTTACTTCACAATTTAAATCTTCTAAATAGTGTACTAAATTGTAGGTGAAGCTATCGTAGTTATCTATTACTAATACTTTTATTTTCATCGGTCAATTTTTTCTGCTAATTCTATAGCTTTTGTTAATGCACCTAACTTATTATATACTTCTTGTAATTCGTTTTCCGGACTGGATTTAGAAACAATTCCGGCACCAGCTTGCCAATGCAGTGTATGATCTTTACTTAAGAATGTTCTAATCATAATAGCATGATTAAAGTTACCTTCAAAATCCATAAAACCAATGGCACCACCATAAAATGCGCGACTCGTTTTTTCGTATTTTTCAATAAGCTGCATCGCTTTATGTTTTGGTGCGCCACTTAAGGTTCCTGCAGGAAAAGTATCTGCAACGACTTGCATGGTAGAAACATTTTTGTGTTTTTCACCAATGACTTTACTCACCAAATGAATAACGTGCGAGAAAAATTGAACTTCTCTATAGGTTTCTACTTTTACTTGGCTTCCGTTCCGGCTTAAATCATTTCTAGCCAAATCGACTAGCATCACGTGTTCTGCATTTTCCTTGTCGTCAACGGCAAGTTGTTTTGCTAATTCGGTATCTTTCTCGTCATTCCCAGTACGTTTAAAAGTACCTGCAATAGGATGAATTTCTGCTTTACCATCGGAAACTATTAACTGTGCTTCTGGTGAACTTCCAAAAATCTTGAAATCTCCATAATCGAAATAGAATAAGTAAGGCGAAGGATTTACGTTTCGTAAAGCGCGATATACATTAAATTCATCTCCTTTATAGTCTTGTGAGAATTTTTTAGACAGTACCAATTGAAAAACGTCCCCTCGCGCACAATGTTTTTTTGCTAATTCTACATGTGATTTATACTCTTCATCGCTAAGGTTGGAAGTGATTTCGCCATTTTTAGAAAATTTATAAGATGCAAAATTCTTCGCTTTTATTAACTGAAGTACTTCATCTATATTATTTTCTGTATTATGACAATGCGCAAAAATATAAGCTTCGTTTTTAAAGTGGTTTATAGCAATAATGTTTTGATATACGGCATAGTAAATCTCTGGGATTTCTATAGAGTTTTCTTTTTTTGAAATTTCTATATCTTCAAAATATTTAACCGCATCATAAGCCGTGTAACCAAAAATACCATTGTTTATAAATTTGAATTTTTCTTGAGAATTCACTTTAAAACGCTGTGTGAATTTATCAATCTCTTCGGTTACCGAAATATTTTTGGTATAGTTTTTTTTGAAACTCCCATCTGGAAAATGTTGTTCTATCTCCTCGTTTTCTACTTTAATAGATGCAATAGGATTAAAACAGATATAGGAGAAACTGTTGTCGTTTGCATGATAATCACTACTCTCTAATAGAATACTGTTTGGGTATTTGTCTCTTATTTTTAAGTAAATACTAACAGGAGTAATTGTATCTGCTAGTATTTTTTTATAATGTGTATACAGACTGAATGTTTTCATTTTTATGCTGAATTTATTTCAGTATCTCTTTCTTTTATGAGATATCATTAATTGGTTAAAAAGGTTCTGACTCAAGTTCAGAATAAAAAAAAAGGCTTGTCGTGAATGACAAGCCTTTTTTGATATTTTAATTAAATATACGGTATAGCGTTAGTTCACGAAGATTGCGTTTCGAGAGTTCCACCACCAAGTATTATTTAAAATAGTATTCAATTATTTTTTATTTAAAAAACAAAGATATAAATCTAAATATAAACTACCAATGTTTTATATAAAAAAAACTACCATTTTCATGGTAGTTTGTGTTGTTACTAGTTTGTAAAGAGTGAATTGTTAGCTATTAATCGAACCTTATCTAGTAACATTATTTTAAGTTAGCTGTAAGTTAGAAAATATTTTGATTATTATGAGCTTTTAAGGTAGTAATAAATATAAAAGTCAAATTAAACTTTTGTTAAAGGTACTTGTGCTTATTTTTGTAATGTATAATTTTATGTTTATGAATTTAAGAGTTTTATGTATCGTGTTTATTTTGTTTGTAAGTTGTAAGCAAGAAAACCAAGACCGTGAGGTTTCTGCTAATCTTGAAAAAGAGAAGGTCACATCCGAAGTCTCTAATTTTGAAGTCCCTAATGTTGCGGTGTATGATTTTGATGCATTTGAAGGGTTTTTGAATATTAAAGATGATAAAATCTATGTTGTAAATTTTTGGGCTACTTGGTGCGCTCCATGCATTAAAGAGTTACCTCATTTTGAGGAAATAAATGAAGCTTATAAAAGTAAAAATGTAGAAGTGTTGTTGGTTAGTTTAGATTTTCCGAAGCAATACAAGAAAAAATTAATACCTTTTATAGTAAAGCATAAACTAAAATCGAAGGTGGTTGCCTTAAACGATCCAGATTCCAATACATGGATTCCTAAAGTGAGTGAAGAATGGTCTGGTGCATTACCAGCAACAGTGATTTATAACAAAGAAAAACGTGCGTTTTACGAGAAATCCTTCAGTTATGAAGAATTAAAGAAAGAAGTAGATACATTTCTTAAGTAGCATCTTTTAGCTTTTAATTCCGCTTTAAGCGAAAACGACAATTTTAAAAGAAATCTCAAACAATAGGTGAGGAGATAACATTGCAATAAATAAATTTATCAAATAAAATAATTATGAAAAAGGCCATTAAAATAGTTTCCGCATTAGCAATTGTATTGCTAGTAAGCGCATTTACTGAAAACAAGACAAGTGTAAATCCTGGTTACCAAATAGGAGATATTGCTACCGATTTTTCGTTAAAGAATATAGATGGTAATATGGTTTCTTTGAAAGATTATAATGAAGCCAAAGGTTTTATTGTCGTTTTTACATGTAATACTTGTCCGTATGCGGTTGCTTACGAAGATAGAGTAGAAGCTTTAAATAAAAAATACGCAGATAAGGGATATCCTGTAATTGCTATTATGCCTAATAATCCAGATGTAAAACCTGGAGATAGATTAGAAGCTATGCAAGCAAGAGCAAAAGCAAAAGGGTTTACGTTTCCATATTTAATGGATCGCGGACAAAAAATATATCCGCAATACGGAGCAACAAAAACGCCACACGTTTATATTCTTCAAAAAACGAAGAAAGGAAATGAAGTAAAGTATATTGGAGCAATAGATGATAATTACCAAGATGAAGCTTCCGTGAGCAAAAAATATGTAGAGAATGCTGTAGATGCTTTATTACATGGAAAGGAAATAGAAGAGAAGGAAACTAGAGCAATTGGTTGTTCTATTAAAGTATAAGTTGCAATAAAAAGAGTAAAAAAAATCCGAAGTAGTAATACTTCGGATTTTTTTTCGTCTACTAACTAAAGAAATCTTAATTTTGTAAAAAAATAAAAAAATGGCAGATTTAACACAACAACAATGGCAGGAAGAATTACAGCAAGATGAAAATGCAGTAATATTAGATGTTAGAACAGAAGAAGAAACAAACGAAGGTATTATACCAAATGCATTAATAATAGATATTTATCAGCCACAAGAGTTTATGAGTAAAGTAGAAGCTCTAGATAAAAGTAAGACCTTTTACGTATATTGTAGATCTGGAGGAAGAAGTGCACAAGCTTGTGCGATCATGAATCAGCTAGGTTTTGAAAATACAAAAAACCTATTGGGCGGATTTAGTGAGTGGACTGGAGATGTAACTAACTAAGAAAAAACAAACCAATGAAACATTTATCCATACTAGTGCTTGCAATACTGACTTTTAGTAGTTTTGGTTGTAAAGAAGCGAATACAAGCAACATAACAGTAGTTTCTACCCAAGAAATGCAATCCCTTTTAAAAATGGGTCAGGTACAATTGGTAGACGTAAGAACTCCAAAAGAGTTTAAAAGCGGCTATATTGATAATGCGCAAAACATAGATTATAAATCACCAACTTTTGCTCAAGATATTCTAAAGCTAGATAAAGAAAAGCCAGTTTTATTATATTGTCATTCTGGAGGAAGAAGCGCTAAATGTGCTGAAAAGCTTCAGGAAGCAGGATTCACAAAAATCTACGATTTAGAAGGTGGAATATCCCGATGGAAACATGATGGGTTGGCTGTGAAGCAGTAAAATTACATGAAATTAGCATTGTTGACTACTCGTTGACAAGTAAAAACCTCAACAATTGGATAAACAATTTGTTGAGGTTTTTTAATGTGGAGTCGGAGAGAATCGAACTCTCGTCCAAACAAGTAACCAAAGGGCTTTCTACACGTTTATTCTTTTCTTGGGTTTTCGATTGCAAGCTGGTTAAAGACAACCCACTTACAACTTATCTTCTTTATCTTGAAAGTGCCTCAAAGCGCAACACAATCATAGTCAATTTTTACGATGCCTCTAATAGAACGCCATTAACTAAGGCTTTCAGGAGACATTTAGCTCTCCTACCTAGTAGGACGAGGCTTAATCTTACTATAATTCAGATTATGCAGCTAAAGCGTAGTTATTCTCGCCGTTTAAAAAGTTGAAATAAGTATTTACGAGTATAATCTCATTACTCGACGTGCTTACCGTTTCATTAATCTCGCTGTCAAAACCAGTCGACCCCAAAATTTGTAATGGTAATTAGTGCGTTACTCATTTTTGCTTTTAAGGGCAAAAATGCGTCAGGCTTTCCGCTATATCTTTTGCTAGAAAAAAGCAAAAGGATGTCGCTGCAATCCTTAACGCGCGCAAACCTACACAAAAGCATCGGTTTACAAATGCAAAGTTATTAAAAAGTTTGTATAACCTCGCAATTCCTATTACTTTAGTGCAAAAATTATTCCAACAACATGTTCCTGACAAATTTTCGTGAACTCGTAGCTAGAATGAATCCAATAGTATAAACATAAGATTCCCACTTTTGTGAGAATGAAAAAATAAATTTGCAATGAAATTCGCCATCATCAAAGAACGCAAAAACCCACCAGATAGACGTGTGGTTTTCTCACCAGAAAAACTAGCCGAAGCTCGTACACAATTCCCACAAGCAGCCTTTGTTGTAGAGTCTAGCGATATTCGCGTATTTCCAGATGCCGCATATAAAGCATTAGGATTTGAGGTGACCGAAGATGTATCCGACGCAGATGTTATGATTGGTGTAAAAGAAGTGCCAATCGATAATTTAATTCCGAATAAAAAATATTTTTACTTTTCGCATACCATCAAAAAACAACCGTACAATAGAAAGTTACTTTTAGCAATGCTAGAAAGAAACATCGAAATGTATGATCATGAAACCATTGTAAAGCAAAGTGGAGCACGATTAATTGGTTTCGGGCGTTACGCAGGATTGGTTGGTGCGTATAACGGATTTAGAGCATTAGGTTTACGTGACGGATTATTCAACTTACCAAAAGTAGAAAATCTTGCAGATTTGGATGCTGTAAAAGCCGAACTAGATAAAATCACCCTTCCAAATATTAAAATTCTTTTAACAGGAACAGGGAAAGTGGCGCAAGGAGCAAAAGAAATTCTAGACCATTTAAAAATAAAAGAAGTCAGTGATGCCTTGTATTTAACCTCCAAATTTACAGAGCCTGTTTATGTCATGGCAGATGTGATGGAATATGCAAAACGTAAAGATGGTAAAGTAGGAGATAAGTGGGCTTTTTATAAAGATCCTACCGGTTATGAAAGTAACTTTATGCCGTATGCAGCAGCAACCGATTTCTTTATTGCTGGTCATTTTTATGGTAACAATGCGCCGTATTTATTTACCAGAGAAGATGCGAAATCACCAGACTTTAAAATTAATTTAGTAGCAGATATTTCTTGTGATGTTGACGGACCAGTAGCTTCCACCTTAAAAGCTTCCACTATCGCAGATCCTTTTTATGGCTATGATGCAAAAACCGAAACGGAAGTCGCTTTTAATGCGCCAAATGCAATAACCGTTATGGCTGTCGATAACTTGCCTTGTGAGCTACCAAAAGACGCCAGTGAAGGTTTTGGAGAAATGTTCTTAGAACACGTAATTCCAGCATTTTTTAATGATGACCAAAGAGGTATTTTAAAGCGAGCAAAAATCACAGAAAACAAAAAACTAACCGAAAGATTCTCGTATTTACAAGATTATGTAAACGGAAAATAATATTAAGACTTAAAGTCACACATGAGTAAAACAGCATTAATAACAGGAGCTGCATCTGGATTAGGTTATGAGTTAACACTTTTATTAGCTAAAGATGCATATCATTTAGTATTAGTAGATATTGACGCTACCAATCTTGCTAGAGTTAAAACCGAATTAGAACGTGATTTTAAAGTAAGCGTAACCACATTAGCTAAAGATTTAAGTCTTCCAAATATAGCACAGGAAATCATGGACGATTTAAATAATGCACCAATAGATGTACTGATTAATAATGCCGGATTTGGTTTGTTTGGTTCTTTTGTAGAAACCAATTGGGAACGTGAATCTGCCATGTTGCATGTGCATATTATGACCACAACCCATTTAACCAAACTAGTTTTAAAAGGTATGGTAAAACGCGGGTCTGGTAAAATATTAAATATGTCATCTCTAGCGGCCTTTCAGCCAGGACCATTAATGTCTATTTATTATGCCTCTAAAGGATATGTGCTTTCTTTTTCTGAAGCTATTGCTTGCGAGTTAAAAGGAACGGGAGTTAGCGTTACTGCTTTATGTCCCGGACCAACAAAAACAGCATTTCAAGAAACCGTTTCAGAAGATAGTAAAGACAATAAAATAACCTTTAATATGGCTTCTGCAAAAGATGTAGCTGCTTATGGGTATAAATCGATGCTTAAAGGAAAAGCGTGTGCTATTCCTGGTGGTTTTAATAAATTTTTGGCGATTTTACCTCGTTTTATGCCAAGAAAAGTAGCTGCTAATATTGTTAGAAAGATTCAAGAAAAGAATAGAGAAGATTAATTTTTTTCTATTTTTTGAAATGTCTGAAACATACTAAAGCTGATTGCTAAAAAACTTCCAAAAGTAAGCGTGAATAGCCAAACTTCTAGATGTTGTTGCGGTTGAATCACCATATATAAAATGTCTTTGAATAAAGCCGAAGGATGTTGTAAAATATCCCAAGAGTTATAGCGCAAAAATCTACCTAAATAAATTCCGAAGGCTGTTAATGCTAGAATAAAGTAAGTAATGCCGTTTACTTTGTTTTTGCTAATGTGCTTTTGAAGTAACTCTTGGATATCTACCATCGTTAGGAAGAAAAGCATTAAACCGTTGTATGCAAAAGTAGTTAGTAATAATACATCTAACCAAAAAATAGGGTTTTCGCTTATTTTTAAATGTATTAAATCGGTAATAATATAAGGTGCATTTGGCAAAAATAGTAACCAAACAATACACCAAATAGCAAGCTGCCATTTACTAGAGCTTACTTTACTTTTTAAATAGGTTGTAATGGTATATGGTATTACCGCTAGAAACAAATTCCATGTTAAGAATATATATATAAAGGTATGTGTAATCTTCATGCGTACCATTAGTAAAAAGATACTCAATAACATCGATACTGTTAGGAAAGCATAGATTTTATATCGGTTAAATAATAGACTTTTTAAGTTATGCATGGGTTTGTGATTTGTGTTCAAAAATAAGAATGGTAATTACGCCTAACGTGTAAGCGAGTAAATCTGAAATACTAAAAGTGCTTCCTAAAATAAGTATTGCTAATCTGTTGTTTTGAAGATTTAAAACTTCAAGAAAATTAGTGCGTTGTAAAAACTCGATGCCATAAGCAATAATTAATACAGCTATTGCTATGTAAAAAGGTTTGGTTTTTATAAAGCTTTTAAACATACAATACATTAGTATTACGACTAGATAATCTCCAAAGGTATGGCGAATAAAACCATCTTTTAAAAAGATTGCAATTAGTGCTTCGACTGCAAAAAGCAGGATGGAAGCTATTATGTATTTATTGTTTCGTTTGAATTTCATGATTAAAAATGGTTATCTAAAGCGTATAAAACAAGAAGAAAATAACCAAAAGTTACTGGGATATTTAAGAGCATGATTCCACAAGTTTTTAATATTTCTACTCGGTATTCTGGTTTAAGGATTGCCGAGATAACTAAGATTATCCATAGTATTAAATTCACCCAAAAGGCGATGACTATAAAAGTTATTCCTGTTGTTTCTAAGTGATTAGGATTCTCAAAATATAGATAGATGGCTAATAGTATGGAGCCTATTATAAAACTAGATGCGGCTGTTATTTTTCCTGTTAAAATTAAATTTTTCATTGTAGTTATGATTTGCGTTAGCGATTGCAGTGGCATCCTTTTTTGAGGTACGAAAAAAAGATATAACGAAAAGCGCGACCTTTTTTGATTCTGACGGGTTTTTGAAACCTGTGAGGTATGAAAAAAAGGTAACGCCATAATTATAATTATTATTATAAAACCTATCCATTAGTCCAATCTATTTTTCTAGATACAAACATTACGGTTGCTAATATTATAAATAAACCAATGCTACCAACTAATAAAGCGTAGTTTTCTAATTGGATAATTACATAAATAAAGGTGTATAATGCAGTTAATGATAGACCGATAAATACAGGGAATTTAAAGGTTTTTAGAATGGATTTGGAGTAGAGTGTGATTAGCGCAATTACTGAAATTCCTGCAATGAGATATGCTTTTAAAAAATTACTGTGTTCGGAAATGGAAACGAGTAAGGTGTAAAACATGGTGAGTGCGATACCGATCATTAAATATTGAAATGGGTGAATGTTTATTTTGCTTAGGCTTTGTATGAGGAAGAAAATTAGGAAAGTTAAACCGATGACTAGGAAACCATATTTTGCGGAGCGTTCTGCTTTTTGATACTCGTCTACCATAACCATAAATTTGGTTCCGAAAGCAAAAGAGTTGAGGTTGGGGATTTTGTTGAGGTGTTGTTGTGAGAAAGCTCTATTGATATGTAGAATTTTCCAATCTGCTTTAAATCCGTCTTTTGTAATTTCTTTGGTTTCGTCATTTGGTAAGTAGTTACCAATAAAACTAGGGTCTGCCCAATTAGATGTCATGCTCATGGTGGTGGTTTTTCCTATTGGGATTAGTTCTATTTGTTTACTCCCATTAAAAGCCATGGTGATACTGAAATTAGAATTACTAGCTTCGGTAATATCTGCTGCTTTTATAAAACCAGATTCTAATACATCTAGATGGTTGTGATTGTTATTATTAGCGTCGTTAAAATTGGTTTGAAAGGAATAGGTGTTGTCGTTAAGTTTTAAAAGCATTTCACTTTTAATCCCTTTTAAGTTGGAGGTTTTAATGATAACGCTTGCTTTATCCCAAAGGATATCTTCTTTTTTAATTCCTTTAGATTCTAGATCTGTTGGAATATAGTATCCAGAAAAATCCATGTTGGTTGTAAATACAGCAGATTCAAAGTTGCCTCTGTTAAGTGTTTTGGAGTTTACGGATGCTTTGGTGTCTAGTTTTTCTGGAAATATGTATGCGTAGTTTGTATGTGTTTGTGTTTCCTTGAAATAGGTTTTTGTCTTTTCGTTATAGGTTTTTGTCTCGCTGTAGGTTTTGTAAGGCAGTTTTAAGATTGGCCCATATACTAAAACCTCATTTCCCCATTTTTGGTTTATTTCACTTACAACGTCTTGTTGCCTAAAGGAGCGTTCTTTTATTAAACTTTCTATAAAGGATAATGGTATTAATAGGATTAAGGTTAAAAAGCCAATCATGAGCATTCTTGCAGTTATAGATGTTTTCATCCAGTTGCCGAATTTGTTGGTGTTTTGTTTTTGTATTTCTTCCATAATAATTGTGTTTGTAAAGTACTTTGAATTTCAAAGTAAATAATTAAAAAAAAGGTTTTATTGTTTATGTATTAATTTTTCTAGAGCTTCTATATGTTTTTTAAAAGCAAGTCTTCCAAGTGTTGTTGTTGCATAGCGTGTGTTTGGTTTTCTTCCAATAAATTGTTTTTCTACACTTATATATTCGTCTTTTTCAAGCGCTTTGGTATGACTTGCTAAATTGCCATCTGTAACGTCCAACAATTCTTTAAGCATTTTAAAATCGGCGTACTCATTTACCATTAAAATAGACATGATGCCTAGTCTAATGCGATGATCGAATGCTTTATTTATGTTTGTTATTATGCTCATATACTTCTTGCTAGGGCAGGAATCTATTTATTTAGGTTTGGTGTTGCTCCACTTTAGTTACTTTTCCATTTTCAAAATATATGTCTAAAACGTCTGGATCCATACTAAAAAGTCCAGGAATAAATCCAATGTCATAGGCAATGTGATTTTGGTTGTATTCGTGAAAATCTTTTCCTAATAATGCTGTTATTTCTTCTTTCGTTTTTCCGATTAATATTTTGCTTTCCATTATATCTTCAGACATTTTATATCTTTCTTCGATATTTGTTTCCCATTCTTGTTTGTCAAAAGCATTGGAAGGATAATACGAAATGGAAAATATCCATAAATAAATTAATCCAAAATAAATTATAGGACTCAAAAATATAGCTGGAATTAGGGCTACTAATTTTCTGTTTTTGTCGTTTCCTAGATGTAGCTTTTTTAACACCCACTTCGATAAAAAGTAGGTTAGAATTGCTAGTATGAGAATTATTAGAATACTCATCTACTGGTAATTAATTTCATTGGTATCAATGGTTTTCATTTTCTTAAAAAGAATGGTTATACCAAAACAAATAACACCAATAAATAGAGATACTGGTATTAATATAATAAGCGCTTCATTGGTTGTTTTTCGTTTTTCTAATGCATTTAAAAAGACTTTAGATGTCTTTGTTTTTTCATCACTATTTAAAACGCCATCCTTGTCTACATCCAAATGCTCAAATTGTTGATTAAATTTTTGGTTGGAATAGTAAGTGTAAGACACGCCAATAGCATAAACTATTATGGTTGCAATTAATCCTATCTTTATTGCTTTATTCATTTCTTATCATATTTAATATACATTATGGTTCCGTAAATAATGTGTAATACACCAAAGCCAAGAACCCAAAGGAAAAACCCATATCCGGGTAATAAAGCGCAAATTAAACCTAAAATTATTTCTATCACTCCTAAATATCTAATATCTCCAATACTATATTTGGATGCATTCACTAAAGCAAGGCCGTAAAAAATAAGCATTAACGCTCCCGCTTGTCCGTACTTTTGTTGCCCAAGAATAATTAATATATAGATTCCTCCTGTAACTAATGGGATTAAAAAATTAAAGACCAATCGTCTAGAAGAACCATCCCAAATTTTCTCCTTATTCTTTTTTGCTTTTCTTGTGGTTAAAAAAATGGCAGTTACAATACTAAAAAAGGCAACTAAAGCCAAAACCAGTAAACAGGTTTTAAAAACCCAACCATCTAGAAGTAATGTGCCGTAACTATGTTTTGTTACCAACCAATATGCGGTTGCAGCACCAATAAGTGCATAGACTCCTGCTAAGATTCCCGCTAAGCCACTTAATGAAATAAAACGGGAGGATTTATTCATTAAATTTTTAATCTCACTAATGTCTTTTAAATAATCTTTGGCTTCCATGTAAAAGTACTTTGAATTACAAAGTAAGTGAAATTATTTGAATGTTTGCTTATAAATTTTTGTTAATTTTATAGAATCTAATAAAACTATGAATCCAGCAGAGCAATACATAATTAATCAACCAGAACCATATCGTTCTATTTTAATGCATTTGCAGACGGTTATAGCGCATACATTGCCAGAAGCGGAGCTCAAGTTTAAATGGCGAATTCCTTGTTACTATATAAATAACAAACCTATTTGTTATTTATATGCTAGTGCTAAAAAGGAATTTGTAGATGTTGGTTTTTGGCATGCAGCACATTTGTCTAAAAAGTACGAAGTATATTTAGTTAGTGAAAACCGCAAACTAGTAAAGTCTTTGCGCTATAGGACTTTGGAAGAAATTGAGGATACCGTTTTTATAGGAATCCTTCAAGAAGTGTATATAAACAAAGACAAAAGCTTTTATAAAAGAAAGTAAACAAAAACGACCTCTTTGTTTCCAATTTCTTTTAGTTTAAATTTGAAATTCACTCTCCTCCTTGAAAAAAGGAGGAGAGTTGCTTACTTATTTTGGGTATCTTCAATATAGTAAAGTCTACTAATAAATAGCGTAGTTATCTAAATTCTAAATCTTCCGCCAACAGAAATTACACGTTGTAGATACCAGAAATGTTGCGACGCTTTTTCACTAGTATTGCTAGTCGTTCTAATATCTGGCATATTGATGAAGCCACCTCTTAGATCAGTTTCAATAAAAAAGTATTTAAAGAAAGTAAGGTTTAGTCCAACATTTAAAGAAACACCATAACCCGCAACATGAAATTCATCGTATCTATCTTTTTGTAAAAGTGTAGTATTCGATTTAGGATATAAAACTCCAGCGCCAAAACCTTCGGTTATGTTTATTTGAAATGTATCGGTATTATTAATTTTTAGAATAGATGAAATATCATCAAATCTATTAAGCTCTAAGTACACATAATTCAAACCGTTTGTATGTTCAAATTGTAGAAAATCTTCAGAAACAAAATACGGATCTCCAGTGAATTCTTGATTAAAAATACTTCCTTCTTCATCTAAAGGAAGATCTATATAACCGCTAACATTCTTAGTTAAATCTTCTTTCATTACATACTTCATGTGGTCCACACCAAATGCAATATTGTATTTGTCAGAAATAAAATAGCCAACCTTTACATTGGTTTGAGGTATGGTCATTCTTGTCGGATTTATATAATCGATATGCCAACCTTTTGGTTTGTCTTTTGCAGAAGCATCATGAATGGTAAAGTCGTAACCTTCCCCTTGAAATCTAATATCCGATTTAGAAAATGTTTCTCTGTTTCCTCCCCAACTTAGAAAGAATTTACCTTTGTTGTTCGCAGTGTATTTTTCGGTGACAATAACATCCTCTTGCGCAATTGTAGTAGTTGAAAATAATATAAGACTGAATAGTGCTAAATATTTTAGCGTTGCATTTTTCATTAAAAAAGAAATTTGGGGTAATTATAATGCGTTTATGGTTTTTCTAATAGCTACCAAGTTGGTAAGTAATTTTTCTAGATTATCTAGATGTAACATATTTGCGCCATCACTTTTTGCATTTGCAGGATCAAAATGTGTTTCAATAAATAACCCATCTACATTATTTACAATTCCAGCACGAGCTATCGTTTCTATCATATCTGGTCTTCCACCAGTAACACCAACGCTTTGATTAGGTTGCTGTAAGGAGTGTGTTACATCTAAAACGGTAGGGGCGTATTGACGCATGGTTGGTATCCCTCTAAAATCGACAATCATGTCTTGGTAGCCAAACATAGTACCTCTATCGGTAATCCAAGCTTTATTGCTACCAGAATCTTTTACTTTTTGTACAGCGTGTTTCATGGCTTCCGGACTCATAAATTGTCCTTTTTTCAAGTTTACCACTTTACCCGTTTTTGCAGCAGCTACTACCAAATCTGTTTGTCGAACTAAAAATGCAGGAATCTGTAAAACATCGACATATTTTGCAGCAAGCGCAGCATGGCTTACTTCATGAATGTCTGTTACTGTTGGTATATCAAATTTTTCAGAAACCTTTTTTAAAATTTCTAAAGCTTTTTCATCGCCAATTCCTGTAAAGCTATCAATTCTACTTCTGTTTGCTTTTTTAAAACTTCCTTTAAATATGTAAGGTATTTCTAGTTTGTTTGTTATTTCTAATACTTTTTCGGCAATACGAAAGGCCATCTCTTCACTCTCAATAGCACAAGGGCCTGCTAAAAGGAAGAAATTATTAGAATTGGTATGTTTTATTTTTGGAATATCTTGAAGATTCATCTACTTAAATTTTAAGCGACAAAGATAATCAATTTAAAAACTTTTTTTCATACTATTTCTCATAATCCATAATGCCATAATAAAGTTGGCAGCAACAAATACGCCTCCATAAGCAACAAACTGTGTTGTAGCGTGAGAAAAGGAAATAATTTGAAGTACATCTGATAGATATGCTAATATCATATAAGAAGACAGACATACAAAAGTGATACCTAATCCGAAATTTAATCTGTTGTTCGGTTTAATTATTTGCCATAGGAATGGAATACCAAATAATAATATAGGATAGGCAGAAATACCTTCCATTTTATTAATATCTGTAAACCAATACGCAATAATAGTTAGAAAATATAGGTAAGGGATGAATTTTGAATACTTGGTAATTAGGTTCATAATGCTATTAATTTTAGTTAGGGAAAAATTATTATTCAGTTATAGTTACTTTAGGGAGTAATTAAATTAGAAAACGAAAAATAGGAAGAAAAATTACAGCATATTCCAATTATAACAAATAATTAACTAAAAAATAATCGATATGTTAAATTATGATATTTAATTTATGTGAATTAATAAAAGCGCCGCTATTTTATGGAATTAATAACCCGTTGAAAGGCCATATTTTTTATGGAAGTCATAAATAGTTTGTAAGATGTTAATTATCAAAAGAATTTAATGTACCTTTGCACGCTTAAAATAAGGCACTATTATGGCTAATATTAAAAATATCGCAATTATTGCACACGTAGATCATGGTAAAACTACATTAGTAGATAAGATCATGTACCATTGTCAACTATTTAGAGAAAACCAGAATACTGGGGACTTAATTCTAGATAACAATGACTTAGAACGTGAAAGAGGAATTACAATTACTTCTAAAAACGTATCTGTAGTTTACAAAGACACAAAAATTAATATTATTGATACACCAGGTCACGCCGATTTTGGAGGTGAAGTAGAGCGTGTATTAAATATGGCTGATGGTGTTGTACTATTAGTAGATGCATTTGAAGGTCCGATGCCACAAACGCGTTTTGTATTACAAAAAGCGATTGACTTAGGATTGAAACCTTGTGTGGTTATTAATAAAGTAGATAAAGAAAACTGTACTCCAGATGAAGTACATGAAAAAGTTTTTGATCTAATGTTTGAATTAGGAGCCGAAGAATGGCAACTAGATTTCCCAACAGTATATGGTTCTGCAAAGAACAACTGGATGAGTGATGATTGGAGAAATGAAACTACAAATGTAGAGCCATTATTAGATATGGTTATAGAGCATGTTCCTACTCCAAAATTTGAAGAAGGGACTACGCAAATGTTAATTACATCTTTAGATTTCTCTTCTTTTACAGGTCGTATCGCGATTGGTAGATTACAAAGAGGAACGCTTGTAGAGGGACAACAAGTTTCTTTAGTGAAAGCAGATGGAACAATTACAAAAACAAGAATTAAAGAAGTATTTATATTTGAAGGTTTAGGACGTAAGAAAGTAGAAAGCGTTCAAACTGGAGATATTTGTGCACTTGTAGGTGTCGAAGGATTTGAAATTGGAGATACAATCGCAGATATAGAAAATCCAGAAGGTTTAAAATCTATTGCAATAGATGAACCTACAATGAGTATGTTATTTACTATTAACGATTCTCCTTTCTTTGGTAAAGATGGAAAATATGTGACTTCTCGTCATATTAAAGATCGTTTAGAAAAAGAATTAGAAAAAAACTTAGCGCTTAAACTAGGAGAAACTGGTAGTGCCGATAAATTTATGGTTTTTGGACGTGGTGTATTACACTTATCGGTTTTAATAGAAACGATGCGTCGTGAAGGTTATGAATTACAAATTGGACAACCACAAGTAATCATTAAAGAAATTGATGGTGTTAAATGTGAACCAATTGAAGAATTAACTATTGATCTTCCAGAAACAGTATCTGGTAAGGCAGTAGAGTTTGTAACGAAACGTAAAGGGGAGTTACTAAGTATGGTTGCTAAAGGTGAGCGTATGATTTGTGAGTTTATGATTCCTTCTCGTGGTATTATTGGTTTACGTAACCAATTACTAACAGCAACTGCTGGAGAGGCTATTATGGCACACCGTTTTAAAGAATACCAACCATTAAAAGGAGATATTCCTGGACGTGTTTCTGGATCTTTAATTTCTATGGAAAACGGTACAGCAATTCCTTACTCTATTGATAAATTACAAGATAGAGGTAAGTTCTTTATTGAGCCAGGAGAAAGTGTTTACGAAGGTCAAGTAATTGGTGAGAACTCTCGTCAAGATGATATGGCTGTAAATATTACAAAAGCGAAGAAGCAAAGTAATGTACGTAGTTCTGGAGCAGATGATAAAGCGAAGATTGTACCAGCTATTAAATTTTCTTTAGAAGAAGCTTTAGAATATATTCAAAAAGATGAGTATGTGGAAGTGACACCAAACCACTTACGTTTACGTAAAATTTGGTTAACAGAAAACGATCGTAAAAGAAACAAGATTGCTTAAGCAATAGTTTTTATTATATATTTAAAAGGAATCCATTTTGGGTTCCTTTTTTTGTTTTATATACTGGCGAATTCTGGAAGTTATTAAATCTAAAAATTAAAGATACTTGTAAAGTTTAAGTTTAGTATATTTACAAAAAAAAATAATATGCATTTTTTATATTTCGATCCGGGTTTAGGAGCAATGATAATACAGGCAGTAGTTGCAGCAGTAGCTGGTGTTATATTATTTTCTAAAGGTTTATTGTATAAAATAAAAACCCTTTTAGGTTTTTCTAAAAACCAAGAAGCGGAGATGTATGATGATATTGAAATTGAAGACCAAGATTCAGAAACAAAACAATAGTTCGTGGTAGATAACAGCAAGCACGCTTCTTCTTTTAGAGATCCTTCAGGTTATATTTTTACTGAAGAAGGAGTTATTAAACGAACCATATTTCCTATATATTTTAAGCAATACAACGCATTAACAAGCACTGGGTTTTTTGATAGTTTATTTAAAAACAAATTATTAATTCCGCATCAAGAAATTTCTAATTCGGAAGATAAGATTGTTATACAGCCAGAAAATATTCCGTTTATAACCTATCCGTACGAGTGGAGTTTTAACATGTATAAAGAAGCTGCGTTGCTAACGCTAAAGCTTCAGAAATACAGCTTAGAAAAAGGTTTTTCGCTTAAAGATGCAACCGCTTTTAATGTTACTTTTCATGAAGGGAAAGCTATATTTATAGATACACTTTCTTTCGATTTCTATCAAGAGAATACACCTTGGCGCGCATATAAACAATTTATTACCCACTTTTTAGGACCATTAGTTTTGGCGCATTATCACGGTGCACAATCTATAAAGTTAATGAGTAATTTTATAGATGGAATTCCTATTAAGATGTTAGCTTCTATGCTTCCGTTTAAAACAAAAATGAATCCGTTTTTATACGCTAATATTCATTTGTTAGCAAAGTTTGAGGACAAGCATAACGAAGATTATAAAGGCGAATCTAAAGCTTCCGCATTATCTAAAAAAGGACAGTTAAACATTATACAAAGCTTGTATGATTATATTAAAAAACTGACTTTAAAAGAGCATAGTGAATGGGGGAATTACTATGATAAAACCAATTATAGTGACGATGCTTTCGTGCAGAAATCGACCATAATCAACAAGTGGATTGTAGATTTAAATACCAAGACGCTAATTGATGTTGGTGGAAATGATGGCACTTTTGTTAGAAAAATAGATGCCAATTTAAAGCAAGCTTTGGTTTGCGATATCGATAATAATGCTGTAGATTTTAATTATAAAGCCATTAGAGAAAATAAAGAATCTTTTATTACTCCTTTTGTTTTAGATGTTTTAAATCCGTCTGCAGCTATAGGTTTTCAAAATAAAGAACGCGATTCTTTTATTAATAGAATGAAAGACTTCGCTCCAGACGTTACATTAGCTTTAGCTGTAATTCATCATATGTCTTTATCGGGTAATGTAACTTTTGAAATGTCTGCGCAGTTTTTTGCTTCGTTTTCTAAGCATTTGGTCATTGAGTTTCCTAAAAGAAACGATTCTTGGGTACAACGTTTATTAAATAGTAAAGTAGATTTTAAAGACCATTTTGATTGGTATTCTTTAACTAATTTTGAAGCTGCTTATACAACCTATTTTGAGCTTATTGAAAAAAAACCTATTGCAAATAGTGAACGCGTGATGTATTTACTAAAGCCAAAAGATGTTAAGTGATTTTCGAAATAAAGTAATTTCTTTTCTCAACAGTTCAAAAGATTATCCTATACTCGCTGCAATTGCATCTGGTTTATACCCTTTGACTTTTTATTATTATAGAAATTTCACACTAATTAATTCATGGAGTCAGTTTTTGTATTTTGTGTTTTATTTTTTAATAATACCTTATGTCGTTTTTAAAATAGCATATTCATTATGTATTCGAGTCGCTTTTTTTAAACCAATAAAGAAGTTTGTTTTGCCTTTGCTTAATTTTTCTTGGTCTATTTATTTGCTAATTTATGTAACTATAGGCTTTACTTTTAAAACTGCTGTGTTTGCTTTTGTACTTGTTTTAATAGGGACTTTTTTACTCTATAGATATTTTAATAAAATAGTAGTTTTTCAATTGCTTTTAGCTGGTGTCACTTTTTTTTGGTTTTCAAATTATTTCCTTTTTAATATTAAAAACCCAAGCACATGGATAAGTCAACCTGATAGCATTGAAGAAGTCATTTTTAAAAAGAAACCAAATATTTATTTCATTCAACCAGATGGCTATGCTAATTTCTCTGAAATAGAAAAAGGCTATTATAAATTTGATAACAGTGTGTTTGAATCTTATTTAAATGCGAATGATTTTAAAGTGTATGCTAATTATAGAAGTAATTACTATTCTACTTTAAGTTCTAATAGTTCCTTGTTTGCGATGAAGCATCACTATTATAATGAACCAAGCAATAGGATTACAGAACTTTATAATGCGAGAGATGTTATTGTAGGAGAGAATCCTGTTTTACAAATTTTAAATAATAATAACTATAATACACAACTGTTAATTGATAGTTCTTATTTATTAAAAAACAGACCTCATGTTGCCTATGATTATTGCAACATAGACCCTTATCAGTTTTCTCCATTTCCTAAAGGTTTTCAGGCGCATAGGGATGTTTTTTTAGATCTGAAAACGAGAATGAAGGTTTCAAAAGAAACAAACAATTTTTACTTTATAGAAAAGTTATCACCAAGTCATATTACAATTAATAAAAACCCTGGAAACATAGCAGAGAAAGAACGAGTAGGTTATTTAGAACGACTAAAAAAAACTAATGTCTGGCTAAAGAAAGTTGTAGATTTTATAATTGCAAATGATGAAAATAGTATGATAGTAATTGCTGCAGATCATGGCGGTTTTGTTGGCATGAACACGACATTAGAAAGTAGAGCAAAACGGAATGATAGAGATTTAATTTATTCTATTTTTACTGCACAATTAGCAATAAAATGGCCAGGAAAGCCAGCTGCTTTTGATGATAAAATAAAAACACCAGTTAATTTGTTTCGGGTTTTGATTTCTTATCTAAGTGAAAATGAAATGTATTTGCAAAACCTGCAAGAAGATAAAAGTTATTTGCAAATAATAAAAGATGCACCTATTGGAGTTTATGAGTATATTAACGAAAAAGGGGAAGTAGTTTTCAATAAACACGTAAAATAATTAAAAATGTGGAATAGCTTTAGAAATAAAGTTTTTGCTTTCTTAAAAAGCGATAGGGATTATCCGATTCTAGCAGGTGTTGCTGCTGGATTATATCCTTTGTTTTATTACTATAACAAGAATTTTACATTGATGAATTCTTGGAATCAGGTTTTATTCTTTGTTACTCTATATGTCGCACTTCCAATAGGAGTCATTTATGTGCTTCATAAAATTTTTTCTAAAATGAATCTTTGGAAAAAGTACGGTAACTTCATTATTCCTATTTTAAACCTTTGCATTTTTGCTTCTTTAATTGTTTTAAGTACTTCTGGTTATAGTAGTAAAAAGATTTTATTGGTGACATTAGTGGCCTTTTTATTGGGTGTTATTTTAAAGAATCATTTTAAGAAAATTATTGTTTTTCAGTTGTTACTTGCAGTATTAGTTTTTGCAAAATTGGTGCCTCATTTCTATAAGCAAATAAACTATACAACAGCTTGGATGCAACAACCAGACGCTATTGAAGAAGTCGTTTTTGTGAAAAATCCAAATGTGTATATTATTCAGCCAGATGGATATGCTAATTTTTCGGAATTGAATAAAAGTAATTATAATTATGATAATAGTAACTTTGAATCCTTCTTAGTAGAAAGTGGTTTTAAATTGTACAACAACTATAGAAGTAATTACAGCTCTACGTTAAGTTCAAACAGTTCTATGTTTGCAATGAAACATCATTATTATAGCAATCCCAAACCAGGAATAAACGAATTTTATAATGCTCGTGATGTTATTGTAGGTGATAATCCTGTAATTTCTATATTTAAAAACAATAAGTATAGAACGAACCTAATACTTGAAAAATCGTATTTGCTACTTAATAAACCAAAGGTCGCTTATGATTTTGCGAATCTAGAAAGTAAGGATATATCGTATCTTTCTAGAGGATATGGTAATTTAAGAAATATTAATTCCGATTTAGAAATTGCTATAACGAATAATAAAGAAACAAATAATTTTTATTTTGTTGAAAAATTAAAACCAGGACATATAGCCACCTTCAAAAATGGAGCTAAAGGAAAAGATATTGGTCGGTTAAACTATTTAAAAGAGTTAGAATTTGCAAATATCTGGTTGAAGGATGTAATTCATTTAATTAATGAAAAAGATCCTAATAGCTTAATCGTGGTAGTGGCAGATCATGGTGGTTTTGTTGGTTATGACTATACTTCCCAATCGAAAGAAAAACAAATGCGGGAAGATTTGGTACGGACTATTTTTACATCGGCTTTAGCAATAAAATGGCCAAATAAAGCACCAGATTTTGATGAAAAGTTGAAAACGAATGTTAATTTATTCCGGATTTTATTCGCATATTTAAGTGATGATGAATCGTATTTAAATAACTTACAAGAAGATAAAAGTTATAATATTATAGAAAAAGGAGCTCCTTTTGGAGTGTATGAAAGAATTAACGAGCAAGGAGAAATTGTCTTTAAATTGCAAAAGGAAAGTCTGGAGAAAAAGAACGATTAACATTGTTATTTCAATTCTACATATGATAAAAAAAATAAAAAAATATATAACTGACTTTGTGAATTCAGACAAAGACACACCACTATTAGCAGGTTTAATAAGTGGATTATATCCTTTGTTGTATTTTTATTCTAACCACTTTTTTTCTAAGAATTCCCTTTCACAGCTTGTAACCTTTTTTCTAATATTTATAGGTCTTTCTGTTTTAAGTTTTGCCGTTTCTTATTTTGTGTTCAATAAAATACCGCTTCTAAAAAAGTATAGAAAGCATTTACTTTTTGTACTTATAATAGCTGTTGTTGCTACTTTATTATCTAAAGTTATTTATTTCAAAGTAATGAAAACAGCTTTAGTTATTATCTTTTTTATTGCGTTTTTGTTGTCTCTTAAGTTTTATAAATCGTACAAGAAACTTCTCGTTTTTATACTATTAATGTGCGTGTTGCCTTTATGCAAAAACGTGATTTTTTTATATGATTCCTTTAAGCCTTTACGTTGGCAAGAACAGCCAGATGCTATCGAAAATGTGCAGCTAAAGAAAACCCCAAACATATATTTAATACAGCCAGACGGTTATGTGGGAGAAGAGGTTTTAAGCAAAGCACCATATTATGCGGAAAGCGAAATATATAATTGGCTAGAAATGGAAGGTTTTAAAGTATATCCAGATTTTAAAAGCAACTATCCAGCGACTTTAACATCTAATGCTTCCATGTTTAGTATGAAACAGCATTATTTTGGAGAAGACACTTTTCCTTCCCTAGAAATGATAAACGCCAGAGATGTTATTAGTGGTCAGAATCCGGTTATTTCTATTCTGAAAAAGAACAGCTATGCCACTTTTTTAGATGTTGAAATTGAATATTTTCAGCACAACAATAGTGCTCAGAAGTATGATTATAGAAATATTAGCTTGGATGAAATTCCGATTTTCAGCCATGGTGAGAATCTAAAAAAAGATGTTTTAGTAGATTTAGAGGAAATGATGGAAATAGATTCCGAAAAGCCTAAATTCTTTTTTATAGAAAGATTAATGCCGCATCATGTGAAATTGTATGATACCATTGTAGATGTGGCAACAGAAAGAGATTGGTATTTAAATCGATTAGAAGAAGCAAATTCTTGGTTGAAAAATTCTATCGATTATATATCTAATAAAGATCCTGAAGCGATGATAATTGTTCTTGCGGATCATGGAGGAATGGTTGGAGTAGATAATTATAAGGAAAAATATACCAATGATAATCCAGTTAATATGAGCTCTATTTTTTCAGTATTGTCTGCTATAAAATGGAATGGTAATTTAGAAGCAGGTTATGACACAGAATTAAAATCGAATGTAAATCTGTTTCGAGTTTTGTTTTCTGTCTTAAGTGAGGATAAAACTTACTTAAATAATCTAGAAGAAAACGGAAGTTATAACCTAGATAATGGAAATGGTTTTTACTATTCGGTGCATCAAGCAATACAAAGTAATGGTGATTATAATTTAAAAAAAGGAACAAACGAAACTTCAAAGCGGTTAAATTACATAAATAGCTTTTAAATTAGTAAATTCAGCTTTACAAAAAAAACGAAGAAATTATTTTCACGATATATAAATATAATCCGGAATATAAAGCACTTTGGGATGGTTTTATTACCAAAGCTAAAAATGCTACTTTTCTATTTCATAGAGACTTTATAGAATACCATCAAGATCGATTTGACGATTATTCGTTACTCGTTTTTAAAAAGGAAAAGCTAATCGCTGTATTACCTGCTAACTTTGTTGCGAATAAAATACACTCGCATCAAGGTTTAACGTATGGCGGACTAGTAGTTTTAGAAACCATAAAACTAAAAGAATTTACCGAGTGTTTAAAAGCAGCTTTAAATTTCTATAAAGAAAACGGATTTGAAAGTATAGAGCTAAAAGAACTTCCGTCTTTTTATAGTCCGGTACCAAATGATGAAATGCAGTATTTGTCTTTTATTTTAAAAGCAGATTTAATTCGAAGAGATACACTTTCGGTTTTAAATGTACAACAGCAACCAAAACTATCTAAAGATAGAATAGCTGGAAATAAAAGAGCTTTAAAACAAAACTTGATAGTTAAAGAAGTAGAAACCTTCGATGCTTTTTGGAATACCATTCTTATACCCAATTTAAATGCGAAGCATGAAGCGCAACCAGTGCATAGTTTAGCGGAAGTCACCTATTTAAAAAGCAAGTTTCCAAAGCAAATTAGACAATTCAACGTGTATAAAGAAGATAAGATTGTAGCTGGAACTACTATTTTTGAAACAAATCACGTTGCACATTCACAATACATTTCTGGTAATGCTGATAAAAATTTAATTGGAAGTTTAGATTTTTTACATCTATATTTGATGCAGAAAGTCTTTGCCGATAAGCCTTATTTTGATTTCGGAATCTCGAATGAAAACAAAAGCAAAAATATAAATCAAGGATTGCAATATTGGAAAGAAGGTTTTGGTGCAAGAACCATCACTCAAGATTTTTACCAAATAGATTTTAAGAATATCGATAATTTAGATACTATTTTTATATGATTAAGTTTCTAGACTTACATAAAATGAATGCGCGTTTTGAAGTGCAGTTTCAAGAACAGTTTCAACAGTTTTTAGATTCTGGCTATTATGTTTTAGGCAAACAAGTAGCAGCTTTTGAAACCAACTTTGCAAACTATTGCGGCACCAAACATTGTATTGGTACAAGTAATGGCTTAGATGCATTGATTTTAATATTTAAAGCATATAAAGAACTTGGGTTATTACACGATAATGATGAAGTTATTGTGCCTGCAAATACATATATAGCAAGTATTATTTCGGTAATGCAAGCGGGCTTAAAACCGGTTTTTGTAGAGCCAGACTTAAACACTTATAATATTTCTGTTGCTAATATTGAAAAACAAATAACACCAAAAACAAAAGCGATTCTTGCGGTACATTTATACGGACAAATAGCAGATATGGAACGTATTAATATACTTGCGAAAAAATACGACATATTAGTTATTGAAGATGCAGCACAAGCACATGGCGCAATACATGAAAATAATAATAGAGCAGGCAATTTAAGTGATGCTGCAGCCTTTAGTTTTTATCCGAGTAAAAATCTTGGCGCTTTAGGAGATGCAGGAGCGGTGACCACAAACCATACTGCTTTAGCAGAAGTGATTAAAAAAATAAGAAACTACGGTGCTTCCAAAAAATATGTAAATGAGTTTATAGGTTTTAATAATAGGCTAGATGAAATTCAAGCCGCTTTTTTAAATGTTAAACTTCCAACGTTAGATGCAGATAATGAAATTAGAAGACAGGTAGCAAAACGTTATATTGCTGAAGTTAATAACGAAAAAGTAATACTTCCATTTTATAATAACTCGAACAACCATGTGTTTCATGTGTTTGTTGTTTTAGTAGAAAACAGAGACCATTTTATAACGTATTTAAACCAACATCAAATCGAAACTTTAATGCATTATCCTATTGCTCCACATAAACAAGAGGCATTTAAAGCATTTGAGTCATTAGAATTACCAATAACAGAAGAAATTCATAAAAACATTGTAAGTTTACCTATGAGTCCTGTTCTTACAAACGACGAGGTAACCCAAGTTATTAAAATTTTAAACGACTATTAATTGAAAATATTAGGACCTACATTTTATCTTAAAAAAATAGATGCAAATGTTTCTTCTGTACTCCAAAAACCAAATCAAGTAAGCAGATGAAGCGCGTATTGAACTATATAAACTCTAATGTTTTATTTAAAGTTGCTTCGCTCAATTCTGCGGCAGTTTTAACTAAAATACTTACGGGTTTTTTAACTTCTAAAGCCATTGCGTATTTTGTTGGAGCAGAAGGAATGGCTTTAATTGGGAATTTGCGTAATTTTTTGCATTCCGCGCAATCCATTTCTATTCTAGGACTTTATAATGGCGTGGTTAAATATGTTGCAGAGTTTAAAGATAACGCATTAGAATTAAGTAAAACCTTATCAACCGTCTTTTACTTAGGTTTTATATCTACTTTTTTGGTTGCTTTTTTATGCTATTTTAATGCGGAACACATCAATAACTACCTTTTTCCGGCATATAATAATTATGCGTATGTAATTAAAATATTTGCAATTGCATTGCCTTTCTATACATTGAATATGTTCGCTTTCTCCATTTTAAATGGCTTTTCTAAATATCGAATAATTCTAATTATTAGTATTATCGGACAAATTCTTGG
The DNA here is from genome assembly GCF_053601555.1 of Lacinutrix sp. MEBiC02595. NCBI lineage: Bacteria > Pseudomonadati > Bacteroidota > Flavobacteriia > Flavobacteriales > Flavobacteriaceae > Lacinutrix > Lacinutrix sp. MEBiC02595. The sequence continues at coordinate 62,853 of NZ_JBSHNU010000135.1, read as the reverse complement.
TGCGCTTATAACGATAGTTTTAATTTGGTTAAATAAAATAGATGGTGCCTTAGTTGCCATTGTAATTGCCGAGTCTTTAATTTTATTAATTACTTTAGTTGGTATTTTAAATCAGCGTAGTTTAGTGCCTTTAATTACGGTTAAAAATGTTCGACTTTCGGCTATAAAAAAATTAAGTACGTATTCGGTAATGGCTTTGTTCTCAGCGATAGTTTTACCATTAGTAGCAATTATTGTACGTAACTATATTATAGATAATGTTAGTTATCAAGCGGCGGGGTTTTGGGAGGCAATGACAAGGATTTCTAAATATTATTTGATGTTTGTAAGTACCTTATTAACCTTATACATCTTGCCTCGTTTGTCTGAAATAGATAACGTTAAGGAATTTAGAAAAGAAGTTTTTGGGTTTTATAAAACCATTATCCCCATTTTTGCTTTAGGCTTAATCGTTATTTATTTTCTTAGAACTTATATTATTGCAATAGTGTTTACTGCAGAATTTAAGCCAGTAGAAGACTTGTTTTTTTGGCAGTTATTGGGAGATTTTGTAAAAGTACTATCCATTGTGATTTCCTATCAGTTTTTAGCAAAAAATATGTTTTGGCACTATATTATCACCGAAGCATTTTCTGTGCTATTAATGTATTTAGCAAACATATATTTTATTGATTTATATGGCGTTAAAGGAGCAACAATTGCCCACTTTGTTAATTATCTTGTTTACTATATTGTAATTTTGCTAATCTTTAGTTCTTCCTTGTTTGGTGTTATACCCGATGAGAATGAAGGTGAAGATGAAGATGAAAACTGCGCTTAGTTTTTGTGAAATGTTTTCTTCAGAATTATTATACTATCCGAATAATAGTATGCTGCATTTTTAGAAATAGGAATAGAAAACATAGACTTTTTTAGAAAGAAATATGCTTCTGAAAATGTAATAATAAGGAGTAGCTTCAGCAAAAAGGAGGAAGTATTAACCTAGCGCGTTATAGACCAAGCTTCCAGGTATTTCTTGGCTATTAAAATGTAATCATGTTCTTTTTCAATAAAAGCTCTAGCGTTTTTAGAAATTTCAGTGATTTTCTCCGGATGTAAAATTAGCCATTCTAATTTTTTAGCAATTTTCTCAGCATCCGGTAAAGCATTAATTGCAATGGTGTCTTCTTCAATACCATAATAATCTAACCACTCTTGTTCTGCTCCTGTAAAAACCACTTTTCCTTTTGCCATCGCTTCTAATGCATTATAACCTTGGTCATATGCAAATACTTGATCTAAAAGAATATGAGCCGCATTATACGATTTAATATATTCGGAATACGGAAGGCTTCTTGCTTCAATAATCTCGATTTTGGAAGCATACTTATCTTTAATTAATTCTAAAGCTTTATCAAATATATCATTGCCTTTTTTGTAATAATTTTGGTCGTTTATACCATGAAAAATTACAATCTTGTTGGTCATGTTTATGGGCTCTACTTTTACTTTTACCGTGTTTATTGGATTTGGAATCAATCCAAGATATTTATTGTGATTACGCATTGGTAAGTGATAATCTAAGTCGCTTGAAATTACACCTTGCATGTTTTTAAAAACATAATTATGTAACTGTTTAAAAGGTTCTGTACGCCATTTTAGTACATTCCAGTAGTTAGCTTTAGATACTTTATTGTTTTCATATGGAGTAAAGATGGAATATCTAAACTTTTTTTCAAAAGCATAATTAACACTAATATAATCGGTGCCACAAGACAGTAAAAACACTTTTTTATTGTGTTTAAAAATGTATTCTAATAATTTGATTTCTACTTTCGGTAGGGTGCAAAAAGGGTTTTCATTTATTAATTGGACAACATCATAATTAATAAGCTTGCTTTTGTGTTTATTGATTTGTCTTCTAGTATTTAAAGAAGTAATGTCTATAGCTGTTAATTTATATATGATTTTTTTTACGAAAAGCAGAACCCCTTTGTTATAGGAGTCTTCTAAATAAATGTCTACAGGATAATTTTTAAAATCGTCAGCAAAACCAGCAATAGTAACTTGCGCTCCCAGTGATTCTAGGCCTTCTTTTAAAGAATTATGTAATCTGCTGTATTCTCCTATTAATAAGATTTTCATTTACTATATTTGGTTTCTAATACATTATCACTTGCAAAATAACAATAAAAAAAAGATTTGTGTGGTTACTTCTTCACTTGCTAAAGGAGGAGCAGAGAAATCTTCGGCAACACTGACTAATATTTTGCATGATCTTGGTTATAATGTGCATGTGGTAACGCTTTTATCTTCCGTGGAATATGCGTATTCTGGCACCCTTTTTAATTTAGGGGAATTTAAAGATAAAAATGATACTTTTTTAGGTAAAATTAAAAGATTCCGAAAATTAAAGCAATACCTAAAAAAGCATAATTTCGATGGTGTTATTGATAATAGATATCGCGTGCTGGCTTATCGGGAATGGATCTTTACTAAATACTTGTATACGCATATTCCTGTAATTTATGTGCTTCATAATTATATCCAAGAAAAAACATTTACGCCTTATAAATGGTTGAATGTTTGGCTATATAAAAACGAAACATTTACGGCGGTTTCCGAAGAAATAAGTCGGAAATTTAAAAAAGAATTTCAAATTAAAAAAATGCATACCATATACAATGCATTTAACTTTAAAGAAATTGAAAAGAAAGCTTTAGAAAGAAAGGCATTTGAAATAGAAAAGGATAGCTATATTATTTTCTACGGAAGGATTGACGATTCGCATAAAAATTTAAAGTTATTATTGCAAGCATATAAAAAATCAAAATTAGCAGAAGAGCATATTAAATTGCTAGTACTTGGAGATGGTCAAGATTATAATGAAATACTAGCGTATACTAAAGAATTACATTTAGAAACTCATGTGATATTTAAAGGGTTTACTGCAAATCCGTATCCGTATGTAAAAAACGCTTTGTTTACCATGCTTACAAGTAGGCACGAAGGTTTTCCTATGGTAATCCCAGAATCGTTAGCATTAGCAACTCCGGTAATCGCGGTAGACTGTAACTCTGGACCAAGAGAAGTCATACAAAATAAAGTAAATGGGTTGTTAGTAGAAAATTATAACGTAAATGCGCTAGCCGAAGCTATGGATAGTTTTATATTTGACAAAACATTATATCAATATTGTAAAGCAAATGCAAAACATAGTGTTGCAGCGTTTTCTATAGCGAATATTTCTAAGGATTGGAAAAAATTAATTGAAAGTACATGAGCCAAACTACCATAAAAGATATTAAAATTATTGATATACCTAGAATTGCAGATAGTAGAGGTAATCTAGCTGTTATTGAAAAAGATTGTACTCCTTTTGAAATAAAAAGAGTCTATTACTTGTATGATGTGCCAAGTGATGCATATCGAGGCGGTCATGCACATAAAGAACAAATAGAATTTTTGGTTGCCTTAAGTGGTAGTTTTACGGTTATTTTAAATGATGGAAAAAACAAACAATCTGTTACACTTAATAAACCCAATAAAGGCTTGTTAATACCTGTCGGTATTTGGCGTGAGCTTGAGGATTTCTCTTCAGGATCTGTTTGTTTGGTGTTAGCTTCAGATGTTTTTGAAGAGAGCGATTACATTCGAGAATATAAAGACTTCGAATTATTTAAACGGACTTAAATTAACATGAAACCGTCGTAGTGTTTTTTGTGTTTTCATTAAAAATAATAAAGATCTTCTGTTACAACTTAGTAAAAAACGTTGTTTTGCATTTAAATTACGCTTGTTTAAATGCTTTAAATAAAAATCCATCTTCTCTTTATTACCTACAAGCTTGTATTGTAAAGCAATGGAAAACCTATTGAAATCTAAGTATTTTTTTAAGGAAGTATTGCTTTTTGCAGCTTCTTCATATACATCTAAATCTAGAAATTGTCTCAAATTAGTATTCGAGTTAGAAATTCTATTATCTGCATGTAAGTTATAAATGGCAGTAACATTGTTATTAAAAGCTATGGGATGTTGTATCGCAATTTTTATCCATAAATCGGTATCTTCTCCAGCGCCAAGTGTTATCTTTTCATCAAAGCCGTTAAATTTTTCCAATACTTTTTTAGGAACCATTACTGCAGATGTCCACGCAACACAGCTAAATATACTGGATTTAAAATAGTCTTTAACAATACCATTCCATGATTTTGGAATGTCTATATAATCCGATTCTAAAGAGATTTCTCCCATTTTTTTTACATATGCATTTGCATATAAACCACAATTAGGAAAGTCTTCGCTTAGCTTTTTTAGCTGTTCTAGATGTGTATTTAGCCATAAATCATCGGCATCTAAAAAGGCAATATATTCGGCGTTTGCTTTTTCTATTCCAAAGTTTCTAGCATGAGAAACGCCTTGGTTTTTAATAGTAAGTACCTTAATTCTAGAATCGTTAAATACACTTAAGCTATTTAAACTAGCGTCTGTAGAACCATCATTAACAATAATAATTTCATAATCTTGAAACGTTTGGTCAAGAACACTTTGTATTGTTTGCACAATAAAATATTCTTTGTTGTATAATGGAATTACTATAGAAAAAAATGGCATTAATTAGGTGTGTAAGTAACAAAGGTAGCTTAATCTATATAAATCAAATAGGTATAGAGATGGTTTTTTTGAAAGTAGGTTTTTATCAAAAGAACCTTTAAAATTTCTATAAATAAAAGCCAATAAATAATGAAGCTTTACTTTTTTAAGTTTGAAAAACACTTTGGTAATGAAGGTGTAGTTTTTAGGTATTAAGTCTTGTTTTAAAAACAGATGTAAAGCATCAATAGATTCAATAGATTTTCTTAAAAAGACACTACTTTCTTCTAGGCCTAAATGGTAGGTAGGGTTTTCAATATGTGCTACTTGTATCTTATTTAATTTTAAATGATAGGAAAACAAAGTGTCTTCGTGCCTTAAATTAGGAATGTCTTCATCAAAAGTAACCACATTGAAAACATCTTTTCTAATTAAAAAATTAAGTGTTAAAAAGCTTAAGTAACTATTTTTATTTCTTTTGTAGGTAGAAAGTGCTTCGCGTTTTCTTCCGTAAGTCCAACGCAGTAAATGGTCATTGTCTGGTTTCTTTTCGTCATACAAAATGCCGCCATAAATAACCTGAGAAGTTTTAGATATAGCTTTTAAATAGGTAGCAATAAAATTATTTTCTTTTGGAAGCACATCGGCATCCAAAAAAAGTAACCATTCAAACTTCGCTTCTTTTGCTAAAAGATTTCTAATGGCACTTCTGCCAATGTTTTTGTCAAGTATGCGATACTTTGTGTTTTCTAGACTATTAATCTCTTTATTCGCAATAATAATGTTCTGGTCTGTGGAGCCATCATCATAGCATAATATTTCAAAAGGAACATCCAGCTGTTTTATTTGTGCATACACTTCGGCAACAAGAGCGCTTATGTTGTAATTGTATGTAGGTATTAATATAGAGAGCATGAATGCTTGTTAGATTTATTCAAAACTAACAAAAATAATGTAATCTGTTTGCTATTGGTATAGTAATTGTAATTTTGTTACTATGAAGAAAATCTGTCTTACTATTTTATCCGTCTTATTTGTAGTGTTAAGTTTTGCACAACAAGAGTTTCATGTGTTTCCTAAAAACCATAAAACTAATCCTGGAATATCTACGGGAAATGGTTCATTACAAAATCCTTGGGATTTACAAACCGCATTGACGCAATCGAATAAGATTGTTAAAGGCGATGATACTATTTGGTTGCATGCAGGAATTTATAATGGTAGATATAATAGTACACTTAATACTACTACAGCGAATAAATATATTACAGTAAGCGCATTTCCAAACGATAGAGTTGTTTTAAATGGAAATGTTGCTTCCTCCCAAGAACAGACTCTAGGTGTTCGAGGCGGACAAGTAATTTATAAGGATTTTGAAGTTACTTGGTTGGGGGAATTTAATAGAGATGTACGAGTTGGTAAAATAGAAAAAACGGCAGGAGTTTACCATTTATTAGGAAACAATTGCAAGTTTATAAATCTTAAAATATATAACAATCCTGGTTTAGGTTTTGGTTCTTGGAAAAGTACAGGAGGCACCTTAATTACAGAATGTTTTGTTTTTAATAATGGATCTATTAATAAAAAAGGAAGAGGTGTTGGTGAAGGATTCTATGTGCAGAATAAAAGTGAGGAAGAACGAATTATAAAGAATAATGTCATTTTTAATAATTACTATAAAGGTATTGAGGTTTGGTCTGCTGGTAGAAATGCAAATTTTGAATATGTAAAAAATATTACGCTAGATAATAACGTGATTTTTAATAGTGGTTTACCTGCAAATAAATATACGGTAGACAATATTATTGTAGCTTCCGATGATAGAAATGCCATTAATATTGCAAAAAACATTAAAGTTACCAATAACATATTATATCATAATACCAACTATTTAAAAAACGAGGTAAACGGCAATGCACCTTCTTTAACTTTAGGTTTTTATCATAAAGCACCAGTAGAAAATGTCTTGGTAGAGAATAATATTATTTTAGGAAGAAATAACGCATTAAGAATACTGTATGCAAAAACGCTAACCTTTAAAAATAATATCGTTTATACGGGGTATATGAATTTTACAAACTCGGTTTTCGAATTAGCAAAAAATAAGAACTGGAAGTTTTCTAATAATATATACTATTCTAAAAAAGCTGCAGGGTTCCGAATTAACAAAACAAACTATCCATTTAGTGAATGGAAATCTAAGTTTAACATAGATATAGATAGCCAAAAAAAGCACATTGGCGAATTTAACCTAGACCACGTTTTAGATATTACGAAAAGTGCATATAAAACGAATAGTTACAGAGTCGTTCTTTTTAATAAAGAGGAGCAAGATGTTGTGGTCGATTTCTCGGAATACCATATCAAAAAAGGAAGCAGGTACACTATTACAGATGTGGAGAACTTAGATCGTGTTTTAAAAACTGGAACTATAACGGAAGATGCTAAAATTACAGTGCCAATGCAAGCTGTAAATCCGAAGGAAACGAAAACATTAAATAATTTCGGTGTTTTTATTATTGAATTTCAGGATACTAGAAAGGCTTCTACTACTTCAAAAGATAAAAAGGAAGATCTAAATAAAGACAAAAAGGAAAGTGCTTTTAAACGATTTTTTAAGAACTTGTTTTAACTTTTGCGTTGTACCACTTCAAAAATCTGATTCTCATCACACTTTAAAGTTTTGCTAGGATATTTTAATAACAAAGCATAATCATGCGTTGCCATTAAAATTGTATTTCCATTTTTATTAATTTCCTGTAAAACCTCCATCACCTCAATACTAGTTTGCGGATCTAGATTTCCTGTTGGCTCATCAGCAAGAATCAATTCAGGGTCATTCAATAAAGCTCTAGCAATAGCAACACGTTGTTGCTCTCCACCAGAAAGTTCATGCGGAAACTTAAAACCTTTCGTTTTCATGGCAACCTTATCTAAAACTTCATCTATTCTAGTTTTCATTTTATCTTTGTCTTTCCAGCCTGTAGCTCTTAAAACAAACAATAAATTATCGTTAATCGTTCGGTCTGTTAGCAATTTGAAATCCTGAAAAACAACACCAAGTTTTCGTCTTAAAAATGGAATTTCCTTTTCTTTTAATTTGCGTAAATCGTAATCTACAATATGTCCTTCGCCTTGCGTTAAGGCTAAATCGCCATAAAGTGTTTTCATAAAACTACTTTTACCAGAGCCCGTTTTTCCTATTAAATAAACAAAATCTCCTTTATTAACTTCTACATTAACATCAGAAAGGACTAAGTTATTTCCTTGAAAAATAGAAACATCTTTTAATTGCAAAACAAGATTCGACATAAAGTATAATGGTTTTAAGAGTTGTAAATGTATTATTAAAAAGTTAAAAGTTAAAAGTTATATCTTAAAAGTTTTTTGTGTTCTATAAATAATTTCAGGGTTGAATTATCTGCCTTCCTTTTTAATAGTATAGAACGCGAGAGTTTCTATACGAATATAAAAGCAGATATATGGTTACTATTCCTCCGTGAAACTTTGCGAGTCTCCGTGTGTCTCCGTGAAACATTTTTATTTATAACTTTCAACTTTCTTTTTTTAATAACTCGGTGTATAATTATAACAAAATTGTAACGTTATCATTTACATATTAATTTATCTTTGATTGAACTTATTTTGACTTTTTGTATGTAACCGAAAAGGAGTTGAAATTTAACCAGATGTAGCACTTTTTGAAAGTTATAGTTGTGATACAAATAAAAAAAGTAACAAAATATGGGTGTATTTTTGAAATTTTTAGGGAATAGGAAAAGTCAAGATAAGTTCTTAATAATAAAAAATATAGTCCATGACTAGAAAAGACCTTTATATATTCCTTTTAGCCATTGCTTGTAGTTTTCAAGTGATAGCGCAGCAATCTGCAGCATATACAAGTGATATTGTAGAATATCAGAAAGCATTATCCTTATATAATAATCAGCAATATCTAGCTGCACAATCTTTATTCAATCAGATAAAGAAAACCGCAAAAACAGAAGTTCTACAAAGTGATTGTGCGTTTTATATTGCCAATTGCGCAGTGCGTTTAAATCAGCAAAATGCAGATCAGCTAATAGAAAATTTTGTAGCAGATTATCCTACAAGCACCAAACGAAATACTGCTTATGCAGAGGTTGCAGATTACTATTTTATTAACCAAAAATATGCGTACGCTAAAAAATGGTATGATAAAGTGGATGAAAGCGGACTAGCAAGAGCAGAAAAAGAAAGGTTTAATTTTAATAATGGCTACGTTGCTTTTGTAACCCAAGATTATAAAACTGCAAAAACCTACTTAAGTCGTGTGGAGAATTCGCAAGAATATGGATCACAAGCAAAGTATTATATTGGTTTTATGGCGTATCAAAATGATGATTATGATAAGGCTAATGAATATTTTGACCAAGTAGGTGAAGAAGAAAAATACAAAGAAAAGCTATCGTATTATCAAGCAGATTTACATTTTAAACTAGGTAAGTTTGAAGAAGCAATAAAACTTGCTAAAGAGCAATTACCAAATAGTGATAACACAGAAGTTTCGCAACTCAATAAAATTATTGGAGAAAGCTATTTTAACTTGGAGAAATATGCCGAAGCAATACCGTTTTTAGCTGCATACGAAGGAAATCGCGGAAAATGGAATAATACAGATTATTACCAACTTGGTTATGCATATTATAAACAAAAAGATTACGATAAAGCCATAAGCGAGTTCAATAAAATTGTTGGTGGTAATAATAGCGTTGCGCAAAACGCCTATTATCATCTGGGAGAAAGCTATGTGAATTTGGATAAAAAACAGGAAGCTTTAAATGCGTTTCGTAATGCTTCAGAAATGGATTATGACTTAAAAATTCAAGAAGATGCTTGGTTGAATTACGCCAAGATTAGTTACGAAATTGGTAATCCGTATCAATCCGTTCCGCAAGTACTTGCAGCGTATATAGAAAAATATCCGGAAACAGCCTATAAAGAGGAAATTGAAACTTTGCAAATCGATTCCTATATCACCTCTAAAAATTATAAGGAAGCTTTAAAATTATTAGAAGGTAAAAAGAGCTTTGAAAACAAAGTAGCATACCAAAAAGTAACTTTTTATAGAGGAATAGAATTGTATAACGATAATAATTTTCAAGATGCAGAAACCCTTTTCGATAAATCTATAAAAGAACCTCAAGATGCAAAATATACTGCAAGAGCAACTTTTTGGAAAGCCGAAACCGATTATAATCTTTCTAATTATGACGATGCACTAGTTGGTTTTAAACAGTTTGAACAACAGACTTCTGCTTCAGAAACTCCTGAAATTACAAATCTAGATTACCATATTGCATACACGTATTTCAAACAGAAAAACTATACGCAAGCAACACAATATTTCAATCAATTTATTAGCAAACGTAACGAGGATACGGTTAGATTGAATGACGCATATCTTCGTTTAGCAGATGGTTATTTTGTTTCCAGTCAATATAACGAAGCTATTCAAGCATATGATGAAGCTATTAAAATTGGTAAAATAGAATCCGATTATGCATTTTTTCAAAAAGCATTAAGTACTGGTTATGCAGGGAATGCTTCTAAAAAGATTTCCGAATTAGAAGATTTTATTAGTAAATACAAAACTTCAAAATTACGTGATGATGCGATGTACGAACTTGGTAATTCCTATGTGAAAGCAGGAAATACAGACAAAGCAATGCAGACTTATGATCGTTTGAGTAGCGAATATAATACGAGTGCATTTGTGCCAAAAGCGTTACTTCGTCAAGGATTAGTACATTATAATGGAAGTAAGAACGAACCTGCTTTAGTGAAGTTTAAAAAAGTAGCAGCAGATTTTCCAAGTACTCCAGAAGCGAATCAAGCAGTGGCAACAGCGCGTTTAATTTATATAGATTTAGGAAAAGTAGATGCATATGCTTCTTGGGTAAGAACCTTAGATTATGTAGAAGTGACAGATGCAGATTTAGATAATACAACTTACGAAGCTGCAGAAAAGAAATATTTAGATAATGAAACCGATAAAGCAATTAAACAATTTAACGGCTATTTAAATCAGTTTCCAAATGGATTACATGCTTTACAATCGCATTTCTATGTAGCCGAATTATACTTTAAAAAGGATTTAAAAGATACCGCTGCACCGCATTTTAAATATGTTACAGAAGCTTCACAAAGTGAATTTACAGAAGAAGCTCTATTGCGTTTGTCACAAATTTATACCGAACGTAAAACTTGGAAAGAAGCAATTCCTGTATTGACTAGATTAGAAACAGAAGCGAACTTTCCACAAAACGTAATTTTTGCGCAATCTAATTTAATGAAGGCAAACTACGAATTAGAAAAGTATAGCCAAGCAGTTATCTATGCCGAAAAAGTATTAACACATGCAAGTATTGATAACCGAATTAAAAGTGATGCACACGTGATTATTGCTCGTTCTGCAATGAAAACAGGAGATGAGGCAAGAGCAAAAACTGCCTATGCGCAAGTAGAAGTTACTGCAACAGGAGAAACAGCAGCAGAAGCATTATTCTATAATGGATACTTTAAAAATAAAGCAGGAAATTATGCCGCTTCCAACACAACCATTCAACGTTTAGCAAAAGATTATTCTGGTTATAAATATTATAGCGCAAAAGGTTTAGTGGTTATGGCGAAAAACTATTATGCTTTAGAAGATGCTTTTCAAGCTACTTATATTTTAGAAAGTGTGATACAAAATTTTGCAGCATTTGAAGATGTAGTAGCAGAAGCACAAACCGAATTAAGTAAAATAAAAGCAGAACAAGCAAAGACCAATGCTTCGGTTGTTCCAGAAGATTAGTAAATTCCTGCGAAGGCAGGAATCTCATGAATACAACGAGAAATATAAATTTTAGTAAAAACATCTTTAATAGTTTGCTAAAAAAAAATCGAGTATTCGAGGAAAAAAAACAAAGAAGAGTAAGCAGGTTTCAATAATTTAATAACAGCAAATAAAAAATATGCGAAAGCAAAAAAATATAATTCTAGTATTCGTTTTAATTTTAATAACCACTTTAGGTTTCTCACAAGAACGAGATCAAGATACTTTAAATCCAGATGTTATTCAGGTTGTAAAACCATACACACCTACCGTTTCCGATGCTTTTAAGGTAAAGGAAGTTCCTTCGTTAGATGATGAAACTACAGCTACGAAGAAAGAGATTCAATACAATATCTTTTCTTTTCCGGTAGCATCGACCTTTACGCCTGCAAAAGGAAAAGCGGCAGAAGTAGATGAAGAGGAACCTGCAAAATTATTCGACAATTATGCAACATTAGCAGGAGGAATGTACACCACTATTTTAGGGGAAGTGTATTTAAATCATGCCATCAATAGAAACGAAAGTGTTGGTGGCTATATCAGTCATCATTCTTCGCAAGGAGGAATTAGTGATCTGCTTTTAGATGATAATTTTTCAAATACCAAAGTGAGTGCTAATTATGCTAGAAATGAACGCGATTTAGCTTGGAATATAGCAGGTGGATTTCTGCATCAAAAATACAATTGGTATGGTTTGCCACAACCTTTATATGATAAAGATGCTGCGGATGCTATTGGCGATGTCGATCATTCTTTTATCGGATTTAATCTTGGTGGAGATATTGCTTTTACCGATGCTTATATAAATGAAGCAAACGTTTTGTACCGAAGATTTGGCGACAATAATGACTCTGGTGAAAATAGATTTCTAGTGAATACCAATGGAGATTTGACTATTCAGGATTTAGATTTTAATATCGGATTGCGATTGGATTATTTAGGTGGAGAATTTGACAGAAACTATTATACTGACGAAGCATTGAAATACGGGAATTTCAATATCGGACTTTCACCAACATACCAATTAATAAAAGAGGATCTAACGCTGGATTTGGGAGTTAGCCTATTTTATCTAAACGATATAGAATCTGGAAAAAGTAAGTTTTTTATCTATCCGAATATTTCAGCATCCTATAGAATGGTAGATGAAATTTTAATCGCTTATGGAGGAATTCAAGGAGATTTGGTTCAGAATACCTATTATGATTTTGCACAAGAAAACCCGTTTGTATCTCCAACCTTATTCATGACACCAACCGATCAGAAGTATAATGTTTTTGTTGGATTAAAAGGAAAGGTTGCTAATGGAATAAACTATAATATTGGCGGAAAATATATAAGAGAAAGTGATAAAGCAATGTTTAGAAATAATCTAGTGCCTTATGGCTTTAATGCGGAGGAAGCATACCAAAACGGAAATTCCTTTGGAATCGTTTATGATGACGTTTCTACCTTCGGAGTTTCTGGAGAAATTAAAGCAGATTTGAATAGAAATTTTACTTTAGGAGTAAAAGCAGAATACTTTTCTTATAATGTAGATGATGAAGCGGAAGCATGGAATCTTCCAAATTTAAAAGCGAATCTATTTTTAGATTATCAAATAAGCAAACAGTGGTTTGCAGGAGCTAATCTGTTTTTTGTTGGAGAACGTAAAGGATTGAGTGGTTTTAATGATATTCAGAATACAAGCTTTCCAACGTTATTAAATCCAACAGAAACCATAACATTAGATAGTTACTTTGATGCCAATGTGCATGTTGGTTATCATATTAATGATCGGTTTTCTGCATTTGCGAAAATTAACAACATAGCAAATCAAGAATATAATCGCTGGCAAAATTATCCGGTGCAAGGATTACAGTTTTTAGCAGGAGCAACGTATAAGTTTGATTTTTAAAGTCATTGCGAGGAACGAAGCAATCTTTCAAATGGAAACTAAATCATAATAAGTTTACATTGTTTCAACAGAAGGTTTTTAAAACACCCCTAAAGTCCCCTCAAGGGGACCGTGTTGCGTGATTACTCAAATGTTTAAATTCTTTGTTTAAAACGTCTTAAGATTCTTCTTCTAAAAGGATGATTACTAAATTAGTTACTCTTTTAATCGTTAGGCTTGTCCCCTCGAGGGGACTTTAGGGGTGTTTTCTGGGAAATAACTTTCAATTTCTTATAAAAAGAATAGATACTTAAATTAGTTATAATTTTTTCCCGTTTGAGTTGTCCCTCGAGGGGACTTTAGGGGTGTTTTCAGAGGAATAACTTTCCATATTACCTTTTTTAATTCTGTATCCTTTATTTTTTCTTTAAAGCTAACAAAACAATAAATAAATTTTTTTGAACGTTAAAGTTGTCCCCCCGAGGGGACTTTAGGGGTGTTTTTAAGAATACAACATCATTCCATTTGTCAACCAAACTCCCCTTTTTACTCGTTCAATTCCTTAACCGTTTCTTGCAAGACTAATAAAACACTAAACATTTCTTTTTTCACCTCCTAATTAGTAAATCTAATAAAAGTCACTCCATAAGCTTCCATTTCTCCTTGTCTTTTAGCATCTTCTAAAAATGCATGGTCATGTGTAGCTCCATCAATTTCTATTGCTAATCCAATTTCATGGCAATAAAAATCTACAATATAGTCCAGCATTGGTACTTGCCTGTGAAACTGTACACCTAAAGCTCTTTGTTTAATGTTTTGCCAAAGTAAAACCTCAGGAAGCGAGCTATTCTTTCTTAAGTGTCTAGCAAGTAATTTAAGATCTGATCGATATGGAATTATTTTATTCGCCATTTCTTAAATCTAGTGAATTAATTATAGATAAAACTTATTTGTCATTTTTTACAGGTTTAAAATGTTCTAATGAAGGTGTGCTTTAAAAAAATGTTTTTTTGAAGGATGCGAGCGTAGCTAATTAGGATTGTTTCTTTTTTTTGTAAATTATTAATATGTCCCAAAACTTTAGAAAAGAGTTTTAAAAACACCCCTAAAGTCCCCTCGAGAGGACAGCGTTGCGTGATTACTCAAATGTTTAATTCTTTGTTTAAAACGTCTTAAGATTCGTCTTCCTCTAAAAGGATGATTACTAAATTAGTTACTCTTTTAATCGTTAGGCTTGTCCCCTTGAGGGGACTTTAGGGTGTTTTCAGGAAAATAACTTTCAATTTCTTATAAAAAGAATAGATACTTAAATTAGTTATAATTTTTTCTCGTTTGAGTTGTCCCCTTGAGGGGACTTTATGGGTGTTTTTTATAGCTGTCTAAAAAATAGAGTTATACCTTCGGGGATAGTCGAAAAATAAAATATATTTTGTTTTGAAGGTCGCGTTCCTAGCTCTTTGGAGGTGTTTTTTTAATTCAAATAAATTATATTTACAAAATCCTATAAGCCACCTGAATTAAACCAATCCCATGAAAAAACTTATTTCCATAGCAATCTTACTACTAATCTTCTCCTGTAACAAAGAAACCCAACAAGTAGACACCATAATTACCAATGCAAAAATTTACACTGTAAACCCTAACTTTGAAACTGCGGAAGCATTCGCGATAAAAGACGGCAAGTTTATAGAAGTTGGTACTTCACAAACCATTAAAAATAAATTTGTTGCAGATACTATTATCGATGCCAAAGGAGAAACCATTGTTCCAGGATTTATAGATGCGCATTGTCATTTCTACGGATTGGGTTTATATGAGCAACGTGTAAATCTTGTTGGTACCACTAGTTTTGTAGATGTAATAAAACGCGTTACCGATTTTCAAGAAAAAAGAAAGAGCTCTTTTATTATTGGTCGTGGTTGGGATCAAAACGATTGGGAAGAAAAAGAATATCCAAACAAAGCATTATTAGATAGATTATTTCCAGATACTCCAGTGGCAATAAGCAGAATTGATGGTCACGCTATGTTATGTAATCAAGCAGCTTTAGATTTAGCAAAAATCACAAAGAATACTAAAGTAGAAGGAGGAGAAATCCTATTAGAAAATGGAAAACTTACTGGGGTTCTAATTGATAATCCGATGGAATTAGTAGAAGCTATTTTTCCAAAACCTACAAAACAAGAAAAAATTACAGCATTATTAGAAGCGCAAACTATTTGTACTAATTTAGGATTAACAACCGTTTCCGATGCAGGATTAGATCGAGATGTTATTGAATTGATAGATAGTTTGCAAAAGGCTGAAAAACTAAACATGCGAGTTTATGCGATGATTAGTAATTCCAAAGAAAACCTGGATTATTACCTTCCGAAAGGGAAAATTAAAACAGAAAAACTAAATGTGCAATCTGTAAAAGTATATGCAGATGGCGCGTTAGGTTCTCGAGGTGCAGCTTTGAAACAAGAATATACCGATAAGCACAATCATTTTGGAGCAATGGTTATTGGTCTTGAAGATTATAAAAACCTAGCAACAAGAATTGAAAAAGCAGATTATCAAATGAACACACATGCCATTGGAGATTCTGCAATTCATTTTGTTTTAAATACCTATCAAAAAGCACTAGAAGGAAAAACAGATAAACGTTGGCGAGTAGAACATGCGCAAGTAATAACAGATAATGATTTTGAGTTTTTTAAAAATGAAAACATTATTCCTTCTATACAGCCAACACACGCTACAAGTGATATGTATTGGGCAGAAGAACGCTTAGGAAAAGAAAGAATCAAAGGAGCGTATGCCTATAAAACCTTATTAAATCAAAGCGGAAGAGTTGCTTTGGGTACCGATTTCCCTGTAGAACAGGTTAGTCCGTTTTTAACTTTTTACGCAGCCGTTTCTAGACAAGATGTAAAAGGATACCCAGAAAATGGTTTTAATAAAGAAAATGCATTAAGCCGAGAGGAAACTTTAAAAGGAATGACTATTTGGGCCGCTTTTGCTAATTTTGAAGAAAAAGAAAAAGGAAGCATTGAACCTGGTAAGTTTGCAGATTTTATTATTTTAAATCAAGATATTATGCAGGTTCCTGTGTCAGAAATCCCAAAGATTAAAGTACAACAAACTTTTATAGATGGCGTGGCACAATAATTGCTTTCTTTGTAAAAACATTTATTAACTAAGATCACCGCTTTCGCGGAAAGGAAACATGAAAAAAATATATACACTTATCATTGCATTAATAATATCTACAACAACTTTTGCACAAGTAGACGCGTATAGTGAAGACGTAAAACAATGTATTAAGAGTAATGGGACGTATGGTTATTATGAAAACGTAGTAGATCAAATGTTTTCTATGCTGCAAGAGCAATATGCTTCGCAAGGGGTTCCAGAAACGCTTTGGAACGAACTTAAAGGACTTAAAACAGAGTCTTTAAACGAGTTAAGTCAAATGGTAGTTTCTGCGTATCGCGGGCATTTTACTCATGAAGATGTAAAAAACATGAACGCTTTGTATGCAACCAAAGCAGGGCAAAATATGTTTAAAGAAGCTAGTCATCTTACGGAAGGTGATAAAGTAGCATTAACCGAGTTTTACAGAAGTGATACCGGACAAAAAATTACGGGATCTCAAGATTCTATGAATGAATCTATGAGTAAGATTTCTGAAATGTGGAGTAGTGGTTTTTATAGAAGTATAGTAGATAAGTTAAGCGAAAAAGGATTTAACTTGTAATAGAATACAGTTTGTATTTATATTTTTAGTCGGACTTTTATCTTTAAATAGTTTTGCTCAGGATATGGATCTTCCTAAGAAGGCTAAAAAAGGGGAATGTTATATTTCTTGTGAAAAAGAAGATGGTACATTTTCTAAAAGAGAAAAAATTGCTTGTGACTTTTTGGTATATTCAAAAGATGCAAAAGCATTAAAAACGCTACAAACAAAATTATCTAATTTGGGCTATGATGCCCCTGTTTCTGGTGAAACAGACGTTAAAACTATTGCAGCATATAAGCAATATACTAAAGATGAAAAAAAGCGATTAAAAAAAGCGAACAGAAAACAATAACAATAAATTAATGAAGCAAGTACAAATTATTTTTTTAGTAGTTTTTATATTTATTACAAGTAATACATTTTCGCAGTACGACTCTTGGTCAAAAGCCGAAGTTCATTTTAAAGATGGATCTGTTAAAACAGGAGAAGCAAAATTACCAATTAGCGGTACTGGAGGTCCATTTTATTCCAATGATAAATTAAGATTTAGAATTGCAGATAGAAAACCTGTTAAACTAATTGACGCCAAAAAAATAGAGAAGATAGTTTTAAAGGTCTCCTATTCAGAAAAGGTTAAAGGGAAAAGAATTAAAAAAAATAGAGAAGCCACTATCATTACCATTAATAAAAACAAGAAAAAAACTAAAAAGGGTTTCGCGGAATTAATAGTAGATGGTAAGGTGAAACTTCTTAAACGAAAAGTTAATTATACTGCAAATAATAGAGTATCTATTATTACTGAATCTCTTTTAACTAGAAATGATGATGTGCCTATAGCTTTTAATTATGCTGCATTGAAATCATTTAGAAAGCGTACAATGGAATTTTTTAGTGAATGTTCCATTTTAGTAACCAAAATTGAAAATAAAGTTTTTAAAAGAGAAGAACTAATAGCAATCGTTACGTTTTATAATGATAATTGTGCCAAATAATCAAAGTGTTCTCCTTCGGTAACTAATGCACATTGCAAGCCAACAGAAGTACAAGCAGTAAGCAACATGTTGAAATCTAAGTAAAGCCATTTCATCGGACTTTCCTTTTCTCCTTTGTAGCTTAAGAAATAATCTAGTTCACCATAATAATTGGCAGTAGTATCCATCCAAAATCCGCCATCTTCATCTTCGTACATATATTTAATATCACTAGAATCGATTAGTATTTGTCCTCCGGGATTTAGAATGCTTTTTAAATGCTTCAGATAGGTTACCACCTGATGTTGCTCTTGAAAAATTCCGGTACCATTCATCAATAATAAAATAGTATCAAAAGTTTCCGTTTCTTTTAATATATTTTTTACTTCCGCATGCAAAACACCTCTTTGTTTGCAAACTGCAATGGCGCCTTCCGAAATATCTATGGCTTTTACCGTAAAACCTTTTTCTTGTAAATACAAACTATGGCTTCCAGCTCCAGCACCAACATCTAAAATTTTTCCTTTAGCAAGTTGCAATGCTTTTTGTTCCAGTTTAGGCATTTCCGCATAATCCCTAAAAAGATATGGAATGGGTAATTCGTCCGTATCACTTATATTGGTGGAAGTAATAATGTCTTCCGTATAGTTATTGTTTTGATAATCTAATAATGCTTTTCCGAATAAATCCTTCATTGAAAAATATTTTCATTTCCGCAAAGGCGGAAATCTCATGATATAAAATTACTTTTGTCCCTATGGAAGAATTTCTAAATCAACTCCCAAAGCTTGCCAAAGATAAGCATAAGGAAAACAAAACCTTTTTTACAAAGCTAAAAAAGAAAGCACCAAAAAATTTAGATTATATCATGCAAGATTTGCATGAAGAAGAATTTGAGCGTACCGATTGTTTAACTTGTGCGAACTGTTGCAAAACGACAGGTCCTTTGTTTACTGATAAAGATGTAGATAGAATTGCAAAACATTTTAAACAAAAAGCACAACAGTTTATTGCTAATTATTTAAGAGTAGATGAAGATAATGATTACGTTTTGCAATCTGTACCATGTACTTTTTTAGGAGCAGATAACTATTGTTCGATATATGATGTAAGACCAAAGGCGTGTAGAGAGTTTCCGCATACCGACAGAAAAAAGTTTCAGCAAATTTCTAATATAACCATGAAAAATGTAGCTATTTGCCCGGCGGCTTTTAATATTGTAGAAGCAATGAAAAAGCGTATTAAGTTATAATTACTATAACTAAAACCTTTTTTCTTTTCGTTATATTTACAAAAACGATGCAATATTTGGAAAACCTAATTAACTATTTCGAAACCATTCCTACAGTACATAGAAGTCTTATTCTTGTTGGAGGAATTACTTTTTTTTGGCTACTTGAAGGTGTCTTACCTTTATATAAATTCAATTATAAAAAGTGGAAACATGCAGCGCCTAATTTATTCTTTACGTTTACAACCATTATTGTAAACTTCGCATTGGCATTCTTATTACTTAAAACGGCAGATTGGGTGAAACTAAATGATTTCGGAATTATCAATTGGTTACCAGAAATGCCGTTAGCTTTATATGTGTTTCTCGGTGTATTTTTCTTAGACTTTTTTGGTGCTTATTTAGCGCATTTTGTAGAACATAAAGTTAGCGTTTTGTGGAAAATACATGTAGTACATCATACCGATCATAAAGTAGATACTACCACAGCAAATAGACATCACCCTTTAGAGAGTATTATTCGTTTTACTTTTACCTTATTTGGTGTTTTTATTGTTGGTACGCCAATAGCCATCGTAATGTTGTACCAATCTTTATCTTTAATAGCCACCCAGTTTACACATGCTAATATTAAGTTGCCAAGAAAAGTAGATGTCGTTTTGAGCTATTTTTTGGTTTCACCCGATATGCATAAAGTCCACCATCATTATGTTTTACCGTATACAGATTCTAACTACGGAAATATTTTTTCGGTTTGGGATAGGCTTTTAGGGACCTTCATGAAATTAGATAGAGATAAATTAATCTATGGAGTAGATGTTTTTCCAAACGAAGCAGAAAACAGTAGCATTACAAATCTGCTAAAACAACCTTTTCAAAAATATAGAAATCCTACCATTACAAACCCTAAAGAATAGTTATGCAAAAGAGTATGATACTTTCTTTAATATTTAATTTATGAGTTTTAATTCTTCGCAAAGTATAGATATCCAAGGGCACAGAGGTTGTCGAGGTTTACTACCAGAAAACACCATTCCTGCATTTAAAAAAGCAATCGTGTTAGGTGTGCATACTTTAGAGTTAGATGTAGTTATATCTAAAGATGGAAAAGTGATCGTTTCGCACGAGCCTTATATGAATCCTGCTATTTGCTTAGATCCTAACGGAAAAGAAATTCCGGAAGTAGATGGTGAAAAGTACAATTTATATGCCTTAACATATGAAGAGATTAAAGCTTTTGATTGTGGTTCTAAACTTCATGAAAGATTTCCTAACCAAGAAAAAATAAAAACCTACAAACCTACTTTAGTGGAAGTCTTTAATGCTTCGGAAGCATTAAGTCAAACAATTAAATATAATATTGAAATTAAAGCCTTACCAGAATATGATGGTGTTTTTACTCCCAAACCAAAAGCATTTGTAAAATTGGTTTTACAGGTCATTCAAGAGCATAAAATGTTAGAAAGGTGTAATCTGCAATCTTTTGATATCCGTATTTTAGAAGAAATTAAAAGACAAGCTCCAGAAATGAAAGTCGCTATTTTAGTAGATGAAGATGAATCTATTTCTAAAAAACTAAAACAGTTAAGTCACCAGCCAGAAATTATAAGTCCTTATTATAGACTATTAGATCTAGAAACTACTCGTAAATATCAAGATGAAGGATTTCAAATAATTCCTTGGACGGTTAATACGGCTTCCGAAATGCATGAAATGTTGCGTTTTAATGTGGATGGCATTATTACAGATTATCCAGATGTATTATTGCAAATTATGGAAGGAAATCATTAATTTTTTATCAGAGCTACAATTATCGCATTAAACGATTGATAATTCATAGATTTTAGTAAAAAAACGAAAGGGTTTTGTGTTTTTCTTCAATTTATTAGAAACTAAAGTCTTTTATTTCAGTCTAATAGCATTTCATCTATAAAACGTTGGTATTCATCGAATATTCCTGTAAATACCATAAATGGGAGTCTGTTTTTTGTAAATTAATATGATCTTTGGACCGAAGTTTGATTAATAGCTTATATCAAATTCCATAAAAATGATTAAATTAATATACGTAATGAAGAAGGGGAAAATTACATTATTATGCTTAGTAGTAGCTATGTTAGCTGTTACTTCAACCTATAGTCAAAACATTGTATATTCTACGATTGCAAAAAATATTAATTCAGAGGCAAATAGTTTACAACACAATTTAAATAGAGCTGGAGATACATTGCATTTAAGTAGTGATTTCAAATTGTATAAAGTAGAGTTTATTGGTACCTACGAATCTAAAGTTTTTCCTGTAGAAGGAGAAACAAAACAGATTAGTATTCCTTTAGCATCTGTTCCTGTTGGAGAATATACTATTGCTGCTTTTCAAATTGAAAAAACAGAAGGTATTTATCAAGATCAAAAAACGATTGTTTTTAGAATTTCTAGACTTTTACCAATTGAAGATCCTATAATAGAAGAAGAATTACTTGCAGAAGTAGTGCCAGAAATTATTGAAGAAGAACCAATAATTAAAGAGGAAGAAGCTGTTGTTGCAGAAGTAAAAAAAGAAACACCTGTTAAAGAGGAAAGCGTTAACAAAGGAAAAGTAGAAAAGGAGATTATTAAGAAAGATAAAGTCAAGAAAGAAATAATAAAAGAAAATAAAACTAGCGTTACTGCGCTTACTCCTAAGCTTAAAAAGGAAAGAGTAAAGAAAGAAGTAGTAAAAGAAAATAAAACGAGAGTTGCTATACTTGCTCCTAAGGTTGAAAAGGAATATACAAAACCAGAAAGACCAATAGTAGAAAAAGAACTAGTAATCGCTAAACCAGAAAGAAAGTCAAGAGTTGTAGAAAGAAAAGAGCCTAGTTTAGACTCTACAGAATATAAAAGCTACAATCTTACAAATGGAAGAAACGGACGTTACGCCGTGCAATCCCGTGAAGCGTATAGAGCAGAAAACTTAAGACCAAACGGAGAGCCATACAACTAGTTTGAATTAGTCATAAAGCAAATTGTATTTGCACATATTAAAGCCTTTAGAATTTTTCTAGAGGCTTTTTATTTATATAATAAATAGGCTTGTCGCATCGTATCATACGC
Source organism: Lacinutrix sp. MEBiC02595 (assembly GCF_053601555.1). Taxonomy (NCBI): domain Bacteria; kingdom Pseudomonadati; phylum Bacteroidota; class Flavobacteriia; order Flavobacteriales; family Flavobacteriaceae; genus Lacinutrix; species Lacinutrix sp. MEBiC02595. Next base: position 40,527 of record NZ_JBSHNU010000135.1, on the reverse strand, counting down.
TGCTAAGCCACGAACCCAAGTTTTCTTAATCTCGTAAGCAGTATGTCTTGTTTCTATTTGTTTTTGCAACTCGCGAGTTCCAGCTAGTTTGGTGAAAAAGTCATTAAAAAAAGTTTCTTTATTCGCGGTAGCTTGATATGCTTCAATAATATAATTTAAGTCTAATCTGCTTAAATGTTTGCTAGAGCTTAAATCCATACCATAACAAAGCTTGTTTTCATGTTTAGGGTATTTAGAACCAGCATTAGGTTTTGGGGTGAATTCATAAGTATATGGAAACATTTTAGTGTCCAAAAACGGACTCCCAAATATTTGGAACTGCTTGTCTGTTCCTCTTCCTGCACTTACGTTAGTACCTTCAAAAAAGCATAAACTAGGATATAAGTTTATCGATTTTGCATTTGGTAAATTTGGTGAAGGCTTAATCGGTAAATCATATACAACTTCATGTGTGTAGTTTTTCATGGCAATAACAGTAATATTACACTGCACTCCGTTTTCTAGCCATTTTTCACCATTAATCATTTTTGCATATTCGCCAATAGTCATTCCGTGAACCACAGGAACTGGGTGCATGCCAACAAAGCTTTTATGTTCCATTTCTAAAATCGGACCATCAATATAATGTCCATTAGGATTTGGTCTGTCTAAAATAATAACAGGAATATTTGCTTCTGCACAAGCCTCCATTACATAATGTAAAGAAGAAATGTAAGTGTAAAAACGAGCACCAACATCTTGAATATCAAAAATTACAACATCTAAATCTTTAAGCTGCTCTGCAGAAGGCTTTTTGTTTTTACCATACAACGAAACAATTGGCAAACCTGTTTTGGTGTCTATGCCATCTTTAACTACTTCACCAGCATCTGCAGTTCCTCTAAAACCATGTTCTGGAGCAAATACTTTTTTTACGTTTACTTGTAAAGCTACTAAAGAATCTACAAGATGTGTGTAGCTTGTGCTTTTTGCCTTTTTACTTATTCCTTTAAAAACTACGGAAGTCTGATTCGCAACAATACCAACATGTTTTCCGTTTAATAAAGGCAAATACGCTTCGGTTTGGTTTGCGCCAATAATTAAAGTTTTTTCTATTGGTTCCTGTATGTCATAGGCAACCTGTCCAAGCATCGCTTCATTAGAGTTATTAGTATCTTTTGTTTTCGAATTACTTCCGCAAGAAATTAATACCAAAACAAATAATAAAACTGTATTTTTGAAAACATTAAATCGCATAATCTAGTTTGAATTTCGAGTTTTTTATAGCTAAACGCATTATTAGTAGTAAAGCGTATAAAAGTAGTGTTTCGGCACCAATAATAAAAATTGGAATCGCGGCAATTGCTGTTGGTATCATAGTAATGATGATTGCTGTTGCTACAGGAATTGGCTTGCAACAAAAAATTAGAGATAAAGTATCCGCATTTAATGGACATATTATTATTTCTAATTTCGATAGTAACAATTCTCAAGAAAGCGGAAAACCAATTTCTACCAAACAAGATTTCTATCCAACCTTTAAAAATGTAGAAGGCATAAAGAATGTGCAAGCAGTTGCTGCAAAATTCGGAGTGATACGAACCGAAACCGATTTTGAAGCCATTATTGTAAAAGGAGTAGGAGCAGATTACAATTGGGATTATTTTAATGAATTTTTAATCGAAGGTAGATTACCAGATTATACCAAAGAAAGAAACCAAGATGTGCTAGTTTCTGAAGACTTAGCTAAACGCATGCAGTTTGCTTTAAACGATACCTTCACTACTTTTTTTAAAAAAGAAGATCCAAACGCGTTGCCAACACAAATCCGCTATAACATTGTAGGTATTTATAATTCTGGACTAAAAGAATTTGACGAAACCTATGTGCTTGGGGATATTAGACATATTCAAAGAGTCAATAAATGGGAAGCAGACCAAGTAGGAAGCTTTGAGGTTTTATTAGAAGATTATAATCAATTAGACCAAAAATATAGAGAAGTTTTTCAAAATACACCATCGTTATTAAATGCAGTGACCGTAGAACAAAAACACGCTTCTATTTTTGAGTGGATTAGTATTTTCGATAAAAACACCTATGGTATTATTGGTATTATGATACTTGTTGCAGGAATAAATATGATCACCGCATTACTCGTTTTAATACTGGAACGTACAAAAATGATTGGTATTTTTAAAGCACTAGGAAGTAACAACTGGAGTATTCGTAAAATATTTTTATACAACGCGAGCTATATTATTTTAATCGGTTTATTTTGGGGAAACCTAATCGGTTTTACAATTTTACTAGTACAAAAATATTTAAAACTTTTCCCGTTAGACCCTAGTGTATATCATGTGAGCGAAGTGCCAATCTATATTAATTTAGGCTATATTCTAGCATTAAACATCGGCACATTTATTCTTTGTTTAATCATGTTATTAATTCCGTCTTATCTAATTACTAAAATTTCTCCAGTAAAAGCAATTCGTTTTGAATAAATAATAATAATGTCTCCAAGTAAATTTTTTATATAAGTTGGGCGTTTACTACTTCGCTAGCCTTCTTCGCTGAAATGGCTGTGAAGGCCTAAAAGCTTCGTAATACCGCGCTTTCGCAAGTCGCTCTTTGCAAGGAGCTCCAACAATTGCTCAATCCCTAACGCAAAATAAAAACGAACTTTTAACTTTTAACTATTCCCTTTTAACTATTTTTGCACTTCGAATAATAGGTTGAATTAAAAAAAGATTCCCATTTTCATGGGAAGTACACATGGAATACGCAAATAACATACTAGAAACTATTGGTAATACACCATTAGTAAAACTAAATAAACTAACAGCAGAATTGCCTTGTCTAGTTTTAGCAAAATACGAAACCTTTAACCCTGGAAATTCAGCAAAAGATAGAATGGCTTTAACCATGATTGAAGATGCAGAAGCAGACGGACGCTTAAAACCAGGAGGGACTATTATTGAAGGAACTTCAGGAAATACCGGAATGGGTTTAGCACTTGCTGCCATTGTAAAAGGATACAAATGTATTTTTGTAATTAGCGATAAGCAATCCAAAGAAAAAACAGATGTATTAAGAGCACATGGTGCTGAGGTTGTTGTTTGTCCGACAGATGTAGAACCAACAGATCCAAGATCCTACTATTCCGTTTCCAAACGTTTAGGAGAAGAAACACCAAACTCTTGGTATGTAAATCAATATGATAACCCAAGTAATGCAAAAGCACACTACCAAAGTACAGGACCAGAAATTTGGAAACAAACAGAAGGAAAGATTACACATTTTGTGGTTGGAGTAGGAACTGGAGGAACGATTTCTGGAGTTGGTAAATACTTAAAAGAACAAAATCCAAATGTGAAAGTTTGGGGAATTGATACCTACGGATCGGTATTTAAAAAATACCACGAAACAGGAATCTTTGATGAGAAGGAAATATATCCTTATGTAACCGAAGGTATTGGGGAAGACATCTTACCAAAAAATGTAGACTTTTCTCTTATTGACGGATTTACTAAAGTAACCGATAAAGATGCTGCAGTATATACACAAAAACTAGCTTTAGAAGAAGGTATGTTTTTAGGGAATAGTGCAGGAGCAGCTGTAAAAGGTTTGTTACAATTAAAAGATGAATTTAAAAAAGACGATGTGGTAGTGGTTCTTTTTCATGATCACGGAAGTCGTTATGTTGGAAAAATGTTCAACAACGATTGGATGAAAAAAATGGGTTACATAGAATAATTTTTAATTCTAACTGTCATTGCGAGGAGCAAAGCGACGAAGCAATCTCATAAAGCAACCTAAATCATAAAATTAAAAAAACCTCCTGAAAATTTCAGGAGGTTTTTTTAATATCCATTTGTAGTCTAAAAACTAAAAACCAGCAACGAAAAACCACTAAGGATTTGTAGACCATAAAGCAGCACTTTTAAGCATCGCTCTTCTTGGTAAAGTTAATCCGGCAACAATTAATTCTGCAAAATCTTCCGGTTGTAAAACGCTATCTTCCGAGTCTTTACTTGCAATACCTAAATCTATAGACATATCTGAAGCAATTGTACTAGGTGTTAAGGTGCAAACACGAATGTTGTTTTTTCGGACTTCCTTCATCAAAGATTCCGACATACCAATTACGGCAAATTTAGATGCCGAATATGCAGAAGTAGTTGCATTTCCAGATAAACCAGCTGTAGAAGATATGTTTATAATATCTCCTTCGTTTTTATCTATTAAGTAAGGTAAAACCTCTTTAGTTACATAATACATGCCCATTACGTTGGTTTGTATTATCGCACTCCATTGTTCTACATCCATATCGTTTAGCGTTCCAAAAGCAGCAATTCCTGCATTGTTAACCAAAATATCTACAGATCCAAGTGCATCTACTAAATTTTTAATACCTTTTTTTACTTCATCATAATTACCAACATCAAAAACAGCATAAACAGCGTTTACACCTAAAGTTTTTATTTCGGCAACGGTTTCTTTTAAAACTGCTTCATTTCTACCTGTAATTGCTACGTCTATTCCTTCCTTGGCAAAAGCTAAAGCGGTTGCTTTTCCTAGGCCTCTTCCTCCTCCAGTAATTATTGCTTTTTTGTTTTTTAAGTTTTCCATTGTATATGTTTTGTATTAATAGTGTAGTGATTATGAATACAAAAATAATGATGTCAATAGTTATAACCGAATTTGTAGGGAATTCTTAACAGCAAATTAATATATTGAACTGTCTCTATGAATACGAATTATTGAAGCAAATTGAGAATATTTTCAGAAACAAAAAAACTTTCTAAATTTTTGAAGGTTTTTTGTTTTACAAGGATGTACAATGTTTACTCATATTCATAAGTAGTAATAGTTGCATAAGTATCTCCATCAGATTCAACAGTGTTCTTAACCTGTTCAATAATATTATCATTAGAATCAAATTCATATTCAAATGTTACAGTCCTTGAAATATTTCTCAGATAATCAAAACGATAATAACTACTAATATAATTTTTGCTTATTTGATATAACTCCAGCCCTAAACCAAATTGAGTATCTAAAGCCAAATTATTTTTCCATTCTGTGCCAAATAAGTATTTATTATAATGATAGGCATCAGATGCAATTTTATCTAAATATTCATAAGTTAATTCATTTATTATAATTCCATTATGATCTGTTTGCTCAAATTCAGTTAAATTCTGATTTGTATATTCATAATAATCTGTTCTAATTACATCGTCTTCATCAGTTAATAAATGGGTTTCAATAATATAATTTTCAGAATTTAGAGTGCTATTTTCTTGAGTGGTTTGAGTGCTACTTAAAGTGAATAATGCTTGTATGTTAGAATTATCAGGATATGATATTAATTTTTCTTGATTTGAAACAGGATTAGTAGAACTTGCTATTGAGTTTTTTTGTATTAATCTGTTAGAATTATCATAGGTAAACGTATGTGTCCATTCTAAATTATTAGATGCATCATATTTTAAGATAGTTGAAAGTAAATCATTCTCATAGAACAATTCTTCATTTCTGCCAAAGGAAGGTTCGATTTTAATTAATTTGTTATCTTCAAAGCTATAATTTACTGAGTGAGAAAATGTTCCATTAATATTATATTCTTTAAAAATTGAAATTAAATTTCCAGAACTATTAGAAGTTCCAGAATTGTCATCATTAGAATTACAAGAAATAAGTAAAAATGCAATGCTTAAGACAAATAGTAAGTTTAGTTTTTTCATGATAGATTGTTTTTATAGTTGTTAAAATTTTAACAAAAGTCATGCCTAAAATGTAATATCATACATAATAATAATAATAATAATGTGAAAATAACTAGCTTTTACTCTGTAACTGTTACACCATCTTTCATTTCTAATGCTGTAGGTTTTTCAAACCAAGTCTCCATGAAATCAAAATTCTCTTGGGACACTTCAAATTCAAAAGTATCTCCTTTTTCGGTGTTTCGTTGAAGTACGCGTTGTAGTCTGGTTGCTTTACTAATATCTAAAAAGTGTGTTTTTAGTTCAAAACCATGCAAAGCAGCAAATTGTCTAAATTTTTCTCGATGGGATAATTTAGAAAGCCCTAAATCTAGAATAGCATCGGTATTGGCATTTTCTAATTGGGTAACTAAATCCAAAATAAGTGTTTCTGATCTTTCCATACGTTCTAAAAACCATGCTAATCCATCTTCTAGTTTTTTGTCCGCAAGAAATAGAGTATTGTTCCATTGGTCAATAGAAAAAATCACGCCTTTGGTTTCTTTCTTTAGTTGCTTGGAATAGGTAGTTTTTCCAGAGCCTGTATTTCCTAAGATTAGATGAAGCATTAGCAGGGATTTAATTAATTATGTAACAGAAGACTTTAAGCTAAATTAATAGATTTTTATAAGAAATGGAATATTTAGCTACAATTTACTACTTTAGTATAATGATAGAAAATTTTCTACATTATATTTGGAAACACAAAAAGTTCGCACTTACCAATTTAAAAACAACGACGCAAGAACCGATTATTGTTTTACAAGTTGGTATGCATAACCATAATACAGGACCAGACTTTTTTAATGCACAAATTAAAATTGCAGACCAACTTTGGGCTGGCAATGTAGAAATTCATATAAAATCTAGTGATTGGTTTTTACATAATCATGAGCAAGACCAGAATTATGATAATGTAATCTTGCATGTCGTTTGGGAACACGATACAGAAATACATCGAAAAGATAATACCGTAATTCCAACGTTGGTGCTTAAAGAGGTGGTTAGTAAAACTGCGTTGCATAACTACCAAAAACTATTTAGTAAAAAACAAAAATGGATAAACTGCGAAAATGACTTTGCTGGTATCGATGATTTTATAAGGGACAATTGGTTAGAACGTTTGTACTTTGAACGTTTAGAAAGAAAATCGGCAGATATTACCCAATTACTAAAAAGTAGTAAAAACAATTGGGAAGCGGTGCTTTTTAAGATGCTTGCAAAAAATTTCGGACTAAAAGTAAATGGCGATGCTTTTCTAAGTCTTGCGAATTCTTTTCCTTTTAATTTGGTACAAAAACTACAAGCCAAACCATCCAGTTTGGAGGCTTTGCTTTTTGGGCAAGCAGATTTGTTAGATGCAGATGTGCAAGATGTATATTATTTAGAGCTTCAAAAAGAATATCAGTTTTTAAAACAGAAGTTTGCTTTGTCCTCCGCTGCTGTAATGCCGTTGCAGTTTTTTAGATTACGACCACCAAATTTTCCTACCATTCGTATTTCGCAATTGGTAAATGTCTATGCTTCCGAAACTAGTTTATTTTCTAAAATAATAAAAGCTTCCGCTAAAGAAGAAATTTATAAGCTGTTTCAGGTGGATACTTCTGCGTATTGGGAAACACATTTTACCTTTGGAAAAACAAGCAAATCCGCTAAAAAAAGAATCACAAAATCTTTTATCGATTTACTAATTATAAATACCATTGTCCCAATTAAATTTAGCTATGCAAAACAGCAAGGCAAAGATGTAGATGATGCTATTGTGCGTATTATTAATGAAATTGCATATGAAAAGAACAGCATTGTTGCCAAGTTTCAAGAGTTAAAACCGATAGCGAAATCTGCGATGCATAGCCAAGCTTTATTGCAGCTTAAAACGGAATATTGTGATAAAAATAAATGTTTGCAATGTGCTATTGGTAATTGTTTGTTAACCAGTGAGAAGTAAGTAATTAAGAGTAATTAGGTTTTGTGAAACTTTTCAACACATAAACTTTTAAACTAATAAACTTAATACTAAATTGCAGTCATGAATATTTTTTATCGCATTCTCTTATATTTTCAAAAGCATGGTTATTATGTTTGCCAACGTATTGCAGATCGATTAGGTATGCGAGCAAAAGTGGTAAGAACCTCCTTTATTTATTTAACTTTTGTAACGGTAGGTTTTGGCTTTGCTTTATATTTATTCTTAGCTTTCTGGATGAAAATAAAAGATATTGTATATACAAAACGAACTTCGGTCTTTGATCTATAGCGTATGATTAGCCCTTTTTTAAAATTTTTTAGAACGCGGATTTATACCGCAGTAAGTCTATTAGTCCTGCTGCTATTTGTTGGTGTATTAGGTTTTAAGTTATTATCTCATTATTCCTGGATTGATGCGTTTTACATGACCGTAATAACCATTACAACGGTTGGGTTTGGTGAAGTACAACCACTAGATCCAATATCCAAAATATTTACTATTTTTTTAATTTTAACGAGTATAATTATTGTTGGTTACGCCTTATCAGTAATTACAGAATATATTTTAAGCAAAAATAATTTGGAAGAATTAAAACAAAAAAAGATGCAAAAAACCATAGATGAGTTGGAGAACCATATTATTATTTGTGGTTATGGAAGAAACGGAAAACAAGCAGCGAAGAAATTACTTGCTTATAATAAACCCTTTGTTGTTATAGAAAAAAACAAAGAGGTTATAGACAAATTTGAAACTGAAGAAGTACCTTTTATTTTTGGAAATGCAAATGAAGATGAAGTTTTGTTGGAAGCAGGAATAGATAGAGCAAATACTTTAATTTCTGCTTTGCCTAGTGATGCAGATAATTTGTTTGTGGTGCTTTCCGCAAGACAGATGAATACCAACATGCGAATAATAAGCAGAGCATCGGAAGAAACATCGTATAAAAAACTGAAATTTGCAGGAGCAAATAATGTAATACTTCCAGATAGAATTGGTGGAGATCACATGGCTTCTTTAGTGGTGGTTCCAGATTTAATAGAGTTTATAGATAATTTAGGAATTGTAGGGAATTCAAAAATTAATATTGAAGAAATTGTAGTCGAAAAACTATATGACACCAATGCAAGTATTAAAACCATTCGGGATTTAGACTTACGTAGAAAAACGGGCTGTAATGTAATTGGCTATAAAAATGGAAATGGCGAGTATGTAGTAAATCCGGAAGCAGATCAAAAGTTAGAAGCTAATGCTAAAATAATTGTCCTTGGTAGACCAGAACAAATAAAAGTATTAAATACAGTCTATAACCTACACTAGTGAAATAAAACATGCATGCTTTGTCTTTTTGTTTCCTGTTATGCTATTATTTTAGCGGAATTTCATACCTATAAAAGAAAAATTTATTTTAATTATAGTATACATATTTATCTGTGAAACCTACTTCTTATAATGTTTTATAAGAATGTTTCTTTGCCTATTTTAACAGCATAAGCTTTAAAAAATCAATTTTTTTTAGCATCTTGCTATCTTAAACTAAAATTTTAACTAACTAACATATATTATGAAGAAATATCTTCTATCTTTTCTTACTTTAATTTCACCATTTATAAATTTTGCGCAAGATGCACAAGAGGTTGGTATTGATCAAAAAATTGACCGAGTTTTTGGAAATGCAACAGGATGGTTTGTAGACCTTATATTCTATCAAATTGATTTTGGAGGAGATGTGAAAATATTTTGGGTGTTGTTTCCATTAATATTAGGAGCATTATACTTTACATTTTACTTTAAGTTTATCAATTTTACTAGTTTTATTACTTCTATTAATATTGTTAGAGGTAAGTATGACGATTTAGATCACAGAGCGAATCATAAAGTAGAAAATGAAAAAACGGACTTTACAGATGAAGGTGATAATCCAGATACAATTAGAGTAGAAGGGCATGAAGGAGAAGTAAGTCACTTTCAAGCATTAACAGCAGCATTATCTGCAACCGTAGGTTTAGGAAATATTGCTGGAGTTGCAATTGCAGTTTCTATTGGTGGAGCAGGAGCTACATTCTGGATGATTGTTGCAGGATTTCTTGGAATGGCATCTAAATTTGTAGAATGTACACTAGGTGTAAAATATAGAGATATTGGAGAAGATGGAACCGTTTATGGTGGACCAATGTACTACTTAACTAAAGGGTTAAAAGCAAAAGGACTTGGAGGTCTAGGAAAAGTATTAGCCGTTTTATTTGCCATATTTGTAATTGGTGGTTCTTTTGGAGGTGGAAACATGTTTCAAGTAAACCAAGCCTTTCAACTAGTGCAAAGTATTACAGGAGGAACAGAATCTTTCCTATATGGTAGAGGATGGTTATTCGGAATCGTTATGGCGGTACTAGTTGGTATTGTTATTATTGGAGGAATTAAAAAGATTGCTAAAGTAACCGATAAGATTGTACCATTTATGGTTGCTATTTATGTAGCTGCTTCTTTATTTGTAATTCTTGCAAATTACCACATGGTTGGTGATGCTTTTTCACAGATATTTAATGGTGCATTTAGCCCAGAAGGAATGGCTGGTGGAGCAATTGGTGTATTAGTGCAAGGATTTAGACGTGCAGCATTCTCTAATGAAGCTGGTGTTGGTTCTGCATCTATTGCACATTCTGCAGTAAAAACAAACTATGCAGCAAGTGAAGGTCTAGTTGCTTTATTAGAACCATTTATTGATACGGTTATCGTTTGTACAATGACCGCTTTAGTATTAATTATTACAGGTAATGTAACGGCAGCAAACGCAGGATTAAATGATGCACAAGCTATTTTATTAACTTCTGGAGCATTCGAATCTGCTATTTCATGGTTCCCTTATGTATTAACGGTGGCAGTAGTATTGTTTGCATTTAGTACGATGATCTCATGGTCTTACTATGGTTTTCAAGGTTGGGCTTACCTTTTTGGTAGATCTAAAAAAATGGAATATGCATACAAATTAATTTTCTGCGTATTTGTAGTTATTGGTTCTGCAGCAAGTTTAGGTTCTGTAATTGGTTTCTCCGATGCGATGATTTTTGCAATGATGGTTCCAAATATGATAGGATTGGTATTGTTAGCGCCAAGAGTGCGTGAAGAATTAATCAAATATAAAGACGCTATAAAAAATAGAATTTCAGAAGATTAAATATTTTTTGTAACTTCATCTAAACTAAACTGTTTAAGATGAATGCTTTTAAATCCCATTTCGTGTTTACTAAAAAACAACGAAATGGGATTTTTCTATTGTTGGCAATCATTATTGCTTTGCAATGCTTTTCCTTTTTTAGCGATTTTTCTTCGGAAGAAATTCCGGTAAACCAAAAGCAACTTGCTCTTTTTAAAAAGGAAATGGATTCGCTTCGTATACTAGAAATAGAAAAGCGTAAACCGAAGATCTATCCTTTCAACCCTAATTTTATTACCGATTATAAAGGGTACACTTTAGGAATGACTAGCGAAGAGATTAATAGATTGCTTCAGTTTAGAAAACAAAATAAATGGGTGAACTCAGTGAAACAGTTTCAGCAAGTCACTAAAGTTTCCGATTCCCTTTTAAATAAAATCTCCCCGTTTTTTAAATTCCCAGAATGGGTTACCAACCCCAAACCCAAAACATATACTAATTATAAAACAACAAACTATTCTGATACACCAAAAACATTTCAGCAAAAAACAGATTTAAATACCGCAACTGCTAGTCAATTACAACAGGTAAGAGGAATTGGCGAAGCATACTCTAATCGCATTGTAAAATATCGAGACAAACAAAACGGCTTTATTGCAGACGTACAACTGCAAGAAGTATACGGACTAAAACCAGAAGTCATTTCACGTATTACTAATGATTTTACCGTAAAAACACCAAAAGCAATAGATAAAGTATCTGTAAACAAAGCGACAAGAGATCAGTTAGTAAATATACCGTATATAGATTACGAAGTTGCGCATCAAATTATGGAACAAAGAGTCTTACGGGACGGTTTTCAATCTATTGAAGAATTAACAAAAGTTAAAGGCTTTCCGGTTAAAAAAATTGAGATAATTAAATTATATTTGACTCTAAATTAGAATATAATAAAAAATCAACTTTATGAACAACATGTACTTCACCGAAGAGCATCAATTATTTAGACAAAGTTTACAAGACTTCTTAAAAAAAGAAGTGGTTCCACATATAGATAAATGGGAAGAAACTGGAACGGTAGAACGTTTTATTTGGAAAAAATTCGGAGATATGGGTTTCTTTGGTTTAGCATACCCTGAAGAATATGGAGGATTAAACTTAGATTTATTCTACACCGTTATATTGTTAGAAGAATTACAAAAAATAAACTCTGGCGGATTTGCAGCTAATATTTGGGCACACACCTATTTAGCAATGACCCATGTTAATAAAGAAGGAAGTCACGAAATAAAAGAGAAATATTTAACAGCAAGTATAGCAGGAGACAAAATAGGTTGTCTTTGTATTACAGAACCTTTTGGAGGATCGGATGTTGCAGGAATGCGTACAACAGCTATTAAAAAAGGAGATACCTATGTTTTAAATGGTTCTAAAACATTTATTACAAATGGTGTGTATAGTGACTATTTAGTAGTTGCTGCTAAAACAGATCCAGACGCAGGACATAAGGGAATGAGTATGTTTATCATGGATAGAGATACCCCAGGAATCTCTGCGACCAAACTTGATAAATTAGGTTGGAGAGCAAGTGATACTGCTGAAATTGCTTTCGATAATGTAACCATTCCAGCAAGTAATTTAATGGGTGAAGAAGGAAAAGGTTTTCCGTATATCATGCAACATTTTGCTTTAGAGCGTTTAATTATGGGAATTAATGCACATGCAAGAGCAGATTATGCTTTAGAGTATGCAAGACAATATATGAGTGAACGTACCGCATTTGGTACAACGATAGATAAGTTTCAGGCATTACGTCATAGCTTTGTAGATCTTTATGCCGATATGGATATGTGTAGAGAATATAACTATTCTGTAGCCAACAGACTTAATAACGGCGAGTATGTGGTAAAAGAAGCAACGATCTCTAAATTGAAGTCTACAAAAATGGCAGATGACGTTGCATACCAATGCATGCAATTTTTAGGAGGTTATGGTTATATGGAAGAATATCCAATGGCACGACTTTTGCGTGATAGTAGACTAGGACCAATTGGAGGAGGAACAAGTGAAATCCTTCGTGAGATTCTCGCTAAAATGGTAATTGATAAGAAGGAGTATAAACCTGCTGCAAAATAAACTGATTATTATTTTAGCGAAAATTATAGAATAATTTTGCAAAAATGGTTATCGATAAAAAAGAATATAAACCTGCAGCTAAATAATTTTATTAGCATTTTCGTTAAAATGGTATCCCTATTTTGATAAAATGGTAATAGATTCCAAAGTATATAAACCTGCTGAAAAATAATTTCAGTAGTATTTTAAAAATCGCTACATTGTTTTTTTACAAAATAATGTGGCGATTTAAGAATCTCACAAGGTGAAATACTAATTAGTATTCCAAATCGTTAACTAAATAAAATGGTCCTAAAACTATTAAATTTAAACTATGCAATTTAAAAACACAAAACAATTAGTCGTTGTAGCCTTACTTTTTTTCGGACTTACAAGTTATGCACAAACCGAACTTAAAAATACCGTTGTAGATACTTTAGATTCTTTTCCTATTGCAAGCGCAAGTGTCTATATTAAAAATACAACGATTGGTACCGTAACCAATATTGATGGTAATTTTGTTTTACAAGTGCCACAAAAACACGAACAAGACACGCTAGTTATTTCTTCTATTGGTTATTCTACATTTAAAATTCCAATTCAATCCTTTGATAATGCAACAGTAATCTATTTGAATGAAGAGCAAGCGTCTTTAGATGAAGTGGTTTTAATAGCAGAAGCAAGACCAACAACAGGAAACGAAATTGTGGTGAAAGCAATTAAAAAGCTAGATCGAAACCTTCCGGATTCCTCATACATTCAAAAAGGATTTTTACGACATAAAGAACGTAATAAAAACGAATTTAAATGGCTAATAGAAAGTGCAATAACCGTATACGATTCTGGTTATGCCGCTAGTAGTGCAGACCATTTAAAAATTAATGTAGATCAAGTACGTAAAAGTTATGACCTTCGTGATATAGATAGTTTGTTCACTTTTGCATCCTATAAAAATCAAAATACAAGACAGAAACTTAAAGCAAAAGACATTAGTAGAAGATCAGTAACTACAGAGCAATTGCTAGCAGCTATTAAATGGAATGATACCAGAATTAACGGTTTACAAAACCTTTTTCAAGGAAAACTAAACTTGCTACGTAATGCAAATAATGCAAAAGCACTGTTTGGCGATAACATTTTAGATACGCATCAATTTAAATTAGATACAATTCTTGTAGATAATGAGCGTAAACTATATAAAATAAAAATTGAAGGCTCTAAAGACTTTGTTGGTTTAGATACCAAAGGTGTTTTTAATCAAGGCTATCAAGCAGAAGGTTGGATTTATGTGTACTACGATAACTACGCAATCAAGAAAATAGAATACAATCTAGTAGCAGCTTCCGATGCGCAAAAAGACAGAAGTAAACGACTTTTCGATACGCAAACCAATCATAAGTTGGTTATTACCTATATAGAGTATAAAGATAAAATGTATCCAAACTACATCTATTACGAAACACCAAAATTGGTGAATGTAGGAATGAAACCGTCTTTAAAGATTTCAAAAGTAGAAGAAGCGCGTTACAATAAAGAAGAACGCTACTATTATACCGTGCAAGAAATTTTATTCTCCGAAATTATTCTAGACAAAGACGAAATCGCAAACCTACAACAAGAAGATTGGGATCCAGACATTTTTGCACCAAAACCGTATAATAAAGACTTCTGGAAGAGCTACAACGTCTTGCTAGAAAGTGAAGAAGACGAACAGCTTATTTTAGATTTAAGCAGAAGAGCGTCTTTATATAAAGATTAATTTTATTGTCTTGTTTTGTAAAGCATCCTGTTTTTATAGCAGTTTTATTTGGGCAAATGCTACTGCGCTAAAGCTTCGTAGCACCACGCTTTCACTACTCGCTTTTTTATGAAAAATAAAAAGAGCTCAAACAAACCGTTCAATCCTTTTTGCAGAACATCGATAAAGCAATAAAACACCTGTTTTTAATTATTGATTTTCTAATATTTAAACGCTAATTTTGTGTTTTTGTTAATTTTTACTGTTAAATTTTGATTATTTATCAACACGAAAACGTTTTCGTTACTGATTCCGTTTTGTTAATCGCTGGTTAAGCGGTAGCTTCCTTGCTATGAATAACCACAAAGCGTAAACAAAATGAAAAACTTTAAAATTAGCTGCCTCGTATTTCTATCCCTATTCGCATTTAGTTGTAGTCAAGAAGATATAGCAGAAACCAATGCCTCTGTTTCAAAAGAAATAGGATCTCCAATTGCTCAACGTGTGGGATTAAAGCCTATAGGTTCTGGAGTAATGATGCAAGCCTTTTATTGGGATGTTCCTGCAGGTGGAACTTGGTGGGATACAATAGACTCTAAAGTGCAAGATTGGAGCAACGCCGGAATTGACGCTATTTGGTTGCCGCCAGTTTCTAAAGCGCAAAACGGACCATTTTCTATGGGCTATGATCCTTTCGATTATTTTGACTTTGGAGAATATAACCAAATGGGAAGTGTAGAAACTCGTTTTGGGTCCAGAACAGAGCTTACAGATATGATAGATAATGCACACCTAAACGGATTGAGTGTTATTGCAGATATTGTAGTAAATCATAATAGTGGTGGAGCGAGTGAGTATAATCCATATACAGGAGGAAACACTTGGACAGATTTTAATCCGCTTTCTGGAAATTTTCTTCGTTCGGCAACAGACTTTCATTCCAATAACGTTCATGCTAATGATAGTGGTGCATTTGGTGGGTTTCCCGACTTATGCCACGACCAAACGTATGTGCAAGGTTGGTTATGGAAAAACGCAAATAGTGTAGCAAAATACTATAGAGATGTGATTGGTTTTGATGGGTGGCGTTTTGATTATGTTAAAGGTTTTGAACCTTGGGTGGTTAAAGAATGGAAAAATGAAGTAGGTGGTTTTTCAGTGGGTGAATATTGGGATAGTAATGTGTCTACCTTAGATTATTGGACTGGTGCAGCAGAGGCAAGTGCTTTTGATTTTGCTTGTTATTATAAAATGAAAGATGCATTTATGGGTAATAATCTAAATGCTTTAAATGATAATATGCTTTGGAAACAAAATGCATCTAGAGCAGTAACTTTTGTAACGAATCACGATACAGACGAAATTACAAACAATAAAATATTAGCATATGCGTATATATTAACCCATGAAGGATATCCTACAATGTTCTATAAAGATTATGAAGAATGGTTGAATAAAGAACGCTTAAATAACTTAATCTGGATTCATAATAATTTAGCTGGGGGAACAACAAACATCTTACATGTAGATACCGATGAATATATCGCCAAAAGAAATGGTTCTAATAATAATGGTTTAGTGGTTTATATAAACAATTCAGATTCTTGGCAAGAACGATGGATAGAAACCAATTGGTCTAATACCATAATTAAAGATTATACAGGACATTCTACTTGGGAGCCAACTACGCAATCTGGTAAGTGGGTGAAAATACAAGCACCACCTAGAAGTTATTCGGTTTGGTCGGTAAAATAAATAGGAGGTAAAAAAAAGATAAAGTACTATTAGTTTAAAGCTAGTGGGATTTTTTTTGCTTTAAAAATTATTTCAGATAAAACTTTAGTACATTTAACTATTAACTATTAACTATTAACTATTAACTGCAATAATGCCATTTCAAGCCTTCATAGATTATCTTTTATTAGAAAAAAATTATTCTAAGCTAACCGTTAAAGCCTATGAAAATGATTTGTCAAACTTCTTAACGTTTAATGCGGCGCAATTTGATCAAGAAAGTATAGAAGACGCAAACTATTCACAAATAAGAAGTTGGATAGTCTCTATGGTGGAAGGAGAGATTTCAAACAGAAGTATCAATAGAAAAGTTTCCGCATTAAATTCCTACTATAAATTCCTTCTTAAAATTGGGGAAATAGAAATAAATCCACTCGCAAAACACAAAGCATTAAAAACAAGCAAGAAAATACAAATACCGTTTTCAGAAGCAGAAGTAGCAATTGTTTTAGATGAACTTAATTTTCAAGAAGACTTTAAAGGGCTTAGAGATAAGCTAATAATAGAACTGTTTTATTCCACAGGAATTAGACGTATAGAATTAGTACAGTTGCAGTTAGGGGATGTTGATGTTTCTAATAGAACATTAAAAGTGCTTGGTAAGCGTAATAAAGAAAGATTTGTGCCTCTGTTGGAATCCGTTATACAAACCATAAAAAAATATTTAGAAGTAAGAAATCAACTAGAAGTACTAAAAGATAAAGACCATTTGTTTTTAACACAAAAAGGAGTTAAAATTTACGAAACACTTGTGTACCGTATAATAAATGAGTATTTTAGTTTAGCATCTACTAAAGTAAAAAAGAGTCCGCATATATTAAGACATTCCTTTGCAACTCATTTACTAAATCAAGGTGCAGACCTAAATGCTGTTAAAGAATTACTTGGGCATTCTAGTTTAGCTGCAACGCAAGTTTATACACATAACAGTATAGCAGAATTAAAAAAAGTGTACCTAAACGCACATCCACGAAGTAAAAAAAAATAGCATAATTGTTTAACCTATAATAAATTAGAAGTATGAAAGTAAACACGCAATCCGTCAACTTTAATGCAGACCAAAAACTATTAGACTTTGTTCAAAAACGTATGGATAAGTTAGATACCTTTTATGATAAGATAATAAAAGCAGACGTTTTTTTAAAATTAGATAACACCAGCGATAAAGAAAATAAGATTTTTGAAGCACGAGTAAGTGTGCCAGGAGATAGTTTTGTTGTGAAAAAACAATGTAAATCTTTCGAAGAGGGTACAGATGTGGCAATTGCGTCCCTTGAAAGACAGCTAAAAAAGCGAAAAGAGAAATTAAGAGCACATTTATGAAAAAAATATTGAAAAAATGTTTTGAATAATTAAATAAATATATACATTTGCAGTCCGTTAGAAATAGCGGGCTTTTTTTATAGCTAAAAGGCATTAAAAAAAAAGCCGATGTAGCTCAGCTGGCTAGAGCAGCTGATTTGTAATCAGCAGGTCGTGGGTTCGAGTCCCTCCATCGGCTCAAGTTCTTTAACAGAGTGAAATATTTATAATTGGGGAGATACTCAAGCGGCCAACGAGGACAGACTGTAACTCTGTTGTTTTTAACTTCGTAGGTTCGAATCCTACTCTCCCCACTTTTTTAATTGCGATACCAGTAAAGCGGTTTTAAAATGAAGGTTGTAAATATTAAGGATTATAAATAATTGCGAGAGTAGCTCAGTTGGTAGAGCGTCAGCCTTCCAAGCTGAATGTCGCCGGTTCGAACCCGGTCTCTCGCTCTAATATTTAGCCGGTGTAGCTCAGGGGTAGAGCGTTTCCTTGGTAAGGAAGAGGCCACGGGTTCAATTCCCGTCATTGGCTCTTTTTAAAGTATAGTATAGAATAAATTGAACAATAATATAAATAAGATTAAAATAAATTAAACATGGCAAAGGCAACTTTCGATCGTTCAAAACCACATTTAAATATTGGTACTATTGGACACGTAGATCACGGTAAAACAACTTTAACTGCTGCTATTACTAAAGTATTAGCTGATGCAGGTTTTTCAGAAGCAAGATCATTTGATCAAATTGATAACGCACCTGAAGAAAAAGAAAGAGGTATAACAATTAATACTTCTCACGTAGAATATGCAACAGAGAATCGTCACTATGCGCACGTTGACTGTCCAGGTCACGCCGATTATGTGAAGAACATGGTTACAGGTGCAGCACAAATGGATGGAGCTATTTTAGTAGTAGCTGCAACTGATGGTCCAATGCCACAAACACGTGAGCATATCTTATTAGGTCGTCAGGTAGGAATTCCTCGTATGGTTGTATTCATGAATAAAGTGGATATGGTTGATGATGAAGAGTTACTAGAATTAGTAGACATGGAAATCAGAGACTTATTATCTTTCTACGAATATGATGGTGATAATGGTCCTGTAATTGCAGGTTCTGCTTTAGGAGCACTTAATGGGGAACAAAAATGGGTTGATTCTGTATTAGAATTAATGCAAGCTGTTGATGCTTGGATCGAAGAGCCATTAAGAGAGATTGATAAAGATTTCTTAATGCCTATTGAAGATGTATTTTCAATTACTGGTCGTGGTACTGTAGCAACTGGTCGTATTGAGACTGGTGTAGCAAATACTGGAGATCCTGTAGAAATTATTGGAATGGGAGCTGAAAAGTTAACATCTACTGTAACAGGTATTGAAATGTTCCGTCAAATCCTTGATAGAGGTGAAGCTGGAGATAATGCAGGTATTTTATTAAGAGGTATAGAGAAATCAATGATTTCTAGAGGTATGGTAATCTGTAAGCCAGGTTCTGTAACTCCTCATGCTAAATTTAAAGCAGAGGTTTATATCCTTAAGAAAGAAGAAGGTGGACGTCATACTCCATTCCATACAAATTACCGCCCTCAATTTTACGTTCGTACAACGGATGTAACTGGAAACATTGCGCTTCCTGATGGAGTTGAAATGGTAATGCCTGGAGATAACTTAACAATTCATGTTGAGTTAATCCAACCAATTGCAATGAATGTTGGTCTTCGTTTCGCTATACGTGAAGGAGGAAGAACAGTTGGAGCTGGTCAGGTAACTGAGATTTTAGACTAATTAAAAGTTTATAAATAATAGGTAAAGGTGTTCCGTTTTTCGGAACGCCTTCACTTATATTTACGGGTTTAGCTCAGTTGGTAGAGCACTGGTCTCCAAAACCAGGTGTCGGGAGTTCGAGTCTCTCAACCCGTGCAAATACAAATATTATAATGGCAGGAATTGTAAATTATATAAAAGAATCATTTGAAGAATTAAAAAACAATGTGAGCTGGCCTACATGGGCAGAAACACAAAGTTTAACTATTCTAGTAGCTGTGTTTTCTATTATTTTCTCATTAGCAATTTGGGGAGTTGATACAGTTTTTAGTAAAGTTATTGGGTATTATTTTAATGTAATAAACGGATAATTTTAAGATTTATGTCTGAAGGAATTGAGAAGAAATGGTACGTTGTTAGAGCAGTAAGTGGTCAAGAAAACAAAATCAAAGCATATATCGAGAATGAAATAGCTCGATTAGGTTTGCAAGATTATGTAGATCAAGTACTAGTTCCTACCGAAAAAGTAATTCAAATACGTAATGGTAAAAAGGTAAGTAAAGAAAAAGTTTACTTTCCTGGTTATATTATGGTTCAGGCTAATTTAAGTGGAGAGATACCTCACATTATAAAATCCGTAACTAACGTTATTGGTTTTTTAGGGGAAACAAAAGGAGGAGAGCCTGTGCCTTTAAGACAATCTGAAGTAAACAGAATGTTAGGTAAGGTAGATGAACTAGAAGTAGATACCGATGTTAATGTTGCTATACCGTTCACTATAGGTGAAACCGTAAAAGTGATAGATGGTCCTTTTAATGGATTTGACGGAAGTATTGAGAAGATAAATGAAGAAAAGCGTAAGCTGGAAGTAATGGTGAAAATTTTTGGAAGAAAAACACCATTAGAACTAAGTTATATGCAAGTAGAAAAAGTATAATAATTGTTACATAAAGATAGATTTTTCTTTTGCTTCCAATAAAAGAAAAAATCGACTAAATTATTTAAAATGGCAAAAGAGTTAGACAAAGTAGTTAAGTTACAAGTAAGGGGAGGTGCAGCGAATCCGTCGCCACCGGTTGGACCCGCTCTAGGAGCTGCTGGGGTTAATATCATGGAGTTCTGTAAGCAGTTTAATGCTAGAACACAAGATAAACCAGGTAAAGTTTTACCTGTGGTAATTTCTGTTTACAAAGACAAATCATTTGAATTTGTAATCAAAACACCACCAGCTGCAATACAATTATTAGAAGCGGCAAAGATCAAGAAGGGTTCAGGAGAACCAAACCGAAAAAAAGTAGCTAAAGTTTCTTGGGATCAAGTGAAAACTATCGCAGAAGACAAAATGGTAGATTTAAATGCATTTACAATTGAATCTGCAATGAAGATGGTAGCTGGAACCGCAAGGTCAATGGGTATAACCGTGACTGGAAACGCGCCAAATTAATCTATAAAAGAAATTTAAAATGGCAAGATTAACAAAAAAGAAAAAAGAGGCTTTAGCAAAAATAGAAAAAGGAAGAATTTATTCTGTTACTGAAGCATCTGCATTAATTAAAGAAATTTCTAATGCAAAGTTTGACGCATCTGTAGATTTAGCAGTTCGTTTAGGAGTAGATCCTAGAAAAGCTAATCAAATGGTGAGAGGTGTAGTATCTCTTCCACATGGTACAGGTAAAGACGTGAAAGTTTTAGCATTAGTAACTCCAGATAAAGAAGCAGAAGCTAAAGAAGCTGGAGCAGATTACGTTGGTTTAGATGAGTACCTTGATAAAATTAAGAGTGGTTGGACAGACGTTGACGTTATTATTACTATGCCTAGTGTTATGGGTAAGTTAGGTCCTTTAGGACGTGTATTAGGTCCTCGTGGTTTAATGCCTAACCCAAAAACAGGTACAGTAACAATGGATATTGCAAAAGCCGTTACAGAAGTAAAAGCTGGTAAAATTGACTTTAAAGTAGATAAAACTGGTATTGTACACGCTGCAATTGGAAAAGCATCTTTTAGTGCTGATAAAATTGAGGATAATGCAAATGAATTATTACAAACATTAATGAAACTTAAACCAACTGCATCAAAAGGTGTTTATGTAAAAAGCATTTTTATGTCTTCTACTATGAGCCCTAGTATTGCTGTAGATCCAAAAATTGGTTAATTAGTTAAAAACTTTTATTATGACAAGAGAAGAGAAATCACAAGTAATTAAAGACTTAACTGCACAATTAGCTGATAACGCAAATATCTATTTAGCAGATATTTCTGGATTAAATGCAGTTGCAACATCAAATTTACGTCGTGCTTGTTTTAAAGCAAACGTACAATTAGCAGTTGTTAAGAACTCATTACTTGAAAAAGCAATGGAAGCATCAGATAGAGAATTTGGTGACCTTCCTACAGTTTTAAAAGGAAATACATCCGTGATGTATTCTGAAACTGGAAACGCTCCAGCTAAAGTAATTAAAGCTTTCAGAAAGAAAACAGATAAGCCTTTATTAAAAGGTGCTTTTATTGAAGAAGCTATTTACATTGGTGATGAGCAATTAGATATGTTAGTAGACATCAAGTCGAAAGAAGAGTTAATTGGAGACATCATTGGATTATTACAATCTCCAGCTAAAAACGTTATTTCAGCGCTTCAATCGAGTGGACAAACACTTTCAGGTATCTTAAAAACATTATCTCAAAAAGAGGGATAATTAAAGAAGTACGCACTTAATTACAAATATATTATTACAACATTATTAAAACGATAGAAAAAATGGCAGATTTAAAAGATTTCGCAGAACAATTAGTTAACTTAACTGTAAAAGAAGTTAATGAATTAGCAACTATATTAAAAGATGAGTACGGTATTGAGCCTGCTGCTGCTGCTGTAGCAGTTGCTGCTGGACCTGCTGGTGGAGAAGCTGTTGAAGCTCAAACTGAATTCGATGTAATATTAAAAGCCGCTGGTGGTTCTAAATTAGCAGTAGTAAAATTAGTTAAGGAATTAACTGGTTTAGGTTTAAAAGAAGCTAAAGGTTTAGTGGATGATGCACCAAGTGCAATCAAAGAAGGTGTTTCTAAAGATGAAGCTGAAGGCTTAAAATCTTCTTTAGAGGAAGCTGGAGCAGAGGTTGAGCTTAAGTAAGTTTAACAAGCAAACAACATAAAGGTTTAGGTCTAGAACATGCGTTCTAAGACCTAGACCATTTTGCGTATATAAATATGACGTATACGCTTTATATTTTTTTTAATCAAAATTCCGTCCATTGATGTTAGCAAAACAAGCTGAAAGATTAAATTTCTCGTCTATTGTAAATAGAACGGAGTATCCTGATTTTATGGATATTCAAATAAAATCCTTTCAGGATTTTTTCCAGTTAGAAACTAAATCTGAAGAAAGAGGAGATGAAGGCTTATACAATACCTTTCTAGAAAACTTCCCAATAACAGACACACGTAATCAATTTGTATTAGAATTTTTAGATTACTTTATTGATCCACCTAGATACTCTATAGAAGAATGTATCGAAAGAGGACTTACATATAGTGTGCCATTAAAAGCAAGGTTAAAGTTATATTGTACAGACCCTGAACATGAGGATTTCGAGACTATTGTTCAAGATGTATACTTAGGTACTATTCCTTACATGACACCTTCTGGTACTTTTTGTATCAACGGTGCAGAACGTGTTGTAGTTTCTCAATTACACCGTTCACCAGGTGTGTTCTTTGGACAATCCTTCCACGCAAATGGAACTAAATTATATTCTGCAAGAGTAATTCCATTTAAAGGTTCTTGGATAGAGTTCGCTACCGACATCAACTCTGTAATGTATGCATACATTGATAGAAAGAAAAAATTACCTGTAACTACTTTATTTAGAGCAATTGGTTTTGAACGTGATAAAGATATCTTAGAGATCTTTGATTTAGCTGAAGAAGTTAAAGTTTCAAAATCAGGTCTTAAGAAAATCTTAGGACGTAAACTTGCTGCACGTGTTCTTAATACATGGCATGAAGATTTCGTAGATGAAGATACAGGAGAAGTAGTATCGATTGAACGTAATGAAATCGTTTTAGATCGGGATACTGTTTTAGATAAAGATAATATTGAAGAAATTCTTGATGCGAATGTAAAAGCAATTCTTTTACATAAAGAAAGCGCAGAACAAGGAGATTATGCTATTATTCATAATACACTTCAAAAAGATCCTACAAACTCTGAAAAAGAAGCTGTAGAACATATTTATAGACAACTACGTAATGCAGAGCCGCCAGATGAAGAGACTGCACGTGGTATTATAGATAAATTATTCTTTAGTGATCAACGTTACTCTTTAGGAGAAGTGGGTCGTTACAGAATGAACAAGAAATTACAGTTAGATATCGGTATGGATAAGCAAGTGCTTACCAAAGAAGATATCATAACTATTATAAAATATTTAATTGAGCTAATCAATTCTAAAGCAGAGATTGATGATATTGATCACTTATCTAACCGTCGTGTACGTACCGTTGGTGAGCAATTATCACAACAATTTGGTGTTGGTTTAGCACGTATGGCACGAACTATTCGTGAGCGTATGAATGTTCGTGATAACGAAGTATTTACACCTATTGATTTAATTAATGCGAAGACATTATCTTCTGTAATTAATTCTTTCTTTGGTACCAATCAGTTATCGCAATTTATGGATCAAACCAATCCTCTTGCAGAGATTACGCATAAGCGTCGTCTTTCGGCATTAGGACCAGGAGGTTTATCTCGTGAAAGAGCAGGTTTCGAAGTACGTGATGTTCACTATACACACTACGGAAGACTTTGTCCTATTGAAACACCAGAGGGACCAAATATTGGTCTTATCTCGTCACTTTCTGTATTTGCTAAAGTGAATTCTATGGGATTCATTGAAACGCCGTATAGAAAAGTTACAGATGGTGTAGTAGATATTAAAAGCGAACCTATATACTTAAGTGCAGAAGAGGAAGAAGATAAATTAATCGCACAAGCAACTGTAAAAGTAGATGCAGATGGTAAAATCTTACATGATAAGGTAATTGCTAGAATGGAAGGTGACTTCCCGGTAATTGATCCTAAAGATTTACATTATACAGATGTTGCACCGAATCAAATATCATCTATTTCAGCTTCATTAATTCCTTTCTTAGAGCATGATGATGCGAATAGAGCCCTAATGGGATCTAACATGATGCGTCAAGCTGTACCATTATTACGTCCGCAAGCTCCTATTGTAGGAACTGGTTTAGAACGTCAAGTGGCTTCAGATTCTCGTGTACTTATTAATGCAGAGAGAAATGGTGTTGTACAGTATGTAGATTCATTAGAAATTACAATAAAATACGACCGTACAGATGATGAAGCTAAAGTTAGTTTCGATTCCGATACAAAAACATATCCGCTAACTAAATTTAGAAAAACCAATCAAGGTACTTCTATCAACTTGAAACCTATTGTTAAAAAAGGAGATCATGTTGTTAAAGGACAAGTTTTATCGGAAGGTTATGCAACTCAAAAAGGAGAGCTAGCTTTAGGTAGAAATATGAAAGTAGCCTTTATGCCTTGGAAAGGGTATAACTTTGAGGATGCAATTGTAATTTCTGAAAAAGTAGTACGTGAAGATATCTTTACATCTATTCATATAGATGAGTATTCTTTAGAAGTTAGAGATACCAAATTAGGTAACGAAGAGTTAACTAATGATATTCCTAATGTTTCTGAAGAAGCGACAAAAGATTTGGATGAAAACGGAATGATTCGTGTTGGAGCAGAAGTAAAACCTGGTGATATCCTTATCGGAAAAATTACACCAAAAGGGGAATCAGATCCTACTCCAGAAGAAAAATTATTACGTGCAATCTTTGGGGATAAAGCCGGAGATGTAAAAGATGCTTCTTTAAAAGCTTCACCTTCATTACATGGTGTGGTAATTAACAAGAAGTTATTTTCAAGAGCAGTTAAAGATAAACGTAAACGTGCGCAAGATAAAGAAGATATAGCGCAATTAGAAGCTTTATATTATACGAAGTTTGACGATTTGCAAGCTGTTTTAGTAGATAAGTTATTTACACTTGTTAATGGTAAAACTGCACAAGGTATCTTTAATGATTTAGGTGAAGAAGTACTTCCTAAAGGAAAGAAATTTACACTTAAAATGTTAAATGCTGTAGATGATTATACACACTTAACGTCAGGTACTTGGACAACAGATGACAAGACCAACACGTTAGTTGCAGATTTAATTCATAACTACAAAATTAAAGAAAATGATTTACAAGGTTCTTTAAGACGTGAGAAGTTCACTATTTCTGTTGGTGATGAATTACCAGCAGGAATCATCAAATTAGCAAAAGTTTATATTGCTAAAAAGCGTAAGCTTAAAGTTGGTGATAAAATGGCAGGACGACATGGTAACAAAGGTATTGTTGCACGTATTGTACGTCAAGAAGATATGCCTTTCTTAGAAGATGGAACTCCAGTTGATATTGTATTAAATCCACTTGGTGTACCTTCTCGTATGAATATTGGTCAAATTTATGAAACCGTATTAGGTTGGGCCGGACAAAAATTAAATCGTACATATGCTACGCCTATTTTTGATGGTGCAACTCTAGATCAAATTAACGAATTTACAGATGAAGCTGGAATTCCAAGATTTGGACATACCTATCTTTATGATGGTGGTACAGGAGATCGTTTTGATCAGCCAGCAACGGTTGGAGTTATCTATATGTTGAAACTAGGACATATGGTTGACGATAAAATGCACGCGCGTTCTATAGGACCATACTCACTTATTACACAACAACCTCTTGGTGGTAAAGCACAATTTGGTGGACAACGTTTTGGTGAAATGGAAGTTTGGGCACTTGAAGCATATGGTGCATCAGCAACATTACGAGAAATATTGACAGTTAAATCTGATGATGTAATTGGTAGAGCTAAAACATACGAAAGTATTGTTAAAGGGGAACCAATGCCAGATCCGGGATTACCAGAATCATTTAATGTATTAATGCATGAATTGAAAGGTTTAGGATTAGACATCAGATTAGAGGAGTAAAAAAATAGTAGTCGGTCAACAGTATATAGCAAGCGCTGTATACTGAAGGCTGATAACTGAAGACTTAAAAAACATGGCAAGAAAACAAGATAAGAACACGGTAAAGAGATTTAATAAAATCTCCATTGGTTTAGCATCACCAGAATCTATTTTAGCAGAATCTAGAGGGGAAGTTTTAAAACCAGAAACTATCAATTATCGTACACATAAACCAGAACGTGACGGTTTATTCTGTGAGCGTATTTTTGGTCCTGTAAAGGATTATGAATGTGCTTGTGGTAAATATAAACGTATTAGATATAAAGGTATTGTATGTGATCGTTGTGGTGTAGAAGTAACAGAAAAGAAAGTACGTCGTGATAGAGTAGGACACATTAATTTAGTGGTTCCTGTTGCACATATTTGGTATTTCCGTTCTTTACCAAACAAAATTGGTTATTTATTAGGACTTCCTTCAAAGAAGCTTGATATGATAATCTACTACGAACGTTACGTAGTAATTCAACCAGGTATTGCTAAAAATGCCGAAGGAGAACCATTACAAAAAATGGATTTCTTAACCGAAGAAGAATATTTAAATATTCTAGAAACACTTCCGCAAGAAAACCAATATCTAGATGATACAGATCCAAACAAGTTCCTTGCAAAAATGGGAGCTGAATGTTTGATCGACTTATTGGCTAGAATAAATTTAGAAACACTTTCTTATGAGTTGCGTCATAAAGCAAATACCGAAACGTCTAAACAACGTAAAACGGAAGCTTTAAAACGTTTACAAGTTGTAGAGGCTCTAAAAGACTCTAACGAAAATAGAGAGAATCGTCCAGAATGGATGATCTTGAAAGTAGTACCAATTATCCCACCAGAATTAAGACCATTAGTGCCTTTAGATGGTGGACGTTTTGCAACTTCAGATTTAAATGATTTATATCGTCGTGTAATTATTAGAAACAACCGTCTTAAAAGATTAGTTGAAATAAAAGCACCAGAAGTTATTTTACGTAATGAAAAACGTATGTTACAAGAATCTGTAGATTCTTTATTAGATAACACACGTAAATCATCTGCTGTAAAAACAGACTCGAATAGACCATTAAAATCATTATCAGATTCACTTAAAGGTAAACAAGGACGTTTCCGTCAAAACTTACTTGGTAAGCGTGTTGATTATTCTGCACGTTCTGTAATTGTTGTAGGACCAGAATTAAGATTATTTGAATGTGGATTGCCTAAAAATATGGCAGCAGAACTTTACAAACCTTTTGTAATTAGAAAACTAATTGAAAGAGGAATTGTAAAAACTGTAAAATCTGCAAAGAAAATTATAGATAAAAGAGAACCTGTAGTTTGGGATATTTTAGAAAATGTTTTAAAAGGACATCCAGTGCTTTTAAATCGTGCTCCTACATTACACAGACTAGGTATTCAAGCTTTTCAACCAAAATTAATTGAAGGAAAAGCAATTCAATTACACCCATTAGTAACTACTGCATTTAATGCCGATTTTGATGGAGATCAAATGGCTGTGCATTTACCATTAGGACCAGAAGCTATTTTAGAATGTCAATTATTAATGTTGGCATCTCATAATATCCTAAATCCTGCAAATGGTTCGCCAGTAACAGTACCTTCACAAGATATGGTACTTGGTCTATATTATATGACCAAGCTAAGAACTTCTACTAAAGATGTTAAAATTAAAGGAGAAGGTTTAACTTTTTATTCGGATGAAGAAGTAACTATTGCCTACAATGAGAAACGTGTGGATTTAAATGCGGGAATTAAAGTAAGAGCAATCGATTTCAATGAAGCAGGAGAATTAGTTCCTCAAATTATTGAAACTACTGTTGGTCGTGTAATCTTTAATAAAAAAGTGCCAGCAGCAGCAGGGTATATCAATGATGTATTAACTAAAAAATCACTAAGAAATATTATTGGTGATATTTTAAAAGTAACATCGGTACCAGAAACAGCGGATTTCTTAGATGAAATTAAAAACTTAGGATATTACTACGCATTTAAAGGTGGTTTATCCTTCAGTTTAGGGGATATTATTATTCCACCAGAAAAACAATCTATGATTGATGCTGCAAACGTAAAAGTGGACGGTATTATGGGTAACTATAACATGGGACTTATAACAAATAATGAGCGTTATAACCAAGTTATTGATATCTGGACTTCTACAAATGCAGAATTGACAGAATTGTCAATGAAACGTATTCGTGAAGATCAACAAGGTTTCAACTCGGTGTATATGATGCTTGATTCTGGTGCTCGTGGATCTAAAGAACAGATTCGCCAGTTAACAGGAATGCGTGGATTAATGGCGAAGCCTAAAAAATCGACTGCAGGAGGTGGATCTATTATTGAAAATCCAATTCTTTCTAACTTTAAGGAAGGGCTTTCTATTTTAGAGTACTTTATTTCTACTCACGGTGCACGTAAAGGTCTTGCCGATACAGCACTTAAAACTGCCGATGCAGGTTATTTAACACGTCGTCTAGTAGATGTATCTCAAGATGTAATAGTAAACACTGTAGATTGTGGTACGTTAAGAGGAGTAGAAATCTCTCCACTTAAAAAGAATGATGAAGTTGTTGAAACTTTAGAAGAAAGAATCTTAGGTCGTATTTCATTAAACGATATATATAATCCATTAACTGATGAATTATTAGTTGGAGCTAATGAGTTAATTACAGAAGATATTGCAAAAGCAATTGAAAACTCTCCAGTGGATAAAGTAGATGCTCGTTCTCCATTAAGTTGTGAAGCTAAAAAAGGTATTTGCGCTAAATGTTATGGTAGAAACCTTGCAACGAATAAAATGGTGCAACGTGGTGAAGCAGTAGGAGTTGTGGCAGCACAATCTATTGGAGAACCAGGTACACAGTTAACTTTACGTACATTCCACGTAGGTGGTATTGCAGGTAACATTTCTGAAGAAAATAAATTAGCCGTTAAGTTTGACGGTATTGCAGAAATTGAAGAGTTAAAAACGGTTAAAGGAGAAGATAATGAAGGTAACATCGTAGATGTTGTAATTTCTCGTACTTCTGAAATCAAATTAATAGATAAGAAAACTGGTATTACTTTAAGTACTAACAATATTCCTTATGGTTCTTTTGTTCAAGTTAAAAACGGAGACAAATTATCTAAAGGAGATGTAGTTTGTTCTTGGGATCCATATAATGGTGTAATTATTTCAGAATTTGCTGGAAAAGTACGTTATGAGAACATTGAGCAAGGTATAACTTACCAAGTTGAAATTGATGAGCAAACAGGTTTCCAAGAGAAAGTAATTTCTGAATCTAGAAACAAAAAGCTTATTCCAACACTTATTGTTGAGGATAGTAAAGGGGAAGCAATTCGTTCTTACAACTTACCAGTAGGAGCTCACATTATGATTGATGATGGTGAGAAAGTTAAGATTGGTAAAATTTTAGTTAAGATTCCACGTAAGTCTTCTAAAGCAGGAGATATTACAGGAGGTTTACCACGTGTAACAGAATTATTTGAAGCGCGTAACCCTTCTAATCCAGCAGTTGTAAGTGCAATTGATGGTGTTGTTTCTTTCGGTAAAATTAAAAGAGGTAATCGTGAGATTATTATAGAGTCTAAAACTGGAGATATTAAGAAATATCTAGTGAAATTATCGAATCAAATTCTTGTTCAAGAAAATGATTTCGTGAAAGCTGGTATGCCTTTATCCGATGGTTCTATAACACCTAACGATATCCTTAATATTAAAGGACCTTCAGCAGTGCAACAATACTTAGTTAACGAAGTACAAGAAGTATATCGTTTACAAGGTGTAAAAATTAATGATAAGCATTTTGAGGTTGTTGTTAGACAAATGATGCGTAAAGTTAGAATCATAGATTCTGGTGATACTATCTTCTTAGAAGATCAACTAGTGCATAAATCAGATTTCATTGTTGAAAATGATGATATCTTTGGAATGAAAGTAGTTGAAAACGCAGGAGAATCTGCTACCTTAAAAGAAGGACAAATTGTAACAGCACGTGATTTAAGAGATGAAAATTCTATTTTACGTCGTGAGGATAAAGCGTTAGTGGAAGCTAGAGATGCTAAGCCTGCAACTGCTACACCTATCTTACAGGGTATTACAAGAGCATCACTACAAACAAAATCGTTTATATCTGCAGCTTCTTTCCAAGAAACTACAAAGGTATTAAATGAGGCTGCTGTAGCTGGTAAGATCGATACTTTAGAAGGACTTAAAGAGAATGTAATTGTAGGACACAGAATTCCAGCAGGAACAGGAATGCGTAACTATGAAAACATTATCGTAGGTTCTAAAGAAGAGTTTGATCAAATGATGCAAGCAAAACAAGAAGTGAATTATAATTAAATGAGATTACAACACTTCTTTTTGAAGTGTTGGCTAATCGAATTTATCCCAACACAGGTTGGGATCTCATGAATGTTTATGAGATTTTATAAATAATAGATTTAAAAGTCCTGTTTTTTTAAACAGGACTTTTTATTTTAAATATGATTATTAATAAGACTTTCGCTTTTGCGGAAGCGTAAATAAGTTTACAATGGCAGAAGATAAAAATAAGAAAAAACCAGGGCAAATTAATATTGAATTAGACGAGAAAGTTGCAGAAGGAACCTACTCTAATCTAGCAATCATTAACCATTCTGTTTCAGAATTTGTAGTGGATTTTGTTAGTATTATGCCTGGAACACCAAAAAGTAAGGTGAAATCTAGAATTATACTAACACCGCAACATGCAAAGCGTTTAATGAAGGCTTTAAGTGATAATGTAGCTAAATTTGAAAACATGCATGGTGAAATCAAAGATTATGAGCAACCTCCAATTCCATTGAATTTCGGACCAACGGGTGAAGCTTAGTAGTGGATCTAGTATAAAAATTTAAATCTTAGTTTTTAAGGATGTGCTCCAAATGTTTTTTTTGAGCAACCTCCAATTCCATTGAATTTTGGACTAACAGGAGAAGCTTAACCAATTATTGATAAATACATCAAGGTATAATATATTCTTATTAGTTTAATTTTTATTATAGAAATAAATTATAACTTTAAAGAAAATCACCTGTTTTAAATAGGTGATTTTTTCGTTAATAAATATTTACTTAATATTAATCGTTTGTTTTTATAAAGCCTCTTAAATAGCTTTAAAATGTTTTTTATTACTTATACTCACTTACAAAGTGAAATTTTAGACTAGGGTATTTTTGTTGTGTCATTTGCAAAGAAAAAGAGGAATCTGCTAAAAAGACTAATTGATTTCTTTTGTCCTTTGCTAAATAGCGTTGTTTTACTCTTAAAAATTCTTTGTATTCTTCGCTTTTTATATCATCGGTTTCAATCCAACACGCTTTAAATACATTTAAATTTTCGTAGGTACATTTTGCACCATATTCATGCTCTAATCTATATTGTATTACTTCATATTGTAATGCTCCAACGGTACCAATAACCTTTCTTCCGTTTAATTCTAAAGTAAATAATTGAGCTACACCTTCATCCATTAATTGGTCTATACCTTTATTTAATTGTTTAGATTTCATCGGATCTGCATTATTGATATATCTAAAATGCTCTGGTGAAAAACTCGGTACACCTTTATAATTCAGTATCTCACCTTCGGTTAATGTATCTCCAATTTTAAAAGTTCCAGTGTCCTGTAAACCTACAATATCACCAGGATAGGAGATGTCTACAATTTCCTTTTTTTCTGCAAAAAAGGCATTCGGACTAGAAAATTTGACTTTTTTATTGTGTCTTACATGTAAGTATTGCGTGTTTCTTTTAAACTCTCCTGAAACTATTTTAACAAAAGCCAAACGGTTTCTATGGTTAGGATCCATATTGGCATGAATTTTAAATACAAAACCAGTAAAGCTTTCTTCATCGGGTTGTACAAGACGCTCTTCACTTTGTTTCGCTCTTGGTTTAGGAGCTATCTCAACAAAACAATCTAATAATTCACGTACTCCAAAACTATTTAAAGCAGATCCAAAAAATACAGGTTGTAATGTACCATCTAAATATTCTTGATTATTAAAAGTAGGATAAATACCTTCTACTAATTCTATTTCTTCTCGCAGTGTTTCGGCAGCTTTATCACCAATTAAAGTATTTAATTCAGGAGAGTTTAAATCAGATACCTCAATGGTTTCTTCAATATTCTTTCGACTATCTCCACTAAATAAATTAATATTCTTCTCCCATATATTATAGATCCCTTTAAAGTCATAACCCATTCCTATAGGAAAACTTAAAGGGGTTACTCGTAATCCTAATTTTTGCTCAATTTCATCAAGTAGTTCAAAAGCATCTTTACCTTCACGATCCATTTTATTAATAAAAACAATCATAGGTATATTACGCATACGACATACTTCCACTAATTTTTCAGTCTGCTCTTCTACCCCTTTTGCTACATCAATTACTACTATAACGCTATCTACTGCTGTTAAAGTACGGAAAGTGTCTTCCGCAAAATCTTTATGACCTGGCGTATCTAGAATGTTTATTTTAATACCATTATATTCAAAAGCTAATACAGAAGTCGCTACAGAAATTCCACGCTGTCTTTCTATTTCCATGAAATCACTCGTGGCCCCTTTTTTAATTTTATTACTTTTTACAGCTCCAGCTTCTTGAATTGCTCCACCAAATAATAGTAACTTCTCTGTTAAAGTGGTCTTACCAGCATCGGGATGAGAGATAATTCCAAAGGTTCTTCTTCGTTTGATTTCGTCTGTAAATTTCATAAAAAATAATTTGTGCAAATATAAAGTATTCACAGAATTATCTTAATTGTATTTCGATAATTATAATATATTTTAAACTAGGAATATAATAAAACTTAAGTCTAGAATATCTCGGTCTTTTGTAAATTATAGTAAGATGAAGTAATCCATTAGGTAGTATGTCCATTAAATTTGCTAAAAAATATGATTCATCGGAAAAGAAGAACATATGGTCGAGAATACAGTAGTTAGTTGATGGTTTAGGATAAATTAGATGTTTATTTTAGATATTTTTGTTAAATAAATTAACACAATTAGCGTTTAATCGAGCGTATTTGCGTTTAGCCGAATTAAGTGAATAATTTTATTAAATCCCTTTGTTAAAAATATTGTAATGATATTTTTGTAGGAATATTAGTTTACGGGAAAACCGTAAAACAAGAAATTAACCATTATTTTTCCCTAAGAGAATGAGTAGTATTAGTATTAATATTTTTAATAGATCCAATGCAAATTTGTATTGGCTTTTTTGCATAAAACAAGTTTAACAATGTTTTGTAGTGCTTAGCATTGCAAAATATTGTTGCAGATAATTTTTATAAGTATAAAACAATTTTACCACAATTATATGAAAATCATTACACGATTCTCGAATTCAAAATCAATTTATTTAACTATAGTTTTTGCTATATTTAGTATTGTATCTATTGTTGCTCAATCGAATGCAAATAGTATTAGAATTGGGGCCTCTTTTCAATGGAGTGACACGCAAGACACAAGCTCTACGGCAGGAAATACGGACCCTGCTACATTGCAAAGTATAACTATAGGGACAAAAATATATAGTGAGTTTAGTCTACCAAATGGTTATCAATTAACAGAGGTCGGTCCTGGTAATCAATCTTCTCACTTTATAAGAGAAAATGATCATACGAATTCTACAGCTGGAGGTAGCGCAGATGCTAACTGGAATGCGGTGGCCTTGGCAGCTTTTCAAGACGCAAATTTAAACCACTATTTTGAAGCTTCTGCTGGAAGTGGAGCGGATACTTGTGATGATTTTACTTTAGAAGAAAGCCAAAGTACTATAAGACATACATTAACATATTCTCCTGGAATTGTTTCGGCTTCAAGTTCTATTATTGCTGTTACAGAAAGGAATGCAAACAACTGCTTGCATATTGAAGTTTTCGGAACGGAATTAGGTAGTACTACAACAGTTTCATTAGGTGAAACTTTTGTGAATAGAGACAATGTGCAATGGGGACATGGAGGTACAGGATCTAATTCTAATGATATAGGTACTGTCGGAACCGTAAATGAGCCTAGTACAAGTAGAAATCCGGATTCTGATTATTGGTTAACTAATAGAGTGTATAGTAATGGTGGTACAGCAGGTGTTGCTTTGTTTTTGTTAAGCGAATTAGCAGATGTGGGAGCAACTATTACTAGTATTCAATATTCAGCAGCTTCTAGTGATCCGGGTGATGGTAAAGTTTTTATTTGGTCTCAGCCAGATGAAGATGGAGACGGATTGGATGATATAGATGATTTAGATGATGATGATGATGGTATTTTAGATACAGAAGAGTCAGGGAATTTTATGCCAAGTCATGATGAAGATGGAGATGGTATTCCAAACTGGAATGACACAACCGATAATGGAACTGGAGTGGATAGCAGTATAACGGATTATACAGATTCTAATGCCGATGGCGTGCCAGATGTGTATGATTTTGATGGTGATGGAATCCCTAATCATTTTGATTTTGATTCCGATAATGATGGTTGCTCAGATGCTTTAGAAGGTGGTGATTTTATTGTAACAACGGAAGTCAATACAGATGGTTCGTTAAATGGAACAGTTGAAAATGCAACTGGGGTACCTGATAATGTGGATGTAAATAATGGTCAAGATTTGGGGACTTCTCAAAATGCATCTGCTTTTGATGCAGATGGACAATGTGATAGAGATAATGATGGGGTTTTAGATGGTAGTGATATCTGTCAGGGTTCAGATGATGCGGTAGATATAGATGGGGATTTAGTTCCTGATGGTTGTGATTTAGATAGTGATAATGATGGTATTACAGATATTAATGAAGGTATTTGTACTTCTCCAGTGCAATCTGGAACATGGACTTTAGTTAGTGGGTCAGAAGCTACTTTTGATTATGGAAACGGAGTTGTTGCTAGATTAGTAACTAATTCAACAGGTTTTCAGGCAAATTCAGTAGGAGCTTTTAATACAGCATCTTTTTGGTCAGAAAATTTAAGTGGAGATGTCTCTCTGCAAAGAGAATATAGTTGGGGAAGTACTTTAACTTTTTCTTTTGAAGACGCAGCGGGAGATCCTATTAATGTTACCAACCCAATATTGCATCTAGATAGATTGGGAGGAAGTGATGGTTTAACAGAAAACTCTGCTTTAATGACACTTCAAGATGGTTTGACTTGGACTGCATTATCTGGTACTAGTGATTTTCTTGTGACAGCAACTACAGCAAAAGATAGTGGTTCTGGAAATGAACTTTCAGGGGCTTATACTTTTGAAAGTACGCAAAACTCTTCAGATGGAACTGCGGCAGGATCATTACAAGTTAATGGTAATATGTCAACTTTTACAATTGAATTTGTTCAAGATGGTGTTTCTGGTGTGCTTTCAGATGGTATTGAATTTATACTTTTCGCTTGTACAGATTTAGATACAGATGGCGATGGTACTCCAGATTATTTAGATTTAGATAGTGATGGTGATGGTTGTTCGGATGCACTTGAAGGAGCAGATAATATTAATACTAGTAGTGTTGTCAATGGACAATTAACTGGAACTGTTGATAGCGTAACAGGTGTGCCAAATAATGTGGATGAAAATACAGGTCAAGGTGTAGGAGGTTCTATAGATGGAACACCTTCAGATTCAAATGGTCAATGTGACTCAGATAATGATGGAACTATTGATGCAAACGATTTATGTCCTGGATTTGATGATAAAGCAAATAATGATGGGGATGCTTATCCTGATGGATGTGATGAAGATGATGATAATGATGGTATTACCGATATAGATGAAGGTTTAGTTACTTCACCTGGTCAACCAGCTTGTACTTCTGCTACAGTATTAAATTTTAATAATGCCTATTCTGAAGAGCCAGGTGGTGATGGTAATATAAATACATTCTTAGTAAATGAAACATTCAGGTTTCCTAGTGTAACTTCTGGAATTGATGCTTTAGTAACAATTGTAGCATTAAACGGAACAACAATTCCTGTTTTAGATGATAATTCTGTAAACATTAACTCTTTTCAGCCAAGATCGGCTTTTGCTTTAACTAGTATTGGAGATCGTGCATATACGGAATATAGATTTGATTTTGTAACAACAGGTGGAACAGTTGGTGTTAATGATGTTATTATTCCTGAATTCTTTGTTAATTTTAACGACGTAGATGGTGGGGCAAGATTTGGCGAACAGAATTGGTCGGAATTGGCAAATAGCTATACGGTTAATCAGGATACAGAATTATTGGTGACATTTGAAGATAATTTTATAGTTGGTACTGCTGGTATTACAGAATACCCATCTGTGTCTAGCAATTTTCCGCAAGTAAATTATGCGACACAACATACAGGTAGATCTTCTTATACTATTAGATTAGGTGTTGTTGCTAGAGTTGCAGGAGCTTCAGCTTCAGGAAGACAACATAACGTGGAGTTTAATTGTGTTACTAATTTTGTTAACCCAATGAACACAACAACTTTGGATTCTGATGGTGACGGAATTGCAAATCATTTAGATACAGATAGTGATAATGATACTTGTCCGGATGCTATTGAAGGTGGTGGTGCGTTTTTACCTTCTAATGTAGATGCCAATGGAATGTTAACCGGAGGCGTTAATGCTACAGGTATCGCTCCTTCTACAGCAGGTGCAGGTGGACAAGGTACTGCATTAGCGGTAACAGATGATGGTATTAATGGTTGTGAAGGTTCTGTAACAGGAACGGTATATAATGATGAAGATGGTGATGGATCACAAAACGGAACAGAAACAGGATTTACTTCCCCAGTAACTGTATTTGCAGATTTAGATGGCGATGGCGTATTAGACGCAGGAGAGCCAACAGCAACCACGGCAACAGATGGAACATATACTATTACAGGTTTACCAACAGGTGTTGCTGTTGATATCGTAGTGGATACAACTACTTTACCAACGGGAGCAACCTTAACGGAAGGAACAGAACCAACGAATGTTACACCAATTGGTGGCGGATCTGTATCAGCTGGAACAGATGGTTATACTACAGCAGGAACCGTAACCGGAACCGTATATAACGATGAAGATGGTGATGGAACACAAAATGGAACAGAAACCGGATTCACATCTCCAGTAACCGTATTTGCAGATTTAGATGGTGATGGCGTATTAGACGCAGGAGAGCCAACAGCAACTACAGCAGCAGATGGAACCTATACTATAGAAGGTGTACCAGCAGGATCTGTAAACATCCAAGTGGATGAAACAACACTACCAACAGGTGCAAGCTTAACGGAAGGAACAGAACCAACTAACGTAACGGTACCAGTAAGTGGAACAGTTGCAGCAGGAACCGATGGTTATACTACAGCTGGTTCAGTAACGGGAACAGTATATAACGATGAAGATGGTGATGGAACACAAAATGGAACAGAAACCGGATTCACTTCTCCAGTAACTGTATTTGCTGATTTAGATGGCGATGGCGTGTTAGACGCAGGAGAGCCAACAGCAACTACAGCAGCGGATGGAACATATACTATAGAAGGCGTACCAGCAGGAACAGTAGATATCGTAGTAGATACAACTACTTTACCAACAGGTGTAACTTTAACAGAAGGAACAGAACCAACAGAGGTAACGGTACCAGTAAGTGGAACAGTTGCAGCAGGAACCGATGGTTATACTACAGCTGGAACCGTAACCGGAACAGTATATAACGATGAAGATGGTGATGGAACACAAAATGGAACAGAAACCGGATTCACATCTCCAGTAACCGTATTTGCTGATTTAGATGGTGATGCCGTATTAGACGCAGGCGAGCCAACAGCAACTACAGCAGCAGATGGAACTTATACTATAGAAGGTGTACCAGCCGGAACAGTAGATATCCAAGTGGATGAATCAACTTTACCAACTGGAGCAACATTAACAGAAGGAACAGAACCAACGGAAGTAACCGTACCAGTAAGTGGAACAGTTGCAGCCGGAACAGATGGTTATACTACTACAGGAACGGTAACTGGTTTAGTATATAATGATGAAGATGGTGATGGAGCACAAAATGGAACAGAAACCGGATTCACTTCTCCAGTAACTGTATTTGCTGATTTAGATGGCGATGGCGTATTAGACGCAGGCGAGCCAACAGCAACTACAGCAGCGGATGGAACCTATATTATAGAAGGTGTACCAGCAGGGACAGTAGATATCGTAGTAGATACAACTACTTTACCAACAGGTGCAACATTAACAGAAGGAACAGAACCAACAGAGGTAACGGTACCAGTAAGTGGAACAGTTACAGCAGGGACAGATGGTTATACTACAGCCGGAACAGTAACTGGAACCGTATATAACGATGAAGATGGTGATGGAATACAAAACGGAACAGAAACCGGATTCACTACACCAGTAACTGTATTTGCTGATTTAGATGGCGATGGTGTATTAGACGCAGGAGAGCCAACAGCAACTACAGCGGCGGATGGAACGTATACTATAGAAGGAGTACCAGCAGGAACAGTGGATATCGTGGTAGATACGACTACTTTACCAGTTGGAGCTACATTAACAGAAGGATCAGAGCCAACATCAGTAACGATAACAACAAATGGTAGTGTAGATGCAGGAATAGATGGTTATACAGTGCCTTGTTTAAATATACCTACGGAAGATTGTGATGGAGATGGAACACCAAATAGTTCTGATCCTAATCCTTTAGATCCTTGTATCGGAGGAGATTTAACAAATGTAGATTTAACAGACACAACAAGTGACTGGGCAACTGCAGATTGTGATGGTGACGGAGTAAGTAACTTAGACGAAGTAGATCCTGATGGAGACGGCGTTCAAGGACCAAACGACACAGATCCAAATGATGCATGTGAATTTACAGCAACAGATATTACATTACCTGTAACAGCGATCACAGATTGTGATGGCGATGGAGAAACAAGTGATACGGATCCAAATGATACCGATCCTTGTATCGGAGGAACATTATCCAATGTAGATTTAACAGACACAACAAGTGACTGGGCAACTGCAGATTGTGATGGTGACGGAGTAAGTAACTTAGACGAGGTGGATCCTGATGGAGACGGCGTTCAAGGACCAAACGACACCGATCCAAACGATGCTTGTGAATTTACAGCAACAGATATTACTTTACCTGTAACAGCAATTACAGATTGTGATGGCGATGGAGAAACAAGTGATACGGATCCAAATGATACGGATCCATGTATTGGAGGAACATTATCCAATGTAGATTTAACAGACACAACAAGTGACTGGGCAACTGCAGATTGTGATGGTGACGGAGTAAGTAACTTAGACGAGGTGGATCCTGATGGAGACGGCGTTCAAGGACCAAACGACACAGATCCAAATGATGCATGTGAGTTTACCGCAGCAGATATTACTTTACCTGTAACAGCAATCACAGATTGTGATGGTGATGGAGAAACAAGTGATACGGATCCAAATGATACCGATCCATGTATCGGAGGAGATTTAACAAATGTAGATTTAACAGACACAACAAGTGACTGGGTAACTGCAGATTGTGATGGTGACGGAGTAAGTAACTTAGACGAGGTGGATCCTGATGGAGACGGCGTTCAAGGACCAAACGACACCGATCCAAACGATGCTTGTGAATTTACAGCAGCAGATATTACTTTACCTGTAACAGCAATTACGGATTGTGATGGTGATGGAGAAACAAGTGATACGGATCCAAATGATACGGATCCTTGTATCGGAGGAACATTATCAAATGTAGATTTAACAGACACAACAAGTGACTGGGCAACTGCAGATTGTGATGGAGATGGAGTAAGTAACTTAGACGA
>NZ_JBSHNU010000134.1:0-5574 GCF_053601555.1 Lacinutrix sp. MEBiC02595 | reverse complement strand
AATTGGTTGTTTAATCAATATTTTTTGTTTCTTTATAAAATATATACAAGCCGGAAAGACAAGTCATTATTTAAACGCTACTTTCCATATACGTATACGTTAGCAAAAACAATGTCAATCCTCTATTTTCTCTGCTATTGTTTTGGTTTTGGCTTACCTAATTCCCTAACTTATAATTAACAAAATTTGCTTAGATAAATCGGAACTAAAAGTAAAACTGAAGTCACAAAGATTTTAATTAACTAAATAATAAACAGATTATCTGGTGCGTAAATCTATCTGCTCTTATTTAACGTTGGAAATTTCTTTTTATTAAGTTTCCTACTAATTAGAGCTGCATTTGCTAACAACGTATATAAAAAATTGCTAGATTAGTGCTTAAATAAGGTTGGTTGCGCTTTTACTAACTTCTGATTTTCCTTCGGAAAATCCTCGCTGACAAAAACGCAACTTTCCATATACAAACACGTTGCCAGTAATTTGAAAAAAAAATCGAACTATGAACAAAATTTTTGCAATTGTAATTTTATTTATTTCATTTTCAACATTCGGACAATCTGAAACGAAAGACACGCTTAAATACGAATACAAAGTCGAGAAACTCAAATCAGACTTTTTTAAGGACGAGAGAACTGTAAAAATTTATCTGCCATCAAACTACGACGACAAACAAAAATATCCAGTTATTTATACATTAGATGGCTACGAGCTTTTTGAAATTACAACCAATTACGAAAATTATTTAGCAAAATATAATGTGATTCCAAATTGTATTGTGGTTGGAATTTTTCACAATGACCGAAATTATGAAACAACACCCAATTATGGAAATGACATAAACATTCCAACAGACCAATTTTTAGAAGGTTCGGAAAAATTAAAAAATCACCTTTACAAAGAAATAATTCCTTTAATCAATTCAAATTATTCTGTATCAGGATTTAATATATTAGTTGGTCATTCCAATACTGCAACACTTGCAAGCCAAATTATTTCAATGCCAAATAATGCATTTCAAGGATTTATTGCCATAACGCCAGACTTATTAAAAGAACAAATAGAAAATCTAAACAAGTCACTAGCGAAAGATAAAAGCAAAAATTTGTACTATTTTGTTTCCTCGGGAACTAAAGATGATAAATACCGACTTGCAACAGGAAAAAAATTAGATAGTATTTTTAAAAATAACACAAACGTTCGTCTTAAATTAAAAGAGGAAGTTTACAATTCAGGACATCTTGATTTGGTCGTAAAATCCTTAAATGATGCTCTAATGTTTATGTTTTCGGATTATAGAAATTACAATGATTTCGAGAATAAAGTAAATGAAAAAAAATTATCTGTTTCGGATTATTTGGAAGGTAAAACCAATTCTACCAAACAAAATTATGGAATAGACTTTAATTTGGACGAAGATGATTTCTATTACCTTTTAGACTTGGTAATAGCGAAAAAAAACAGCGACCTTTTGGAACAACTTTTTGAAGTTGGCGAAAAAAATGAATTTTTCGCAAAAGACGAAGCATATTCTCAAAAGGCTCAATTGTACGAAGAGATGGGACTTTACGATGAAGCTTTGAAAAATTGGAAACTTCAAATCGAAAAAGGTTATAACGACAATGTTTTCTATTACGAAAGACCGTTTAGAATTATATATGAGAAATTGGACAAACCGAAAGACGCAATTGACTTTTTGGAAAGTTCGATAAAAACATATCCAAAAGGGAAACTGATTTTCAGTTATTTCATAGCCAAAGTTTGTGCAGAAAAAGGAATATTAAAGAGCAAAGGATTAAAAAATATAGAATATTGTATAAAGGAATTTAAAGAAAATAAAAAATTCACTTTATCGGAGGCAAAAGAACTGAAAACAAAATTGAGGAAATAAAAACTACTGGCAACACCGTATATAAGCTATGGCTTGGTCTGTGCCCATTTGGAAAATCTATGGATTTCCCAAAGTTAGTTTATATTTGGAGAGGTTCATGCAAAAACACGCCACAGCTCATATACATAAACGTTAGGCAAAATATAAAATGAGAAACCTAGATTTAGACGAAGTAATAGAAAAAATTTCAGATTATAGCTCAGATATTAGATTTGCTGAAAGAAAATATCTTGAAATTAAAATAGACCAATTCTTTAATTTTTTATTTGAGCAACCTATTTCTAAAAGAACTTTAGAACGGATTAGTGAAGACTTTGCAGAACTGAACAATGAACGAATTGAATTAAAACAGTCACGAATTAGACATAAATTAACAAAAGAGTTTATGTCTTCTTTAAAAACTCGGGAAATTCAAGGAGCATTTGCTTATTTTGAAATAAAAGAAAAATATCAAGTAGAAAAAAAATATACAAATCATTATATA
Source organism: Lacinutrix sp. MEBiC02595 (assembly GCF_053601555.1). Taxonomy (NCBI): domain Bacteria; kingdom Pseudomonadati; phylum Bacteroidota; class Flavobacteriia; order Flavobacteriales; family Flavobacteriaceae; genus Lacinutrix; species Lacinutrix sp. MEBiC02595. Next base: position 3,202 of record NZ_JBSHNU010000134.1, on the reverse strand, counting down.
GAATCTGCTAACGAATGGTATGAAGTAAGTGGAAATTATAATGATTGGCAAGAAGACTTCAATAGTTATTTCTTTGAACCATTTATAGAATTAATCCAATGGTATTTTAGAGAAAGTAAAATAAAACAAGAATACGATTACTTTTCAAGAGAAGAAATCCATAATTATGAAAATAATTTTGAGACTCTAAAAAGCCAAATCATGAAATTGGAATTTGGTCAAGAAATTATTTTCAATGAGGCTGATGAAATAAAAGATTTAATTAGTGGATTAAATAAGAAAAATTGGACCGAAGTTATTAAAGGTAAATTTAATGATATGGTATTGGGAAAAGTGATCTCTATTGAAACAGCTGAATTATTAATAAAAACAATAACTGGAGAAAACATAAATCTTCAATAGATACTTTGCCTAACACCGTATATATTTTATTGCTAGTTCCAGCTTGTTTACGAAAATCCTCGCGGATTTTCTATTCCGTTTTTATTTACTAACTTAGTTGCTTAATCACGCAACAAAGCATATACAAACACGTTGGCAAACATTTGAGAAAAACCACGAAAACATATGAATGACATTTTATTTGGAATTATTTTTTTTGCATTTGCTCTGTCTTTCTTTTCGTTTGGAATTGGAATTTATATGAATCTTTGGATTTACTATTCAGCTGATAAAAGCAAATATCCTCTTTTTCCGATTCTTAATCCATTTTCGTTTTCTTCTTATGAATTAATGTTAAACTCAATGTTCAAAATAAGTTGGAATGTCGAAAATCAAAACAAAAAATTAAAACAAAAGTCAAATAATTTGCGAAAATTTTCAGGAATAATGTTATTAATAACTGTGGCAATTGGAATTTTAAGTTTAATAATAACCTAAAACTGTAAACCGAATTGGATAATAGTATAATCGGAATTGGAATTGCACTCGGAATTAGTTTCTTTATTCTTTACACAAGAAAAACGAAATGGATGAAACCGAAAATAGTGTGGCTGATTTGTGTCGGACTTTTGACAATTGGACTGTTCGGAATTTTATACTCTGACTCTGAATTAAGAAATGACCGAATAATGTATTTCGGATTTTGTGTACCAATAATTTATTGGACTTTTGACCGAGTTTTTAAGCGATTAAGTGAAAATATGCACAAACGGGATTTTATTCTCTTTTTGAGATATTCGGACGAAATAAATGACAGATTTGGAGCTGAAAATCCAAAAGTGAAAATTTCTGACAAACTATTTTCATTTGGACTTTTAATAATAATTGTTGGAGCTTTATTTGTCGGAATACAAACGATTTGAACATAAAAAACGATTTGCCAACACCGTATATAATTTATTGCTAGTTCTAGCCTACTTACGAAAATCCTCGCGGATTTTCTATTCGGTTTATATTTATTAAATTAGGTGCTTAAACACGCAACAAACCATATACAACAACGTTGGCATTCATTAAAAAAACGAAAATCAAGAAAATAAATGGCATTATTTAAAATTGAGAAATCTTTAGAGTATATAAAGGAAAAACCATTTCGACTTGAAAAAGAAATTCAAGATTTGACAGAAAGTAATTTAAAGACAATTCTCGGACTTGACTTTGTGAAATCTGAATTTGCCCTAAATAACTTCCGAATTGACACTCTTGCGTTTGACAAAGAAGCAAATGCTTTTGTAATAATTGAATATAAGAGAGATAAGAACTTTAGCGTAATTGACCAAGGTTATGCTTATTTATCATTAATGCTAAATAATAAAGCAGACTTTATTTTGGAATTTAATGAAAATCTTGACAAAACACTCAAACGGAATGACGTGGATTGGTCACAGTCAAGAGTTTTATTTGTTTCACCAGCTTTTACTAATTATCAACGTGAGGCAATAAATTTTAAAGACTTACCTATTGAACTTTGGGAAGTCAAAAGGTTTGAAAACAATACTGTTTCTTACGAACAAATACAAAAAGCAGGAGCACAAGAAAGCATAAAAACAATTTCAAAAACCGACCATACAATAGACAATGTTGCGAAAGAAATTAAAGTCTATTCGGAACAGGAACATTTGGAAAACGCAAGCGAAGAAATAAAGGAATTGTATGAGAAAATGAAAAATGCAATTCTGAATTTTGATAATATAGAAGTTAAACCAAAAAAGAAATACATTGCTTTTGTTTCAGGCAGAAATGTAGTTGATATTCATCCGCAAAGAAAAGCTTTGAAAATTTGGATTAATATGACAATTGGAGAACTTGACGACCCGAAAGGAATTACAAGAGATGTTTCTTCAACTGGACATTGGGGAAATGGAGATTATGAATTACAAATAAAATCGGACGAACATTTAGAATATATTTTGAGTTTGATTAAACAGTCAATTAAGAAAAACAAAAAATAACGAAATGCCAACACCGTGTATAATTAATGGCTGGTTCTCGCCTACTTACGAAAATCCTTGCAGATTTTCTATTCGGTTTTTATTTGCTAAATTAGGTGCTTAAACACGCCACTAATCATACACAAACACGTTAGCAAAAATTAAAAAAACCAACCAATATGAACAAAATAATACTTACTTCAATTAGCATAATTTTCGCTTTCAATTCAATTTTTGGACAAACTAACAAAGAAAAATACGCAGAAGATGTAAAATCAGTAGATGCGATAATAAATGCATATTATGATGTTGTTTCGGGCTCGAGTAGTGAACCTTGGGAATTTGAAAGAGATAAATATATTCATTCAAAAAATGCTTTTATTACAAGACTTGATGTAAATGGAAAAGCGGAAACTCATTCTTTGGAGGCGGAATATATACCAATCGGATTATCACCGAAAGAAGATTTTTACGAAAAGGAACTTAAAAGAACAGTGAGTAAATATGGAAGTATTGCCCAAGTTTGGAGTGCATTCGAAATACGAACTGACCCAAATACGGAATCTAATATTAGAGGACTGAATAGCGTTCAACTTCATTACGAAAAAGGAAGATGGTTTATTGACAGTTGGACTTGCGAAATGGAATCTGAAAAAAATTCTGTAGTGTCTGAATTTCTAAATAAGGAATAAAAAACTTTTGCTAACACCGTATATAATTTATTGCTGGTTCTAGCCTGCTTACGAAAACCCTCGCGGATTTTCTATTCCGTTTTTATTTGCTAAATTAGGTGCTGAAACACGCAACAAATCATATACAAACACGTTAGC
>NZ_JBSHNU010000133.1:0-300 GCF_053601555.1 Lacinutrix sp. MEBiC02595 | reverse complement strand
CTATAGAATATACGAGTCCAGGAACCTGCGGAACAAGTAACACACAAACGGTAACTGTTTTAACTTTAGGAGACGCTTCTTTTAATATGATAGCAACTTGTGATGGCGGAACCGCAAATATAACCGGAGATCTTGGTGGGGGTTTTACTTTTAATCCTGTACCAACCGATGGTGCAACAATAAACGCAACTAGCGGAACGGTAACTAATGGACTTTCAGGAACCACATATACGATAGAATACACGAGTCCAGGAACCTGCGGAACAAGTAGCACACAAACGGTAACTGTTTTAACTTTAG
>NZ_JBSHNU010000132.1:0-356 GCF_053601555.1 Lacinutrix sp. MEBiC02595 | reverse complement strand
TCTAGCACAAAAGATTCTACATCTATTACATTGAATCTTAAAAACATATATACAAATACCAATGTTAGTATTTCGGTCTTACCAGAAAACTCTTTAATGTATCAAAACCAATATAATATTGTAACCGATTATTTAGTAACTCCTTATTTAAAAGATAAAACAGGAAATATCACAAAATACTTTTCTGAAGATTTTAACCAAAGTAAATTGGATACGTACATACAAACAAAAAGTAAAAACAATTTTGTAAATCTACCGAATAACAACATAAAAACCAGGAAAGCAGAAGTAGGAACAAGAATTAGAGGCTCTGTTATATTAAAAGAAGCAAACACCCAAAATGCCAAGGTAATGCT
>NZ_JBSHNU010000131.1:0-282 GCF_053601555.1 Lacinutrix sp. MEBiC02595 | reverse complement strand
AACTAGCGGAGCGGTAACTAATGGAATTTCCGGGACGACCTATACGATAGAATACGCAAGTCCAGGAACCTGCGGAACAACTAGCACCGAAACAGTAACTGTTTTAACCTCCGGAAACGCAGCTTTTACTATGACAGCAACTTGTGATGGCGGAACCGCAAATATAACCGGAGATCTTGGCGGAAGCTTTACGTTTAATCCAATACCAACCGATGGTGCAACAATAAACGCAACTAGCGGAACGATTACTAATGGTATTTCTGGGACAACCTATACTATAGA
>NZ_JBSHNU010000130.1:0-801 GCF_053601555.1 Lacinutrix sp. MEBiC02595 | reverse complement strand
AATATTAATTTCATTAGCTTCATCATAACCACGAAATAAACTGATGTAGAAATACCAAAAAAATGAATTATTCTTAATTTCTTCAGATTTGATTCGTTTGGTCATTTTAAGTTCTGATTTTTTTTAAATTTATGCTAACGTTTATGTATAAGGTTAGGTGCGTGGTTAAGCAACTAAATTAGTAAATAAATACTAACTATAAAATCCGAAGGGATTTTCGTAAGCAAGCTAAAACTAGCACTTAATTTTATACGGTGTTAGCTACTGCCTTTTTATCAATCAGCTTTTCAATTCCAAAAAACGACAAGTAAGAAATTCCGAATACAGTTAAGTGCATAATCGTATCTCCATTCAGAGGTTTAGAAAGTGAACCAGATATAATCATTCCTGCAAAAGATGAAATTATTGAAATTACAAAGCCAATGAATCCATATAAAATTCGTTTCCGCTTACTAATTATAATATAGAATAAAACACTCAATATGATTACAGATTCTAACCTCTTAAAATATCCGCCATCCTTTCCAGCGTGATAAGAAATATCGGTTTCAATCTTATGATTCAGAAACAATATTGTCAGAACTGTTATTCCCGTTAATATTATCAGTTTAATGTTTCGATTCGTTAATTTCAATTGAGTTCGGTTTTTATAGGTTGTAGCTAACGTGTTTGTATATGATTAGTGGCGTGTTTCAGCACCTAATTTAGTAAATAAAAACGGAATAGAAAATCTGCAAAGATTTTCGTAAGCAAGCTATAACTAGCCATTAATTATATACGTTGTTATCTATAGGTCTTTTC
>NZ_JBSHNU010000129.1:0-320 GCF_053601555.1 Lacinutrix sp. MEBiC02595 | reverse complement strand
TAAAGCTTCCAGGTTTGCTATGATTGCAGATAAATCTAATTGTGTAGTAATGCCGTCTTCGTCTGTATAATCGATGTTTGTATTGTCTGCGTTTAAAGCAATGGATGTTAAAGTTTCTAAGTTAGCAACATCTAAAATAGTCGGATTTCCATCTTCATCGGTGTAAGTTAATGTTCCGTCGTTATTGTCAACTAAAGTTGTTAAAGCTTCCAGGTTTGCTATGATTGCAGATAAATCTAATTGTGTAGTAACGCCATCTTCATCCGTATAATCGATGTTTGTATTGTCTGTGTTTAAAGCAATGGATGTTAATGTTTCCA
>NZ_JBSHNU010000128.1:0-1116 GCF_053601555.1 Lacinutrix sp. MEBiC02595 | reverse complement strand
ATTAAAAAAACTACTTACAACACCGTGTATATTTAATTGCTTGGTTCTTGTTTGTTCGGAAAATCTTTACAGATTTTCTATTCCGTTTTTGTTTACTAATTTAGTAACTTACACACGCAACTAAGCATACACAAACACGTTGTGCAACATTTAAAAAAACCGCGTGGAAGACATAACTAAAAATACGATTGACATTTTTGATGTTAATGCGGAATTGTATCAAAGTCAATATATGAATGTTGATTTATACGCTGACACATTGGATATTTTTTGTGAACAATTATACAAAATGGAATCTTCAATTTTAGAAGTTGGATGTGGACCAGCAAATGTCACTAAATATTTATTGAACAAAAGACCTGACTTAAAAATATTGGCGACGGATTTATCAGAAAAAATGTTAGAATTAGCAAAAAAAAATATTACTAATGTTGAGTTTAAAAAATTAGATTTCCGAGATATAGAAAGTTTAGGCAAAAAATTTGATGGAATGGTCTGTGCTTTTTGTGTTCCCTATCTTTCAAAGAATGAATTGGAACAATTTGTAAGTAATTCATCCGAAATAATAAAAGAAAATGGTGTTCTTTATATAAGCACAATGGAAGATGAAAATGAAAAGTCGGAATTTAAAAAAGCAAGTAATGGAAAAGGGAAATCTTTATTCATAAATTATTATACAGCCGATTACCTCATTGGGATTATTGAAAAGAATAATTTCAAAATAACCGAATTGAAAAGAAAGGTTTACAGAGACAAAAACGAGAATAAAGTAACTGATTTAATCATAATTGCGAAAAAAACGTTGCACAACACCGTATAAAAATAATTGCGGTTTAGTGCTTAAAAAAAGGTCGTTGCGTGTTTGTAACGTCTGATTTTCCTTCGGAAAATCCTCGCATACAAACCCGCAACTATTCTTATACATAAACGTTAGCAAAAACAGTGTCAATCCTCTATTTTCTCTGCTATTGTTTTAGTTTGGGCTTACCTAATTCCCTAACTTATAATTAACAAAATTTGCTTAGATAAATCGGAACTAAAAGTAAAACTGAAGTCACAAAGATTTTAATTAACTAAATAATAAACAGATTATCTGGTGCGAAAATCTATCTGCTC
>NZ_JBSHNU010000127.1:0-259 GCF_053601555.1 Lacinutrix sp. MEBiC02595 | reverse complement strand
AGACGGCATTACTACACAATTAGATTTATCTGCAATCATAGCAAACCTGGAAGCTTTAACAACATTAGTAGACAACAACGACGGAACATTAACTTACACCGATGAAGATGGAAATCCAACTATTTTAGATGTTGCTAACTTAGAAACTTTAACATCCATTGCTTTAAACGCAGACAATACAAACATCGATTATACAGACGAAGACGGCATTACTACACAATTAGATTTATCTGCAATCATAGCAAACCTGGAAGCTTTA
>NZ_JBSHNU010000126.1:0-329 GCF_053601555.1 Lacinutrix sp. MEBiC02595 | reverse complement strand
AAAGGGAAACACCCATAAAGAGCGATACTCGGTATCTTTGATGATGCTATGTTTTTTTTTAAAAACACCCCTAAAGTCCCCTCAAGGGGACATTGCTGCGAGGTTGCTTCGTGTTAAGGTTTTTCTAATTGGCTTTGTTGTGTGTCTTTGATGAAAATATGTTTTCATTTCGATAATACTTATGGGGACAGGTTTGCGTGATTACTCTTGTGAAATAACTAGAATAACTAAAAAGATACTTATTTACTGCTCCTTCCTTTAGCTAAAGGAAGGTGGTTTTTCGTGCTAACGAAAAATCGGATGGTTTGGCGTAAAATAAGCAAAGCGCA
>NZ_JBSHNU010000125.1:0-3782 GCF_053601555.1 Lacinutrix sp. MEBiC02595 | reverse complement strand
GAAAAGACCTATAGATAACAACGTATATAATTAATGGCTAGTTATAGCTTGCTTACGAAAATCTTTGCAGATTTTCTATTCCGTTTTTATTTACTAAATTAGGTGCTGAAACACGCCACTAATCATATACAAACACGTTGTGCCTAATTATGACAAACAGAATCTAAAGAATGATAATATCGATATTTATAAAGAATTTTAAGATTTATAAAGGAATAAATTTTGTTCCAATCTCGGAAGGAGAAAATTTTTCAAGTTTAATTGGAGAAAACGGAGTTGGAAAAAGTTCTGTTTTAGAGGCACTTGATTTTTCTTTAAATGGCAAAAACGGAAATGAATGGCCTGTAAATAACGAAGCTAAAAATGATGGTGGATTAAAAGGTACAAATGCACCTTATTTGACACCTGTTTTCTTAATAAAAAAATCAAGCTTAAAACAAGACAAAAAAGATGAAATTGAATTTTTCAACAAAGCAGAAAAATTATCAAATTATCTTTGGCACACAAAGCAAAAGACGAAAGCTAGAGGATTAAGTGAGTTCTATGAACAAAGAAAACAACTTTTAGAGAATTACAATCCCAAAGAATATTTTTTAATTATTATAGGTAGAAAGTATGATAGTAACGATATGTTCTTTGGTACATATCACACTTATTTAGATTTTATAACCGATAATCCTAAAATAGAACATACTGACAAAGAATTACAAGATTACTTTAAAGGTTTCTATGAATACATAATTTCTCATTATTCATATTTATACATTCCTGTGGAAACAGATGTTCACTCTTATACAAAATTAGAGACACAGGAAATGCAAAAATTGATGGATAAAAATATTCAATCAGAAATAGAAAACGCTATTACACCAACAACAATAAGACAAATAAATAAAAGTCTAAATGAGTTTGTTGCTGACATTGAAAATGTTCTTGAAGAATATAAATACAAAGGTAAGTTCAAGAATAGTTTAACTATGCCTGATTTAGTTTCTAAAATTATAGAAGCTTATTTTTCAATCAAAATATTAAATAAAAAGACTGCTTCTTCAAAATTAATTCCTGTTAGAGAATTGAGTTCAGGAGAAAAAAGAAAAGCTTTAATTGATGTTGCCTATTCATTTTTAATAAATAATAACTCTAGAAATGATAACATCATATTGGCAATTGATGAACCAGAAGCTTCATTACATATTTCTGCCTGTTATAGCCAATTTGAAAAATTAATAAACCTTAGTAAGTTAAATAGTCAAATAATTATTTCAACACATTGGTATGGTTATTTACCTATTGTCTCAAATGGAAATGCAACTTCAATAACAAAAAATGAGAAGAACGAAACTTCTATTCAATATTTTAATTTGTACAATTATCGAGAAAAAATTACTCAAGATAGAAATAAAGTAAAAGGTCCTCTTCCTGTACATTACAACATAAAAAGTTATAATGATTTAGTCCAATCTATATTATTCTCATTAATCCAAGACAAACCATATAATTGGATTGTTTGTGAAGGATTATCTGAAAAAATATACTTTGAACAAATGTTTTCTGAAGATATAAAAACAAAGAATTTAAGATTTTTACCATTAGGTAGTTTTAAAGAGGTAAAAAAGCTTTATTCTTTATTACTTGCACCAATACAAGACCCAGATTACCAAATAAAAGGAAAAGTTATTTGTTTAATAGATACTGATGCTGAAAGAATGAATATAGATTTTTCAAAAACAAAGAATCTATTCTTCAAAAGGCTAATGAATAATAAAACGAAAGGAACAACAATAATAGATGTAAACAGTAATATTACAAATCCACCTACAGAAATTGAAGATTGTCTTAATCCATATATTTACAAACAAACTCTTATTGAGTTTGCAGAAGAATACGAAACAATAAAAAATATTTTAACGACTAATGATGTTCGTTCAAACGCTTTAAATTCCTACTATGCTTTTGACCTAAGAGAAAGTGAGAAAGAAGACATAAAAGCTTTTTTTGATGACAATCAAGGTTATAATAAAATTAGATTTGCTGAAAAATATACTGAGATTTCAAAAAGTCAATTTTTCGAAAATGAACCGAAAATAGAATGGATTGAAAATATTCGGAAATTAATTAACTAGGCACAACACCGTATATAATTTATTGCTGGCTTCTCGCCTACTTACGAAAGTCCTCGCGGACTTTCTTGGTCGGTAATTATTTACTAAATTAGTTGCTTAAACCACGCAACAAACCATATACAAAAACGTTACCCAACATTTGACCAAACCCTGAAAGACGGTAACTTAATGAAAAGTTCAACCTTACTTGTAATATTTTGTATAGTATTTTTTTTATATTCTATAATTGGAATTAAAAAATGGTATTACAAATATAAGAACGATGCAAACTACACTACTATTAGTGTTTTTTATAGCAAAATCGCAGGAATCATATTATCAATTATTCTTATCTCATTATATTTTTTTGGACTTATACCTTACAACGAATGAATTGGAAAACACCTAAAAAAAATATAATGAATAGAAAAATTTTATTCATAATTTTTATCGTGCTTACAACAATAGTAATAGGTATAATTGAATATGGAATAAGAACTTATGATATGAGATTTTATGCAGGAAAAGACAACGGATTAGCAAAGCAGTTTGAATCAATTTGTATTTTAAGTACAATTTACTTTATAATAATGAGCAAACAAAAAAGATTGCTGAATGGTTTCTTTGGTTTGTTAGTTGGAATTATAACAGGAGTAGTTTGCTATTTTGTGTTGAGTTCTTTAGGAGTTTTTGGACTTCTATTTCATATAATAAGTTGTTTAATATTTATAATCATCTTTCACGGAATTGAAAAATTAAAAAAAACAATACCACATTGATTAAAGAGAATTATTTAAAATAATCAAACTGAATAAAAACGTTGGGTAACACCGTATATAATTAATGGCTAGTTTTAGCTTGCTTACGAAAATTCTTCCGAATTTTCTATTTGGTTTTTATTTGCTAAATTAGTTACTTACACACGCCACTAATCATATACAAACACGTTATAAAATATAGCTAAAAAAATCGTACTAAAGAAACTTACCTTTTCGAAAATATTGAATATTTAAAGTTTTTAATCCTCAGTTTTATTTTCTCACTCAGATCTTAATAAAATAATCACGAGTTCTGCTTACTCAATTCTCAAACTGAATTCTTTGCGGAAAAACTAATCCAACAAACTTTTCAGATTAACAGAAAAAGAATAAGTTGTTTACAAAATTCAGTTCACTCCTGTTCTGAATTTTAGCTACTTGCGGAATTTTAACGCAAAGGAGAAATTACTCTTGCGCAGTTTTTAAGACTAAGGAAATTTTAGCTCGCCAAGAAATACTTACTCAATCGCAAAATGCTACAAAGAGTTTAGAAAAAAAACACTTTTCGCTATTAAGCTGTAAAAGCAAAACACGTTTAGCTTTTCTCCTTTTATTGCGCAACTTTACGGCAAAGCAATTCGTGCTTACTCAAATGTTTAGCTACATTTTATAACAACGTGTATAAAAAATTGCTAGATTAGTGCTTAAATAAAGGTAGTTGCTTTTTTACCAACTTCTGATTTTCCTTCGGAAAATCCGCGCTGATAAAAACGCAACTTTCCATACACAAGACCGTTATCTATAAGTTACTCACCAACAAAAATTATTGGAAAATCTATAAGTCTGAACTTCCAACAAGGGAATAATTACTCAGATGAATAATGTAATCTGAAAAACGTTACGGATTGGATTCTGTTTGATT
>NZ_JBSHNU010000124.1:0-125327 GCF_053601555.1 Lacinutrix sp. MEBiC02595 | reverse complement strand
GAGGTTGCTTTGTGTTGAGGTTTTCCTAATTGACTTTGTTAGGTATCTTTGATGAAAATATGTTTTCATTTCGATAATTCTTATGGGACAGGTTTGGGTGATTACTCTTGTGAAATAACTAGAATAACTAAAAAGATACTTGTTTACTGCTCCTTCCTTTAGCTAAAGGAAGGTGGTTTTTCGTGCGAACGAAAAATCGGATGGTTTGGCGTAAAATAAGCAAAGCGCATTTTTAAATTTGGTGCTTAATCACTACGTATGGTCTGTATCTTGGCAGCTAGAAAAGTGCTTTTAGGATTTCCCCGCAATAAGGATTGTAGTGGTTAGCTTTTGTAAAACTTCTATTTATGGTTTTACAAAACTAGAAACGAAAAGCGTGGCTATTTTTGGTTTTTTCTGCCAAAAATAAATTGCCCAAATAAAAATGAGATTTCTCGACTGTGCTCGAAATGACAGTTTTACAAAGATTAAAGAAAAAAGATTTCTCGGCACGCTCGAAATGACAATTTCAACTAAAAACTATTAAATAAATTAACTTCAAATTATAAAACTACTTCTCTTTTTTCAAGGAAAGGTGGATTTGATTTCAATAAAAGAAATCAAAAACGGAAGGGTTTGTATATGTCTTTAGTTAGTATTGGTTCTCGATACTAAATTGCAGAAAAAAAAGCAATTTCACTCGAACTGACATGTGTTAGGGGGAAAGACAAAAGGCAAAGTGAAACACCCATAAAGAGCGATACTTGGTATCTTTGATGATGCTATGTTTTTTTGAAAAACACCCATAAAGAGTGATGCTCGGTATCTTTAATGATGCTATGTTTTTTTTGAAAAACACCCCTAAATTCCCCTCAAGGGGACATTGCTGCGAGGTTGCTTCGTGTTGAGGTTTTTCTAATTGGCTTTGTTGGGTGTCTTTGATGAAAATATGTTTTCATTTTGATAACCCTCAAGGGGACATGGTTATGGGGTTTCTCTTTGGTTCTCGATACTAAATTGCAGAACAAATTACAATTTCACTCGAACTGACATGTATTAGGGGAAAAGACAAAAGCAGGTAAGGCAAAAGCATATAAGGCAAAAGTTGAAAGTTAAAAGGTAAAAAGATTTCTCGACAGGCTGGAAATGACAATTTCACTAAAAACTAAAAACTAAAAACTAAAAACTAAACTACCTATTTCTAGTATCACTTTCTACAACACCATCCCGTAAACGAATCACGCGATGTGCATGCGCTGCAATTTCTTCTTCGTGTGTAACCATAATAACCGTGTTTCCTGCTTTGTGGATTTCGTCAAATAAACCCATTATTTCTAATCCGGTTTTAGAGTCTAAGTTTCCTGTTGGCTCATCGGCAAGAATAATAGATGGATTGTTTACTAAAGCTCTTCCAACCGCAACACGCTGGCGTTGCCCACCAGAAAGTTGATTAGGTCTGTGGTCCATTCTATCTGCTAAGCCTACGTTTGTTAAAACTTCGGCAGCACGAGCATGACGTTCTGATTTCGATTTCCCTGCATAAACCATTGGTAGCGCCACATTGTCTAAAGCTGTGGTTCTTGGTAATAGGTTAAAGGTTTGAAAAACGAAGCCAATTTCTTTATTACGAATATCTGCAAGTTGGTCGTCGGACATCTGACTAACATCTTGTCCGTTTAACAAGTAGCTTCCAGAAGTTGGTGTGTCTAAGCAGCCTAAAAGATTCATTAATGTAGATTTTCCGGAACCAGAAGGTCCCATAATTGCTACATAATCGCCACGTTCTATATTTAAATCTATTCCTTTTAAAACATGAACTGTTTCTGTGCCTAGTTTAAAATCGCGAATAATATTTTTAATTTCAATAACGTTACTCATCTTTTATTTTTTGTTGCTACAAGTTAAAATATATATATAAATGTAAGACGCATTTTAACAAAAGTTGTTACACTCTAATTGTAAAATGTTCTTTTACTTGTTCTTTACGGAAAAATACGATTCCCCAGAAAAAGGTATCTACGGTTACTGTAACTTGTGGATGGTTTTTAATTTCTTGCCAAGCTGCTGCCATTGGTGCGGACCAATGGATATCATCAAAAATGAGTACCGAATCATTATGAACGTTGTTGCACAAAATTTCAAAATAGTTTAAAGTCGCTTCTTTTTGATGGTTTCCGTCGATGTAAATAAGATCGAAGTTTGTGTTTTTTAGTGTCTTTAATTCCGTTTTAAAATCGTTAATTCTAAGGTCTATGTTTTTAAAATGGAAAGCTTCCAATTGTTGTTTTGCTGTTTTAGCGGTTTCTGGGCAGCCTTCCATAGTTGTTGTGTTTCCGTTTTTATTTCCTAAATGCAATGCGGCAGTCGCTAAACCTAGAGAAGTACCAAGTTCGAGGCTGTTTTTTATTTGGAAATAATTTGTGACTCGGTAGAGTAGTTGTGCTCTTTTTTTTGGTATTCCTGCTGTTTTTGCAATTTTAGAAACTTGTCTTTCGTTGGATTTAAAAATGCGACTTCCAGCGCCAAAATCGGTTACCGATATTGTTGTGTGGTTTTGGTATAGTTTTTCTCGGTACTGTTTTAATATAGTATAATCTTTATGTTTTGTCTTGTCATAAAAACATTTGGTTATTAGATCATATACAAACGGAGAATGCACACCATGTTGGTTGGTGGATTTTTTTAAGAATTTAAAGTATTGTTTGACTTGGTATAGCATGGTTTAAGGCAAAAGTGAAAAGTGAAAAGTGAAAAGTGAAAAGTGAAAAGATAAAAAAAAGTTGAAAGTTAAAAAGTTAAAAGGTGAATAAAGATTTCTCGACAAGCTCGGAATGACCTCTGTTTTTAAATTATAGTTGGTTCTCGATACTAAATTGCATAGAAAAAATGCAATTTCACTCGAACTGACATTGGTTTCCGTTATTAATCATCATTGTTCAGTCTTCAATCTTTAGTGTTCCGTTATCCGTAATTTGTTAAAAAAAAGATTTCTTGGCAAGCTCTAAATGACAATTTTTGCTAAAAGCTAAAAGCTATTCCGTGAATGAACCCCAAATCACAAAACTCCTTCCCTTTTTTCAAGGGAAGGTGGATTTGATTTCCGTAAAAGAAATCAAAGACGGAAGGGTTTTAGTATTGGTTCTCGATACAAAATTGCATAAAAAAAATGCAATTTCACTCGAACTGACAAAATCACTCGAAATGACAATTTTTGCTAAAAGCTAAAAACTAAAAGCTAAAAGCTATTCCGAGAATGAACCCCAAATCACAAAACTCCTTCCCTTTTTACAAGGGAAGGTGGATTTGATTTCTGTAAAAGAAATCAAAGACGAAAGGGTTTTAGTATTGGTTCTCGATACTAAATTGCATAAAAAAATGCAATTTCACTCGAACTGACAAAATCACTCGAAATGACAATCTTCACTAAAAACTAAAAACTAAAAGCTAAAAGCTATTCCGAGAATGAACCCCAAATCACAAAACTCCTTCCCTTTTTTCAAGGGAAGGTGGATTTGATTTCCGTAAAAGAAATCAAAGACGGAAGGGTTTTAGTATTGGTTCTCGATACAAAATTGCATAAAAAAATGCAATTTCACTCGAACTGACAAAATCACTCGGAATGACAATTTTTGCTAAAGGCTAAATGCTAAAGGCTAAAGGCTAAATGCTAATAGCTAACAGCCAATTTACTCTCCCATTTTTTCCATAAGTTCAAACCAACGTGCTTCTTTGGTTTCCATTTCTGTTATAATATTTTGCAATTTATCAGAAAGGGCTGCGATTTCCTCTTGAGTTAATGATTCGTCATGAAATTTAGCTTCTAATTCTTTTTTGTCAAACTCTAAAGATTTTAGTTTGCTTTCCATGTTTTTGTACTCCTTTTGCTCATTGTAGGACAGCTTTGTTTTCGTTTCTTTTTTCCAAGATTTCTTTTCTTTTTTATCGTCCGCGTTTTCTTCTATAGCAGGTTGGCTATCTTCATACGCTCTGAAATCACTATAGTTACCAGGGAAATCTTCCACAACACCTTCGCCTCTAAATATAAAAAGGTGGTCTACAATTTTATCCATAAAATACCTGTCGTGAGAAACCACAATTAGGCAGCCAGGGAAATCTAATAAAAAGCTTTCTAGAACATTTAAGGTTACAATATCTAAATCGTTGGTAGGCTCATCCAGAATTAAAAAGTTTGGGTTTTGGATTAAGATCGTACATAAGTACAGCCTTTTTCGTTCTCCTCCACTTAGTTTTTCAACAAAATCATATTGCTTTTTTCTATCGAAAAGAAAACGTTCTAAAAGTTGTTGTGCACTTATTTGTTTTCCTTTTTTTAGTGGAATATAATCGCCAAATTCTCTAACAACATCTATAACCTTTTGATTTGGTTTGATATTAATTCCGCTTTGCGTATAGTATCCAAACTTTACGGTTTCACCAATGACGATTCTTCCGGAATCTGGTTGTGCAGTTTGCGTAAGAATATTTAGAAAGGTAGATTTTCCAGTTCCATTTTTACCAATAATACCAACACGTTCCCCTTTTTGAAAGTTATATTCAAATTGGTCTAATATCACTTTGTCTTTAAAAGATTTCGATATTTTGTGGATCTCGATAATTTTGGTTCCAAGGCGTTCCATGTTCAGCTCTAGCTGCATCTCATGGTCGTTTCTACGTTGATGTGCTCTGTGTTTTATTTCGGTAAAATCGTCTATTCTAGATTTAGATTTTGTCGTTCTTGCTTTTGGCTGTCTACGCATCCAGGTAAGCTCTTTTTTATAGAGTTGTTTTGCCTTACCCGTTTCTACGGTTTCTATGTTTATGCGTTCCTCTTTCTTCTCTAAATAATAGGAATAGTTTCCTTTATAAGAGAATAATTCGCCTTGGTCTAATTCAATAATTTCATTACATACACGCTCTAAAAAATAGCGATCATGCGTTACCATAAAAAGGGTAATGTTTTCTTTTGCAAAAAAGGCTTCTAACCACTCAATCATTTCTAAATCTAAATGATTGGTAGGTTCATCCAGGATTAGTAAATCTGGTTTGTTAATTAATGCATTCGCTAAAGAAAGACGTTTTTTTTGTCCACCAGAAAGCGTGCTCACTTTTTGATCAAAACCTTCTAAATTTAACTTGAATAAGATTTGTTTGTATTGTGTTTCAAAATCCCAAGCATTATGTATTTCCATGTTCTCAAAAGCTTTTTGATAGGCTTCTGCGTCTTCCGGATTTAAAAGTGCTTTTTCATAGGCTTGAATCACTTTTAGAATTTCATTATCCGAACTAAAAATAGTTTCTTCAATCGTTAGATTTTGGTCTAAAATTGGTTCTTGTGGTAAGAAAGAAACGACGATATCTTTTCTGAAAACTACTTGACCAGTATCTGGTTCATCTAGATTTGCTAAAATATTTAGAATGGAAGTTTTACCGGTTCCGTTTTTAGCTACAAATGCTACTTTTTGGTCTTTATGAATACTAAAAGAAATGTCTTCAAAAAGCGTAAGCTCTCCGTATGATTTCGATATATTTTCTACGTTTAGATAATTCAAATTTTATATTTTTTACAAATAACGTACAAAAAACCAAAAAAAGTTCCATAAGTTTTTATATTCCTCTTGAAAAGTTATATTTGTTACAAAACATTAAATTTCAAAAATGAAGAGATTACTTCTTACAATTTCTCTACTAATTACTGTGTTTGTCAGTTCTTGTATTCCACATAAAGACACTTTATATATTCAAGAAAAGGAAGGTGCTATAGATTCTTTGCAAGCTATAGTAGAACAACAAAAGCCATATCGCGTTCAAATTAACGATATCTTAAACATTCGTGTAAAAGCCTTAGATCAAGATAATGTGCAGATTTTTAATCCCATAGGGAATGGAGATTTAAATGCAAGTGGTGTGGAAAAATCTTACTTTGATGGGTTTACTATAGATATACATGGTAATATTAGGATACCAACTTTAGGGAAAATGAATGTTCTAGGTTTTACTACGGAAGAGATTGAGCAGATGATAGAGAAGAAGCTACTAGAAGAAGAGTTTAAAGAGACTGCTAATATATTTGTGACTGTAAAACTTACCGGTTTAAAATACATTACCACTGGAGAAATAGGAAATACAGGGACTAAAATACTGTTTCAAGAACGTGTTAATATCTTAGAAGCAGTAGCAAACGCTGGAGATATACCAGTTACGGGAGATAAGAAAGATGTTTTGATTATTAGACAATATCCACAAGGACAAAAAATTCACCATCTCGATTTAACTGATATTAATGTGATGCAATCGCCATATTATTATATACAACCTAATGATATGATTTATGTGAAACCATTACGACAAAAAGCTTGGGGTACAGGAACCAATGCATTGCAAAATATTGGCGCAGTGGCAACGGTTTTGTCTTTAATTACTACCACTATTATTCTATTTAACCGTTTATAAGTTATGGCCTACAATGAATTTGATGATTTAGAATCCTTTGAATCTAATCATGTTGCTTTTGACTTTAAAGGCTTCTTGTTTAAAGTTATTAATTTATGGAAGTTTGTGCTTCTATGTATTGGTACTGCATTAATTGTAGCGTATTTGATAAATGTAAGAAAACAAAACGTTTATAAATTAGACTCTTTAATTAGTGTAGAGAACGATCAAAATCCTTTTTTTACTGCCAATACTAGTATCTCTTTTAATTGGGGAGGTGTTTCTGGTAAAATGGGAAAAACCATTACCACTTTAAAAACGAGAACCCATAATGAAAAGGTAGTCGACTCCCTTCAGTTTTATATGGATTATCTGGTAGAAGGTAAATACAGAAAATTGGATATTTACAAAAAGGCGCCCTTTCGTGTGGATTTAGATCTTTCTAAACCGCAGGTACTTGGTAAGTATATTGGTATTCGTTTTCTAAACGCTACCGAATTTGAAGTTTTTACAGCATATGAAGGAACTAGTGGTCGCGGACAACGTTATGATACCAAAGAATTTGTTTCTATTACTACACCTTCCGGTGTTTTCACAAAGAAGTATAGCCTAGGAGAACCTGTTGTTTTGCCTTTTTTTAATGGAACCATTCAGCTTAGAGAAGATAAAATAATAAAACCGGAAACCGAATTTTATATCTTGTTTAAGAATTTTGATGGTGTTGTACATTCTTATAAAAATAGTGTTAACGTAGGTTCGTTTAATTCTACCAACTCCCCAGTATTAAAGTTATCATTAGCAGGTACTAATAAAGCTAAAATAGTAGATTACTTAAATACTACTGCTGCTATTTTAAGTCGCACCGAGTTAGAACGTAAAAATTTATACGCTACTAATACTATTAAATTTATTGATAGTAGCTTAGCAGCGGTAGATACCAGCTTAAAGGATTTTACTCAGGAAATGAATACCTTTAGAAAGAAAAATAAGGTGTTTGATGTTGGTGCAGAAATGACCGATATTTCAGGGAGATTAAAAACCTTTGAAAGCCAGAAAGAGCAGGAGCAAACCAAGCTGAATTATCTAAATAGGTTACAAAGTTATTTACAAACCAAAACAGACTATACCAATATAGCAGCACCAACTTCTGTAGGTATAACCGAAGGAAATATTTTAAGTAGCGTTAAGAAAATAACAGGTTTAGCCATTGAACGAAAAAGTTTAGAATATACTACTCGTGAGGAATCGGAGATCTTTAAAAACATCGATAGGCAAATAGATGCAGAAAAAAATGTCCTGCTGGAAACGATTAAATCGACGATTAGTACTATTAATATTCAATTAGGAACGATTAATAGGAACATTGCAAATATGGATGCGAAGTTGAGTGGGCTCCCGGAAGACCAACAAGAGTATTTAAAAATTCAAAGAAAGTTAGATATCAGCCAAGAAGCGTATGATATCTATATGAATAAACGCAGTGAGGCTGCCATTGTAAAAGCAGCTAATATTTCTGATATTTCTATTGTAGATGAAGCAAAAGATATAGGAGGCGGAAAGATAGGTCCGAATACCTCTTTAAATTATATGATGGGACTGATGCTTGGTTTCTTTATTCCTTTGTTCCTCATCTTTGTTCTTTTCCTTTTAGATAATACCATTCATGGTTCCGATGAAGTAGAGCAATTAACCGGCATTCCTATTCTAGGCTTAATAGGGAAATACAAATATCCTAATAATTTAGTGGTATTTGAAAAGCCTAAATCGGCAGTAGCAGAATCTTTTAGAGCCATTCGTTCTAGCTTGCAGTTTTTCTATAAAAACAAATTAAAGGATCATGAAGGAGGCGGAAAAACGATCCTAGTCACCTCTTCGGTAAGTGGAGAAGGTAAAACCTTTTGTTCTATTAATATTGCTACCGTATATGCTATGTCTGGTAAGAAAACCATTTTATTAGGGCTGGATTTACGGAAGCCAAAAATATTTGATGACTTTGATTTAACCAATGAAAAAGGAGTAGTAAATTATTTTATTGGGGACAGTACTTTTGATGAAGTAATCAATCATACCAAAATAGATAATTTAGATGTAGTTACTTCTGGGCCTATACCACCAAATCCTTCCGAATTATTAATGAGCGATAAAATGGAGGCTTTAATAAGTAAGTTACGCCAAGAGTATGATATGATCGTGTTAGATACGCCGCCTTTAGGGCTGGTTACCGATGCTTTAGAGCTTGTGCAGTATGCAGATGCTTCTATTTTTATGGTACGATTAGATTATACCAAAAAAGGGATGTTGCAATTAATTAATGCCAAGTATCGCGCAGGAGAAGTGAAGAACATCAGTATTGTACTTAACTTTTACAAACATAAAACGAATCATAATTATGGTTATGGCTATGGTTATGGCTATGGTTACGGTTATGGTGTGTATGGAAATGCCTATCACGAAGACTCTAAAAAGTCATTATTTAAAAAAGCTAAGGCATTTATTAAAAGTATTTAATATATTCGTTAACGCTATTAATCAATTAAAAAAATAATGAAAAACCATAAGATAACCGTTATTGGTTTAGGGTATGTTGGCTTGCCTTTGGCGGTCGAATTCGCAAAAAAATATATAGTTGTTGGCTTTGATATCAATACGAGCAGAGTTCAAGAATTAAAAGAAGGAAAAGACAAAACCTTAGAAGTAGAAACCGAAGCACTTAAAAAAGTATTGGTTACCAATACCAAAGAATCTAAAGGACTGTATATAACCAATACACCAGAGGATTTAGCGCAATCGACTGTTTTTATCGTCACGGTTCCTACACCAACAGATAGTTTAAACAAACCTATTTTTACGCCATTAATAAAAGCGAGTGAAGCGGTTGCTAAAGTATTAAAAAAAGGAGATATTGTTATTTATGAATCTACCGTTTATCCTGGAGTTACCGAAGATATTTGCGTTCCTATTTTAGTAGAACAATCGGGTTTAGTCTTTAATACCGACTTTTTTGCAGGCTACTCTCCAGAACGAATTAATCCAGGCGATAAAAAACATACCGTTACTAAAATATTAAAAGTAACCTCTGGTTCTACACCAGAAATAGCTACTGTGGTAGACGATTTGTATAAATCGATAATCACTGCAGGAACCCACAAAGCACCATCTATTAAAGTAGCAGAAGCTGCAAAAGTAATTGAGAACTCCCAACGCGATATCAATATTGCTTTTGTAAATGAGCTTTCTAAAATTTTTAGATTATTAGATATAGACACTAAAGCGGTATTAGAAGCCGCAGGCACCAAATGGAATTTTATCAACTTCACACCAGGATTGGTTGGCGGACATTGCATAGGTGTCGATCCGTACTATTTAGCGCAAAAAGCGATCGAGTCTGGGTATAACCCTGAAATTATTTTAGCAGGTCGTAAAATGAATGACAGCATGGGAAGCTATGTGGCGCAGGAGACCGTTAAAATGATGATTAAGAAAGGCGCTACTATTAAAGGCTCTAAGGTCTTGGTTTTAGGGATTACCTTTAAAGAGAACTGTCCCGATATTAGAAATTCTAGAGTGATCGATATTATCAAGGAATTAGAAACCTACCACGTAGATGTAGATGTATTTGATCCTTGGGCTTCGGCAGAAGAAGTAAAGCACGAATATGGTTTTGATTTGTTGTGTTCTAAAACAGAAATAAGCGCTAATTACGATGCTATTATTTTAGCCGTATCTCATAATGAATTTATAAAATTAGATTTACAGAAATTAAAATCTCCTATCGGGGTTATTTTTGATGTGAAGTCCTTGCTACCTAAAGATATGGTAGACGGAAGATTATAACGTTTTTTTTAGCTCTTGCCTTTAATTAAAGGATAATCAAGCGTAAAATAATAGTCCTGTGGACAATTTTAGCGAAGGGGTGAGCCGGCGCGCTGGCAAGGAAGGCTAGACGGCAGGTTTGTCTTTGTTATAACCATAGTCAAAGTAGTGAAGTAATCTCATCATCGCGATAAATAATTAACAGATTGCCGCGACGCTGCGCTTCTCGCAATGACGCATAAAATTTAAATACCATGTACCAAAACGCATATCATACGCAAGATTTATCTAATTTCAATTTTTTAGTCACCGGAGGAGCAGGTTTTATAGGCTCTAATCTTGTTGCATATCTATTGCAATTCGGAGCAAAAAAAGTGCGCGTACTAGATAATTTTTCCAATGGCTATAGAGAAAACCTTACGGAATTTATGTCTAATCCCGCATTCGAATTATTAGAAGGGGATGTTAGAGATATAGCCACCTGTAAAAAAGCGATGCTAGATATCGATTATGTTTCGCATCAAGCCGCATTAGGTTCTGTACCGCGTTCAATAGCCGATCCAGCAACTACGAATGCTGTGAATATATCTGGTTTTTTAAATATGTTGATTGCATTAAAAGAAAGTGATTCTGTAAAACGTATGGTATATGCCGCTTCCAGTTCTACCTATGGGGATAGTAAAGCATTACCTAAAGTAGAAGAAACTATTGGTAAACCATTATCGCCTTATGCGGTAACTAAATATGTAAACGAATTATATGCTGATGTTTTTGGAAAAACCTACAATACCGATGTAATAGGCTTTCGCTACTTTAATATTTTCGGACCAAAACAAAGTCCGAATGGTGCCTACGCCGCAGTAATTCCGTTATTTATGCAAGCATTAAAAGATGGAAAAGCACCAACTATTCATGGTGATGGGGAGCAAACCAGAGACTTTACTTTTGTCGCTAATGCAGTACAAGCAAACGTAAAAGGCATGTTTGCAAGTAAAGCAGCAAGTAACGAAGTCTTTAATATAGCTTGTAACGAGCGTATTAGTGTGAATTACTTATGGAATACTTTAAACCAAGCAGCGAACACCAATATAAAAGCTATTTATGGACCTACACGTCAAGGCGATGTTAGAGATTCTTTAGCCGATATTTCTAAAGCAAAAAAACTATTAGACTATGCGCCTGAATTTACGGTTGGTGAAGGTTTAGAGATTACATGGAAGGCGTTTAATAGCTAATATGTAAAAGAACCAAAAGACTATCTTCTTATTCTTAGATTAATTTAGCACCGTGGGAAATACTTTAAAAAGTGCCTTTGTGAAATTGCTATTTATTCCTTTCTGGGAATAGCAGTACAGCGAATATATAGACAGGGCATAAAAAAGGCTTTTCAATTCATAATTTTTCATTATTAGCACTTCATTGTTTATATTAGCGACAACCAAATAAAAAGGAGCTTTTCCTTTATACTAGTAACCACCTATGGCTTTAGAAACTCGGGTTTACCAAAAAGAACGTACTATAAAAGTTGGCGCGCTTTTAAAAGCAAGTCTTCAAGATATCTATACTTCGCGCTTTTTAGCTAGACAATTAGCAGAACGCGATATTAAGGCGCAATACCGGCAATCGTATTTAGGCATTGTTTGGGCATTTATAATGCCTCTAGCTACTGCTTTGGTGTGGATTGTTTTAAATAATAGTGGTACAATAACCTTATCGGATACCGGAATCCCATATCCAGTATATGCTTTTTCAGGAACCTTAATTTGGTCTATTATTGTAGCTGCTATTAATTCCCCTATGCAAAGTACCAATGCCGCAAAAGGTATTTTAACCAAAATAAATTTCCCGAAAGAAGCGCTAATAGTCTCTGGTATCTATAAACTCCTGTTCGATAGTTTTATTAAAATTATCTTATTGGTTTTGTTTGTATTTATTTATGGTGTTGGTTTTCATTGGAGCCTGTTATTATTCCCAATAGCTATTTTGGGTGCTGTTTTGTTTGGTACTACCCTCGGTTTATTTATAACGCCATTAGGTTTGTTGTATAAAGATATAGGGAAAATCATCACCTTTGGCTTACAATTTTTAATGTATGTTACTCCGGTAGTATATGCCATACCAAAAACAGGTATTATGCATACGCTAATGACCTGGAATCCTATTACACCATTGGTATTAACTGCTAGAGATTTAGTAGTTGGGTTTACACCTGTACATCTAACTTATTTTATGTTCGTAATGCTGGCTTGTATTCCTTTGTTGTTTTTAGGTTTAATTATTTATCGTATTTCTATTCCTATTATTGTGGAGCGTTTGAGTGCTTAAAGGTTTAAGTGAAAAGAGGAAAGTGAAAAGGGAAAAGTTGAAAGTTGAAAGTGATAAGTTAAAAGTGAAAAGGAAAGCAGATAAGATGGAAGAAATACGTTTTACGAATAAAGGAATAGTAACCATGTGTGATATAAAGTTATATGTCTAAAGAAGAAACCATAAGTACCCAAGGAGAGGTTTTGGTTACCGTAGAAGGACTAAGCAAAAAGTTTTGCAAAGAGCTTAAAACTGGACTTTGGTATGGTGTTCAAGATTTAATAGATGGTATACGTGGTACTAGTGCAAATAGTGCCTTGCGACCTAAGGAATTTTGGGCAGTAAAAGATATTAATTTTGAACTCCGTCGTGGGGAATGTTTAGGTTTGATAGGGCATAATGGCGCAGGAAAATCTACACTATTAAAAATACTTAACGGCTTAATAAACCCAGATGCTGGAAAAGTAACCATAAAAGGAAGAGTAGGCGCTTTAATAGAATTAGGAGCTGGATTTAACCCGATATTAAGTGGGCGCGAAAATATTTACAACAACGGTGCTATTTTAGGCTTTACGCGTAAAGAGATAGATAGCAAGCTGGAAGAAATTATTGCCTTTGCAGAGCTAGAAGAATTTATAGACATGCCGGTACAGCATTATAGTTCGGGAATGAAAGTGCGCTTGGGCTTTGCTGTAGCCGCACAAATGGAACCCGATGTGTTGATTATTGATGAGGTATTGGCGGTGGGAGATTTAGGTTTTATTTTAAAATGTTTTAAAACCATTGATACCATTTTGCCACGTACTGCAGTTATTTTTGTAAGTCATAATATGCCTATGGTATCTAGAATTTGTACTCAAGTAATTTTGATGGATAAAGGACAATCGAAATACCAAGACGAAAATGTATCTAAAGGAATAGACTTATATTACAATAAATTTTTAACAGGAGAGGATTGCGATGTCGTGTTTACAGATAATTCATTGAACTTAATAGATGCTTCTGTAGAAGGAGTATTATTTAAAAATAATATATACGATGTAAAATGGGGAGATACTATTCAATTAAATTTTAAAATAAAAAATCATAATTTATTGAAAACACCCTTTATTTCATTAGTAGTTTATGATAAAGAGCAAAGAGCTGTAGCCGAGATATATCCAGAAGGTCAGAAATTAAAAAGAATTGATAGAAATATAGATCTTAATTTTTCATTTTTATTAAAAAATGTATACTTATCTAAAGGTGTTTACCATATTACATTGAATGCTTCAGAAAAACCTTCTTTTAATACTTACTATAAAATACACAAGGTGATTACTATAAACATAAATCATGACAAACAAATGTGGACCCCCTTTTTATTAGATTCAGAAATAATAAATAATATTTAATTACCAATGGAGTTATTTAGAAAAGCATTAGATAAAAAAATAATAGAATCTTTATCCAATAATTTTGGTGTTGAAAACTATGATGCACATCGATTTGGTGAATATAAAAAGGAGGCAAAAAGCACCTTAACGAAGAAGCTTAAAAAGTTAATAAAAAACATACTTAATTATCATCCAGAATATAAACAATACCTAGAAAAAGGAAGAGAACTAGTTAATCCATTTATTAAGGAGTTTGAAAATACTTGGAATAACATTAGTAATTTAGATAGAGATTTACTTATAGATTTATTGGCTTATAGGGTTTTAGGGTCTAAGAAAGTGAAATTACCAAGAAATAATGATGGTTACTGGCAAGCTATTGAGACTGCTAAGGCATTAGCAGATTATAACGATGCTTATGACCCAAACTTTATGCACTTTATGTTGTATAAGTTTAATTTAAATCCTGCGGGTTACGATATTCAATTTTATTTTTCGCAGTCTAGAGTTGCTGTTGATTTTTTAATTGAGCAATATGCATATAAAATTGAAAACGAAGTAATTGTTGAAGCAGAGGAAGGAGACGTGGTTTTAGATATTGGCGGATGTTGGGGAGATACCGCATTATACTTTGCACATAAAGTTGGTAATAATGGAAAAGTTTATTCTTTTGAGTTTATTCCGGATAACTTAAAATTATTTAAAATAAATACAGAATTAAATCCCAATTTGCTATCAAACATAGAACTAATCTCTAATCCAGTTTCTAATAATAGCGGCGACTTAATTTATTTTAAAGATAATGGGCCGGGAAGTAAAGTCTTGTTTGAACCATTTGAAGGTCAGACAGGAACTGCTAAAACGGTGTCCATAGATGATTTTGTTAAGAATCATGCAATAGATAAACTAGATTTTATAAAAATGGATATTGAAGGTGCTGAACCAATAGCATTAGAAGGAGCTATCGAAACTATAAAAAAGTTTAGACCCAAACTAGCTATAGCTATATATCATAGTATTCATGATTTAGCTACAATATCGAATTGGATTTTAGATTTAAATTTAGATTATGAAATATTTATAGGGCATTATACTATTCATGCAGAAGAAACCATTTGTTTTGCAAAACCAAAAGTAAGATAGCTTATGATAAACGTCACCAAAACATTCTTACCACCACAAACGGAATACCAAGCCATTTTAGAGCGAGCTTGGGACACAGGATGGATGACCAATAGAGGTGTTTTAGTAAAAGAATTGGAGGCTGCATTAAAATCATATTTAGAAACGCCAAATATAATTGCAATGACTAATGGTACCTTGCCATTGCAAATTGCTATCAAAGCTTTAGCGTTAAAAGGGGAAATTATAACAACTCCTTTTAGTTATGTAGCAACCACATCTAGTATTGTTTGGGAAGGATGTACACCAGTTTTTGTAGATATACATCCAGAATATTTAACTATCGATGAAACGAAGATTGAAGCCGCAATTACTTCAAAAACTTCCGCCATATTAGCTACCCACGTATTTGGTAATCCTTGTAACGTAGAAGTCATAGAAGCCATTGCTGAAAAGCACCAGTTAAAAGTTATTTATGATGCTGCACATTGTTTTGGCGTTACGTATAAAGGCGAATCGCTTTTTAATTATGGAGATGTAAGTACTTGCAGTTTTCATGCTACCAAATTGTTTCATACCGGAGAAGGTGGTGCGTTGTTTTGTAAAGAAAATTATTATAAAAGCATGTTTTTACATCATAATTTTGGGCATGATGGTCCAGATATTTTTAATGGTTTGGGGATTAATGCAAAAATGAGTGAACCACAGGCAGCAATGGGCTTGGCTGTTTTGCCAAAAATGGATGTAATATTACATGAGCGTAAACAGGTAGTAGCTGCTTATAATAGAGCTTTTGAAAACAAGAACATACAATTACTTAAAATTAGAAAATATACCACATGGAACTATAGCTATTATCCCGTGATTTTTAATGATGAAAAGCAATTGTTACAAGTAAAACAAGCTTTAGCAGAAAAATCAATAATACCTAGACGTTATTTTTATCCTTCCTTAAATACATTAGAGTACGTAAAAGGGCAATCTATGCCAATATCTGAATCTATAAGTAAACGTGTTTTATGTTTGCCTTTGTATGTTGGTCTAAATGAAAAAGATGTACTACGCATTGTTAATATTATAGGAAGTAATATATGAAAGTTCAGCAATTTTATATTTTGGGAAATCCGAGATCGGGTACAAGTTTATTGCGATTAATACTAAATAGTCATTCGCAAATAACAGTTCCTCCAGAATGTGGTTTTTTATTATGGCTAGAACCTAAATATAAATCGTGGAATGCTACTAATTTAAACGCGATAGATATTAATGCGTTTGTTCAAGATGTACAACAATCCAAAAAGTTTGAAACATGGAACGTAAGTAGTCAAACAATAATTAACAGTATAGAAGAAGAGCAACCAGTAAATTACGCAGCATTGGCGCAATGTGTTTACCGAAGTTATGCTAGTCTTGAAGGAAAGAATCCATTATTTATAGGAGATAAAAACAATTATTATATACATCACCTTCAAGAATTAGATGCTATAATACCGAATAGTTTTGCAATTCATTTAATTAGAGATGGTCGGGATATAGTTCACTCGTATAGAGAGATTAATAAAATTTCTAATACGTATAAATATAAGCCTAATCTACCTTTTTCTATTGCTGAAATAGCTCAACAATGGCAAACAAACAACCTAAATATAAATAGTTTCTATAAAGAAAATCTAAATTATATAGTGGTTAGATATGAAGATTTATTAGAAAATCCAGAAGGGGTGCTTTCTAAAATATTAGATAAATTTAATTTAAGTTATGAAGATAAAATGTTAGAATTCTATAAAGAAAATGCTTTAAAACAAATAGAACCTAAAGAAACGTTAGCCTGGAAATTAAAAACATTAAAACCCTTAGATAAAAATAATGTTGGTATTTACAGAGAAAAATTAACAGCTTTAGAAATTAAAGAATTTAATACTATAGCTGGATCATCTTTAAAACTTTTTGGCTATGATGCTTAGTGTTAGATTACAATGTTACAATCATGGTTTGTATATCGAAGAAGCTATGCAGAGTATAATTAAACAACAAACTAATTTTGCATTTGAAGTAGTTATTGGAGATGATTTTTCTACAGATAACTCATTAGATGTTATAAAAAAAGTAATAAAAAAAAATACAAATAGTAAAGTAACATTTAACCTTTTAAAGCGAGAGGTTGGTGATAATTATTATAAAAACAGAGAATTAAAAGGGCGATTATATAATTTTACCAATATTTTAAATAATTGTAAAGGGAAATATATTGCTCTTTTGGATGGTGATGACTATTGGACAGATCCTTTAAAATTACAGAAGCAAGTTGATTTTTTGGAAGCTAATCCCGATTATGGAATATGTTTTCATGAAGCTAAAATAAAATGGGATAATAGTACTGCAGCGCAAAATATAGAGTTTAATAGCCAATTTAGCTGGAATAACATGTTAATTACTAAATACGATTATAATATGGCAGACTTGTTAAATGGACCATTTATGGCAACTGCTAGTGTGGTATTTAGAAATGATAATGTTACTTTGCCTACATGGTTTTCTAAAGCAGCAAGCGGTGATATAACTCTTTATCCATTAATTTTAGGTAATAAAAAAATAAAATTTTTAAATCAAGTTATGTGCACATATAGAAGGCATGGCGAAGGAGTTACGCAACAACACAAAGGAAATCGTATTATCTTTAACAGGATTGAAATTTTACATTATACTAATGTTTTACAAAAGAATAAGTTTGAGTTTGAAACAAAAAATGCAATCAATAATTATTTAAATAATTTAAAAAATATAAATTTAAATGATTTAAAAAACCTTATTAAACTTTATTTTAAAAGTAATATTATTGATATTAAATATGTTATTAAATCTTTTAAACAATTGCTTAAAACAAAATTAGGCTATAGATAACTATCTTTATGTTGCTCCATTTTTAATTGAATATTTTTTTTGATTTCACAATTTAGAGCCTTTTAATAAAAAACGAAACATAATATTTATGAATAGTAACCAAACATTTTGTACTATCATTACATCTAACTATTTTTTTTATGCAAAAGCGATCTATGACTCTTTATCAGAATTTTTAGTAGAATTTAATTTTAAAGTTTTAGTTGTAGATGATGTACATGAAATATTACCCTACCGAAATATTGAAGTTATTAAGTTGGGTGAAGTTAGAGACGCATTAAGTTTAGATTACCAATTAATTAATAAATACGAAGTAGATTTAGAAAGTAATTTAAGATGGGCTTTAAAGCCTTTGTTTTTAAAATATTTATTAACTAAGAAGGAGTTTGAAAAGGTTCTTTTTTTAGATCCAGATCTATATTTTTATAGTGATCCATTTTTTCTTTTTGATGCTCTTAATAGCAAAGATGTTTTAATTACTCCACATTGGCGCTCTAAAGATCCTTTTTTAGACGCTTCTAATTTTAATTCTTTATTTACAGGAGGTCTTTTTAATGCTGGTTTTTTTGGATGTAATAAAAATGCAATTAATATTTTAGATTGGTGGTTAAGTGTTTGTAGTTATAAAATGGAAAAGGCCGAAGGTTTTTATGTAGATCAAGCTTATTTGAATTTAATGCCTATTTATTTTTCAACGCAAGTGGAAATAATAGCGCATAAAGGGTGTAATATTTCTAATTGGAATAGGATAGAATGTAAACGAACGCTTGTAGATAATGCTGTTTTAATCAATAGTAATTTTCCAGTCGTTTTTATTCATTACACGAATGCAACTATTAATTTGATTGCAAATGATACCGATCGTTTATTACAACCACATCTGGAATTATATAAACAGACCTTAGAAAAACATAAACCAGGGTTCCTATTTAATTTTGAAAAACCTACTACTAAAAAAAAAGTATCTATTTTTTCAAAAATAATTTTTAAACTATTTAAGTGATGTTCAGTAATTTTGTAGAAATAAAGCTTAAAATTGATACAATGGATATTTTTACCATTAGAAGGTCCATTTTTAATTCTATAGCAGTAAGTCTCGAATTTTTTAAAGGTGACTTATTAGATATAGGCTGTGGTAAGATGCCTTATAAACAATATGTTTTAGAGAATTCAAAAATTCAAAACTATACCGGTTTAGACATTGAGTCTGCTTTGCAATATGATGAAAATGTAAAACCAGATTTCACTTGGGATGGTATCACCATGCCATTTGAAGATGCTAGTTTTGATTGTGCGTTTGGAACCGAAGTATTAGAGCATTGCCCAGAACCAGAGGTTGTATTAAAAGAAGTATTTCGCGTTTTAAAACCAGGAGGTGTTTTCTTTTTTACGGTGCCATTTTTATGGAATTTACATGAAGTACCTCATGACGAGTATCGTTACACACCATTTTCATTAACACGTCATTTAAAAAATAGTGGCTTTACGGATATTACGTTAAAAGCAACAGGAGGTTGGCATGCAGCTATGGCCCAAATGTTAGGGCTTTGGGTAAGACGTAGCCCTATGGCCTCACAAAAAAGAAAGCTTCTATCTCATGTTTTAAAGCCTGTAATAAAATATTTAATTCAGCTTGATAAACCAGAAAGAGTTGTTTTTAAAGAAGGGCAGATGATAACTGGATTATATGGAATTGTAAAAAAATAATTTATGAACATTGCCATTTTTTCACCCAATCAAAATCCATATTCTGAAACCTTTATTCAGGCACATAAAAAGTATCTTAAGGGTAATGTGTTTTATTATTACGGTAATAAAGGATCTATGCAATTAGAAGGTGTCTCTTCTATAGTTTCCAAATTAGCATTATTACGATTTCGTATTATTCGTAAATTAAAAAAGTATTCCTTTTCTTATATAAAAGAACAATCTGTACTTACTTCTTTAAAAAATAATGCTGTAGATGCTATTTTGGTGGAGTATGGTACGCATGCGTATGCCTTATTATCCATTTTAAAAGCGAGTGGTTTGCCTGTAGTAGTGCATTTTCATGGCTATGATGCCAGTGTACATAAGGTAATAAAAGCATGTAACGATTATAAAGAAGTTTTTAGTTTAGCGACAAAAGTCGTTGCTGTTTCTAGAAAGATGGAGCAGATGTTGTTAGCTATAGGTTGTCCTAAAGAAAAACTGGTGTATAATGTGTATGGCCCACAACCAGAATTTGAAACGGTGCAACCAACGTACACCAAAAAACAATTTATAGGTATTGGTCGTTTTACCGATAAAAAAGCGCCCTATTATACTCTTATGGCTTTTAAAGAAGTCGTTAATAAACATCCAGATGCTAAGTTGTTATTAGCAGGAGATGGGATGTTGCTAAATATGTGTCAGAATTTAGTGAGATATTATCAGCTTGAAAATCAAGTACAGTTTTTAGGTATCGTTGCACCTGAAGTTTATAGAAGCTTATTAACTGAATCTTTAGCTTTTGTACAGCATTCTATAACAGCTGCTAATGGAGATATGGAAGGGACGCCTTTGGCTGTTTTAGAAGCAAGTGTTTCAGGATTATCAGTTATATCTACATACCATGCAGGGATTCCGGATGTCATTGTAGATGGCGAAACCGGATTGTTATGTGAAGAACATGATGTTAGCGCAATGGCTAATAATATGTTGCAACTGCTAGAAGATAAAGAATATGCTGAAAAAATGGGAGCTTCTGGCAAACAGCATATTTTAGCACATTTTAGTATGGAACGCCATATAGTTGCTTTGCAAGGTATTTTAGAATGTGCTATTAAAATCCCTACCCATTAAATAATAGCACAAACGAACACCTAGGCCTAGATGCTCGTTTAATTCATGCTACAGAAATCTCCTTTACAATACTTCTAATATTTGCAATGCATTAAAAGTGCCGTTTTTTAACGGATATTGTATGTTATTAATTTCTTGATAGAAAGCGACTTTTAACAAGTAAAAACTTTGTCCTGTACCTGTTGCGGGAGCTGCAGGTGTTAAGGTAATTGTAGATACTGTACTATTAATAGGCAGATTTTCTACATTACTTGTTTGAAAATCTTTTACTTCTGTCGCAAAATCTAGGTTTAAAAAACCAGCTGTAAATTCTACATGTGTAGCACCTTCTGGTACTGCAAGCCTTTGCATGGGAATAAAATTATTGATAACTACCTCTCCCGTAGCGGTATCTAGTATGTAATCGGACAATAATACTTCGGAAAGACTGGATTTTCTATTAAAATTAAATCCTCTTAATGGTATTTTACCATCTGGTGTTGCTATACCCACTGCCACATTACGTTTTCCTCTAACAGAGGTAAGGTCAAAATTTTTAATCTGCGTCATTACTTGTGTTACGCGGGAAGCCAGTTTGCTATCTTTAGCATTTGCTAGCATGTCAATAATAGCACGACGCAGTATTTTACCACTGGTTGCACTAGCACCAAACTCGCTGTTGTTTTCTCGCGTTCTCTGAAACGCAGGATCTTTTTGTATGCGTGATTTACTTACACCACCTTTGGTGCGTACACGATACCCATCTTCTGTTTTGTAGAAGTTTACATCATCTAATGTTCCTTCTATTTTAAATAAACTTTTGTACTTCGCCATTTTGTTACAATTTATGTATGCTTTCTACTTTTTAGTGCATACTGGTTATACATTATTAATCGTTACCTAGCCGTTTATTAAAGGTGCACTTAAACATGAGCTCCTGCTTAAAAAATCAATAATAAGCGCTGTTGTAACTTTCTGTTAGCTAATGTAGTGGGTGTTTAAGATGTGTGTTTCGGTTTTGAGTGGTTTGCTCGTTTTTTGTGTGTCTTCGTACTTTATTCTTGTGCACAGCTTGTTTGTGTGTTTTTTGTTGGTTTTGATGCTTTTTTATGTTTTTGGTGTGTTGTATTATGGGGACTAGTTTACACGGACTATCTACGGCGTATCTACGGAATATCTACGGATTATCTATGGGTCATCTCGTTGTTGACTATTTGTAGTAGGATAATTCTAAAAACAGGCATAGCATTTGTGTTAAGTTGTTTGTTATTAGTGTTTGGCATGGGTTTTTTTAAATATTCTCTTTTTTTTAACCGAATTATTTTTTAGCTTAGTACTATGTGATTCAATGAAAATTCCACAAATAATGAAGAATATACCCACAACGATCCCAAGAAGGAATGAAGCAAATATGTATATATCCGAAAGAAGTGGCTATCCTATTAGGTAAGTCTTTAACTACAGCTCAAACTTTGGTGCGTACTATAAAAGATGTACATGGCAAAGACAAACATCAAGCGTTAACTATACGTGAGTTTTGTGTGTATATGGGTTTGCCTTTTTCTGATGTTTTTAATATGATTAATAAGGTTAAAATAGCAACAGAGGTTGCTTAATTCTATTTTTTTTTATTCTTCTTTTACTTCCCTTGCCTTTGCTTCCTTTTTCTATACTTTAATGACCTATTGCCTACCATGGGTTTTTTTAGAATTTGCACTACTTTTTTTTCTTTTTAGCCTTCGTTTTCTTCTGACTTTGTATATTGGTAGCGTAAATATTTACCATGTCAGCAGAACCCCTTGTTTCTATTATTATTCCCACTTTTAATCGTGCCCATTTGATTGGAGAAACGTTGGATAGTGTATTAGCACAAACGTATCTAAACTGGGAGTGTATTGTGGTAGATGATGGGAGTACAGATGGTACAGAAGTTTTACTTAAAAGCTATGTTGCAAAAGATAGGCGTTTTCAATACCATAAACGCCCAGATACACATTTACCAGGAGGAAATGGTGCTAGAAATTATGGGTTTGAAGTTAGTAAAGGAGAGTATGTGAATTGGTTAGATAGTGATGATTTAATTTCTGAAAATAAAATTAAAAGTCAAGTTCCAAATTTGTATTTAGATAATGAATGTAGTATTGTTACCTGTCGTTGGGGCACGTTTGAATTTAAAGAAAAGATAGATATAAAGGAAGATGAACCTTATTATAATAATTATAATGAGGCACTAGAATTGTTTAATGATTTTTCTAAGAATGGAGGTTTTTTTCCACAACATGTTTATTTGCTTAAAAGAAAAATTATATCACTTTCAGGGCTTTGGGACGAGTCGCTAGTAATTAATCAAGATGGAGAATTTTTTTGTAGAGTTTTATTGAACTGTGAAAAAATTATATTTAATAAGGAAGGATCTGTGTATTATAGAAAACAGATATCTGATAATACAAGTTTAGTTAATAACAGTAAGAAAGCTCAAAAAAGAATCGATAGTTGGAATTTAATTAATGAACATTTGTATCAAAAATATAATTTAAGAGATACTATATATATTCAAAAGGTGAAGGATATTTTATACAATCAAATAAAAAAAGATTACCCACAAGTTATATTAATTAATCGTGATTTTTTTCTAAAACAACTAAAGAATGAATCATCCTCTGTCATTATTCTAAAGAGAAAGATAAAAATAATTCTAAATTATTTTAAAAAAAAATAACATATATAATACAATGAACCCTTTAATTAGTATCATAATTCCTACCTTTAATCGTGCACATATTATAGGGGAAACATTAGATTCTATAATAGCTCAAACTTATACTAATTGGGAATGTATAGTCGTAGATGATTGTAGTTCGGATAACACAGCTGAAGTAATGGGGTGTTTTGTAGAAATGGACCATAGATTTCAGTATTATACCAGACCAATCGATAGACAAAAAGGACCTTGCAGTTGCAGGAATTATGGTTTTGAAAAGAGCAAAGGACATTACATTAATTTTTTTGATAGTGATGATTTATTGAAATCAAATGCTTTTGAATTGTGGTTAGCAGGTTTTAGTAATGAAATAGATGTTGTAATCGGTAAAACACAAAAAATCAATCTAACAACAGGGGCACTAATAGAGTTAAATCAAATATTTTCGCAAAAATTAATAGAAGATTATTTTACCTTAAAAATCAGTTTTCATGTTTGTGGTCCCTTATGGAATCGTAGATTCTTAGAGGAACAAGAATATTTATTTGATGAACAGATTGGAAATATTGATGATTGGGACTTTAATCTGAGAATGCTATACGCAAGTCCTAAATTAGTTTTATTAAACGATGTTTTGATATATTATAGAATACACCCAAATTCATTTTCTAAAGAGGTGATAAAGCTTAATCCAGTTGAGATAGCTTCTGATTTTGCAGCTAGAGATAAGCACTTAATTTTGATAAAAAACATTAATGATATTGATTTAAACAGAATACAGCAGTTTATCTTGTATCGATATAAACGCTATATTAAATGGGCAATTTCACAAAAAGAAAATGATTCTGTATTTTTACTTTTGTTTAAAGAATTAGTAAAAAAACAATTGTTATTTCGTGATTATTGGGGTGCTTTTAAAAGTTGTATTGGTTATATTGTTTTTCGTTTAACAGGAAAAGGGTATGTTTTTTTTAAGGGTTGACATATTTTTGTAAAATATTAAGTTTAGCCAAAATGTATTACAAAAAAGAATACCCAATGTCCATACCAACCAAAGCCCGAAAAATAGCTTTATTAGCAGCCAATCCAGAAATACTTTTTTGTAAAAAGAAGTACCTATTTGTGGTAAGTCATATGCGAAGTCGATCTACGGTTTTAAGTCATATTCTAGGGAATAACCCAGAGGTTCGTGGGTATAAGGAGCTTCATATGTCGTACAAAGACAACGTATCACTTATTAACATGCAAATTGAATTGGTTAAAGACTTAAAGTGTTCGCTTAGAAATAAATATTTATTCGATAAAATATTACATAATTCTACGATATCGGATGCTGTTATTCATAAGGTAAAACCCAAAATGTTATTTTTATTAAGAGAACCGGAAAGTACAATAAAAAGTATTATCAATATGGGGAACAAAACAGGTGTAACTTGGTATAAAGATGCTGAAAAAGTTACCAATTATTACTGCAATAGATTGCGCCAAATGGAACAATTATCGCAAAGAGTAGGCCAAAGCGCTCTGTTTATTCCATCTAATGATCTTGTAGAAAAACCAGAAGATACTTTACATAAAATAACCCTTTGGCTAGATTTAAAAGCACCTTTAAAAACAACATATAGTACTTTTAAAGATACTGGAGTAATGGGGGCTGGTGATCCATTAGAGAATATAAAATCTGGTGTTTTAAAGGCTACTAGTAGTTACTCTAATATAGAAGTGCCTAGGCATTTGTTAACTAGAGCAGAAGAAGCTTATGAGAAATGTAGTGCTACGCTTTTAAATCTTTAATTGATGAACCAATTTATTTAAAACATGAAAGGAATTAGTGTTATTGTATGTTGCTATAATAGTGTAAAGCTATTACCAGAAACTTTAGCGTATTTAGCAAAGCAGCAGGTCGATAATGCACTTGCTTGGGAAGTCATACTTGTAAATAATAACTCTACAGATGCTACAAAGAAAGTAGCAGATGCTTTATGGCAATCTTATGGTGTATCTACCGTATTTAGAATTATAGACGAACCGCAACCCGGACTTTCTCATGCTAGAGAAGCAGGAATGCGAGCGGCTACTTATGATACTTTTTTATGGTGTGATGATGATAATTGGTTATGTGAAACCTATGTGCAAACGGCATATACTATTATGGAAGCACATCCAAATATTGGGGCCTTAGGTGGTTGGTGTGAAGCTGCTTTTGAAAGTGAAAAACCAATTTGGTTTGACCAACAAGCACGTTATTTTGCTGTGTCTAGACAAGGCAAAAAAAGTGGTGATATTACTACCAAAAAAGGTTGTGTTTATGGCGCAGGTATGGTGTTGCGTAAAGTTCATTGGTTGCAGTTACAAGAACTAGGTTTTACCCATTTATTAAGTGACCGAGTAGGTAATACACTTAGCTCTGGTGGCGATACCGAGTATTGTTATGCTCTACGTTTACTAGGTTATAAAATGTGGTTTGATGAACGCTTGTATTTTAAACATTATATGACGGATGGACGTATGGATTTAGGATATGTAAAACGTATTCGAAAAGCGATGGCACATTCTAATTTTGTTTTATGGCCCTACTTAGATGTATTACAAGACCAACAGCAAACAGCAAAAACGTTTCGTAAAAAAGCATTTAAAGGATTTCCTATTTTACCTATTAAAAAAGTAGGCGCTTTAGTATTTGGTACTTTGGAACAAAAAGCGGTGGCCTCTCGTTATTTTACCCATTTTAAGTATCGGTTGTTTCAATATCGTGTTTATAAAAAAAATCACGAAACTTTGTTTTCTTGGTACAATAAGATTGCATCTAAACCGCTAACCAAAGTCTAATGGTTTTGAAAGACGTACCAAAACATATCGCAATAGTGGTAAACTATTTTCCAACCGTATCCGAAACCTTTATTGTGAACCAGATAAATAGTTTGTTGGATGCAGGTTTTAAAATTAGTCTGTATGCATATCATCAAGTCGATCTATCGATAATACACGATAGTTTTACACGTCATGATTTGCTGAATACCGTTACTTATTTTGTGAAACCACCGACTTCTAAAGTGGCACGTTTTACAGCTTTTGCTACCTGGAGCCTTCAAAATTTTAAATCTATTAAATGGGCTTTGTTTTTTAAGGCATTAAATGTTTTTAAATATGGCAAAGACGCCTATACACTAAAGTTGTTTTTTGAAGCCCAATGGTTTTTAGTAAATAATAAAACCGATTTAATTCATGCCCATTTTGGTATGGTTGGTAACCGACTTGCTTATGTAAAAGCGAAAGAGATTATTCCAGATTCGGTAAAGCTCATCACCACATTTCATGGCTATGATTTGTTTCCAAATAAACTTTTAGATTACAAAAAAGAATATCGTTATCTATTCGAAAAAGCACATGCGTTTACCGTGAATACACCATACCTTGAAGGTCTATTGCAACAAATAAATAGGAACAAGGTGCCTTTTCATATACTTCCTGTTGGTTTAGATACTTCCTTTTTTAAAAGAACAAAAGCAAAAACGGAAAACGGCTATTTTGATATTGTTTTTTGTGGGAAGTTGATGTTATTGAAAGGGCCAGATTTAGCTATTGCTATGGTGAGAAAACTACATGATTTGGGGTATGCAAAAGTGCGTTTACATCTTATAGGAGATGGTCTATTGAAAAAAGAGCTTAAAAAGAACATACAAGATTTGCATTTACAAGATTTTGTGTTGTTATACGGCAGCCAAGTACAAGGTATTGTTAAAAAGCATTTGGAACAAGCGGATGTTTTTTTATTGCCAGGACGAGTAGATCCCGAAACAGGTAGAGCAGAAACACAAGGCTTAGTGATACAAGAAGCGCAAGCAATGGAATTGCCTGTGGTGGTTTCTAATGTTGGAGGGATGCCTTATGGCTTATTACCAAATAAAAGTGGTTTTGTTGTAGAAGAAGGAGACGTAGACGGCTTTGCTACCGTGATTGAGAAATTAATATTAGATATCGATTTTAGAAAACAAATGGGTGAAACAGGACGTGATTTTGTGGTGCATAATTATGATAATAAAGTTTTGGTCACAAAACTTCAGGAAATTTATAACTCCATAAACTAATTCTTTTATTTTTTCCTGCAATTAATGATTGAATACATACCGAATGAAAAGCTATATTTCTAAAATAATATTATTCTTAATACCTTTGTTTCTTTTGGTGTTGCTTTTACTTGTTTTAGCAAAACAGAAACATCAATTTAGATCTTCATCTTATTATTACTTCGACGAATTTGATTCTGCCTTTTATGAAAAAGATGCTAATATTGTTGCATTAGGAAATAGTAAACTACTATCAGCAATCGATAAGACAGCCTTCGAGGAGAATAACCAACATAAGGTAGCTGTTTTAGGTTATTCGTCGGCTAATATTTCGATTTCAAAATTGACGTTGGAATCCTATCTTAATAATTGCTCAAAATTGCCTCAACTCATTTTATTAGAAGTTTCTTGGTTTACATTTAATAAAGAAAGAACCCATTTACATAATATCGCTGGTGATTTGTTTGTAAATGACCCAAAACTATGGAAACACTATTTTGAGTATTCAGGTGACTTATCATCGGGAATTAGAAGAGCTTTTAGCTTAAGTTTAAAGTTATCTGCTAGTCAGAATCAAAAAGGAACATCCTATGCTAATAAATTTAAACCTAAATCACCACTAATAAAAAATTATACATTTAATTTAAAAGATATGGAAATTTTATTTCCAAACCATCTTGCAGGGGTTGATAAAAAGCTGTTAAAGGATTATAACGCTATTGTTGATATGTGTGTAGAAAATCAAGTGACTTTAATTTTGTTTACGGCACCAGAAGATGAAGAGTATAGCAAGGCCCAGAATGATATACATAACATAAAATCTATATTTGAAGCTTCTTCAAAAAGCAATTTAAATGTGTTTTATTTAGATTATACTTTTGGTGGTGCCTTATGGGATAAAAAGTATGAACTGTGGTTAAAAGATTCGCATCATATAAATGAGAATGATTTATTCTCTTTAAAACTTCTTAATGACATTAAAATGAAAACGGATACTAAAGTGTATTTAGCAAAGTAAGAAAAGCTTCTTGATAGGTTTTTCTTGTTTAGAATTTAATACATTTTATTAGAAGTCTTTTGGATTTTAATTTAGATATTTTTCGGATTCCAATAAATTGCTTGCGGAAAATTGAACAATATAATCCAGTACTATAGGATTTTTAGTTTTTTGTGTAAACTCTAAAAACTCTTGTTAATTATTTCCTGTTTATCTTGTTTTTTAAGCAATCCATCTTTTAGTAGTTTATTAAACCATAATGAGAATTTTTTTGCTCCTTTATGGTTTAGGTGGTTTAGATCTCTAAATTCCTTATTTGATAAAGGGAATTTGGTGAAATCTAAAAATTCTATATCACTATATTTTTCATTTTTTATTTTATATAATAAATTATCATTATCTAGATAATAGGAATCCGTATACATAGGGCTTTTAATTAAATAAACGGCGAGGTGTTTATCCTTACACAGAGATAAAATTTTGTCTAAATACAGTAGGTTGTATTTTGAAGGTAAATAATAATTTGCATTGTTTTTTTTTATATTTCCTTTTAAAATAGAATCTAATTTGCTTTCATCCAGATGATTATAGCCACCCATGGCAGGTAAATAATTATAATTGTTTTTTACTATTCTAGAGAATTGTCTTTTTAATGTTTTTGATAGTACTTGAATAACGGCCTTTGGATTTTTATGGAATAATAAGTTTCTTTCCTGCCAATCCATTAATTCAGAAAAAATGGGGTAGCGTAAATTTATATGTTTATCACTCCAAATGTCATTATCTTTAACCAAGGAGATATCCACGTTAGAATATTCAATAAATACTTTTTTAATTTGCGGATTGTTTTTTAGAATTTGTTTTGCTTTAATATAAGTAAACAAGTAAGGTTCTCCAGGTTCGGCTATATTTTTAAAGTTAGCAATTAACGAATCATTAAAAGCTGTTTGTGGTTGTGAATGGCCAAAAACTACACTCGTTATATTTTTATCTAAAGAGAAATGGGCCTTTTTGTTAAGGTATATATTTAAAAGGATGCTAACACTTAATATAGAAATACCTACGAGTATTAGGAAAGTGGTGGTTTTTTTTAGAAATAACTTCATCCTTAAAATTGAAAATAAATAAAGGTTTGATCGTTTCTGCTAAACCAAAAAATGAGGATTACTAAAACATAATAAAATAGTATTCGTATCGATCGATTCCATTGTAAACCAAAAGTTTCTAATGCATACTGGTTACGTCGTCCCAACCATTCTATACTAAGAAAGAAGGAAAGAAGCACAAATAAATCGGTAGGTCTTATTTGCGGTATAGAAAAAATACTTAAGTCGAAAATGTCTTTAATATATTGCAGCGCATGGTTTATGTTTTCTGCTCTAAAAAAGATCCATGCTAATGTTGTTAGGATAAAGGTGACGAGTATCTGGACACTTTCTTTTATCGATGGGAATCTAGATTTTATGGCTACCACCTCTATATGGTTTCTATTATTATTGGTAAGTAATAAAGGCATAAAGTATAATGCGTTTAAAGCTCCCCAAACAATAAAGGTCCAGTTAGCACCATGCCAAAAACCACTGACAATAAAAATGATAAAAACATTGCGTATTTGTTGCGCTTTAGATCCT
The DNA here is from genome assembly GCF_053601555.1 of Lacinutrix sp. MEBiC02595. NCBI lineage: Bacteria > Pseudomonadati > Bacteroidota > Flavobacteriia > Flavobacteriales > Flavobacteriaceae > Lacinutrix > Lacinutrix sp. MEBiC02595. Next base: position 95,205 of record NZ_JBSHNU010000124.1, on the reverse strand, counting down.
CGAGAACCTCCTAAAGGTATATATAGATAATCGCGAAACCAAGTAGATAGCGAAATATGCCAACGTCTCCAAAACTCGGCAATATCTCTAGAGAAATAGGGAAAAGCAAAGTTTTGCTTTAAGTTAAAACCAAACAATCTAGAAGTACCAATGGCAATATCAGAATAACCAGAAAAATCACCATAGATTTGGAAGGCAAAGAATACAGCGCCTAATACTAAAGTACTTGCGGAATAATCCTGACTGTTATCAAAAATAGTATTTACAAAAACAGCACAATTATCGGCAATTACCATTTTTTTAAATAAACCCCAAAGTATTTGACGAAGTCCATCAACCGCTAAGGAATAATTAAAGCTTCTTTTTTTATAAAATTGTGGCAGTAGATTGGTAGCGCGTTCTATTGGCCCTGCTACTAGTTGCGGAAAAAAGCTAACAAATGCGGCAAATGCTATGATGTCTTTAGTAGGTTCTAATTTTTTACGATATACATCGATGCTATAACTTAGTGTTTGAAAGGTATAAAAGCTTATACCTACGGGGAGTACAATACTTAAAGCGCGCACAGAAATAGGTGTGCCAAACCAAGAGAATGCTTCTATAAAATTATCTAAAAAGAAGTTGTAATATTTAAAAAATCCTAGAAAGCCTAAGTTTACAGCGATACTTATGCCTAGTAATACTTTACGTTTTTTAACTTTGTTTTCAGAAGCTAAAAGTCTTCCTATTACATAATCTAACAGCGTGCTAAAAGCAATAAGCGATAAAAAACGCCAATCCCACCAGCCATAAAAAATATAACTAACAACGACTAAAAATGCATTTTGAAGTTTTAAACTTTTATTGGTTACAAACCAATAGAGTAAAAAGACTACTGGTAAGAAAATTGCAAAATCAATAGAGTTAAATAGCATTTTAAATTATTAAGTAATGATGTAAGAAGTGCTAATCTAAAATAAAAATTGTAAAATGGTATTTCTTACCTAATAAATTATGTGTTTTGATTGATTATTTTATATTTACGATTAGAATCCGTTTTCAGGATTTATTTACTTTTTAAGATTCATGAAAGATCGACATTATGTATTAACGAAAGAATGGGCCAGACATGGTAAGTATTCTGGCTATGAATGTCTCTTAGATTTGTTACACTTTCCAAAGGTTCTCGTAAAAGGTTTTTTTATGCCGTATCGAATAGCTCATTTTTTTGGAAAACGCACCCAGTTAAAAAATTATAAGGGAGAAACAGTCGCCAAAGAATGGCGCATACTTAAGCAAATTTTTAAAGCAAAAACGGTGCATGTATTGTATGGGGATATGGATTTTTATTATTTACAGTATTTAAAACGATTTCCTTTTAATATAAAGCCTTCCAAAATAGTAGCCACTTTTCATCATCCTCCAGCCGAATTAGAAAAACGGATGGGCTATACTAGGAAAAAAGTACTTGGGACTTTAGATAAGATTATAGTGATGGGAAGTAATCAAATACCCTTTTTTGAAAAATATACCAATGCCGAAATACGTTTTATTCCTCATGGCATTCATTTAGACTATTTTACTTTTAATCCCGAAATAAAAAGAGCGAATAAAGTTTTAATTATAGGAGTTTCTCATCGCGATCATCAAAGAAATATAGCGATTATAAAAGCCGTGCAAAAAATAGTAGCTATAGAATTTTTAGTTGTGATGCGCTCAGAATATGCCGTTTTGTATCAGGGTTTACCCCAAGTAGAAATACATACAGAGGCCGTTTCAGATGACGATTTATTACATTATTATCAAACCTTTGGTGCCGTTTTATTATCGTTAACCGATTGCACGGCATCTAATACTATATTGGAAGCCTTGGCGTGCGGTTGCCCATTAGTCGTTAATGACGTAGGAGCTGTAAGAGATTATATACCAAAAACAAGTGGTTTGCCTGTTTTTGATACTGCAGATATTTCAGGTTCTGCTTTATACCTAAAGGAACTTGTTGAAAATAAGAATTATTCAAGGAAAATAAGTAGCTTACAACGCGAGCTAGCGCTACATTATGATTGGCGCATAATAGCTAAAAAAACAAAAGAATTTATATTTCAAGAAGGTAATTAATTATGTGTGGATTTTTAGGAGAAATTTCAAATGCGTTATTAGATGCAGACACTTTTAAAACACTATTAGATTTAAGTACGCAACGTGGGCCAGACCAACAAGGACTTTGGAAGGGCGATATATGTCAATTAGGTTTTAACCGTTTGGCTATTTTAGATGTTACCGAAGCAGGAAAGCAACCTATATTTAGTCCTTCAGGACGATATGCATTGGTGTTTAATGGTGAAATATATAATTATAAAGCTTTACAAGAGCGTTATGGTATCGCAAATTCTGCTTTGCGATCCTCATCAGATACAGAGATTATTTGTCATTTGCTAGACCGTATTCCAGTAAGAGAATTGGCAGCACAACTAAATGGTATGTTTGCCATTGCTGTTTGGGATACTCTAGAAAAACAACTGACGCTATTTCGAGATTTTTCTGGAATTAAACCTTTGTATTATGGAATAGGAAAGGATGCTATTGTTTTTGCTTCGCAGTTTAATCAGATTTTTAAACATCCGGTATTTGTAAATAAAACATTACGCCCAGAGGCGATGAAAAGTTTCTTTGGCCTTGGTTATATGCATGCACCAGATACGGTTTTTGAGAATATCTATCAGGTTTCTCCCGGAGAATTGTTGGTTTGGGATTATACAAAAAAACAAATCATTAAAAAAGAAGACTATTATACTTGGGAAGTGTCTAGCGAATTGTTAGATACCGATATGGCTACTAAAGCAGCATTTAAAAATTGTATGCAAAATGTGATTAAAAGCCAAATACAATCGGATGTGCCTTTAGGATCTTTTTTAAGTTCAGGTTATGATAGTTCTTTAATTACCGCATTTGCAAAAGAAGAAAAACCATTAATAAAAGCATTTACATTTGGTATCGATGGTCATGGAAAGTACGATGAAAGGGATGACGCTAGTGCTTATGCTTCTCGTTTAAAGGTAGACCATCTTACCGCTACTGCAAAAGAAGCCGATTTACTTGCGGTTATTGACGATCACTTTAAAGCCATGCCAGAGCCATTTGGCGATTATAGTTCTATACCAACCTATGTGATTTGTGAAAAGGCAAGAAAGAATGCTACAGTGATGCTATCTGGTGATGGAGGCGATGAACTGTTTTGGGGATATCCTCGTTTTAGAACCTCCTTGCAACAGGCACATTGGTTTGATTATCCGCTTTGGTCTCGGAAAGTTATTTTACCAGTTTTAAGAAGGTTTAAAAAGAAAGTACCTTGGGGATTACAGGTTTTTTCACGCTTTTCCGATTGGATTTTAAATAAACAAGTTCATTTTAGTGGTATTGACGCATTTATGCCTAATACCAATTTTACGACATCTGTTTATAATCTTTATGCATATAAGGGTTCCTATAAAAAACCGGAGATTTTACAGTATTTAAAGAAAAATGAATTTTACGGACACCTACAACGTGTTTTGAAAAAGGTAGATCTAACTAGTATGGCGCATAGTTTAGAAGTTCGTGTGCCTTTTTTAGATAAAGAAATGATTGCTTTTAGTAACCGCATTGATTCCGGATTTACCATTCGTCATGATCGTCCAAAATTATTATTAAAAATAAGTTTATATGATTTTATTCCGGAGAAAATGGTAAATACGGAAAAGAAAGGCTTTTCTGTACCAATGCCTTCTTGGTTGAATAATGAACTGAAAACCGATTTTGTGCATACTATTTTAGAAAGGCCATTTTATGGTGCAGCGCATGTAGATTTAAATTATTTAAAGAAAAGTATAGATGCTTATTTTGAGGATCAAGGTGCTGTCGACGTTTGGGGTTTATGGCATGTATATGCTTGGCAAAAATGGGCTATTCACCAAGGTTTAGTTTAATTTTAATTATTGAAAAATAAGCATACATGTCTTTAAGTATCATAACACCACATTATAACGATTTAGAAGGGTTAAAACAAGTATATCGCTGTTTGCAAGAACAAACACTTGCTGCCTGGGATTGGGTTATTGTAGATGATACATCGGATGTAGAAATACAAAAACAAGTAAAATCTTGGTGTGCTAATCTCGAGAACCATAGAGTACAACTCCTTTTAAATACGGAGAAAACAAATGCTTCGGTATGTAGAAATCTTGGTGCCGATTTGGCTAAAAGTGATACTTTGGTTTTTTTAGATGCGGATGATAGTATTACAAATACATTTGTAGCGAATAGGCAAGTGGTATTTACGGATTATGCTATTTTTATGAATTATGGTATTTTGAATGAAAAAGGAGAAAAAATTACTAAAAAGACACCTCGAGATAATTATTTAAATCATTTTCTAGCAGCAAAATTTTTATGGCAAACGTCTTGTGTTTTATGGGATCGTTCTTTTTTTAGAAAGATAGGACAGTTCCATCCCGAATTAAAAAGACTGCAAGATGTAGAATTAGCTATTCGAGCTTTGCAGCAAAGTACTAGTTATCGTATTATAGATACTCCTATTGATTTTTATTATCGCGTAAATCCTATTCGGGAACGGAAAAACTTTGTTCCTCCAGTATGTAATGCGGTTTATATCTTTATTTCTAAATTATTACAAACAGATGCTTTAAATACCCATCAATTGTCTTTAGTTTCTGGTTATTATTTTTTGTGTGTCCGTTATTTTGAGCGTTCCCAAAGCAAAGAACATATACAACTGGTACATCGAAACCTAAACCTGTTTCGTGAAAAGAAATATATCAGTTTTAAAAATTATGTTTTAGGATATGGCCTTTTAAAACTTTACGCATGTAATCTGCTGTCAGGAAAGCAGTTTGTGCGTATTAATAGGTATTTGTTTAAGCCAAAACAGATACACGCTTAGCAATACTTTATATTTACGTTAATAAAGGAAATAAAAATGCCCAAAAGACTACACATACTGTATACCATACCTAATTTTGATACCGCGGGAAGTGGTAAAGTGGTTTATGATTTGGCGAGCCAATTAGATCCAGAACGTTTTAAAGTATCTATTGTATGTAATCATGATAGAGGTCCTTTTTTTAAAGAAGTAGCAGCTTTAGGTTTGCCAATACATATAATGCCCTTTACAACAGCATTACGACCATACCATACGTTAATACAACGTGTACAGCCATTTAAAAATTTTTTAAAAACCCAAGAAGTAGATCTTGTGCATTCTTGGCATTATAGCAGTGATTGGACCGAAGTATTGGCATGTAAATTAGCAGGAATACCTTTTATATACACTAAAAAAGCCATGACTTGGGGAAATAAGCATTGGAAGATTAGAAGTTATTTCAGTACTTTTATTATCACTGTGAATACCCAAATGCAAGCTTTTTTTCCAAAGAAAAAGCGGCAAGCGCTTATTCCATTTGGCTTAGATACGGTTTATTATCATACCGAAGGTTTAGGCATCCCTAAAAAGAATACTAACTTTAAGATCATTACGGTAGCTAATTTGGTGGCCGTTAAAAACATAGAATTTCTTTTGCATGCGATGCATAGTATAAAACATTTGCCTATTCATCTCGATATTGTAGGGGATATGCGAAATGATTATGTAAAGAAGCTGCAAGTATTAGTGAAAGATTTAGCATTAGAAAAACAGGTTTCTTTTTTAGGAAAACATTTAGATGTAAGACCTTTATTTGCACAAGCAGATGTATATGTAATACCTAGTAAAAAGGAAGGCATGCCAATGGCTTTGGTAGAAGCAATGGCCATGCAAGTTCCTGTTTTGGGATCTAATATTCCAGGTATTGCTTATGTGCTTTCCGATTTCCCTGATTTACTTTTCCCATTATCGGATGTTAAAACTCTAGCAAGTAAAATAGAAACCATCTATAATTTACCCGAAACAGAACGTCAAAAGTTAGGTGTTAATTTGCGTAGTTATTGTATAAAACATTTTTCGATCGCGACTTTTATTAAGCGGCATGAAGACTTATATTTGAAACTCTTAAAGCAGTAAAGTGAAATGAATATTACTACAGATATAATTCCAATAGAACAGCAGTTTGTGGGTACGCCACAAGCATTAGATTATGAAGCTATTTGTGTATTTGTGGCTACTGGGTTTTTTTTAGATACCGATACGTACTATAAGGGATTAGAAGTTTTAAAACCGGGAAAGAACTATGTGTTAGATGAAAAATCGAATAAAATACTTTCTGAAACGTCTTATTTTAAATGGCATTATACACCAAAAGAAAGGCCTTTAATCCAAATAGTTTCTGAATTTGCCGATTTGTTTGAAACTATTATTAAAGAACAAACCGCGGGTAAAAAAGTAATTTTACCCTTATCTGGAGGCTTAGATAGTAGAACGCAAGCTGTAGCATTACATCATTTAAATATTCCTGTACAATCGTATAGTTATGCCTTTACAGGAGGACATGATGAAACGAAGTATAGCAAACGTATTGCAGCAACATGTGATTTTGCATTTCAAGATTTTAAAATTCCAAATGGTTATTTATGGGATGTTATTAAGCCCTTATCGGAAATAAATAATTGTTATTCGGAATTTACGCATCCGCGACAAATGGCATTCAAAGAGGACTATGCATCTATGGGCGATGTATTTTCTTTAGGCCATTGGGGCGATGTTCTTTTTGATGATATGGGCGTTTCAGAGGATGCTTCCACCGAGGAGCAAGTAGCCATGCTACTAAAAAAAATAGTTAAAAAAGACGGATTGCTTTTAGCAGAGCGCATATGGAAAACCCAAGGTTTTCCAGGCGATTTTATAACGTATTTTAAAAAGCGAATTACCAAATTATTAGTAGATATACATATACCCAATAGCGCCAATGCACAAATAAGGGCATTTAAAAGCTTGTATTGGGCGCCACGTTGGACGAGTATTAATTTGTCTGTTTTTCAATCGGAAAGACCAATTACGCTTCCGTATTACGATGCACGAATGTGTGATTTTATTTGTAGTGTTCCCGAAAAGTATTTAGCAGGAAGACAAATACAAATAGAATATATAAAACTCCGTATGCCAGCATTAGCAAAGTTAACTTGGCAAGAACAGCGCCCTTTTAATTTATATAATTATGCCTATAATAAAACACCTTGGAATCTTCCTTATCGTATTCTAAATAAACTACAACGTTTAGCAGCTTCTGTACCTTATGTACAGCGTAATTGGGAATTACAGTTTACAGGAGAACATAATGATGCCGCATTGCAGGATTGGTTGTTTCATGATTTTAAAGGCGAACAATTTGTTTCTTCCGCGATTCGGAAAGAGTTTTATACCCTATTTAAAGACACTGATGGTGTGTTTTATGCGCATTCTGTAAGCATGCTATTAACATTATCCTTATTTTTTAAGTATAAGTTTCCAAAGGATGTACAACAAAAGGAGTGAAAATATTTTGTAGCTCTAAAAGATTATTAACTTTAGGTTTTAAATCCATTCTTTTTTGAAAAAAGCATTAAAAATAGCTATTTATTCTGGAGATATCCCAAGTACTACTTTTATAGAAAGACTAATTATTGGTTTGTCTCCAGAAGCTTGTGAAATATACTTATTTGGTTTTCTTAAAAAGAAAGTGTCTTACCCGAAATCGGTTGCTGTATTTGCCTATAAAAACACAAGAATTCAAAAAGCTCTACATCTATTAAAATATAGTTTTTTGCTATTCTTCTTTAAGTCCAAAGAGAAACAAAAGCTAGATGGTATTTTAAAAACACAATCTAAAAATATGCTATTAGATAAGGTGAAATGCTATCCGGTATTATGGCATAAACCAGATGTTTTTCATGTGCAATGGGCAAAAGGACTTAACGATTGGATGTGGGTACAAGAATTTGGAATAAAACTCGTGCTAAGTTTACGTGGCGCACATATTAATTATTCTCCAATTGCAGATCAAGAATTAGCAGCGATGTATAGAGCGTGCTTTCCAAAAGTGAATGCCTTTCATGCGGTATCCAAAGCAATAGGTTTAGAGGCTGAAAAATATGGGGCTTCCAAAGAAAAAATTACAACAGTCTATAGTGGATTGGCAGAAGTGCAAACAAAGAATAAACAGGCAGAATCAAATACTGTCTTTCAAATTATATCTATTGGAAGACCGCATTGGATTAAAGGATATACCTATGCTTTAGATGCTTGTAAAAAGTTAAAAGACCAAGGTTTCTCTTTTCATTATACCATAGTGGGAGGGACAGAAGATATTGAATTGGCTTATCAGGTTCATGATCTAAATTTAGAAGAGGAAGTGACGCTTTTAAATATACAACCATACACTAAAGTGCAAGAGTTCATTTTTAATTCTGACGTATTGCTACTATCTAGTGTAAAAGAAGGAATTGCTAATGTGGTTCTAGAGTCTATGCAGAACAAAACAATAGTATTAACTACAGATTGTGGAGGTATGCAGGAAGTCGTTAGAGATGGCAAGAATGGATTTATAGTTCCTGCACGAAATGCAGAAGCCATAGCGCAAAAAATATTAAAGATAGATAGCTTACCAGCCCTAGAAAAAAATAAAATAAAACAGAACGCTTTGCAAACCATAGCAGAAAAACATAGCGATAAGCAAATGGTTAAAGGCATGTTAGCATTATACCAAAGCCTATAGTTATGCAAGCAAAGAACCTAGATAAACCAGCGATTGGTATTGTATTATCTACAGTGCCTCGATATTCCGAAACCTTTTTTAGAAATAAAATTAAAGGCTTGCAGGAGCATGGATTTCGTGTTGTTTTGTTTGTAGATTATTTAAACGAAGCAGATGCACATTTTGGCTGCAAAGTAGTCGCCGGAAATGATTTTGGTAAAGGGAAATTAAAACAAATAGGCTATAGTTTTTTAGCAATTATAAAGACTGTGTTTTTCCATCCGAAGCGAAGTTTAAAACTGTATCAATTAAATAAAAAGGATGGTATTCCTTTTCTTAAAAATATAAAACAGTTAATTCTGAATTCGTTTTTTCTTAGTGCGGATGTCGATTGGTTGCATTTTGGATTTGGTATGTTAGCCGTAGGGCGAGAAAATGTTGCAGCTGCGATGGAAGCAAAAATGGCGGTGAGCTTTAGAGGATACGATTTGTATTTGTCGCCTTTAAAGCATCCGGGATGCTATACTATGTTGTTTCAAAAAGATATTCGGTATCATGTGCTGTCTCAAGAAATGAAGCAAGATCTTATATCGTATAACATTCCTTCCCATGCCATACAAGTCATTACACCAGCCATAGATATTTCCTTTTTCACACCTAATCATTCTATAGAAAAAAATAGTAGGCTAGAGTTAGTAACCGTAGCACGATTGCATTGGAAAAAAGGATTGGTATACACCTTAGAAGCTTTAGCGCTTTTAAAACAATTGGGAATTGCATTTCATTATACCATTATAGGCGATGGAAGTGAAAAAGAACGCCTTGTTTTTGCTGCACATCAATTGGGGCTTAAAGAACATATTACGTTTACCGGTAAATTACCACAAACAGAAGTAAAGAAACACCTAGAAGCAGCTAGTATATATGTGCAATACAGTATTCAAGAAGGATTTTGTAATGCCGTTTTAGAAGCGCAAGCTTTGGGCTTGTTATGTGTGGTTTCTAATGCAGAAGGTCTGGCAGAGAATGTCTTAAATGGCAAAACAGGTTGGGTGGAGCCAAAACGAAATCCAATACTTTTAGCAAATAGAATAGAAGCAATATTAAAATTATCGGAAGCAGAAAAGCAAAAAATTAGAGAAAATGCTATTGCTAGAGTGCATAAAGAGTTTGGTTTACTAAAACAACAAGAAGCATTTGTTCATTTTTATAGTGAAAATTAAGAAGTTAAAGCCTCCTTTTTTGTTTTGCTGTATAGCTTTTGCATAAACAATACCGTTTTTTAATTCATAATATCTATTATTGTAACATCATTAGAATACAAATAGCATATCTGTACATTATTATGACACAATACGAATTCCTACGTTGGTTTACTTTTCCTATAATGACCACCCATTTAGTTACGGTTCGCAAGGATATAAAGCGGCTACTTAAAGTCCTTAAGAATGGGGAAACTACACCTTCTGTTTTGGATGTTGGCGGACGCAAATCACCATATACCATTAATTTACCTGCAGAAATCACCTTGTTGGATGTCCCTCAAGAAGCAGGAACTCGCGAGGAATTAAATTTAGGGTTTACCAAAGATATTCTAACTACGATTCAGAAAAATCGAAGTAATATAAAAGATGTTGTGATTCAAGATATGACAAAATCTACTTTACCAGATGCATCTTATGATGCGGTTGTTTGTATTGAGGTTATAGAGCATGTAGAAGCAGATGACATATTTATAAAAAACATTGCTAAAGTGATTGGAGCTGGAGGTTGGGCATATTTTACAACGCCAAATGGCGATTTTATAAAAAATGAAGGACCAGATAAGAATCCAGATCATGTTAGGCATTATACGCGATTAGAGTTACAAACTTTACTGGAAAAATATTTTGATAAAGTAGATGTGCATTATGGCGTGAAGACTGGTAAATATCGTGTGCAAGGTTTAAAAAGTTATAGTTTAAAAAGACCATTTCAAACGGTACAATCTATTTTTTCTAATATTATGAATAGGTTACAATCTAAAGGCGTAGAAAATACGTCGCAAGAAACAGCACATTTAATTGCTATAGGGTATAAGTAAAATTAATAGAGTCTTCTTTTTAAACATTTATGTATGCTAATATATTATCCATTTAGTCATTATGATGGCGCTTATAGATCTGAGGTGTTTCCTTTGTTGAAGGCATTTATAAAAAAAGATGGCTTTACTGATGATCAACGTAAATCGTTATACGGCGTAAGTGAAGTGGATTTTGTTTTTACTGATGTTATTTCAAAGGCACAAGTAGTGATCTTGCCAATGTCGTGGGGATATTATACCCAAACCAAACAATTAAACATTGCCATTGCTTTAATAGAAGAAGCCGAAAAGCAAAACAAAGTAGTTTGGTCTATAAATTCTGGTGATTTTGGAATTCAAGTGCCTTTTTTTAAAAATGTAATAGTTTTTAGGCAAGGCGGTTATGTTGCTAATAATCAAAAAGGGCATAAAGGATATCCTTCTTTTGTGGACGATTATTTAGCAAAGAATAATTTAGAGGCTATTTATCTTAAAAGCACTTATTTAATGCATCCTGTAGTAGGTTTTTGCGGACAAGCAAATGCATCTAAAATTAATGCTTTTAAAGAGGTTTTTAAGCAATTTGCCCGAAATATTAGAACCCAAATAGGGTTAAGTCATTTAGAAAAACAAAAAATTGTATCAACTAGTTTTTTACGAGCTTATTTGTTAGATAAATTAGAGATTAATGAAGGTGTTATATCTAATTTTATTAAAAGAGAAAAGTATCGCGCGGGTATAGAGAAAGGAGCATCCATAGACGAAACAAGTAAAGAGTTTTATCAAAATATATTGGCTTCTCAATATGTTTTATGTGTGCGAGGAGCTGGTAATTTTTCTGTTCGTTTTTATGAAACTCTTATGATGGGAAGAATTCCTTTATATGTGCATACGGATGGGTATTTACCATTAAGTGAAAATATAGATTGGAAAGAACATGTAGTTTGGGTGGATTATAAAGATAGAGACAATATAGCTGCTATTTTATTCGATTTTCATCAAAAATTAAATGCAGAAGATTTAATCCTTTTATTTGAGAAAAACCGCAAATTATGGGAGGAGAAATTAACATTATCTGGTTTTTTTGAAACAGAGGAGACCAAGATTCTTTGATGTAAAGCACCATTTTCTTTGATAAAAAAAAAGGTGTTTTTTTTAGTTACTTTTGAGTCTAACGATTTAAAAGAACTTCAAAAAAAAGGTCTTCCATGTTTATTAGAAAAAAGGATAATAAAAGTATGTTTGAAAAAGTTTATTTACATTTTTAAAAATCTATATAGAATTATAATCAAAAATTAAAGAAAAATAAATTGAAAATTTTAATCCTATATACTTATAATAAAGGCTTGCTTTCCAACTTTTTCCAGGAGCTTTCCGCAAAAATGCATCAGGATGGTTTTGAGGTTGTCAATTTTTATTTAAAGCATCAAGCAGATTATTTTGTGCAAAATGGCGTTCGTATTTATGGGGATAAAAAGGAAGGATATTTTAATACGTATTTTAAAATATATAAATTCATAAAAAAGGAAAAGCCAGATGTTCTTATCTCTAACTTCAGTTATATTAATCCTGCTGTTTTAGCAGGTAGATTATTAGGCGTAAAAGATAATATTGCATGGTTTCATACCGCTTACGGACATACCAAACCTAGTTTCATTAAAGTGGTTAATAAGACCATATATTTAAATATGGCAAGCTTGGTGTTAGCAAACTCTAAACGGTTGCAAGAAGAAATGCATACGGTCTATAAAGTGCCAGTAAAATGTACTAGAAGGATTCCTTTTTGGACTAATATTGATGAGTATACGCCTTGTGCTAAAACGGTACATGCGCTAAAAAAAACAGCTGTTTTTAAAATAGGTTGTCCTGGTCGTTTGGTTTCCGACAAAAATCATGAGACCGTTATAAAAGCCATTTATGAATTAAAAAATAAGACATCTGTAGTATTGTATATTGCAGGTGACGGTTCGTATAAAAAGCAGTTAGAACATTTGGTAGATCAATTAGCGTTAAAGAACCAAGTTGTGTTTTTAGGAAACTTGTCGACAACAGAAATGATTGCCTTTTATAAAAGTATGGACGTGGTAGTATTACCGAGTTATCATGAAGCTTTTGGTCTCGTATTTATTGAAGCAATTGCTTTAGGAACTCCTGTTATTGTGTCTGAAAAATTCGGAGCCTTAGATTTTATTGATGTAAAACAATTTTCGCTTAATAGTTTTACCTTTAATCCCAATGCTGTTTCCGATTTAATAAAACATTTAGAAAAGTATATGGAAAATAAAGGGTTGGCTAGTAAATTTTTTAGAGATTTGTATGTGAAAACTTTTGATAAAGAAGTAATTTACCAATCGATAAAAAATATTATTATACATCCAAAGACTATAGATTAAACTGCTTTTATTCCTTTATATGCTATTTTACTTTTTAAAATATTTACAACCAACCCATTATTTCCAACTATTAACAAAAGGGAATACCTCTGTTTTTCCTATTGTAAAAAGTTTACCGGAATCCGTTTCATCTCAGTTAACTTTAGATACAACTTATCCATCTGCTTTAGCGCAAGATTATGACTTGTCTTGGCAAGCAGTACAAAAAGGATATATAGGGTCCGCACCAACCTATGCCTCTTTTGAAAAACTGTCTGTACAAGAGAACTATCATTTTATACGTAAGTATTTTAATAAAGCATGGGTTTTTTATGTTTTAGTACTTCGTCTTTTTTCTTTTAAAAATCCTTTTAAAGAAATTACAGCTTGGTTAAAAACGCGACAGGTACAACGTGTTTCTATAGGAAGTAATCCTATTGTTTATAGCGATTGGGGAGCTTTTGAATCGACATTAATAAAAGAAAATCAAAAGGTAAGTGTGGTCATACCTACGCTAAATCGTTATGCTTATTTAAAAGAGGTGCTAAAAGATCTGGAGCAGCAAGACTACCCTAATTTTGAAGTTATTGTTGTGGATCAATCCGAACCTTTTCATCCGGATTTCTATACCGATTATGCACTGGATATTAACCTAGTTCGGCAAGAAGAGAAAGCACTTTGGTTGGCAAGAAATACCGCTATTAAGAATGCGAAAGGGGCCTTAATCGCATTATCGGAAGATGATGTGCGTATAGCGCCTAATTGGATTTCTAGTCATTTAAAGTGTTTGGATTTTTTTAAGGCTGAGGTATCTGCAGGTGTTTTTTATCCGGAAGGAAAACAAATACCCAAAGACAGATCCTTTTTTGCAATAGCCTCTCAATTTGCAACCGGAAATGCTATGCTTTATAAAAGTGTTTTTGAAACGGTAGGATTGTTTGATCGGCAATTTGAAAAACAACGCATGGGAGATGGTGAGTTTGGGATGCGCATGTATTTAGAAGATATAAAAAGTGTATCCAATCCAATAGCATCTTGTATCGATGTAAAAGCAGGAACTGGAGGTTTACGTGAAATGGGAAGTTGGGATGCTTTTAGGCCTTCTAACTTTTTTGCACCAAGACCAATTCCTAGTGTGTTATACTTTTTTAGACGCTATTTTGGGAATAAAGCTTCCCGTTTAGCAATGTTACGTATGGTGCCTTTATCTATTTTTCCATATCAATTTAAAAAGAATAAGCCTTTGTTAGTATTAGGTGTTTTACTAACCATATTGATTTTACCTATCGTTTTTTATCAGGTTTTTAAATCTTGGGGTTTGGCTAGTAAGAAGTTGAAGGAAGGGGATTTGATTGCGAGGTTGGGAAAGTGAAAAGTTAAAAGTGAAAAGTTAAAAGTGAAAAGTGAATAGTGAAAAGACCCTTCCGTCTTTGATTTCTTTAGGGAAATCAAATCCACCTTCCCTTAAAAAAAGGGAAGGAGTTTAGTGATTTGGGAAAATAGAGAAGAGGTGAAAGGTGAAAATGAACCTCTGTCAGTTCGAGTGAAATTGCTTTTTCTGCAATTTTGTATCGAGAACAGGTTTAGGAAGGAGTTGTAAAAGACCCTTCCGTCTTTGATTTCTTTAAGGAAATCAAATCCACCTTCCCTTGAAAAAAGGGAAGGAGCTTTGTGAAAAGTTAAAAGTTAAAAGTGAAAAGTGAAAAGTGAAAAGAGAGATAAGAGTGAAAAGGAAACCTTTGTCAGTTCGAGTGAAATTGCTTTTTCTGCAATTTTGTATCGAGAACAGGTTTTGGAAGGAGGTTTAAAGACCCTTCCGTCTTTGATTTCTTTAGGGAAATCAAATCCACCTTCCCTTAAAAGAAGGGAAGGAGCTTTGTGAAAAGTGAAAATAGAGAAGAGGGAAGTTAAAAGTTAAAAGGGAAAAGAGAGATAATAGTAAAAAGGAAACCTCTGTCAGTTCGAGTGAAATTGCTTTTTCTGCAATTTTTTATCGAGAACAGGTTTTGGAAGGAGGTTTAAAGACCCTTCCGTCTTTGATTTCTTTAAGGAAATCAAATCCACCTTCCCTTGAAAAAAGGGAAGGAGCTTTGTGATTAGTGAAAATAGAGAAGAGGGAAGTTAAAAGTTAAAAGGGAAAAGAGAGATAAGAGTGAAAAGGAAACCTTTGTCAGTTCGAGTGAAATTGCTTTTTTCGCAATTTTTTATCGAGAACAGGTTTTGGAAGGAGTTGTAAAAGACCCTTCCGTCTTTGATTTCTTTAAGGAAATCAAATCCACCTTCCCTTAAAAGAAGGGAAGGAGCTTTGTGAAAAGTGAAAATGTAGAAAAGAGAAAAGAGAGATAAGAGTGAAAAGGAAACCTTTGTCAGTTCGAGTGAAATTGCTTTTTTTGCAATTTTTTATCGAGAATTGCCACGTTGCTACCCAACTCATAATGACAGTATTTTAAGAATTAAGAATAAAAGAACCATTGAAAAATAAACACATACTTATTGTTACTTCTGAGTTTCCACCGCAACCCGGAGGTATAGGAAACCATGCGTATCATTTAGCGAACTCTTTAAGCAATAGAAATTATACCGTTACTGTAATTGCAGACCAACGTTCGTTATCTGGTGCAGAGGAAGTTGTTTTTGATAAGACCTTACCATTTACTGTGGTTAGAATCCCGCGATACCAACAGCGTTTTAAAATGTATGTCCGACGTATTATTGCCACGTATAACGGTTTTTCAAATGCTAGCCATGTAATAGCAACTGGTAAATTTCCCCTTTGGAATGTTGCTTTTATTAATCTATTTAAAAAAAGAAATACTTTAGCTGTAGTGCATGGTACTGAGGTTAATTTTAAATCTGTTCTATTAAGAAAGTCGATAGATATGGCTTTAAAAAAAATGGATACTATTGTTGCCGTTTCTACCTATACAAAAAGCTTCATGCTGCATTTAAATAAAGAAGTTGTGATTATACCTAATGGGATTCAGCTTGAAAATTGGGAAATGGAAAACCTTCCAGAAATCGATTTACGAGGAAGTCCTGTTTTAACAACGGTTGGTCGCGTGAGTACCCGAAAAGGACAATTACAAGTGATTAAACAATTACCAGCACTTTTAAAAAAGTATCCGGATGTGCATTATCATTGTGTTGGTATTGCCACAGAAGCACCTGTTTTTATTGAAGAAGCTAAAATGCTGGGCGTAGCGAATCATATTACTTTTCATGGTAGTGTTGCCCAGGATGTTTTAAAGCAAATTCTTTTAGAAACCGATGTTTTTGTGATGTTAAGTACCGAAAGTAAAACTGGGGATGTGGAAGGTTTTGGTATTGCTATTTTAGAGGCAAATGCTTTAGGTATTCCTGCAATAGGATCTGTAAATTGTGGTATTGAAGATGCTATTAAACCGAATGTTTCCGGTGTATTAATAGATGGAGGAAATACGATGCAGTTTGAAAAAGGAATAGAGAACATATTACAATCTAAAGAAATGTTTTCCGCGGAAGCCAAAAAATGGGCAAAACAACATGATTGGTCCACTATAATAAAACGTTATATTACTCTATTACCATGAAAACGTTAACCATTATATCGCATACAGAGCATTATAAAAATCCAGATGGTACCATTGTTGGGTTAGGCTCTACAGTTACGGAAATAAATAATTTGACCACTGTTTTTGATGCTATTATTCATGTCGCCATGCTGCATGAAGTTTCTGCGCCACCTAGCGCCTTACCTTATACCTCCAGTAAAATAAAGTTTATCGCATTACCAGCTGTTGGCGGACAGAAAGTAACGGATAAACTAGCGATACTTTATAAAGCGCCTAAAATAGTTGGGATTATAAAAAAGGCAATAGCCAAAACCGATTATTTTCAATTTCGAGCACCAACAGGAATAGGAGTCTTTGTGATTCCGTATTTGGTGTTTTTTAGTAAGAAAAAAGGATGGTTTAAATATGCAGGGAATTGGAAACAAGAAAACGCTCCGTTAGCCTATAGTTTTCAGCGTTGGCTATTACAAAAGCAAAAGCGAAAGGTTACTATAAATGGTGTATGGGCAGATCAACAAAAAGCATGTCTTACTTTTGAAAATCCATGCTTAACAGATGCTGAGGTAGTGCTAGGACAAAGTATAATTACGAATAAAGTATTTGATAATTCGTCTCTTCATTTTTGTTTTGTTGGAAGATTAGAAGAAGAAAAAGGAGTAGGAGTATTCATTGAAGCTTTTAAAATGCTATCGGAAACAGAAAAACGTAGTATTAATACAATTCATATTGTTGGTGACGGAAAAGCAAAACAAAAATATATAGATAGCACTAAAAATAGTGGTTTACCCTTTCAGTTTCATGGTTTTTTGTCACGTGATGATGTACATAACATATATAAAACATCCCATGCCATTGTGCTGCCATCTGCATCCGAAGGTTTTCCAAAAGTAATAGCAGAAGCTATGAATTATGGCTGCTTGCCTATAGTTTCTAATGTGTCTTCTATTGGGCAATATGTGCAATCGGATAGGAATGGGTTTTTATTAGATGCTATTTCGGTGGACAGTCTTGTAACCTCTATTCGTAAGGTTTTGGAATTACAACCTGTTCTGTTTTCTAAAATGATTCAAAGCCAAGGTACGGAAATACATAAATTCACCTATTCTTATTATGCTACAAGAATAGTACATGAGCTATTATAATGTGTTTTTTATCTGTTTTTCAGTCTTTTGAACCTGTTAATTTTAAAATATTAGGTCTAACAAAAAAAAAAAATTACATTTATCGTAAGCTATACTATTAATTTATCTGAATGATTTTAAAAAAAGTGTCCTGGTTTTTTAAACGGCACCATTTTCTATATACCACGCGTTTTAAATTGCTATCTAAGAACTCTAGTGCAGAGGATCTTGAAGGTTGCTCTTATAATGCATCCAATCCAGAAAATGACATTCCCAGTGTTTTTAAAGAAATTAATGCTATTGTCTTTAAAGATAACATGCCATCCACAGATTTTGAAGTCGTTAAACAATTAAGTGTTTGGTTGCAAAATAATATTAAAGGAGGTCCCGGATTGAGTGAAGCTAGTGACGCAGCACTTAAAATTATGCTAGCAGGTAAAGGCGGCGTTTGTAGTGATATGGCGCAAATATTTAATAACTTTTGTGTGATTAATGGTGTTAAAGTCCGTGAATGGGGAACTACAAGAGCACCATTTAATAAGGAGTTTGGAGGACATTCCTTTAACGAAATATTTAGCACAGAACATGATAAATGGATACTTATTGATGTGTATAACAGTTCCTTATTTTTCCATAACAACGAGATACCTTTATCTGTAATAGAACTCTTTGAGCTGGTTAGAGCGAATAAGCAACTAAGCTTTCAAACTTTTAATGTTTTGAAGCCAACGGACGAAGCTAATATCACAAAGAATTACCTAGATGCAGATACTATTCCTTTTTTAATCTGTAATTATTCCAATAAAACGTATGATTCTAGTTTGCGATTATTTAGACCTCATATTCCCGTTTTTGTAATACACTTTGGTTTATATGTTTTACAAAAGAGCTATTATTACCGATTTCCTTTAGATGATTATCGAAGAATATTTTCTTGCGTTACCTTCCTGTTATTTCTTGCTTGATATAGTTCACTTATGGTTTGGTTATATTATTTTTACCATTGAACTTATGTAAATTTTAAAGTGACTTTTTGAAGACTAATATTACCTATACTGCTACTATTGGATTACATGTACTCATTGGGATACTTATTTATTTTAATGAGTCTTTAGCAAAGGTTTACTTTTTTAGTGCTTTATGTTATTTTTTATATAGAATCATAATCTCTCCAAATCATTTAAAAACCTTTGAAGTACTAAAAGCTTGTGCTTATTTTGTGGGCGCCGAGATACTTTTACGAATGACAAAAGGTTCTATATCTTATGAGGCAGGAAAATATTTAGTTATCGTGTTTATGGTGATGGGGATGTTTTATAAAGGGCTATCTGGAAAAGGATATCCCTATTTTATGTATCTCATGTTTTTGGTGCCTTCTATATTTGTAGCTTCTACTACTCTCAGTTTTGATGCTAATTTTAGAACTAACATTGCATTTGTATTAAGCGGACCTGTGTGTTTGGGGATTGCAGCTCTTTTTTGTTATGATAAAAAAGTGAGTATTAGGCAGCTTCATAAAATATTATTATTTATGGTATTGCCCATTATTTCGAATACGATATATATCTTTTTTTATAATCCTACAGTACGAAATGCACTAGCCGGTACAGGGTCTAATCGATCTACATCGGGAGGCTGGGGAGCAAATCAAGTAGCTACTATATTAGGACTCGGTATGTTTGTTATGGCAGTTCGTTTATTTACCAAATCTCCAACGATAGGTTTAAAAGCTTTAAATTTGGTGATTTTTTCTGCTATTTCCTTTCGCGCTATTGTTACTTTTAGTCGAGGTGGTGTAATTACCGCAGTTATTGCTATTCTTGCTTTTTTGGTGATGTATTATTTAAAAGTTTCTAAGAAAAGAAAAAATGAAATTGTAAAAATTAGTTTACTCTTTATGTTTACTGTTGTAGCTACTTGGGTAGTAAGCTCTAGTCAAACCGATGGTTATATCGATTTGCGCTATGCTAATAAAGATCATTTAGGGAGAGAAAAAAGTGATGTATCTACAGGTAGAGGGGAGTTGTTTGCCAATGAATTAGCTGGTTTTATGTCGCATCCTTTTTTTGGTATAGGCTCTAGTAGGGCTAAAGACGCCAGAATAGAAAAAGATGGGCAAGGAGTTACCTCACATAGTGAAACCAGTAGGTTATTGGCAGAACATGGCATGTTTGGTGTAATCATATTACTAATATTAATTTTTAAACCATTATATTTTAGATCTAATAATAAACAGAATTATTTTTTCTATGCATTTTTAGGTTTTTGGTTTGCTACTATTAATCATTCCTCCATGCGAATAGCGGCTCCGGCATTTATTTATGCATTGGCATTATTAAACGTGACTTATGAAAAAAATCCTATACATAGGAAACAACTTAAAAAGCAAGAAGGCTAATATCTCTTCTATTCAGGTATTAGGAACCTTATTGGAAAAGGAAGGATACACTTTGTATTATGCTTCTTCACAAACCAATAAAGTTTTAAGAATGCTCGATATGGTAAAGTCTTGTGTAAGCTTATCTAAGAAAGTTGATTTTGTGCTTATAGATACCTATAGCACTACTAACTTTTATTATGCCTTAATTGTTAGTCAACTTTGTAAAGTGCTGCATTTAAAATATATACCAATACTTCATGGCGGGAACTTACCTTCTAGATTGGAAAACAGCCCGTTTTTATCTAATCTAATATTTAAAAATGCGTATAAAAACATTTCCCCTTCTTTGTATTTATTGGATGCTTTTAAGCATGCAGGGTATACCAATGTAGATTTCATTCCGAATGCGATCGAAATTAAAAAATATGCCTTTAAAGAACGAAATCTGGAAACCATAGATATGCTTTGGGTGCGCTCTTTTTCTAAAATATATAATCCTAGTTTGGCAGTTAGAATATTAAAAAGTCTACAAGAGGAAGGATTGCAAGCAACACTTTGTATGGTTGGTCCCGATAGCGATGGTACTTTACAGGAAGTAAAACAATTGGCAAAAACCTTAAACGTAGCGGTTACTTTTACGGGTAAATTAACCAAGAAAGAATGGATCTCCTTGTCTGAAAAATATACTATCTTTCTAAATACTACCAATTTTGATAATATGCCCGTAAGCATAATTGAAGCTATGGCATTAGGATTGCCAGTTGTTTCTACAAACGTTGGAGGAATGCCATTTTTAATAGAAAATAGCAAAGAAGGCCTGCTCGTAGAAAAAGAGAATGTAGCTGGTTTTGTAGCAGCTATAAAAAAGATTGCTAGTACACCAGAAGAGTCTAAAATAATGGCTATTACAGCGAGAAAAAAAGTGGAAGATTTCCGCTGGGAGTACATTAAAACCAAATGGTTTCAAGTACTTGCCTAAATACTTGTGTAATTATCTTAACTTATTATCTTTACCTTATCATTTCCCTAACTGCATGACAAAAAAAAAAGACATTCATTTTAATATTTCTGAAAGGAAAATACTACTTCGCGTTTTTGATCTTGTCTTTATTCTTATGTCCCTTTATGGTATTGGTCATTTTTTTGAATTTGACTATTTCTATATGACTACCGAAAACTGGACGTGGATTTTAATATTAGCACTATATATTACCGTTTTTGGGACGGTATTCGAGTTGTACGATTTACAAAAAGCAAGTCAACCAGAATCTGTACTTCCCAATATTGTATTAACAGCATCTGTTACGGTTTTATTTTATTTGTTAACCCCTTATTTCACACCTTTTCTTCCAGAGAATAGACTGCAAATTTTTTATTTTTATTTAGCTATAAATTTAGCTTTAGTGGTTTGGCGACTCGCTTATATTAATTTTATAACCTCTCCTAGATTTTATAAAAAAGCATTAATTGTAGGGGAAATCTCTAATATTCAGCCAATTATAGATGCGTTTAAAGGTTCTGATCCTAATTATAAAATTTTAGGCTTTATTAATTGTGAAGAAAAAAGTACAGAAACCCTTAAGATTAATGGCGTTAAAGAGTTTCTGCCAAGTGAGATACATCAGATTATTGCACAAGAAAATATTTCTGAAATTGTTGTAGCTAGTTATAATTCGGAGACGATAACTCCAGAAATTTATCATGATTTAATAACCCTTTTAGAAAGAGGTTTTCCTATAAAAGAATATACGCAAGTTTATGAAGACATGACCTATCGTGTTCCTGTTCAGTTTGTGGGTAAAGATTTTTATAAGTATTTCCCTTTTAGCAGAAGTAATCAAAATAAACTATATCAATTCTTTCATCGTTTTTTTGATGTGTTTTTCTCTGTTATGGGAATTTTGGGAGGTATTGTTATTTTGCCATTAATAATATTAGGGAATGTAATAGCTAATAGAGGTTCTTTGTTTTATTTACAAGAACGTGTTGGGAAAAATGGGAATACTTTTGAGATCATTAAGTTTCGAACCATGATAAAAGATGCGGAAAAAAATGGCGCAGTCTGGGCAACCAAAAATGATGCAAGAGTCACTTTATTTGGTAAGTTTTTAAGAAGATCGAGATTAGATGAAATACCTCAATTTATTAATATTCTAAAAGGAGATATGAGTTTAATTGGTCCGAGACCAGAACGGCCTTATTTTGTGGAAGAACTATCCCAGGTCATTCCTTTTTATGAAACGAGACATATTGTGAAACCGGGACTTACAGGTTGGGCACAAGTAAAAGTTAGATATGGTTCTAGTGTGGATGATAGCTTATTAAAACTGCAGTATGATTTGTATTATATTAAGCACAGAAGTTTCTTTTTAGATGCTAATATTATTATTAAAACCTTGAGTACTATGATCTTTTTTAGAGGGCAGTAGTTTGGTCTAGAAGACGGAAGACGGAAGACGGAAGACGGAATGCAGATGGGAAAATGGCTACGCATTTTAGGTCCAACGCTCCGAATTTCCATTACTGGAAATCCACCTCTCTTTAGCTAAAGCGAGGAGCTGTGGAAATCTATATTATTCATCATTCTATACCAATTAAAAAATAGAGAATTCTTGTTTGCATTTTTAAAATAGCTGCGCATTTTAGGCCAAACTCTCCGAATTTCCATAATTGGAAATCCACCTCTCTTTAGCTAAAGCGAGGAGCTGTTTACGAATTGCTTTTAGAAAAGAAGCGCACTAGATATATATATCTAATTGCTAAAGCTATCAGCAAAGGAATAAGTCCATAAGCAAATCTTTGTACGCCTGTTATCCAATGAAATCCTAATAAACTCAAGAGTATAATAAGCAGTTTCATGTATTTAATAAACCAGGCTTTTGGTTGTGCTTTTAAGGTTTGACCTATTACCAATACGTTTAGAGCAAAAGCCCAAAGTAAGTTGTAGTTATTCGCTGTTGCGGTATGATCTGTGGCAAACCACAGTAATAAAATAAAGACACCGATACTACCAGTAAGAAAAAAGATACTGAAATCTAACCATTTACTTCGGGTCTCCTTTTTATGGTCGGTGTAGGTAATAAAAAGGATGAAAGCACCTAACAAGCCAAAAATAAATATCGGACTACCGAAAAAGTTTTGTTGTTGTTTTTCTTCCGTTTTATTATAAAGGATATGCGATTCTTTTACTAGATTTTTATTCGTGCTTTTTAAGGTTGCAGTTTCAAAAAAGCTATGTATATATTTTGGTAAAAACATATACTGGTATTGCGTTGCCTCTTTGTCTATTATAGATCCTAATGCAAGGTCAATACCAAGGCTTCCCCAAGAATTCCAATATAAGTTTTGCTGAATTAAATCTCTAAAAGTGCTTTTATGTAAAGTTTCAATAGGATTAAAACGTATGTTATTGTTGGTTATTTCTTCTGCTACATCTCTAATTTTTGTCGCACAATTGTCATAAAAGAAATCGTATAAATACTCTTTGTTTGCTGGTAATGCGTTGGTTTCTAGAAAAGCATGTATATCTTGTTTTTCCTTTGTTGTTAAGTCTAAAAGCTGTTCTCTTATCGTTCTATTCTGGCTTTTATAAAAGTCGATAACCGCATATGTATTACTAAAACCTTGGGAATACAGCAGTTTTCCTCTGGCAAAATTTAAGTAGAAATTAGGATCGTTAAATGGAAACCTTCCGTAGTCATACACCACATCACTATATGGCGTTTTTACACGAATCCCATTATGTCCAAACGCATCGTTTAGAGAGGTTCCTGGGCCTATAGTTAAAACACTTATTTTGGTGTTTTCATAGGTGTTTTGTGCTTGGGTAAGTACAAAGGAGAAAAAGAATAAAACTAGGTACCGTTTTTTCATGTTGTAAGGACTAAATTATCTGAAGATACTTAAATCTAGTTTTAATGAAAATACGTTAGAATATAAAGCGACACTTTGGTCTCCAATATCTGTAAAAGCATAATCTACTTGAATGCCTTTATATTTAAAACCAAGACCTATACTTGGTTGAAAGCTTAAGTTTTCTGAATTATCTATTTGTAATTCATTTTGAAAATTCCCAACGCCACCTCTTAAATATACCATGTCTATATAGCCAACTTCAAAACCAGCAGAAGGCGTAATACTTGCAAATGAAGTAGAGATTAAGTCATTGTTTTGTTCAAATCTAATGTTTAAATCCACTTCGGCAAGAATAGAAAAATCGTAACGATAAATAAACTTTTTGGCAACACCAAATTGTAGTTTTGGTATGGTAAGTTCTGTAGTTTCTGGTAACTCTTGGTTTTGTCCTTCTACTGCGTCTTGTACTTTGGCAAACTCATCTTCATCAATTGCCCAAGAATTAAAGGTAGTTGTTATGTCTCTTGCCATAAGTCCGAATTTCCATTCATTCTTCGTTTCAAACTGAATTGCTGCATCTAAACCAAATCCCCAAGAATTGGCGAATTTACCAATAACCCGACGAATTACTTTTGCATTTATTCCATAATTAAAACCAGGAATAGGAAGCTTTCTAGAATAGGAAAAAGTTACACCATAATCTGCGGTAGAAAATAAACTAATTCTGTCATAGTTTATGTTTCCGTCGTCATCAATTAATTGTGTGGTATTTAAAATATCATCGACAGCAAAACGTATTAATGAAATACCAATAGCACTATTATTATCTAAAGGCATTGCAAAAGCAACATAATCATAACTAGCAATATTTGCAAAGTAACTAGAGTGCATTAATGCCAATTGTTTGTCTTCAATATTTACTAATCCTGCAGGATTCCAATAACCGGAATTTACATCATGAGAGTAAGCTGTTACTGCGTTGCTCATTCCTAAAGCAGCAGCATCGACACCAATATTCATGAATTCATTAGAATATTTTCGAACGGTTTGCGCAGAAATAGTTACACAAAAAGTTAGTAGTAGTATAGTTAGTAGTCTTTTCAATTATATTTTTTTTACAAATATGCCATTATTTTTCAACATATTAAACTTGAAAAAGCAATAGATATTGTTTGATGCTATTTATACTTTGTATATAATAAAAAAGAAATGGTTGATTTTGGGCTTTATGTGCAATAGAAAAATCAAGCATAGCCAAAGTTATGGTTGCTTTTGATATAGAAGCAGCGAGGGAAAAGGGAATTTTATTATAGTAAATTCAACGTATAAATAGTATAACTTTTGTTTTAGACGAAAATAGTTTGTTATTTTTACAGCTTAAATGAAATTATGCAACTAAAAAGCTACATTCCAAATTTTATTACCTTATTAAATTTATTCTGCGGAAGCATTGCTGTACTATTAGCGGTAAACAATTTATTTGTTGCTTCGGCAGTATTCGTGTTTCTAGGAATATTCTTCGATTTTTTTGACGGATTCTTCGCGAGAAAACTAAATGTACAAAGCGAATTAGGTGTGCAATTAGATTCTCTGGCAGATATGGTTACTAGTGGTTTGGTTCCTGGTATTATAATGTATAAGTTGCTTTCTTTGGCTAGTGAAGGTTCTGGTATATCATTTTCTTCTTGGAGTTCTTTTATGCAATGGGAGAGTTTTAAAATCATGCCGCTAGCATTAGTAGGTTTGTTTATTACTATGGCTTCTGCGTATCGATTGGCAAAATTTAATATTGATTCCGACCAACAATCCTATTTTAAAGGTTTGCCAACACCGGCAAATACCTTACTAATTATATCTTTACCATTAATTTTAGAGTTTCAAAATAGCGATGCTATGAATGCCATTATATTGAATAAATGGTTTTTGTTAGCAGTAACTGCCTTAAGTTGTTACTTATTAAATAGTACGATAAAACTCTTCGCTTTAAAATTTAAGAACTATGGTTTTAAAGACAACGCCATTCGCTATATCTTTATCCTTTTAAGTTTGGTGTTTTTGGTGGTCTTACATTTTGCCGCAATTCCCTTAATTATATTGCTTTACATTATTTTATCATTATTAAACGCTAAAAATATTTAAAACATGGCTGGAATTATTTTTACCCTATTAATGCTAATCATGCTTCAAGCTGTTTTAGGATTTGATAACCTTTTATACATTTCTTTAGAATCTAAAAAAGCACCGGAAGCAGAGCAAAAGCGAGTACGAAAAGTAGGAATACTTATCGCTATCGTTTTACGTATTGTTTTGTTATTTGTATTAGTATCTATCATCGATTTTTTTCAAGAACCGTTTTCTTTTTTAACAGGAGGAATTGAAAATATTGTGCATTTTGCATTTAATGGGCATAGTATAATAGTACTAGCTGGAGGTGCATTTATTATTTATACCGCCATTAAAGAAATATGGCACATGATTTCTACATCCGGACTTACGGTTTCTGAAATGGCATCGGGTAAAAGTACCAAATCTGCTAACGCAGTTATTACAAGTATTGTAATTATGAATTTGGTTTTTTCTTTCGATTCTATTTTAGCGGCAATTGGTTTAACTAGTGAAATAGAAAGTAGCACAACAGCATTTATTGTGATGGCAATAGCCATTGTTATTAGCGGATTACTGATGTTAGTAATGGCAGATAAAATTTCTACGTTCTTATCTAAGAATAGAATGTATGAGGTATTAGGGCTTTTTATCTTATTTATAGTAGGAATTATGCTAGTTACCGAAGGTGGCCATTTAGCACATTTAGAACTTTTTGGAAACGAAATTGTACCTATGAGTAAAACAACCTTCTATTTTGTACTATTTATTTTGATCGTTGTAGATGTGGTGCAAGGTAGATATCAAAAGCGACTTACGGCAGAGAAAGCCTTACAAGAGAAAAAAGAAGCAAAGGATATTTAATCGTTTTCCTCCGGGTTTCTTTTTTTAGGATTTCTTTTCGCCTTTTTTAGACTTTCATTAAGCATCCATTCTATTTGACCATTAGTGCTGCGGAATTCATCCGCAGCCCATTTTTCAATAGCTTTGATCATATCTTCATTTATTCGTAAAGCAAAAGCCTTTTTCTTCGCCATTTAAATTGTTAATTATCGGAATACGTTTATTTGTAAATATATTGATTATTGATTTAATGTACCTGTATTTAAAACAGGAGATGCGTCTTTATCTCCACAAAGGATAACCATAAGGTTGCTTACCATTGCTGCTTTTCTTTCATCATCTAAATCCACAATATTCTTTTTACCTAATTCGTCAAGCGCCATTTCTACCATACTAACAGCACCTTCTACAATCTTATGTCTTGCTGCAACTATCGCTGTAGCTTGTTGTCTTTTAAGCATGGCACTAGCTATTTCTTGGGCATAGGCTAAATAACCTATTCTTGCTTCTAATACTTCAATTCCTGCTATAGATAAGCGTTCATCAATTTCTTTTTCAAGCGCTTCGCTTACTTCATTTACGCTAGAACGTAAGGTGATATCTTCTACATGACCTTCATCTGCAAAATTATCATACGGATACATACTCGCTAGTTTTCTAACGGCTGCATCGGTTTGTACGCGAACAAAGTTTTCATAATTATCCACATCAAAGGACGCTTTGTAGGTGTTTGTAACGCGCCAAACTAAAATGGTACTTATCATTATTGGGTTTCCTAATTTGTCATTTACTTTTAAACGTTCACTGTCAAAATTACTAGCTCGTAAAGAGATTGTTCTTCTGCTGTATAAAGGGTTTACCCAAAAAAGGCCGTTTGATTTTATGCTACCTATATATTTTCCGAATAAAAGTAAAACTCTAGAATTATTAGGGTTTACAAGAACGAATCCTTTAAATAATATAATTGCAACGATTAAGAATAATGCATATTCCGGATTTTCAGTTGTAAACGTAAAATAGATACTACTAACAATTAGCGCAATAGTGATTGCTAAAATGAAATAGCCATTAATTGGTTTGATTATTTTTTCTTGGTCCATATGATTATATTTAAAATGATATTATTTTGATATCATAAAGATATATAAAATTATAATGCAAAAGCTGTTTTTTCTGAAAATAAAAAGAAAGTTATATTTTAAAAGGAAAGCAATAGGAAGTGCTTCTGAAATATTTCCTAGCTAATTAGTCTTATCCATAGAATAGAAGCAATTAATTACGAAATTTTTTAGAAGCTCCTTTTGTAAAAAAAAAAGTTTAAATTCATTCTCCTCTTAAGCTTAAGAGGAGAGGCTTTTACGAGTATAATTATTCCTATTAAAACAAAAACACTAATTAATTGCTCCTCTCTTTAGCTAAAGAGAGGTGTGTTTTATGAAATAAAACTCAGAGAGTTTGACTTAAAATGCGAAGCTATTTTTATAAATATCAAACTCCTCTTTCTTGCAGTTTTCAAAAAAGAAAATTCAAATTCATTCTCCTCTTAAGCTTAAGAGGAGAGGCTTTTACGAGTATAATTATTCCTATTAAAACAAAAACACTAATTAATTGCTTCTCTCTGTAGCTAAAGAGAGGTGTGTTTTATGAAATAAAATTCGGAGAGTTTGACATAAAACACGAAGCTATTTTATAAATATCAAACTCCTCTTTCTTCCAATTTTCAAAAAATAAAATTCAAATTCATTCTCCTCTTAAGCTTAAGAGGAGAGGCTTTTACGAGTATAATTATTCCTATTAAAACAAAAACACTAATTAATTGCTCCTCTCTGTAGCTAAAGAGAGGTGTGTTTTATGAAATAAAACTCGGAGAGTTTGACTTAAAATGCGAAGCTATTTTTATAAATATCAAACTCCTCTTTCTTCCAGTTTTCAAAAAAGAAAATTCAAATTCATTCTCCTCTTAAGCTTAAGAGGAGAGCTGTATAATTTATAGAAATTATGGTTAGTAGGAGAATTTGAGGTTTATCTTGAGTAAATAATCAATTCCATAAGAGTACGTATAATCAAATCAGCCTTAGGTTGTTAGAAATCTAATTTCGTTCTACGCAGTTCGAAATTCTGACCAAGATATACTTTACGTACCATTTCATCTTCGGCAAGTTCTTCTGGTTTTCCTGCTTTTAAAATACCACCTTCAAACATTAAGTAGGTTCTATCTGTAATCGCAAGTGTTTCTTGTACGTTGTGATCTGTTATCAGAATACCAATATTCTTTTTAGTTAGTTTTGCTATAATGCGTTGAATGTCTTCTACAGCAACAGGATCGACTCCTGCAAAAGGTTCATCTAATAGAATAAAATTAGGATCGGTAGCAAGCGCACGGGCGATTTCGGTACGTCTACGTTCCCCACCAGAAAGTAAATCACCTCTACTTTTACGAATATGTTCTAATCCAAACTCTTCAATTAGAGATTCCATTTTATGCAACTGTTCTTTCTTACTTAGTTTGGTAAGTTGTAGTACGCTTAAAATATTATCTTCAATACTTAATTTTCTAAAAACCGAAGCCTCTTGTGCTAAATAACCAATGCCGTTTTGTGCACGTTTGTACATTGGGTATTTGGTAATGTTTGTGTCTTCCAAATAAATGTTTCCACCATTAGGTTTAATCAGTCCAACAATCATATAAAACGAAGTTGTTTTCCCTGCACCATTAGGACCTAAAAGACCAACGATTTCTCCTTGATTTACTTCTAGAGAAACGTCTTTCACGACTTTTCGTCCGCTATAGGACTTCATTAAATGTTCTGCTCTTAGTTTCATGTTGTTTTTATTTGTCAGCTGCTATTGGTTAGTAATCCCTTTTTTAGGGGATACGTTTTCTAGCATGCTCGTTTTATAAATACATTACTTGTTGTTAAAAATAGTGAAAACCAAAATACTATGGTCTGTACACAGGTACTTTAAGTAAAGTTTAACCTTGAGCTTCTTCTAAAGCATCCCAATATTCGTAGGCTCTTCGCAAATGCGGAATAACAATAGTACCGCCAACTAAATTAGCAATACTTAAAGATTCTACCACTTGTTCTTTGGTTAATCCTTCTTTATGGCAAGCTTCTAAATGGTATTTTACACAATCGTCACAACGTAAAACCATAGATGCTACAAGACCTAAAAGTTCTTTTGTTTTTTTGTCCAGCGTACCTTCCGCGAAAGCGTTCGTGTCTAAATTAAAAATTCGTTTGATTACTTTATTATTATCGGCTAGAATTTTATCATTCATTTTAGAACGATATTCATTAAATTCGGTAACTATATTAGACATGCTTTTTTATTTTATTATCTGAAGATTTTTTAGCTTCGTTTTTAACTACAATTTTTGAAATATAAATACTTACTTGATACAGTATTAATATTGGAATGGCAACAATGATCTGACTTGCAATATCTGGAGGTGTTATAATCGCAGATAATATTAGCACAATTACTAAAGCGTATTTTCTATATTTTTTTAGGAATTCTGGCGTTACTAATCCTACTTTGGTTAAAAAGTATATAATAATAGGAAGCTCAAAAATTAATCCGGAAGCGATAACGGTTGCTCTTACCAATCCAATATAACTTGCTAAATCGAAATCATTATGCACTTCTTTACTTACCGAGTAGGTTCCTAAAAAGTTTATGGATAATGGCGTTACTATATAATATCCAAAAAGAACACCTAGAAAAAACAAAAAAGACGAAACAATAATGAACCCTTTAGAATGTTTCTGTTCGTTGACATGCATTCCAGGGCTTATAAAAGACCAAAGTTGGTATAATATATATGGAAAGGAAACAATAAAACCAGCATAAACAGAAGTCCATAAATGCGCAGAAAATTGTCCAGCTAAAGTTCTACTTTGTATTTCAAACGGAAAACTTTCCCCACAAAAGGAGGAGTTTTCTATACCTATTAACTGACTAGCACTGCATAGCCATCTGTAGGTTGGAAAAGACATTTCTTTTGGGCCGAGAATGATAACATCAAAAATAAAACCTTTAAATAAAAAAGCCACAATACCACAAAGTACTACTGCAATACTAATACGTACTAAATGCCATCTTAAATCTTCAAGATGATCTAAAAAAGACATCTCGTTTACATTTTTTTTTGCCATTATATAATCCCTTCTCTTATTAAATCATGCACATGAACAACACCAGCAAATTTCCCGTTGTCTTCGACTAGGATTTGTGAGATTCCGTAGGTTTCTATAACATCCTTCGCTTCGACAGCCATTGCATTCACATCTATTCGTTTCGGATTTTCACTCATAATGTCTTTCGCGGTAAGTTTAGAAAAATCGTCGACTTTACTTAACATTCTACGTAAATCACCATCTGTAATAATTCCTATAATTTTGTCCTCTTCGACCACCGCAGTTACACCAAGCATTTTTTCGGTAATTTCCACAATTACTTGTTTGATCCCTGTATTTAGGGAAACTTTTGGTTTTTGATTTACCGAAGATATATCGTGTACACGTAAATATAATTTTTTACCTAAAGCGCCTCCAGGATGGTATTTAGCAAAGTCTTTACTAGAAAAACCACGTAATTCTAATAAACAAACCGCTAATGCATCTCCAAGAACGAGTTGCGCAGTGGTACTTGTTGTAGGAGCAAGATTATTTGGACAAGCTTCTTTTTCAACATAAGCGTTTAAAATGAAGTCTGCTTGTAGTCCTAAAAAAGAATCTTTATTACCAGTAATAGCAATCATTTTATTCCCTGCATTCTTTATTAAAGGTACAAGCACTTTGATTTCTGGGGTGTTTCCACTTTTAGAAATACAAATAACGACGTCATCTTGAAGGATTAATCCTAAGTCACCATGAATAGCATCTGCAGCATGCATAAAAATAGAAGGTGTACCAGTAGAATTTAATGTAGCAACAATTTTTGTAGCAATTATTGCACTTTTGCCAATTCCTGTAATAATAATTCTACCTTTGGCGTTATACATAAGGTTCACAGCATCTGCAAAATCATCATCAACTAAACTAGATAAATTTAAAATTGCTTTACTCTCTAATTCAATAGTTTGCTTGGCTGTAGATATAATAGAATGTGTATTGCTCAAAATTTATGAGTTTTTTAGGTTGTTGCTAATAAAGATTTTTTTATCTTTAATGTTGGTCAGTTTCTTATAATTTGTATCCAGTAAAAATGTGATGCAAAGTTAACGAAAAATAAATGAGGTTGATTATATACACTACTAATTAATAGCAAAAAGAATTTAGTGTATTTTTATTATAATTTTAATATTAAAAACAATACATGTCTATTATTGAAAAGGACTTACACGTCTCCCTAAAAAAGTATTTTGGATTTAGTAAGTTTAAAGGATTGCAAGAAGATGTTATAAAAAGTCTTTTGTCTGGCAAAAACACATTTGTTATTATGCCTACAGGAGGTGGTAAGTCTATGTGTTACCAATTACCCGCTTTAATGCATGAAGGAACAGCAATAGTTGTTTCTCCTTTAATAGCATTGATGAAGAATCAAGTGGATGCTATCCGAAGTGTTTCCGAACACGATGGCGTTGCGCATGTTTTAAATTCTTCCTTAAATAAAACGGAAGTAAAACAGGTAAAGCAAGATATTACAGATGGTGTTACTAAATTATTATATGTAGCCCCGGAATCTTTAACAAAAGAAGATAATGTAGAGTTTCTTCGTTCGGTTAAAATTTCTTTTATGGCGGTGGATGAAGCCCATTGTATAAGTGAATGGGGACACGATTTTAGGCCAGAATACAGAAACCTAAAAAGTATTATTCAACGTATTGGCGATAATATTCCAATTATTGGTCTAACCGCTACCGCAACTCCAAAAGTACAAGAAGATATATTAAAAAATCTTGGTATGCCGGATGCTACCACTTTTAAAGCATCCTTTAATAGACCAAATTTATATTACGAAATACGCCCAAAAACTAAAACTGTAGATGCAGATATTATCCGTTTTATAAAACAAAACGATGGTAAATCTGGTATTGTGTATTGTTTAAGTAGAAAACGTGTGGAAGAACTCGCGCAAGCTTTACAAGTAAACGGAATAAAAGCAGTACCATATCATGCTGGTTTAGATGCGAAAACAAGATCGAGACATCAAGACATGTTTTTAATGGAAGATATTGATGTTGTTGTGGCTACCATTGCATTTGGAATGGGAATTGACAAGCCAGATGTTCGATTTGTTATACATCATGATATCCCAAAAAGTATAGAAAGTTATTACCAAGAAACAGGAAGAGCAGGACGTGATGGAGGAGAAGGACACTGTTTAGCTTATTATGCGTACAAAGACATAGAAAAGTTAGAGAAGTTTATGTCTGGAAAACCGGTTGCAGAACAAGAAATTGGTCATGCTTTACTGCAAGAAGTAGTCGCTTTTGCGGAAACTTCTATTTCTAGAAGAAAATTTATACTTCATTATTTTGGTGAAGAATTTGATAATGAAACTGGTGAAGGAGGCGACTTAGATGATAATGTACGTCATCCTAAAAAACAACAAGAAGCAAAAGAGCAAGTAAAATTAGCTTTAGAGATTGTTGCTAGTACCAATGAAAAATACAAATCTAAAGACTTAGTAAATGTGATTACGGGTAATGAAAATGCCTTAATAAACTCACATAAAACAAACGACCAACCCTTTTTTGGTAAAGGAAGTAGTCATGATAAATCCTATTGGATGGCTTTAGTTAGACAAGCACTTGTGGCTGGTTTATTAAAAAAAGATATAGAAACCTATGGGGTTATTATGTTAAAAGAGGCTGGGCGAGATTTTATAGAGAATCCGAAGTCTTTTATGATGACCGAAGATCATGTTTTTAATCAAACATCCGATGATTCTATAGTTACAGCAGCCAAAGGTAGTGGTGCAGTAGCAGATGTTGTATTAATGGCAATGCTAAAAGATTTAAGAAAGAAAAATGCGAAGAAACTAGGCGTGCCTCCATTTGTGATTTTTCAAGATCCTTCTTTAGAAGATATGTCTTTAAAATACCCTGTTACTTTAGAAGAACTTTCTAATGTACATGGTGTTGGTGACGGAAAATCGAAAAAATATGGTAAAGACTTTATTGCACTTATCTCGACTTATGTAGAAGAAAATGATATTATCAGACCAGATGATATGATTGTGAAGTCTACCGGAATGAACTCTGCTTTAAAACTTTATATTATTCAAAATGTAGATAGAAAATTACCATTAAGTGATATTGCTTCGGCAAAAGGAATGGAAATGGCCGCTTTTATAAAGGAAATGGAAGCTATCGTCTTT
Source organism: Lacinutrix sp. MEBiC02595 (assembly GCF_053601555.1). NCBI lineage: Bacteria > Pseudomonadati > Bacteroidota > Flavobacteriia > Flavobacteriales > Flavobacteriaceae > Lacinutrix > Lacinutrix sp. MEBiC02595. The sequence continues at coordinate 60,950 of NZ_JBSHNU010000124.1, read as the reverse complement.
TCTGGAACCAAGCTAAACATCGATTATTGGATTAATGATCTTTTAGACGAAGACCAACAAGAAGAGATTCATGATTATTTTATGGAGTCGGAAACCGATAAAATAGATGCTGCCATTGATGAGTTTGATGGCGATTATGATGATGAAGAATTACGTCTTTACAGAATTAAGTTTATTAGTGAAGTTGCAAATTAGTATGTTTAGGCATTAGGCATTAGGCATTAGGCATTAGGTAAAATTTTTGATTACATGTGTTAAAAAATAGTATTGGGTAATCACGTCACCGTGTTTTTTCTTTAGAAGAGAGGTCTATAAAAGACACTACTCTTCCTTCTCTGAATCCTTATATACCGTAAAAACAACTTCCTTTTTCTTAATAGTAAGTGTAAGTTGTTTCATTGTAGATCTCTTTAATTTTTCAACAGTATTTTTTTCAATCTCAAAATCAATTTTCGTAACATAACCATCTAATGGGCTAGCAGGTTCCGATTCTAGTTCTGGCATATCCGAATGCAGTTCTAAACTATAATCATTGCCTTCAATTACAATTTTAGCGCCATTCTTTGTTTTGCTTTTTAGGCGTCCAATGATAAAGGTTTGCAAGTAATAATAACCACCAAGTTCGTTATAGCCAGCATAAATTAGGTTGTTGCTAGAAATTCCTAAAGGTACGTCTTCACTAGATTTCATGAGGCTTTCCATGTACTTATCATCTTCTAGTTTGTCCTCCTTTTTTGTGCCTCCAAACAGCTTACCAAAAACTCCCATATATTATATTAATTTGATTTCAAAGCTAAGGAAATTTTGGATGAATTTATAAAAGTGCTATGTGTTTTGTGTGAAGCCTTCCGAGATTTACTTTTTGATTGGATGCATTACAGGTTCTAGGAATAATGAAAATGGCTATTTAAAAAGAGTATGTCTTCCATGTGTAAAATGGCACCGATATTCCGTAAAGATTGAATTGCATCTGCAATAACCGTATGAATTAGACGTAATTAGATACCTATTGTAGGTGCTGTTCTTCAAAAATTGTTGTTCGTTATTCATAAATCTCAAATCATTCCCTATCTTTGCACTTTATTAAAAAACAACAAGATGCAAGACGGATTATACGCAAAATTTAATACAACAAAAGGCGAAATATTAGTAGCTTTAGAATACCAGAAAACTCCAGGAACAGTAGGTAACTTTGTTGCTTTAGCAGAAGGGAACTTAGAAAACAATGCAAAACCACAAGGAACACCTTATTATGATGGGTTACAATTTCATAGAGTAATTCCTGATTTTATGGTACAAGGAGGTTGTCCTCAAGGAACAGGAACAGGAAATCCAGGTTATAAATTTGCAGATGAATTTCATGCCGATTTAAAACATGATACTCCAGGAATCTTATCTATGGCAAATGCAGGACCAGGAACAAATGGGAGTCAGTTTTTTATCACACACATTGCAACACCTTGGTTAGATGGTAATCATACTGTTTTTGGTAAAGTGGTAACGGGACAAGATATAGTAGATGCAATTGCACAAGGAGATGCTATTGAAAGTTTAGAAATTGTAAGAGTAGGAGCAGAAGCAGAAGCTTTTAATGCAGTAGAAGCATTTAGAACTTTTGAAGGTTCTCGTGAGAAAAATTTAGCGAAAGCGAAAGCAAAAGAGGATGCGGCATTAGATAAAATTTCTGCTGGATTTAGTAAAACAGAAAGTGGTTTACGTTACCAAATCTTACAAGAAGGTACTGGAGCAAAAGCAGAAAAAGGAAAAACAGTTTCTGTGCACTATAAAGGACAATTAGCAGACGGAACCGTATTTGATTCGTCTTATAAAAGAAAAGAACCAATTGAGTTTCCATTAGGAGTAGGACAAGTTATTTCTGGTTGGGATGAAGGAGTTCAACTTTTAAAAATTGGAGATAAAGCTCGTTTTGTAATTCCTAGCCATTTAGGTTATGGTAGCGCAGGAGCTGGCGGAGTAATTCCACCAGATGCAACACTAATTTTTGATGTAGAGTTAATGGATGTGAAATAGCATGCACCTAAAATAAATTTAAAAATCGCCTCATCATTATGAATGAGGCGATTTTTTTTGTTAAAATAATACTCGTTGAAAGGCATGATTTTTCCTACGAATATAAAAGGGTCGTTAAAAATTAACGTTGATAGGCCTTTTTGTTCCGTTGCACTAAAATATTTTAGGTAACGTATTTTAATCCATAACTTTGCATGGTAATTGTATTAACCCCAAATCTATACAATATGGAAAGTATTAAAGGAACCAACCTATATTCAGAAGTTTTAAAAGAGTTTAATTATGTATTCGGAGATGTTTTTATTTTCGATGGCTTTGTCGTTTCCGAAATTGAAGAAGGGATTATTTTTTCCTGGGAAGCACATGCAGAGCGGGTTACTAAAGATATATCTTCTTTTTTAGGAACAGATGGGTCGGATTTAATTTACATTTCTAATCGCGTGCATTCCTATTCTGTTATGGCTACGGATTGGATCCAATTTTTTAAAAACCGTTATAATCTGCAAGGTTATTATGTTGTTGGTCACGAAAAAAGTAGTTTAATAAATACCATGTTTGAAAATCTTTTTTTTAAATCTAAAATTAGAAAATTCACGAATATTGAATCTGCTGTTGCGCTTGCAAAAGACCACAAATTTAAAGTAGAGGAAGTTTAGTTTTTTTGTATTATTGATTTTTCATTTCCTAAATTATAACTTATTATGAAAGATCCATTACAATCTTTAAAGTTTCCTATCGGGGCCTTTTCTTGCCCTGAAGAAATTACAACCCAACATATTAAGGAATGGATTGCTGTCTTAGAGGATTTTCCTAATCGGCTAGAAAAGTTGGTTGCACCTTTAAATGATGAACAACTAGATACCACATATCGATTGGAAGGTTGGACGATAAGACAAGTGATTCATCATCTTTCCGATAGTCACCATCATAGTTATATACGTTTTAAATGGGCTTTAACAGAAGATAAACCGGTTATTAAATATTATTATGAACAGCTTTGGGCAGCATTAGACGACGCTAAGCATGCGCCAATTGAAATGTCTATACTCCATTTAAAAGCTATACATGCCAAATTAGTGTATTTGCTGAAAAGTTTGAGCGATGCCGATTTAAACAAATCTTTTATACATCCAGAGCATCATGAAGAAGTGCCTCTAAAAAAGAATATTGGTATGTATGCATGGCATAGTAATCATCATTTTGCACATATTGAAAATGTGATGATTCTTAAAGGTTGGTTGTAGTATCCTTTGTAAATATCGCCCTTTAATTGAAATAAAGGGCGATACTTGAAATGGCTATGCGTCCACATAAAGTACTTTTCCTGTGATGAATCCATCTACAGAACGCTCAAAAGCTTTTCCTACCAAGCTTCCAGGTACAGGTTGAAAACCAGGCATCATTTCTCCATATACTTCCCAAGCTTCTTCTAATACTGTTGGGTTAATAGAATTTACTCGAATACCTCGAGGCATTTCAAGAGCAACACATTTAACAAATGTATCTATTGCGCCACTTGTTGTTGCATCTGCTATAGCAAAAGGAATTGGTTTAATATTTAAAATACCTGTGATTAATGTAAATGAGCCGTGGTCTGCGATGTATTCTTGACCGATACGAACAATGTTTATTTGTCCCATCATTTTACTTAAAATAGTACGCATCCATTGTTCTTCGGTCATTTCAATGAAATTTGCGTATTCACAAACACCTACTGTATTTACAACCGCATCAAAATGTCCAACATTTTCAAATAATCTTCTCAAAGATGCTTCGCTAGTAATATCCACTTGGTAGTCATAACTTTCAGCAGATCGTCCTGCTGTTATGATTTTGTGTTTTTTAAGGCCCGTTAAAGCAGCTTGCCCCATTTTTCCGTTTGCTCCAATTAAAATTATTGTTTTCATATGCTATATCGTTTTTGTTTAAAATTGATATGCAAATTTATAAAGGTCTTGAAGTTTAAGAGCAGGACATTTGTCTAATAAGAAATATTCGCTCTTATTCTACTAAGATGTCTTTGGGTAACACCTAAGTAGGAAGCGATATAATGAAGTGGAATTTGTTGAATATATTTGGGCTGTTTTGTTATTAAATCTAAATAACGGTTTTGTGCCTTATCCTTTTGATGATTAAATATCCATTTTTCTAATTCTACATATTCATTTTCGGCGATTATTTTTAAAAATATTAACCAATTAGTATTTGATTTAGCTAAAGCTTCTAAACTTTCTTTCGGGATTGAAATTATTTCTGAATCTGTAAGCGCTTGAATGTTTTCCTCCGATTTATTTTGTGAGATAAATGAAGAGTAAGCCATTAGCAAATGGTTTGGAAAGGTGAAACAATAGGTGATTTCATCCTCATTATTTGAAAAGTAGAATGAACGGAAAATTCCGTTTTTAACAAAGGCTAAAGATTTGCAAATTTCATTTTGATTAATATAATAATCTCCTTTTTTAAGAATGGTAGTTTTTGTTACATTCAGAAAATCATTTATTTCTAAATCCGTAAAAAGATTAAAAGATTTTAGATAAGTATGCATGGTTCAAAATAGGATTAGTTAGGTGGATTGTATAGCCAACCAATATTAAAAAGGTTTCCGTTTTTATGCTTTATATTCGAAAGTAATACTAAGCGGTTATTTTTTAGCTAACGGACTAATAATTTCTACATTTTGAAACGCAATCGCGCCTCTAATAATTCCCGCAATAACCTCTTGCAAAGCTTCGATGATTTGCATTTTAAGTTCACTTTTATGGTATATAATACTTACTTCTCTAGCAGGAGAAGGATCCTTAAAATAGCGTATGTTTTCTTTTGCTTTTTCATGCATATCTAAAGTGTGCAGGTATGGTAATAAAGTCATTCCTAAACCTTCGTTAGATAATTTTATAAGGGTTTCAATGCTTCCGCTTTCTAATTGAAATTGGTCTTCTTTATGGTCTTTAAAAGCTTTACATAAATTAATAACACCATCTCTAAAACAATGCCCATCTTCTAATAAAAGCATATCATCAATATCTAAATCGGAAGTGTTAATTTTCTTTTTAGCATGTAATCTGTGGGTTTGCGGAATGTAACCAACAAAAGGTTCAAAATAAAGAACGCGTTCTTTTATGTTTTCATTTAGTAAAGGAGTTGCAGCAATAGCAGCATCTAGATGCCCTTCGTTAATTCTATAAATAATTTCTTCGGTAGTAAGCTCTTCAATAATAAGCTTCACTTTTGGGTATTTCTTTATAAATGTTTTTAGAAACATAGGAAGCAATGTTGGCATTACAGTAGGTATAATTCCTAGTTTAAATTCGCCACCAATAAACCCTTTTTGCTGGTCTACAATATCTTTAATTCTATACGATTCGTTAACGATGTTTTTTGCTTGGTTTACAATCTTTCTACCAACATTTGTAAGTTCTATTGGTTTCTTGCTTCTGTCAAAAATAAGGATGTCTAATTCGCTTTCTAACTTTTGAATTTGCATGCTTAATGTTGGTTGTGTAACAAAACATTTTTCAGCAGCTTTTGTGAAATTCTGATTTTCGGCAACAGCCAAAACGTAGTATAATTGTGTAATTGTCATTGGTATCAATTTAGACTATAAAAATATAAAAACTATCAATAAAACTTATATTGATTATCGTTAATTATTCAATAAATTTGTAGAACAAAATAAAACATAATAATTATGACACTAAATAGTATAGGATTAGAATCTAAAATCACTAAAGAATTAGCACAAGATTTGAATGGTTTATTAGCTAATTTTCAAACGTATTACCAAAACTTAAGAGGTGTACATTGGAATATTAAAGGACACGGGTTTTTTAATCTTCATGTAAAATTTGAAGAGTTATATACCGATGCAAATATGAAAGTAGATGAAATTGCAGAACGTATTTTAACTTTAGGAGAAACACCGCTACATACCTTTGAAGATTACAGTAAACATGCTAAAGTCCCTGTTGGAAAAAATATATCTCAAGACACGAAAGCAGTACAATTAATTGTAGATTCTTTAGCAGAATTATTACAAATAGAACGTGCTATTTTAGATAAAGCTGGTGATGCTAATGATGAAGGAACAAACTCTATGATGAGTGATTTTATAGCAGAACAAGAAAAAACAGTATGGATGATGAAAGCTTGGTTAAATGAAACCGTCTAACATAATAGTTATTCCCTAAATAACTGATTGATGGTTAGTGAAAAAGCCGCGAAAACTTTGTGTTTCGTGGCTTTTTATTTTTATAGGTGTTAAAGACGAATCGTAATGTTTAGGTCTTCTTTAGCTGTAAACTTGGCAACTTCAAAAGTTGGTGGACCATAAAGAACCGGGTTATTAGACATGCCGTAGTTTTCTTTAGGCATTCCGTTTAGTTCAAAATCCATTTGATTATTGTCGTTTTCGTCATGGACAGCCATGATAGCGTATTCTCCAGGAGTAAGATTCTCAAAGGCTAAAGTAATGGTGTCTCCTTCTATTTTTGTTGTAATACTTTCTAATCCTTTAGCTTTCATAAAAGTTTCCGAATTATGTAAAGACAAAATAACTTTTCCGTTCGTGTTTCTAATGTTTTCCACAGTAACCGTAATGGTCTTTCCAGTAGTTTCCTTTTGTGCATGACTACTAAAAGAGGCTGCCATAAATAATACGATTAATACTATGGATTTACTTACCGATTTTAATTTGTTGTTTTTCATTGAAAAGTTCATGGTATATATTTTTATTGGTTACCATGTAAAGATGCTGTAAATAAAAAAGGTTTCTAAAAAAGGGTTACTGAGATGTAGATTCATCCCGATGAATTGTATTTTAAAACTTAAATGCCCTAAATTTGTAGCCTTTAAAAATCAAAATTTCGAAGTAGCTTTATGTTTTATATCATCGACATTTTAGGAACCATTGCTTTTGCAATTTCTGGAGTTCTAATCGCTATGAATAAAAGGATGGACCCTTTTGGGATTCTTATTATTGCATTTGTAACTGCAGTAGGAGGAGGAACTTTGCGGGATATTCTTATAGGTCAAACGCCAGTTGCTTGGATGACCGATATGACCTTTACCTATGTGATATTACTCACTACTGTTTTAACCATACTTTTTAGAAGTAAGATTAATTACTTAAGAACATCGTTATTCTTATTTGATACTATTGGTATTGGTTTATATACCGTTGTTGGAATAGAAAAAGGACTTTCAGCAGGATTGCATCCTATTATTTGTATTGCACTTGGTACTATTTCGGCTTGTTTTGGTGGTGTTATTCGTGATATTTTATGTAATGAAATTCCTGTTATTTTTAGAAAAGAGATTTATGCCACGGCTTGCATTCTTGGAGGTCTTACCTATTTTTTAATACGAAAATTGCCAATAGAGAATAATTTTGTTTTTGTTATTGCCGGAGTTGTAGTAATTATAGTGAGGCTAATTGCCGTTAAATTTAAAATTAGTCTACCTAATTTATATAAAAAACAGACGGAAGGTATTTAGAAATAAAATCGGTACTAATTTCTCTGTATAGTTATAGGAAGCATATTTTCCTTAAAATGAAAAATTCGGAGCGTTGTAATACAACAGACTCCGAATCTTACTTTTAGTATGTGTTTTTATTATTCCGTAATCGGAAAACCTCTGTCTTTCATTAAGGCTTCCATTTTCGCATCACGACCTCTAAACAATCGATATGCTTCCGCAGGATCCATTGCATTTCTAGGCGCAAATAAATACTTCACTAGTTTGTCGGCAATTTCTTTATCGTAAAAACCATCTGGAGCTTCCGCAAAAGCTTCCGAAGCATCGCTAGTTAAAACATCTGCCCACATATAACCATAATACGCGGTTGCATATCCTTCGCCAGAAAAAACATGTCCAAAGTGTGGCGTTCTATGACGCATTGGTAATTCTTTTGGCATTTTTAATTCCGCTAAAGTTTCTCTTTCAAAAGCATCAATATCTATATCTGTTGGATCTGCAAGATGTAATTTCATGTCTATTAAAGCAGAAGCCAAATATTCTGTGGTACCAAATCCTTGATTAAAAGTAGCCGCTTTTTTAATTTTAGTAACTAGTGCTGCAGGAATAGGTTCTCCCGTTTTATAGTGGACTAAAAATTTATTAATCACTTGATCTGTAGATAGCCAACGTTCTAATAATTGCGATTGAAACTCGGTGTAATCTCTCACGCCTCCGTTTAAAGTTGGATACTTCACGTTAGAAGAAAAGAAGTGTAATGCATGTCCGAATTCATGAAAGAAAGTAGTAGCGTCATCCCAAGAAACAAGCACAGCTTCTCCTGGTGCAGGTTTTACAAAGTTAGAATTGTTGGATGCAAGTACATTGGTTTCGCCTTCAAAATTAGTATAGCTTCTGTAGGTTGTAGCCCAAGCACCAGAGCGTTTTCCTTCGCGCGCAAAAGGATCTAAATACCATAAGCCAATATGTTCCCCAGAGTCTTTATCGGTTACTTCCCAAACATGAACATCTTCTTGAAATACAGGAACGGTACCTTCTTTTACAGGAGTGAATTTATAGTTAAATAACTTTTCGGCAGTAAAGAATAAAGCTTCCGTTAATTTATTTAATTGTAAATATTGCTTTACTTCATCACTATCTAAATCGTATTTCTTTTTACGTACTTTCTCTGCATAAAAACGATAATCCCAAGGTTCGATAGTAATATTATCGCCATTGTTATTGGCAACGGTTTGCATATCTGCAACTTCTTCTGCAACTCTACCAATTGCAGCAGGCCAAACAGCCATCATTAAATCCATTGCATTTTCTGGCGTTTTTGCCATTCTATCTTGTAAACGCCATGCTGCATAATTAGCATATCCCATTAATGCTACACGCTCTTTACGTAGTTTTAATATTTGTGCTATAATAGCGTTGTTGTCATATTCATCTCCATTATCTCCTCTAGAATAATAGTTTTCCCAAACCTGCTTGCGCAATTCGCGATTGGTAGCGTAGGTAAGAAAAGGGTCCATAGAAGATCGTGTATTTGTAATGGCGTATGTACCATCTTGCCCTTTATCTGTAGCTATTTTTGCTGCGGATTTTATAAAGCCATCCGATAAACCGTCTAATTGATCTGCATTTAAATAGGTGACATAATTTTCTTCGTCATGTAAAACATTATCCGAAAACGTATTATATAAAGAAGAAAGTTCTTTGTTAATGGCAGCATAACGTTCTTTTTTTTCAGGATCTAGGTTGGCGCCATTCATCTCATACTTTTTATATGTAAGCGCTACAACACGTTGTTCTTGCGGTTCTAAAGCTACTGCTTGCGAAGCATCATAAACCGCTTTGATACGTTGGAAAAGTTTTTCGTTTTGAGTTATTTTAGAACTGTATTCCGATAATTCTGGAGCTAATTCTGCTTGAATGCTTCTAAATGCTGGCGAAGACATATTACTACTTAAAATACCATAGTAGTTAAAAACTCTATCTAATGTTTTTCCGGAAGCTTCTAACGCTGCAATAGTATTCGTGAAAGTTGGTGCTTCTGTATTGTTTGCTATTTTATCAATATCTGCTAAGCTTTCGGTTATACCAATCTCTATAGCTTCTTTAATGTCTGTGACTTTCATTCTATCGAAAGCAGGGACACCTTGATAAGGGCCAATCCATTCTTGTGTTAATATATTTTCACTCATTTTTGTGGCATCTTGTTTTTCTTCTTGTTTGCAATTGGTAAACGTAATTAGAACGCAGACGCTTATTGCTTTTATGTATCGCATAGGAGATTTGGTTTTTGATTTATTTTTTTTGTTTGAGATTTTAAAGATACAGATTGCGCATTGGAAAACAGATCATTATTCCAGTATTTCTACCTTTTTTATATATACATTATGTAAAGGCCATTCGGCGTTATCCGTTTCTTGTTTAGCTATTTCGTCTACTACGTCCATACCGCGAATTACTTTACCAAAAATGGTGAAATCGCCATCTAAATGGTAAGCGCCACTTTTACTTTGAACAATAAAAAATTGATATGGTGATGCTAGTTTATGCGGATTTTCAATAGCGGCACTTGGCATACTTAAAACACCTCTATCATGTTTGTAGCCACGTTTGGTGTCTGTTGGTAGTAAATATTTACCAATTTGTTTTCGTTTGTTTTTTACTTTAGCATCATCTGTGCTGCCACCTTGAATAATAAAATTAGGGACAACTCTGTAAAACTGTGTGTCATCAAAATAGCCTTGCTTGGTTAAAAAGATGAAATTGGCACGATGAAATTTCGTTTTGTCAAAAAGTAAAACGTCTATTTCTCCAAACTGTGTAGTGATTCTTACTTTGTTTTCTTTGTTATGCTTTTCATATTCTAAAAAGAACTCCATTGCATTATCGTCTGTTAACAACGGAAATTCTCTTTCTGGAAGGATAACAGAATCTTTTTCTAGCACTTCTTTTTCTTCGGAAGTATTTTGAACTACTTTTGAAGTGTTCTTTGGTTCCGTTTTTTTATCTTGACAATTCAGAAATAGAAAAGAAATAAAACATAATAATACAAGTCGCATAGATGAATTTTAATCAGTTTTTAAAAGCAACATCAAAAATAAGCAATCTAGAGCTTCCAGCCGAAGCATCGCAATTTAAAATGTCTCCTCCTTTTAGGGAAGATCTTTTACAAAAGCAGCAAGGCAAAATAAAAAACGCCAAGCAATCTGCAGTTTTAGCACTGTTTTATCCGGATGAAGCACAAGAAACGAAGTTTGTTTTAATCCTAAGAAAAACCTATAAAGGCGTACATTCTGCGCAAGTAGGTTTTCCTGGTGGTAAAGTAGAAGTAGCAGATACTTCATTAAAACATACTGCATTGCGTGAAACCGAAGAAGAAATAGGTGTGCCAATGCATAGTATTGAAACTCTTAAAGCATTAACCCAAGTATATATTCCGCCAAGTAATTTTTATGTGCAGCCATTTATTGGTTATAGTAACAGTACGCCTCATTTTATTAAACAAGAAAGTGAAGTAGAAGCTATAATTGAAGTCTCGCTTGCTCATTTTTTAGATGAACAAAGGGTGATAACTAAAACGGTTTCAACCTCTTATAATGTGGATGTTGCGGTTCCAGCTTTTAGTTTAAATAATCATGTGGTTTGGGGCGCAACCGCAATGATGCTAAGCGAAATTAAAGACTTGTTAAAACTAGCCCTGTAAATGCTTAGTTTTACTACATTTGTAATCTAATTAAATAGCAAAATATACTTATGGGATTATTTGATAAAAACCCTTTTGGACATAATCTTTTTATAAAAAAGTGGTTGATTCGTATTTTAGGAGCGATTTCTCATAGACGTTTTCGTGGCTTTAATGAGCTGCAGATTGAAGGTTCCGAGATTATTAAAAACCTTCCAGATACCAACGTATTGTTTATTTCTAATCACCAAACGTATTTTGCAGATGTAGTTGCTATGTTTCATGTATTCAACGCTAGTTTAAGTAATAGGGACGATTCTATAAAGAATATAGGGTACCTATGGAATCCTAAGTTAAATTTGTATTATGTGGCTGCAAAAGAAACCATGAGTGCAGGTTTGTTGCCTAAAATATTGGCGTATGTTGGTTCTATTAGTATAGAACGTACTTGGAGAGCAAAAGGTGAAAATATCAACAGACAAGTTAAAATGAGTGATATTTCTAATATTAGTAAGGCATTAGATGATGGTTGGGTTATTACATTTCCGCAAGGAACGACAACTCCTTTTAAACCTATTAGAAAAGGAACAGCACACATTATTAAGAAATACAAACCAATTGTTGTACCAATAGTAATTGACGGGTTTAGACGTAGCTTTGATAAAAAAGGATTGCGTATTAAAAAGAAAAATATCATGCAGTCTTTTGAAATTAAACAACCTTTGGAAATTGATTATGAAAACGAAAGTATTGCAAGTATTGTTGAGAAAATAGAATATGCTATAGAGCAACATCCTTCGTTTTTAAAAGTAATACCTCAAGAAGAGCTTGCTTTACAAGAAGAACTTAATAAGAAGCGTAAATGGAAGGTGGAAGAATCTTAAATCTCTAGTTTCTTCAATTCTTTATAATTTCTATTTAGACGCTTCAGTAAAATTCCATATACCAAGTAGTAGAATAATAATAATACAGCTATTGTAACTATTAATACTAATAGAATTCCTAGTATTAAGCCAGCATAAAATTTAAAAACGTGACCATTAGCAGTGGCGTTTTCTATAAGGCTCATGGCGTGTTCGTCATGATTAATGACATATGGTGTCATTACTATAAAACTAACGATTAGAAAAGCTAAATTAAAACCAACATATTGCTTTACTGTACGTCTCGTTTTTAATATATTTTCCATTAGTATACTTGCATTATCCGTACTGTTTATTGTTTTATAATTCATATAAAACTTGTAAAAGAAATACGCCAATACCGCATAAGAAATAATAGAAAGTGTTATAAATACAGTGCTAGATTCTATATCGGCAATATTGTCATTTTTGCCATTTGCTTTCATAAGCAAAGAAAATGCGATCCAAAAAACAAACTCTAGGATGCTTATAATGAAAATCCATTTTACAATAGAAGAAGATTTCTTCAATATCATACTGTAGATTTCATTGTAGGAAAGCTTAGGATAGCGTTTTGTATCCTCTTTTTTCCAGTCTTTTTTTAATAATTCTAATTCATCCATAGGTTTACGGATTTAAAATGGTTCTTAATTTGTTTTTCACTCTGTTCATTTTCACTCTTGCATTTACTTCACTAATTCCCATTGTTTCGCTAATTTCTTTATAGTTTTTGTCTTCTAAATATAAAAAGACAAGTGCTTTTTCAATGTCGTTTAATTGGTGTACCGCTTTGTATAATAGCTTTAGTTGTTCTTCTTCTGTGTCATCATACTCATCGGCTTTGATTCTAAACTGTACGGCGTCAAAATCTTGCGTGTTGACTCTGCGTTTACTTTTTCTGTAAAGGGTGATGGCTGTGTTTAATCCAACACGATACATCCATGTACTAAATTTAGCGTCTCCTCTAAATTTAGGGAAAGCACGCCAAAGCTGTATGGTTATCTCTTGAAACAAATCATTATGTGCATCTTGATTGTTGGTATATAACCTACAAACTTTATGTACAATGTTTTGATGCTTTTCAAGCTGTTCTACAAAACTATGTTCTAACTCTTTATTCAATTTGGTGGTTTAGTTATACTATAAGTAGCATTAATTTTAAAATGTTACATAATATGTTAAGATTCTTTAAAAATAGTGTTTCAGAGGCTAATTTAGTATCTTTGTTCTACATATTTTTAAGTCTTCATTTATGAATATTCCTGAATCCAAAATTCCTAGAATTGTTATTATTGGTGGTGGTTTTGCCGGAGTTAAACTGGCTAAGTCTCTAAAAAACAAAAAAGTTCAAGTTGTTTTAATCGATAAACATAATTACCATACTTTTCAGCCTTTATTATACCAAGTCTCTAGTGCGGGATTAGAGCCAGATTCTATTGCGTATCCTTTACGGAAAATTATAAAGAAACATGAAAATGCTTTTTTTAGGTTAGCTGAAGTAGAACAAATTTTTCCAGAAATTAAATCTATTCAAACAGATATTGGCGATTTAAGTTATGATTATTTGGTTCTTGCCACAGGTACCAAAACAAATTATTTTGGAAATGCTGCTATTGAAAAATATAGTATGGCAATGAAAACAATTCCACAAGCTTTAGACATAAGGAGTTTAATGCTTCAAAATTTGGAGAAAGCCGCTATTTCAGAATCTAATAGTGATAGAAAAGCTTTTCTAAATTTTGTAATTGTTGGTGGTGGTCCAACAGGAGTAGAATTAGCAGGAGCAATTGCGGAGCTTAAAAATAATATTCTTCCCAAAGATTATAGAGATTTAAATTCGAGTGACATGCAAATTCATTTGTTAGAAGGTAACGCGCGAGTATTACCTCCAATGAGTGAACATGCTTCTGAAAAAGCATCGAAATTTTTGCTAGATCTAGGAGTGCAAGTGCATTGTAACACTTTTGTAAAGGATTACGATGGCAAAACAGTACTAACAAATTCGGATTTAAAATTTGAATCGGAAACCCTTATTTGGGCTGCAGGAGTAACAGGAAGTCCTGTTTTAGGGTTGAAAGCCGATGTTGTATCAGAACATGCAAATCGCTATTTGGTAGATGCATATAATCAGATTAATGGCTATGCGTCTATTTTTGCGTTAGGAGATATTGCCTTAATGAAAACAGAAGATTATCCCAATGGGCATCCGCAAGTTGCGCAACCTGCAATACAACAAGGGGAACTTCTTGGTAAAAATTTAATACGACTAATAAAAGGTGAAACCTTAAAAAAGTTTGTCTATAAAGACAAAGGTTCTATGGCTACTATTGGTAGAAATAAAGCAGTTGTAGATTTAAGTAACTATAAATTTGCAGGCTTTTTTGCTTGGTTTGTTTGGATGTTTGTTCACCTAATGTCTTTAGTGGGATTTAGAAATAGAATCATTGTTTTCTTCAATTGGACCTATAATTATATTAACTTTGATAAAGCAGCTAGACTAATCATTAGACCTTTTAAAAGATTAGATTGATTATTTAGAACGGGTATGTTAGGCTATTGGTAAATAGCGTTTTGTGGGTGTTGTATAGATTTCATCTATTGTTGCTGTAATACCTTAAATAATAATATTACTTTCTGTTCAATAAATAGATAGGGATGCATTCCTATAGAACATGCTCCCTTTAATTTTTGTCCGCTTATTTAATTAATCGACCCATTCGCCACGGTGTGGTTTTAAGGTGTCCCTAAAGACTGTTTTGTCTTCTTCATTTATAACCATAAAAGCAATAGTGTGCATGTCGTTAATAATTTCATGACCAGTTGCATCTACATTTGTGGTTTGTTTTTGGATGTATTCTTTTAAATGGATTACATGGTGTTGTGCTGTTTTTTCTGCAGCAGGACCTCTAAAATCCCAGATAAGTTTTAGTTTACGCATTTTGGATAGATATTTGGTTTTCGGCAAATTTTTTAAAGTCTACTAAATATTTTTCAGATTGTTTTTTAAAGGCGCCAGGCATAAAAAATAGCATCATTCTATAGTGAAAGGAGCTTGGTAAAAACTCGTTTTCACATATCCATTTGGTATGATCTTCTGTGGCTTTATAGAACGTATTCTTTTGTATGTTATGCATTCCTTTGGTTTCATAACTCAAGCATATTTCATGCGGTAAATTGGTATGCGTTATGGTTTCAATAAGTGCGATTTTACGTTTACCTATGGTATAATTTAATTTCATTTTGTTACCAATAGCTCCTGGCGTTCCAGAAACATGCTCGAAACTTGTTAGGTCTTTTTGCCAATGTTTCATATTGTCCGCATTAAATAATTTTTTTATAAGTGCTTCTAAAGGAACTTTAATAACAATCTCAGTGGTATATTTCATAAAGTTGAAATGATTAATATACTATAAAGATAGTTTTTTTGAAGTATGTAAAAAATAAAAGCCACCTAATAAAGATGGCTTAAAAATTAAAAATGCTTTAATTATAATGTTTAGAACATGGTTTTAATAGTTTGTAAACCATCATTTGTTTTAATGGTAACAAAATATAAAGTGCTTCTGTTTAAATCTAAATCTATAGTACTACTTCCTTCTGCTTGGTAGTTTTTTATAGATCGAACTAATTGTCCGTTAATGGTATAGATAGAAATAGATATCTTTTCACTTTTGCTTGTGTGTAAATGTCCTTTTATGATTTTAAAGGAGTTTTTTGCTTCAAACGCATCTGTACTTAAAGAAGATTCTGTAATGGTATATGCTAAAGTTTCAATGTTAAAAGAAATATCGTAATCCACATTTGAAGGAATAGCTATGTTATCTGCAGAAGCTGGTACTGCGGTTCCTGTTAGCGCAGTTCCTCCAAAATTTACAGACCAATTAGCGTCTCTTCTAAATTTTAACCCTCCAGCTGTTAGAGCTACATCAGTAGCAGTATACGTTATGTTATCTGTTGTAGATAAAGCAACATCTCCTGCCCAAGAATTAAATTCTCCAATAATACTAACATTTTGATTTGTTGGTGTAACGGCGGTAAAAGCGTATTCTGTAGTTGCGATATTAATACTAATATCGTAAAATCCAGCAGTTACAGGAATGTTATCGCCAGACCATGTTCCATTGGGAAATGTGTCTCCACCCCAAGAATTTGCCCAATCATCGTCTTGTCTAAATTTTAAACTAGTATCGGGTAAATAGTAAGTACTCAGCGTATAATTAATGTTGTCTGTAGTAGTCATGTTGACATCATCTCCCCAACCATTAAAATCACCCAAGAAACCAATTTCTTGCGCATTTACAGTAAAAGACGACACGAGTAATGTTAAAATAAAAAGTAGTTTTGTTTTCATAATTTGTTTGTTATTTGATATAAAGCTACAGTTTTTAGTTTAATATTATAACCGCTATTTACTACTATAACGTTTTCGTGTTTATAACTTTTTTATGTGATTCCTGAAAAAATGTAATAAATGTAAACTTGCTAATGCTTTGTTAATACAGCTTGCTAAATAGGTTTATATTTCTATTTTTGCAAGAACCTATATATTATATATTTATCTAGATTATGAAATTTTTTTTAACCCTTTTCCTTTTAGCATTTACTATAAGTTTTCAGGCACAAGATCAAAGTAAAGATGTTCTTTTTACCGTAGATCAAGAACCCGTTTATGCTTCAGAATTTATTCGTGTTTTCAACAAAAATTTAGACTTAGTAAAAGATGAGTCTCAAAAAGATGTAGATGCATATTTAAAACTTTTTGTAAACTATAAACTGAAACTAAAAGAGGCAAAGACCTTGGGTTTTGACACCATGCCTAAATATAAAAGGGAGTTAAGTAATTATAAAAGCCAACTGGCTAAAAACTATTTGACAGATAATAAAGTTACAGATGCATTAGTTAAAGAGGCTTATGAGCGTATTTCTAACGAGGTAAATGCGAGCCATATATTAATTAGAGTAGATGAGAACGCGAGTCCTAAAGATACTTTAGTTGCCTATAATGATTTATTGAAGTTAAGAGATCGCGTATTGCAAGAAGGATATAAGGCGGTGCAAAAAGAAGTACATGATGGTAAAACGGTTTATGCAGAGGATTTAGGTTATTTTTCTGGGTTTAAAATGGTTTATGCTTTTGAAAATGTAGCGTTTAACACGGAAATAGGAGTGGTTTCATTACCATTTAGAACACAATTTGGCTATCACATAATACATGTTTTAGATAAACGAAAGTCTAGAGGGCAAAGAGAGATTGCTCATATTATGATTAACTTAGAAAAGGAAGATGCAGAAAGTAGAATTCAAGATATCTATAAAAAACTGCAGCAAGGAGAAGACTTTGCCTCTTTAGCAAAACAATTTTCTGAAGATAAAAGTACTTCCACTAAAGGAGGGAAATTATCTCCTTTTTCTAGTGGAGAGCTGCGTTCTCAAGAATTTGAAGATCAAGCTTTCGCTATAGAAAAAGAAGGAACATATACCACGCCATTTAAATCTGATTTTGGTTGGCACGTTATGAAACTTATTAAAAAAATAGAAACGGCCCCTTTTGAAGATATGAAGGCTACGTTAGAGGCAAAAGTAAAGCGAGATAGTAGATCTAAATTAATAAGTACCTCTAGAATAAATAAGCTAAAACAGCGTTATGCAATATCTAATGTAGATTCCGATTTAGCATATTTTACTTCGATTTTAAATACCGAATTTTATAATGGTAAATGGAAAGCACCATTAGGCTTTGAAACAGAGAAAGCTTTTGTAAAAATAGAAAACAAGCAATTTACCTATTCTGATTTTGCGAACTTTTTAATTAAAAGCCAACGAAGTAAAAGTGTAAAACAATTGCCTTTTAAAGATATCGTAGCAAATGCGTATGCTACCTTTTTAGATGAAAGTATTCTTGCTTACCAAGAAGAAAATCTAGAATTTGAAAATGAAGATTTCGCAAACATTCTTGGGGAATATCGCGATGGCTTGTTGTTGTTTGATTTAATGGACAATGAAATATGGAAAGCTGCGGCTAATGATTCAGTAGCAGTGCAAGCGTTTTATGCTGCAAACAAAGAGAATTACTTTTTTAATGAGCGTGTAAATGCAGTTGTTGCTTCTTCCGCAAAAAAGAAAGATATCCATAAAGTATCTAAATTACTTAAAAAAGGAAAAACCATTGAAGAAATAAAAAGCACCGTCAATACTAAAGACCAAGTTCATGTAATATTTACTTCTGGATTAATGGATGCAGAGCATCAAGCATTGCCAGAAGGCTTTTCGTTTAAAAAAGGCGTATCCAAAGTATGTAATCATAATGGTTCTTTTGTTGTAGTAGAAGTTAATGAAGTGCTTCCAAAAGCATTCAAAACATTGGAGGAAGCCAAAGGTAAAGTATCTAGCGACTTTCAAGATGCAAAAGAAAAAAACTGGTTACTAGAATTAAAAAACAAGTATCCCGTTTCTATAAATCAAGAAGTGTTAACAATAGTGAAATCTAAATTAAATAAATAATTGAAATTTAAATCCTACATATTTCTTTTTACCGCTATATTTCTATTGTTTTCTTGTGAATTTTTCAAGGAAACAGATAATAGAATTCCGGTAGCCAGAGTAAAAGATGCTTATTTGTATAAAGAAGATATACAAGATTTGATTTCTTCTGATGCATCTAAAGAAGACAGTATTGTTTTAGTAAATAATTATATTAAAGGTTGGGCAACGCAGCAATTATTAGTACAAGGAGCAAAATTGAATTTAAACGAAACAAAACTGAATCAATATAATAGGTTAGTAGAACAATATAAAAATGATTTATACTCTAAAGCCTATTTAGAAGCATTAGTAAATAGAGATTTAGATACCGTAGTTTCCAAAGAAGAAGCTGCCGCTTATTATGAAGATAATAAAGAAGCTTTTAAATTAAACGAAGAGCTAATTATGTTTCGCTATATTAATTTGGATGAAAAAATGAAAGAAGCAGATGCCATTGAAATAGCTAAAAAACTGAGAAGGTTTGATACAAAAGATAAAAGAGACTTAGATTCTATATCGATTCAATTTAAATCCTACTCCTTAAATGATTCTATTTGGATAAGATGGAATCAAATAGTACGTAAAATACCTGTAATTAATACAGATAATAAAGATGAACTGTTAAAAAAATCTAATTTTATACAACTCAAAGATTCATTAGGTTTATATTTGATGCAAATTAATGACGTACTATTGCAAAACAGTACAGCTCCTTTAGAGTATGTAAAGCCAACAATAGACCAAATTGTTATTAATAAAAGGAAATTAGAAAGAATAAGAGAATTAGAAAAGGATATTACTAAAGATGCAATTACAAACAAGAAATTTGAAATCTACAAATAAATTGAAACACCTATTTATATTAAGTATAGCAGTATTAATTACCAATGTATTAACTGCTCAAGAGATCCTAGAAGATCCAATAAAGGAAGAAGTTGCAACCGATAGCGTAAAGTCATTTATGGCGAATCAAGCAACAAAAATTGATGGCGTAGCTGCGGTTGTTGGAGAACATATTATCTTAGAATCGGATATAGATAAAACCATTTTACAAATGAAAGCACAAGGTGTATCTACAGATGATATTCCAAGATGTCAGTTATTTGGTTCTCTTTTAGAAAATAAACTATATGCGCATCACGCAGTACAAGATAGTATTGATGTTTCAGATGCTGAAATAAGAAGCAATGTAGATTATCAAATACAACAATTTTTATCGCAAACAGGAGGTGATATGCAAGAGCTTCTTGACTTTTACAAAAAAGACGACGAAAAGAGCTTTAGAGAGGAAATGTTTGAGATTAATAAAAGTAACGAGCTAGCGAAACGTATGCAAGGTAGCATTATTGATGAAGTGGAAGTTACTCCAGAAGAAGTAAGAATCTTTTTTAATAAAATACCAGTAGACGAAAGACCAACATTTGGAACAGAGCTTAAAGTGTCTCAAATAGTAATGGAACCAAAAATAGCGCCAGAAGAAATACAAAAAGTAATCAACAGACTTAAAGAATTTAAATCAGACGTTTTAGAAAATGGAGCAAGTTTCCGTTCTAAAGTCGTGTTGTATACCGATGATAAAGCATCTATAGCAAAAGGTGGTTTATACACTTTAAATAGAGAAAAGCCATTAATGGTAAAAGAATTTAGAGATATTGCTTTTTCATTACAAGAAGGTGAAATATCAGACCCTTTTGAAACCGACTTTGGTTACCATATTATTCAATTAGAAAAAATTAGAGGACAAGAATTTGATGTTCGTCATATTCTACTTATCCCTGAAGTTTCAGAATCTGCAATTACGGAAGCTAAAGAAGCACTAGAAGATGTACGCCAAAAAATAGTAAGTGGAGAGATTACTTTTGAGGATGCAGCTAGAAAATATAGTGATGAAAAAGAAACTAGAAGCGAAGGTGGATTTTTAATAAACCCAGCAACGCAAGATTATAATTTCGAATTAACTAAAATTGATACCGAATTATATACGCTAATTCAAGAATTAAAAGAAGGCGAAGTAGGTTTAGTGCAAACAGAACAAGACAGAACAGGAAAAGTTAAGTTTAAAATATTACGTGTTACAGATAGAGTGGATGAGCATGAAGCAGATTACTCACGTGACTATTTAAAAATTAAAGAACTTGCATTAACAGAAAAACGTTTCAATGCTATTGAGAAATGGCAAGATGAAAAAATCCAAGACACCTATATTAAGATTAATGGAGCACATAGAGATTGCGATTTTTCTAGTAACTGGTTAAAGAAATAATATGTCTGACGTAGCAGCTGTAGAACAATTTGTAAAGAAATATAAAGACTTAAGACAAGAGATTGCCAAAGTCATTGTAGGGCAAGATGAAGTCGTTAACCAAATCCTGATAGCTATATTTTCAGGAGGACATGCGCTTCTAATTGGTGTACCAGGTTTGGCAAAAACGCTAATGGTAAATACAATTGCACAAACGTTAGGATTAGATTTTAAAAGAATACAGTTTACACCAGATTTAATGCCTAGCGATATATTAGGTAGTGAAATTCTAGACGAAAACAGAAACTTCAAGTTCATAAAAGGACCAATATTTGCTAATATTATTTTAGCAGATGAAATCAATAGAACACCACCAAAAACACAAGCAGCGCTTTTAGAAGCAATGCAAGAAAGAGCAGTTACCGTTTCTGGACACCATTATAAATTAAGTTTGCCATATTTTGTTTTAGCTACACAAAACCCTATTGAGCAAGAAGGAACATACCCGTTACCAGAAGCACAATTAGATAGATTTATGTTTGCTATACATTTGGACTATCCATCTTTTGAAGAGGAAGTTCAAGTGGTAAAAGCGACAACGTCGGATGTGAAAGTAAAAGTGAATACTTTGTTCTCTTCGGAAGAAATTATTGGTTTTCAACAGCTTATTCGTCGTATTCCTGTTGCAGATAATGTCATAGAATATGCGGTAAAAATGGTGGCTAAAACTAGACCAAATAGTGATACAGCAGCAGATTTAGTGAAAAATTATATCGATTGGGGAGCCGGACCAAGAGCTTCTCAAAACTTAATATTAGCAGCAAAAACACATGCCGTTATAAATGGTAAATTTTCTCCAGATATGGAAGACGTTCAAGCCGTAGCTACCAGTATTTTACGTCATCGAATTATAAAAAATTATAAAGCGGAAGCAGAAGGGATCTCTGAAGAGCAAATAATTAAAAGCTTGTTTTAATATATGCTATTTAATAACTCTTTTATAGTGCCATATTACCTGCTTTCCTTCTAAAACTTTACCTTGTATATTAATTTAGAATCGTTGTAAATAGTTTGTTTAGCATTATTTTTAGTTTCATTTATTAATTTACTATTTTTTACCTCACAGATTATCATATTCGCAATCCTATATCCTAAATGGGTGCTTTTATTGGATTATGTTTAATCATTCTCCCATATCTTTAAATATTTTTTAAACTCTTCTAAATTTTGTAATTTCGCTTGATATTAAAAAAAACAATCAACCCTAAATCTTAAGGAATATGGTTTTGTCATGGATATAGTTAAAGATATTGATGAAATAGGTGAATCTGTTGGAAATATCATGACATTTTCTCAAAATAAAATTCCATTTAATTAAGATTGAAAAGAATTATTCTAGTTATATGAACACGTATAAAGATTACATTAAAGAGATTGAAGACCGTAAAGAATTAGGACTTCATCCAAAGCCAATAGATGGAGCTGAATTACTTAGCGAAATCATTACTCAAATTAAAGATGTCGATAATGCAGACAGAGAAGAATCTCTAAACTTTTTTATCTATAATGTTTTACCAGGTACCACAAGTGCTGCAGGTGTTAAAGCAAAGTTTCTAAAAGAAATCATTTTAGGAGAATCTGTAGTCCAAGAAATTACACCTACGTTTGCTTTAGAGCAATTGTCTCACATGAAAGGTGGACCTTCCGTCGAAGTATTATTAGACTTAGCTTTAGGAGCAGATGCTGCTATCGCAAAAGAAGCTGCAGCCGTTTTAAAAACACAAGTTTTCTTATACGAAGCAGATACTACGCGTTTAGAAGATGCATTCAAAAATGGTAGTGAAATAGCAAAAGACATTATAGAAAGTTATGCTAAGGCAGAGTTTTTTACAAAGCTTCCAGAGCTAGACGAAACAATAGACGTAGTTACTTATGTTGCCGGAGTTGGTGATATTTCAACCGATTTATTATCTCCAGGAGGAGACGCGCACTCCAGATCCGATCGTGAATTACATGGGCAATGTATGTTCGAGCATAATAAAGAAATGCAAAAGGAATTATTAGCTTTAAAAGAACAACATCCAGATAAGCGTGTTATGCTAATTGCAGAAAAAGGAACCATGGGAGTTGGTTCTTCTAGAATGTCTGGTGTAAATAATGTGGCTTTATGGACAGGTGTTCCTTTTAGTCAATATGTACCATTTATTAATTTCGCTCCAGTAATTGCAGGGACTAATGGTATTGCTCCAATTTTCTTAACAACAGTTGGTGTAACAGGAGGTATTGGTTTAGATCTTAAAAACTGGGTACAGCAAAAAGATGCAGAAGGAAATACGATTCGTGATGAAGATGGGGAACCAATATTAAAAGAAATGTATTCTGTAGATACAGGTACAATTCTTACCATAAATACAAAAGAAAAAAAATTATATAACGGCGATAAAGAATTGAAAGATATTTCTGCAGCATTTACACCACAAAAAATGGAGTTTATGAAAGCAGGCGGTTCTTATGCTGTTGTTTTTGGTAAAAAATTACAAACATTTGCGGCAAAAACCTTAGGTATTGAAGCTCCTCAAGTATATGCCACTTCTAAAGAAGTGACTATTGAAGGTCAAGGTTTAACAGCAGTAGAAAAAATATTTAATAAAAATGCAGTAGGAACTTCAGGAGCAACTTTACATGCTGGTTCTTACGTTCGTGCAGAGGTTAACATTGTAGGTTCTCAAGACACTACAGGTTTAATGACTTCTCAAGAATTAGAGATGATGGCTGCTACCGTTATTTCTCCAATTGTAGATGGTGCGTACCAATCTGGTTGTCATACCGCTTCGGTTTGGGATGATAAATCTAAAGCGAATATTCCTAGATTAATGCGCTTCATGAACGATTTTGGTTTAATTACTGGTCGGGATCCTAAAGGGAAATATTTCCCAATGACAGATGTTATTCATAAAGTATTAAATGATATTACCGTAGGAGATTGGGATATCATTATTGGTGGAGATTCACATACACGAATGTCTAAAGGTGTTGCTTTTGGAGCAGATTCAGGAACTGTTGCCTTAGCATTGGCTACCGGTGAGGCTTCTATGCCAATTCCAGAATCTGTAAAAGTTACTTTTAAAGGAGAAATGAAATCGTATATGGATTTCCGTGATGTGGTACACGCAACACAACAACAAATGTTAAAGCAATTTGGTGGTGAAAACGTATTCCAAGGTCGTGTTATTGAGGTACACATTGGAACACTTACTGCAGATGAAGCTTTTACCTTTACAGATTGGACAGCAGAGATGAAAGCAAAAGCTTCTATCTGTATTTCTGAAGATGATACCTTAATTGAATCTTTAGAGATTGCAAAAGGTCGTATCCAGATCATGATTGAAAAAGGAATGGACAATGCTAAACAAGTACTTAAAGGTTTAGTTGATAAAGCGGAAACTAGAATCATAGAGCTTAAAACGGGTATGAAACCTTCTTTAAGACCAGATGCTAACGCAAAATATCATGCAGAAGTTATTATTGATTTAGATCAAATTGTGGAACCAATGATTGCGGATCCAGATGTAAATAATGATGATGTTTCTAAACGTTATACACATGATAATATTAGACCGTTATCTTACTATGGAGGAACTAAAAAAGTAGATTTAGGATTCGTAGGTTCTTGTATGGTGCATAAAGGAGATATGAAAATATTAGCGCAAATGTTGAAAAATGTGGAAGCGCAATATGGTAAAGTGGAATTTAAAGCTCCTTTAATAGTTGCACCTCCTACTTATAATATTGTGGATGAGTTGAAAGCAGAAGGCGACTGGGAAGTATTAGTAAGATACTCCGGTTTCGAGTTCGATGACAATGCACCTAAAGGAGAAGCACGTACCGGATACGAAAACATGTTATACTTAGAGCGTCCAGGATGTAACCTATGTATGGGTAACCAAGAAAAAGCGGCACCAGGAGATACCGTAATGGCAACTTCCACACGTTTATTCCAAGGTAGAGTTGTAAAAGATTCTGGAGAGAAAAAAGGAGAGTCTTTATTGTCTTCTACGCCAGTTGTAGTTTTATCTACAATTTTAGGAAGAACGCCTACTATGGCAGAATATGAAGCTGCTGTAGATGGAATTGTTTTAACAAAATTCAAGCCTTCTACAAAACAATTAGTGCGATAAGCAACAGATTGCATTATAATAATTCAAAATCCCGAGTCTTAGGCTTGGGATTTTTTTATGCGTTCTAGTTCGTTTGGAAAGAAAAATAATGTGGGCGTTACCACAAGGGTCGGGCTTGTAATTTATCCGGAGTGCAGTCGAAGGGCTATATCTTTTTTTTAATGTCTTTGCAAGAAGTGAACAACAAAGAAATCTGTATACTTTTAGTTCCATATTATTTATTTTGAGATATAAAAAAAGGATGCCGGTGCAATTGTGAAACACTCACGAATACCTATTTAATAAAATAGAATAAATGAGTAATCCCTAACGCACTAATTCTAGAGTATGAGTAATGTCCCCTAGAGGCGACTTTAGGGGTGTTTTTAGATTTTTTTTTTAAAATATAAAATAGGGTAAAAGAGTATTTATAGTTATGGAAATATAAAATCCTTAACGCACTAATTCTAGCGTCCGAGTAATGTCCCTTTAACGATACCAAGTGTAGCTCATTAAGGATGTTTTTAGAATTTATTTTAATAAAAAGACAATCCAAATCCAAAATATTAAATCTTGATTTTTTCTGTTTTAAAGCTTCCCAGAAAGGAAAAATTTAACTATTCCTATTTCGCACAATTTCTGCATAGAAAAAACTTATTTTAGTATCATTATTTATATGTTAATTCTGTTTTTAAAGTCATGCTACATTTTGTATCTTAGTAGGATAAAATTAAAAACAAAATACTATGGCATTCGATATTGATATGATCAAGAAGGTTTATGCTCAAATGGCAGAACGTGTAGATAAAGCACGTGAAGTTGTTGGTAAGCCGTTAACACTTTCAGAAAAAATATTATATAATCACCTTTGGGATGGAAGTCCTACAAAGGCATTCACTAGAGGAAAAGATTATGTAGACTTTGCGCCAGATCGTATTGCTTGTCAAGATGCCACTGCACAAATGGCTTTATTGCAATTTATGCAAGCAGGTAAACCACAAGTAGCAGTGCCAACTACGGTACATTGTGATCACCTAATACAAGCGAAAGACGGAGCAACAACAGATTTAAAACACGCAAACTCGGTAAGTAGTGAAGTGTTTGATTTTTTAGCTTCCGTTTCTAATAAGTACGGAATCGGTTTTTGGAAACCAGGAGCAGGTATTATTCATCAAGTAGTGCTTGAAAATTATGCATTTCCAGGAGGAATGATGATTGGTACCGATTCACATACCGTAAATGCAGGTGGATTAGGTATGGTTGCTATTGGTGTTGGTGGAGCAGATGCTGTAGATGTTATGGCAGGAATGGCTTGGGAACTTAAATTCCCTAAGTTAATAGGAGTGAAGTTAACCGGAAAGCTTTCGGGATGGACAGCACCTAAAGATGTGATTTTAAAAGTTGCTGGTATTGTTTCTGCAAAAGGAGGAACAGGTGCAATTGTAGAATATTTCGGACCAGGAGCGATCTCTATGTCTTGTACAGGAAAAGGAACGATTTGTAACATGGGAGCAGAAATAGGAGCTACCACATCTACATTTGGTTATGATGCCTCTATGGAACGTTATTTACGTGCTACCGATAGAGCAGATGTTGCAGATGCAGCAAATGAAGTGAAAGAATATTTAACAGGAGATGCAGAAGTGTATGCAAATCCAGAACAATACTTTGATCAAGTTATTGAAATTAACTTATCGGAATTAGGACCATTATTAAATGGACCTTTTACTCCAGATTTATCCACGCCAGTTGGTAAAACAATGAATGAAAAAGCGAAAGCGAATGATTGGCCTTTACAAGTAGAATGGGGTTTAATAGGTTCTTGTACTAACTCTTCTTACGAAGATTTATCCAGAGCATCTTCTATCGCGCAACAAGCTTTAGATAAAGGGTTAAAAATGAAAGCGGAACTTGGTATTAACCCAGGATCCGAACAAGTACGTTATACAGCTGCTAGAGATGGTATTTTAGGAATCTTTGAAAAATTAGACGCTAAGATATTTACGAATGCTTGCGGACCATGTATTGGGCAATGGGCGAGATATAGCGATCCTAAAAACGCACCAAAAAATAGTATTGTACACTCGTTTAATAGAAACTTTGCGAAACGTGCCGATGGTAATCCAAACACGCACGCTTTTGTGGCTTCTCCAGAGATAACTGCCGCTATTGCAATTGCAGGAAGATTAGATTTTAATCCGTTAACAGATAAATTAATTAACGAAGAAGGTCAAGAAGTAATGTTCGATGAGCCAACAGGATGGGAATTACCTCCAAAAGGATTTGCAGTAGAAGATGCAGGTTTTGTTGAACCAGTGGCAGATGGTAGTGGAATTGAAGTTACGGTAAGCCCAACTTCAGAGCGTTTACAATTGCTTACTCCATTTACACCTTTAGGAAATACCATTGATGGTGCGAAACTATTAATTAAAGCTTTTGGTAAATGTACTACAGATCATATTTCTATGGCTGGACCTTGGTTACGTTTTAGAGGGCATTTAGATAATATTTCGAACAACTGTTTAATTGGTGCTGTAAATGCGTTCGGTAAGAAAACTAACTTTGTTAAAAATCAATTAACTGGTGATTTTGGTGGCGTTCCAGATGTAGCAAGAGCATATAAAGCTGCTGGTATTAAAACGATTGTAGTAGGAGATCATAATTACGGAGAAGGTTCTTCTCGTGAGCATGCTGCTATGGAACCAAGACACTTAGGTGTTGCCGCAGTTATTGTGAAATCTTTTGCAAGAATTCATGAAACAAACCTTAAAAAACAAGGGATGTTAGGATTGACATTTGCTAACGAAGCAGATTACGATTTAATTCAAGAAGATGATACATTCAACTTTACAGATTTAAATGCATTTGCACCAGGAAAACAATTAACATTAGAAGTTGTTCACGCAGATGGATCTAAAGATATGGTGATGTTGGATCACACCTATAACCAACCACAAATTGATTGGTACAATGAAGGTTCTGCATTAAATTTAATTAAGAAAGAAAATAACTCTTAACGTGTTTTTTTAAATACGATACGTGTATTAAAAACTCCTAAAGTAATTTAGGAGTTTTTTTTGGGGTATTTGTAAGTTTTTATGCCAAAACCCGACTGTTAATCAAATCCTTTAAATAAAATAATATGAACTCACTTTGGTTTTTTGATGATGTAAATCTCTTTAAAGTACTATGTCCTCATAAATTCAAAACCTATAAGAAAGATCATAATTTTGATGCTTATAAGAAGAAGGATTATATTTATTTTGAAGAAGATTCCGCCAATAAAGTATATCTCATTGAAAAAGGAAAAGTAAAGATTGGTTACTACAATGAAGATGGAGAAGAGGTAGTCAAAGCTATTTTAACTCGTGGGGAATTATTTGGAGAAAAAGCCATTTTAGGTCAAATCACTAGAAAAGAATTTGCACAATCGGTAGATAATCTAACTTCCATTTGTCCCATTGGTGTAGATACCATGCATGATTTAATGCGAGACAATCAAACCTTTAGTTTTAAAATATATAAGTTTATCGGATTTAAATTTCAGAAATTAGAACGAAGACTACAGCTACTTTTATTTAAAGATACCAAATCGCGTTTAAAAGAATTTTTAAATGAATTATGTGATGAATATGGTTATAACTGTCCTAAAACAGGAGATCATGTCATTAAACATCCGTACACCCAAAAAGATATTGCTTCGTTAATAGGCACTTCAAGACCTACATTGAATATTCTTTTAAATGAATTAAAAGAAGAAAAAGTGTTAGATTTCAATAGAAAAGAAATAAGAATGTATAAAAAAAGTGCGTAGTGTTAGCTAGCTAACATTTTATTGTTGTTTTGGTATGTAATTTTGACCTATAAATAATAAAAATTATATAGCAATGATTAAGAAAACAATTTTAGCAGTGATGGCATTAGGGATTTTTGCCACTTCTTGCAGTAGTGATGATGATAACAACAGCACTCCTTCAACAGCAGATTTAACATTAAACCTTGCAGGTTTAGAAACATTAGGATCCGATTTCGTTTATGAAGGATGGATTATTGTAGACGGTTCTCCGGTTTCTACAGGAACTTTTACAGACGTAATTTTTCCAAAGACCTTTACTGTAGATGCTACACAATTAACAGCGGCAACTACATTTGTATTGTCTATTGAGCCAGCAGTAGATCCTGATCCTGCACCAGCAGCAACAAAAATTTTAGCTGGAGATTTTTCAGGAAGTTCGGCAAATGTAAATTCTAATTTAGTAGCAGATTTTTCTTCTGCAACAGGAACCTACATTTTAGCAACGCCTACAGATATGGATGATACTAATGAAGCTAGCGGTGTTTGGTTTTTAGATAATACTTCAGGAACAGCAGTAACTGGTTTAGACTTACCAACACTTGCAGATGGATGGAAATATGAAGGTTGGGCTGTAATTAATGGAACTCCAGTAAGTACAGGAACTTTTACAGATGCTGCAATGGCAGATGACAACGCAGCTACTTCTCCATTTAAAGGAGATGCTGGAAATGGTCCAGGATATCCAGGAGAAGACTTTTTACAAAATGCACCAGCAGGAATGACGTTTCCTACAGACTTAAAAGGAGCAACAATAGTTGTTTCTGTAGAGCCTAGCCCAGATAACAGTGCAGCACCATTTACATTAAAACCATTAGCACACATGGTTCCTGCAGACGCAATGAACCATACCGCAATTGCAATGGGAGCAGGACCTGTAGTTTCTCTTTCAGGATCGGTAACTAGATAAAAATATTAAAGGTTTAATCCTTGTTTTTTGTTAGATTTGAAGCGTTGTTTACTTATAAATAACGCTTCATTTTTTTTATAATATGAATAAATTAAAACTTAAAAATATACTCTTTTTTGTAATCATTGTTCTAATGATACTTCCGCAAACAAGAAAACCTATTCAAGTAATGTTGCATAAAGGATTGGCTTTGTTTAGTCCTTCGGTAGAAGCAGAAGAGGATACCGTATTTATAAACTATACGAGTTGGCAATTACAAGACGCAAAAGGGAATGTTGTGGACTTTAACGATTTTAAAGGCAAAGTCGTTTTAATCAATTTTTGGGCTACTTGGTGTCCGCCTTGTATTGCTGAAATGCCTAACCTTCAAAAGTTGCATGATGCTTATAAAGATAAGATGGTGTTTCTATTTGTGTCCAATGAAAAAAAGGAAGTCATCAATAGCTTTGTATCGAAAAACAACTATTCTTTTAATGTGTATACGCCTTTGAGTATTTCTTCAGAATTTGAAATCTCTAGTATTCCTAGAACATTTCTGATCAATAAGGAAGGGGAAATAATAATAGATAAGGAAGGTGCTGCAAATTGGAATAGCGAAAAAGTTAGAGAAATACTGGATGATTTACTAAAATAGAAAGGTGTTAAAGATGGAATCCTTGAAATCCTCATACGGTAAGGAAAACAAGGATTAAATTTGTGCGCACGAGAAGATTCGAACTTCCACGAACTAATGTCCACCAACCCCTCAAGCTGGCGCGTCTACCAATTCCGCCACGTGCGCATTACTATTTAATATAAAAAAAGTTAAGCAGTATAGCTTAACCATGAAACGTATTAGATAGTATCTATATCCAAGGACAAATATAAATCATTTGAAATTTTAAAAGTGTTTGAAAACAAATAATTTTGGAAAGTATTAGGAATAGCTTCTTTGCGATGGCAAAAAACTATTTGTTAAATAAATCAATTGTTTTTTCTAGCGCTTTATCAAAATTATCCCAAGAATCTGGAGCGGTTAAATCCGTAGTAATAAAAGTTTTATTGAATTTAGATAAGAGCGTAAGATAGACATAGCCACCAATCATTAGTTGAAGCGCATGATTAAGCGAGCTATTTTTATCTGAAATGGAGAGTACTTTATCCATTTGTTGATTACTAAACTTGAATAACTCACGAGTTGCATCATTGTTTTCTAACAATTGCCAACGTAATATCTCTTGTGTTAGTTTGTTTTTACGAAGCTCTTTTGTACCTGCTTTAGCAAATTCCTTAACGCTAGCAACTGTATCTAAATCATTATTTTGAAGGGTTAATAACGATTGGAAAAAATCGCCTTTTTGGGCTAAATGTAGAAGTAATCCTTGGATACCACCAAAATAACGGTAAATAAGTTCTTTAGAAACACCAGCCTTTTTTGCAATGGCATTGATGCCAACTGCTTGTGGTCCTTTTTCTTCCAAAAGACTTAAAAAACTTTCATATATTTTTGCTTCGGTCGCAGTTCTATCTTTTTTCATTATAACTCCTTTAGGTTTAATACCATTCCTAATTCAATATTATTGGTGTGTAAAGCAGGATAGGTTTCCTTCATTAAATCGAACATATATAAAAGCGGTACGTGGTCAAAGGTTCCATAATCTTCTAAATATTCCATAAACGCCGTATTACCCGAATTATCGAAAGGTTGAAATAGAGAATCGTTTACGCCGTCAAAGTCTAAGGGAGCTACATTTAATTTTTCACATAGTGTTTTATTAAAAGCCGGAGTTGCTTTTACCCATTTATCGTTTAAGAATATTTCAACATAACCATGTGGTACCAATACA
This sequence comes from Lacinutrix sp. MEBiC02595, assembly GCF_053601555.1. Taxonomy (NCBI): domain Bacteria; kingdom Pseudomonadati; phylum Bacteroidota; class Flavobacteriia; order Flavobacteriales; family Flavobacteriaceae; genus Lacinutrix; species Lacinutrix sp. MEBiC02595. Next base: position 29,353 of record NZ_JBSHNU010000124.1, on the reverse strand, counting down.
TCATTGCCAAACTTTTCAACAATATCTTCCACAGCAATATGATTTTTTACTTTCGCCAAACCTAAACGTGCAGGTATGTTTTTAGCACGTAAAACACTTATTAAAAGGATCGCTTTATCTAGGCAATGTCCGGAAGTACGTGTGCAAATTTCGGATGCTTTCCAATCTTTTTCAATTAAACTGAATCGATATGGATTATATGGCCAAGTATCTCGTATGTAATAATACGCGTTTAGCGTAAAATCAAAGGAAGAGATTTGTGAATCGTCATTATGGATCTTTTCTATTAAGTTCCTTATAACGTCTGAGGTATAATCAAAATTATTATTTGCTTCTAAAAAAGTAGGTTCCATAAAATTTCTTAGTAATACTAGGTTAATTGTTGTGATTTGTTTCCTTTAATACGGAAGTGTTTTTACGATTACATCTTCTTTATTTTACCAATATAAGGTTTTTATGAATACATGTGACCACATGGTTACATGTATTGTTGTTATTTATGTTATCCGGAAATAATGGCTTAAGAAGCTTTAGAGAAGTAGGAAGGGATCCTGTAATTTAGAATTACACCAGAGGAATAGACTAATAGAACAAGAAAGGAACACCGATATTAAAATCTAAAGGAACGTATATGAAAGAAAAACACAACGCTATTTTGTTGAAAAACAGCAATAGATTAGCCCAATACGTTTTTAGTTATTAGATGATTTGTTAGCGTGTTGGTTATGGAGCTCTTTATAGATTGCGATGGGCTAGGCAATAAGATGTTCTAAAATGAAAAAACCTTGACAATCATATGATTATCAAGGTTTACGTTTCGGAATATATTCCGATTGGTGACCGGGCTGGGGCTCGAACCCAGGACCCTCTCCTTAAAAGGGAGATGCTCTACCAACTGAGCTACCAGGTCATTCTTGTTTCGCCGTAACGAAGTTGCAAATATAGAAAGTTTTATTAATAAAACAATACTTTTTAGGTGGTAGTGCGTCTACCAATTCCGCGACATGCGAAAAATTAAAAAAGCGAAATACATAAAAAAAAAGCTAAGCACTTGCTTAACTTTTTTAGTGACCGGGCTGGGGCTCGAACCCAGGACCCTCTCCTTAAAAGGGAGATGCTCTACCAACTGAGCTACCAGGTCATTTTGGCTCGCTGTAACGAGGGTGCAAATATAGAAGGTTTTATTAATAAAACAATGCTTTTAATTAATTTTTTTTATTTTTTTTTTGTTTTTTTGCAAAGCAATTATGTATGTTTTTAATAATCAATTTATAACGTCAATATGATAATAGTTTTACTTGGGTATATGGCCTCTGGAAAATCCTATTTTGGGAAGAAAATAGCAGATATTTTGGAATATGAGTTTCTAGATTTAGATAATTTTATAGAAAAAGAAGAAAATGCAACCATTAAGGAATTGTTTTCGAGCAAAGGAGAAATCTATTTTCGGAAAAAAGAACATGATTATTTAAAACAACTAGTTGCCACTAAAACAAACACGGTAATTAGTTTAGGAGGAGGAACACCTTGTTATGGTAATAACATGAGTTTACTTTTAAACGATTCTAATATTAAAACACTTTACTTACAAGTTACCATACCAAACTTAGTAGAAAGAGTGTTGCGCGAAACAGATAAGAGACCACTAATAGCACATCTTAAAACAAAAGAAGAATTAATGGAGTTTGTTGGAAAGCACCTTTTCGAAAGGCTAGCATATTATTCTCAAGCAGAATTTACTGTGGATGCGAATAAAAAAGAAAATGAAGTTTTAGAATCTATTCAGGAACAGTTATTTTAGAAAAGCTTCAAAATTATTTCCTTCTAAAACAACATCAATATGTTCGTGTAATGAGGTAGAAAGCGAAATCCCCTTAAAATCTGCTTTTACGGGATACTTCTTATGATTTCTATTTACCAATACCGCAGTTTTAAATTGTTTTAATGGTACATCTAAAAAGTGTTTAACACCATAAACCAAAGTAGTACCACTATTTAGTACATCATCTATTAAAATAACAGATTTGTTTGTGTAATCTGTGGCTGGAATGGAAGTGGTGATTTTGCTTAACGGATTTTTTTTATCTATAATAACTTTACATAAAATAGGTTTTATTGTCGATATTTTAGATAATGTTGTTTTTAATTTCTTCGCTAAAATATAACCATTACTATCTATTCCTGCCAAAACAACTTCTTCTTCATTAACATTGCTTTCATAAATTTGATAAGCAATTCTCTTAATTTTATGATTTATTTCTTCGTGCGTTAGAATGCTGTTTTTTTTGCTAACCATAATTTAGAGTTGTTTTTTCAAAGATAAATGAGATTATTTAAATGTAATAATTTTAATCTTCATTTTCTTCATTATAATCTTCAATATCTCTTCTGTCCTTTTTAGTAGGTCTTCCTGTTCCTCTCTTTCTGTAGTACTCTTTAGAATATTTTAAAAGTTCTTGTGCTTCAAAAGCTTCTTTTGGTGTTATATCTGTTCGGTAAATGTCTACCAGTTTTGCACCAACTCTATTTGGAGGTATATCATTAACTTTTAATTTATAGTTGATTTGGTTTTTTCGTACTTCAACAATATCTGTAGCATAAACATCTCTACTTGGTTTTGCAGCATCTCCATTAATTTTAATGTGCCCTTTTTTACAAGCTGTTGTTGCTATATTTCTTGTTTTAAAATATCTTACACACCACAAAAATTTATCTATTCGCATCCAATTTATTATAAAAAACTACGTTAATGTTCTTGTGCAAAATTAGTTTAAAATTGTATCTTGCAGGCAAAAAAAAAGTAATATTGAAATAACCTTATTTTTTTGTTTTCCAATAAACAAGCAAAAGAGGTTTTGCATTTGCAACAAGAAAAATAAAACGCACAAATGAAATTAAGAAAAATTGCATTAATTGTATTCTCATTAATAATTGTAATAGCATCTTGTACTCCAGATGATGATAGTACAAATACAGTGGCACTAAGAGACAGAACAGAAGTGTATGGAGAAGATCTATTAGAAATTGAAACGTTTTTAGAAACGCATTTTTATAACTATGTCGATTTTGATTTTGCGGCACCATATGGTAGTACTGCAAATGATAATTTTGAAATTGTTTTTACAGCACTTACAGAGGATACTAGTAAAACGCCTATAATGGACAGACCAGAACTTAAGTTTAAAATGGTTGAAGATCCTTCTGAAGAAGGTTTGTTTTATAAAATGTATTATTTAGAAGTTAGACAAGGTCTAGGAGATGAGGTACACTTTATAGATGAAGTATTTGTTACTTATGAAGGAAGTACCACAGAAGGACTTGTCTTTGATGACGCAATAAATCCTACAAATTTTGAATTAACAAGCGTAGCAAATGGAGGTGTTGTTACCGGTTTTAAAGAAGCTTTGATTGAGTTTAAAACAGCTACTAGTTTTAGTGCGGTTGGAGATGGAACGGATGCATATCATAATCATGGTATTGGTGCAGCTTTTTTACCATCAGGACTTGCTTATTTTAACCAAGTGTTAGAAGATGTAACGAATTACACGCCGCTTATTTTTAAATTTAGCGTATATGATCGTGTTTTAATGGATCACGATAGTGATGGTATTCCTTCATTTTTAGAAGATTTAAACGGTAATTCGGATGTTTTTGATGACGACACAAATGGAGATACTGCTCCTAACTTTTTTGATGGTGATGATGATGGTGATGGTATTAATACTATAAATGAAATCGAAGTAAAATCGTATACCTTAGATGATACTGGTATGCCATTTACACTAAGAGAAGACGCGCAATATTTCTTTGATAATAGTACTCAAATAGCTAGTGATGAAGTGCTTATCGATATAGATTACAGCAATAGTAATGCTAGATTTACTTTAAAAACCTTTAGAGCTATAGATTCTAATGGTAATGGTACACCAGATTATTTAGATGATACATATCCAGAATAAGAAAGCATAAAACAGCTTAAATAAAAAAGCCCACTTTTTCAAAAGAAAAGTGGGCTTTTTGTTGTTGTATCTATTTTAGATTATAATAAAATAGAAAGACTTAATATAAGTTGGTCTGGTCTAGTATCAATTCGGCTAACGTCTAAACCGTTGTTGCCAACAAAAGTAGCCTCGTTTTCGCTAAAACCTCTTTCATATCTTAAATCTATTCCTATTGTATTTAAGCTTACTCCAAAACCAAAATTTAGACCTACCGTAAAATCATTTTCCACCTTGCTAATAGCAACGCCATCAAATTCTGTATCTAAAATGTACTGTAAAGATGGTCCTCCAAAAGCATTAAAATACTTTAAAAACTTAACACCAATTAATAGCGGTGCATCTAATTTTTGCATAGTAAAGTCATCACTATCGTAATCACTTTTTGTTTTCGTGTATACTAGTTCTGGTTTAAAAAATATTTTATCTCCTACTTTACCAAAAGCCCCAATATGAAAACCAACATTTCTTTCTGGATTTTCTGAGTTTGAAGTAATGGATGCAACATACTTTCCGTTAGCATTGTAATTTACACCTGCTTTTAAACCAAATCCGGTTCCTTGTTGTGCGCTTGAATTAAAGATAAAGGCAAAAAGCAAAAGACTTGTAATTAAGATATTTTTCATAATAATTCGTTTTAGTGATTTCTTGTTAAAACGAAGATACAAAGTAATTATTTTCTTTTGCAATTGTTTATATCCTTTAATATGGTATAAATCGAGATTGAAATGTAACGTAAATTGTAATTTTATTAAATGTTTAAGATGGTATCTTGTTTAGTTAATTATATTTGCCACTTCATAATATATTAGGATGAAATTTGAATTAAAAGGAAAAGATGCACAAAGTAGTGCAAGAGCAGGAGTCATGACAACAGATCATGGTGTAATAGAAACGCCAATATTTATGCCTGTTGGTACGGTAGCTTCTGTGAAAGGAGTGCATCAACGTGAGTTAAAAAACGATATTAATCCAGATATTATTTTAGGGAATACCTATCATTTGTTTTTAAGACCAAAAACAACCATTTTAGAAAAAGCTGGAGGATTACATAAGTTCATGAATTGGGATAGAAATATTCTAACAGATTCAGGTGGTTATCAAGTGTATTCTCTTTCCGCAAATAGAAAAATTAAAGAAGAAGGTGTTAAATTTAAATCGCATGTAGATGGAAGTATGCACATGTTTACTCCAGAAAATGTAATGGAAATTCAACGAAGTATTGGTGCAGATATCATCATGGCTTTTGATGAGTGTACACCATATCCTTGTGATTATAACTACGCCAAACGTTCTATGCACATGACGCATCGTTGGTTAAATAGATGTATAAACCATTTAGAGAAAACACCTTTAAAATATGATTACGGACAAACATTTTTTCCAATAGTTCAAGGAAGTACCTATAAAGATTTACGTCGTCAATCGGCAGAATATATAGCAAACGCAGGAGCAGAAGGAAATGCCATCGGCGGACTTTCTGTTGGGGAACCAGCTGATGAAATGTACGCCATGACAGAAGTAGTAACAGAAATTCTTCCGGAAGACAAACCTCGTTATTTAATGGGCGTTGGTACACCTATTAATATTTTGGAAAACATTGCTTTAGGTATTGATATGTTTGATTGTGTAATGCCAACTCGTAATGCTAGAAATGGTATGTTGTTTACAGCGCATGGAACAATGAATATGAAAAACGCCAAATGGAAAGACGATTTTTCTCCAATTGACGAAATGGCAATTACTTTTGTAGATACCGAATACAGTAAAGCATATTTGAAGCATTTGTTTAATGTGAATGAGTTATTAGGAAAACAAATAGCAACCATTCATAATTTAGGTTTTTATATGTGGTTGGTTCGTGAAGCAAGAAAACATATATTAGCAGGGGATTTTAGAACCTGGAAAGATATGATGGTAAAACAAATGGATAAACGTCTATAACAATTTAAACACTTAAAAACACTTTCTTTTGGAGAGGTTGGGAGAGAATGAAAATACTTGATTGGTACATACTAAAACGCTATTTGTCTACATTTTTCATGATGTTGCTACTCTTTATTCCTATTGGAATAACAGTGCACCTTGCCGAAAAAATTGGAAAAATTCTTGAAAATGACGTGCCACTAGGCGAAGTCCTACTTTACTTTGTAGACTTTACCGTTTATTTTGCACATTTACTTTTTCCATTGTTTTTGTTTTTATCGGTTATCTTTTTTACTTCCAAACTAGCTAATAATACAGAAATAGTAGCCTTTTTAAGCTCCGGAGTTTCCTTTACCAGATTTTTAAGACCTTATTTAATAGGTGCTTCTATAGTAGCAGTCTTTGCTTTAATCTTAGGATTATATCTAGCGCCAGAAGCAAGTAAAGGTTTTAATGATTTTGATTTTAAATATTTTAAAAAAGGAAAAAGTGCCGCAAATACCAAAAATGTGTTTAGGCAGATTAACGACAACGATTATATATATGTAAGTAGTTTTAATATAAAAGAAAAACTTGGGCATAACTTTACTTTAGAGCATTTTGAAAATGATAAAATGATCTATAAAATAGAAGCGCAAAACATACGTTTTATTGAAAAAGATTCTACATATAGAATGATTAAATATGTAAAAAGAACTATTGGAGAACATGATGATATCTTAGTAAAAGAAAGAAGAAAAGACACCTTGTTTTCTTTTGATTTAGAAGATTTAACTCCTGTTGAATATATCGCAGAAACTCTTACTTATGGTGATTTAACAAAGTTTATTGCAAAAGAAGAAAAAAGAGGTTCTTCTAATATTGGTCGCTATAAATTAGTGCAATACAGAAAGTGGAGTTTACCAGTTTCCGTATTTATATTAACCATTATAGCAGTTGCTGTTTCTTCTATAAAACGTCGTGGTGGAATGGGAGTAAACCTTGCCTTTGGTATTTGTATTGCCATGGTTTTTGTATTTTTTGATAAAATTTTTGGAGTGATGGCGGCACAATCCGACTTTTCACCAATATTAGCAGTCTGGTTTCCTAATATTCTATTTGGTATTTTAGCTACATACTTATTATATAATGCTAAACGATAAGCTAAAAAACTACCTGCATTTACATGTGCTCGTATTTATTGCTGGATTTACAGCCATACTTGGCGAGTTAATTACGGTGGATGCGGTACCATTAGTTTGGTTTAGAATGCTAATGGCAACCATATTAGTAGGTGTTTACATTGCAGTCTCTAAAACGAAGATTAAACTTTCCTTAAGCGCAATTGCAAAATTATCTTTTGCAGGTGTTATTATAGCTTTACATTGGATTACTTTTTTTGGAGCAATTGATGCTTCCAATATTTCTATAACATTAGCCATGTTTTCCACAGGCGCTTTTTTCGCTTCATTAATTGAACCATTAATCTATAAGCGAAAAGTTATTTGGTACGAAATAGTATTTGGTCTTATTGTAATTTTAGGAGTATGCATTATCACGCAAAGCGAAATGAAATACCTTACCGGAATTATTTTAGGTATCACTTCCGCATTCTTATCCTCATTATTTGCAGTACTAAACGGAAAGTTTTTAGAAAAGTATTCTGCAACAAGCATTTCGTTTTACGAGTTTATAAGCGGAGTCACTTTTATAACCATATTTCTTTTAGTCTTTTATGATGGTTTTTCCGTTGCATTCTTTCAATTGCCAGCATCTGATTATATGTACTTATTCATTCTGGCATCTATTTGTACGGCCTATGCATTTATAGCTTCTGTACATGTCATGCGATATATAAGTCCATATACTGTTGTTCTTACCTATAATTTAGAACCTATTTACGGTATTATTTTAGCCATTTTACTTTTTCCTGAAAAAGAAAAAATGACAAATAATTTTTATTATGGCGCATCTTTAATTCTTGGAGTAGTGCTACTTAACGGCATTTTGAAAAATTGGAAAGCTTTAAAAGCAAAGAAGATAAAAGAGTAAACAAAAAAATACGTAATTTTGCACACTAACTATTAATTAAACTTAAATTCAAAAATGGAATATTTAGAATTTGAACTACCTATAAAAGAGCTAGAAGATCAATTGCAAAAATGCCAAATTATTGGTACAGAAAGTGATGTAGATGTTACAGAAACTTGTAAGCAAATTGAGAAAAAGCTTTTAGCTACCAAAAAGGATATATATAAAAACCTAACGCCATGGCAACGTGTACAAATGTCACGTCACCCTAACAGACCATATACTTTAGATTATATTAAAGCACTTTGTGGCGAATCTTTTTTAGAGCTTCATGGAGATAGAACCTTTAAAGACGATAAGGCAATGATTGGTGGTCTTGGTAAAATAGGAGACCAAAGCTTTATGTTTATTGGTCAGCAAAAAGGATACAATACAAAAACTAGACAATACAGAAACTTCGGGATGGCAAATCCAGAAGGATACAGAAAAGCACTACGCTTAATGAAATCTGCCGAAAAATTCGGAATTCCTGTAGTAACTTTATTAGATACTCCTGGAGCATATCCTGGTTTGGAAGCAGAAGAACGTGGACAAGGAGAAGCTATTGCTAGAAATATACTAGAAATGACAAGGCTAAAAGTGCCAATTATAACAATTGTTATAGGTGAAGGTGCTTCTGGAGGAGCATTAGGTATTGGTGTTGGAAATAAAGTGCTAATGCTTGAAAATACATGGTACTCTGTAATCTCACCAGAATCTTGTTCTTCTATTTTATGGAGAAGCTGGGAATATAAAGAACAGGCTGCAGATGCATTAAAGCTTACTTCAACAGACATGAAAAAGCTTGGTATTGTAGATGAAATAATTAAAGAACCACTTGGTGGTGCACATCAAGATAGAGAAAAAACGTTTTCTTCTGTAAGTACTGCTATTCTTAAAACTTTTGAAGAGCTTAAAAACTTATCACCAAAAGATTTAGTAAATCAACGTATGGAAAAATACTCAAACATAGGTGTTTATAAAGGCTAGTCCTTATAAAACCACTTAATGAAAAAATCTGAAGTCATACGCTTCAGTTTTTTTTATGCTTATTAACAATATTTATTACTTATTAACAGTTAAAATGTTAACTACCTGTGAAGATTGAACTATCTTTATACGTACTAATATCTCAACAATTTATTTACATTCGCTTACATGAAGCAACCAAATCAAGTAAAAGGCTATCCAGTCGATAAGAGTACATTAATCAATCTTGAAAGAGGGAAAATTCCTCCGCAAGCTCTTGATTTAGAAGAGGTTGTGCTGGGGGCAATGATGATCGATAAAAAGGGTGTAGATGAAGTTATTGATATTTTAAGTGCAGATGCTTTTTACAAAGAAGCACATCAACATATTTTTGAAGCTATTTTTCAACTGTTTGAAAACAGTGAACCAATTGACTTATTAACCGTTTCAAGCCAATTAAAGAAAAATCAAAAGCTAGATGTGTCTGGAGGAGATTTTTATCTAATTTCACTGACACAAAAAGTGTCTTCTTCTGCCCATATTGAGTTTCACGCACGTATTATTTTACAGAAATTTATTCAGCGTAGTTTAATAAAAATCTCTTCAGAAATCATTGAAGATGCCTATGACGAAACACAAGATGTTTTCGATTTATTAGACAAAGCAGAATCGAAGCTATATGAAGTAACGCAAGGAAATATTAAAAAATCGAGTGAAACAGCGCAAGATTTAGTAATTCAGGCGAAAAAGAAAATTGAAGAAATATCGAATAAAGAAGGTTTAAGTGGTATTGCTACTGGATTTAATAAATTAGATAAACTTACTTCTGGTTGGCAACCATCCGATTTAATTATTATTGCTGCTCGTCCAGGTATGGGTAAAACAGCATTAACTTTATCTATGGCAAGAAATATTGCTGTAGATCAAAATGTACCTGTTGCGTTCTTCTCTCTAGAGATGGCTTCCGTACAGTTAATAACACGTTTGATTTCTAGTGAAACGGGATTGTCTTCCGAGAAACTAAGAACAGGGAAATTAGAAAAACACGAATGGGAACAACTAAACGTTAAAGTAAAAGGTTTAGAAAAAGCACCTTTGTTTATTGATGATACGCCATCCCTTTCAATTTTCGATTTACGTGCAAAAGCAAGACGTTTAGCATCCCAACATGGTATTAAAATGATCATGGTAGATTATTTGCAATTAATGACTGGTGGTAGTAGCCACGGTGGAAATCGGGAACAAGAAATCTCTATGATTTCTAGAAACTTGAAAGCATTAGCAAAAGAATTAAGTATTCCGGTAATTGCTTTATCACAACTATCGCGTGCTGTAGAAACACGTGGAGGAAGTAAAAGACCTTTACTATCCGATTTACGTGAATCTGGAGCAATTGAGCAAGATGCAGATATTGTGAGTTTTATTTACAGACCAGAATATTATAAAATTGATGAATGGGATGATGAAGAACGCTCCCCAACAGAAGGGCAAGCCGAATTTATTATTGCAAAGCATAGAAATGGTGGACTAGAAAATATACGTTTAAAGTTTATTGGAAACTTAGGTAAGTTTGATAATCTGGACGATTTTGATTCGCCTTTTGAGTTTCATTCTAAAATGAATGCAGCCGCAAATGATGATACTTTTAAATCTGAAAATTTACCATCACCAAGTGATGCATTTGGTGCTCCAGATGATTTTGATGATAATGATGTACCATTTTAAACTGATTTTTTAATAGCTAAATCAAATAGAAAAATAAAAACCTACATGTTAAGCGAACGCAGAACTACCAACATACTACTATTAATTATAGTGATACCTATATTGTTTTATCTATTAAAAGTATTGTCTTTTATATTTATTCCTTTGGTATTTGCTATGTTTATTGCATTGTTGTTTTTACCAGTAATGCGTTGGTTAGGTAAACGTAGAGTCCCAAAAATATTAAGCATAATTATAGTCGTTTTATTAATCGCTGTAGGAGTGAAAATGGGAGTAGAGCTTATTAAATTGTCTAGCAAACAAATTATGGCGAGTGATACTGCTTTTTTTGACAAGGCGGAAGTTAAAATAAATGATGCAGCCCTATATTTAGAAAATACTTTTGGGGTAGAGATGCAAAAAGATAAAAACATCTTAGCGCAATTTATTCAAAAAGAAAATATTGGTACAACGGTTGGTTTTTTACGCCAATTTTTAACCATGTTACTCATGACGGCATTCTTCGTGGTACTCTTATTAGCAGAGTCTATTAATATGCAAGATGTTTTAAATAAAATGGTTTTAAAGAAAAAACGAACTTCTTTACTTGCCTATGGTAAAATTCAGAAAGAACTAAACACCTTTATAAAAGTAAAGTTTTTAGTTAGCTTTTTAACAGGAGTTGGTACCGGTTTGGCTTGCTATTTCTTTGATGTTAGTTTCCCTATTTTCTGGGGGCTTTTTGCCTTTGTAATTAATTTTGTACAAATGGTAGGTTCCTTTATTGCGGTAATTGCACTTTCTATTTTTGCGTTTATCGAGTTAGATCCAACAAGTACTTTGTTTTTCTTTGTAATCGCTATTACTGGAGTTCAAGTATTGTTTGGTGCCATTTTAGAACCAATTTTTATGGGCAAATCATTCTCTATAAACATTATAACTGTCTTAATAATGTTAATGTTTTGGGGTTTCCTTTGGGGAATTCCAGGTCTTATAATGGCTATTCCTATTACTGTTTTTCTTAAAATTATCTTTGAGCAATTTCCTAGTACCAAAAAGATTTCTGATTTAATTTCTTAGACGAATTACCACGTTTTTCATTATCTTTAATTTTCAAAATTAAAAAGATAATAAGTTCATGGTTCATGGTACACATAATGCTGTAGAAGACAGCAGAAACAAAGATATTCAAATTTATATTAACGGAGAATTCTTCCAAAGAGAAGACGCTAAAATTTCGGTTTTAGATAGTGGTTATCTAGTTGGAGATGGCATTTGGGAAGCATTGCGTTTACATCAAGGTGTTCTCGTTTTTCTTACAGATCATTTAGATAGATTGTGGCAATCTGCTGCAGCTGTTGGTATGCAATTTCCTTTTACTAAAGAAGGGTTGATTGAAGAAGTATGGAAAACCTTAAACAGAAATAATATGCAAGACAATGTACATGTGCGTATTATGATTACTAGAGGAATAAAAAAAACACCTTCGCAAGATCCTAGATTAACTATTTCTGGACCAAATGTAGTTATTTTACCAGAATACAAAAAAGCTTCACCAGAAAGTAAAGAGAAAGGAATTACTTTATTTACAAGTACGGTTCGTCGTGGATCTCCAGATTATCTAGACCCTAGATTAAATTGCCATAGTAAACTGCACGAAGTACAAGCGCTTATTCAAGCCATTGAAGCTGGAGCAGACGAAGCTTTGATGCTAGATGCTAACGGTTTTGTTGCAACTTGTAATGCAACCAATTTCTTTATTATTAAAAACGAAGAGGTGTATACGTCTACCGGACAATACTGTATGAATGGTATTACTAGAGCAAAAGTTATTGAAGCTTGCAAAATAAATAATATTCCTTGTCACCAAAAGGACTTTTCGTTGTTTGATGTGTATGGTGCAGACGAAGCTTTTGTAACTGGAACTTTTGGAGGATTAACGCCTGTTACCAAAATTGATGGTAGAATAATAGGAGAGAAGTCGTATGGTGATTTTACAAGAAAATTAAGTGGTTTATATCATGAATTAATTGATAAAGAAGTAACAGATGGCAACTAGTAAACGCATCTGTTTGTGGTCTGGACCAAGAAATATATCAACCACTTTAATGTATAGCTTTGCGCAAAGGGAAGACACCAAAGTTTTTGATGAACCGTTGTATGCACATTATTTAAGGAATACAGATGCTAAAGAATACCATCCAGGAACCCAAGATATTTTAAATGCTTTAGAAGAGGATGGTAATAAAGTGATAGAAGAAATGATGACGAATACAGAAAGTCCCGTCCTCTTTTTTAAAAATATGACACATCATTTGTTGGATGTCAATAGGGATTTTATGAAAGGCGAAAATGTGTATCATGTCATGCTAACGCGCGATCCTCATGAAATGCTTCCGTCTTTTGATAAAGTGATTGAAAACCCAAGTTTGGAGGATGTTGGTTATGCTAAACACACCGAATTATTAGATTATTTTGAAGCAAATAACATTAAACCAATTGTGCTAGACTCGAAACGAGTACTATTAAATCCGAAGAAGGTATTAACCTCCTTATGCGATTTTATAGGTATTCCTTTTGATGAAAATATGTTGTATTGGCAAGCGGGAGCTAGATCAGAAGATGGTGTTTGGGCAAAATATTGGTATGCTAATATTCATAAATCAACAGGGTATTTGGCCTATAAACCAAAGACGGAAACTTTTCCGAAACATTTAGAACTACTATTAAAAGAATGTATGCCACACTATAACAAATTACTTAAATATGCAGTATAAATGCGTACTTGGTTAAAATTGTATTAATGCAGGTTTAAACGGAATATTTTTAAGTACCTTTCTTCCAATGAAAAAAATAATCACATTATTTCTAATACTTTTATTTACAAAAGCTTACGCTTCTTACATCCTAATTCCTATGGATGCAGAGACGCAAAAAAATCATTTAAAGGCCTACGGAATTACCTATTGGACTTTAGAAAAGCAATTAAAAGTAAAATGGCTTCTTAATTATCGAGGCGGATCTTTTCTTGTGCCAGATACTCAGGAAATTCAACGAGAATGTCAAATACGAGGCGTTTCTTTCGAAATATTATCGAACGCTAAAGCGGAAAGTATTCTCGAAGAAATTAGTAGTCCGAGTAAAAACATGGAAGCAGTCGTATTAGAAAAAGCACCAAAAATTGCGGTGTATAGTCCAAAAGGAAAATTGCCTTGGGACGACGCAGTAACTATGGTTTTGAGCTATGCCGAAATTCCTTATGAAACCATTTATGATGAAGAAGTTTTAGGGGATGCACTTTTATTATATGACTGGTTGCATTTACATCATGAAGATTTTACAGGGCAATATGGTAAATTTTATAGAGCATATAAAACTGCAGCTTGGTATATTGAAGAAAAAAAGGAAGCTGAAGCACTAGCAACCAAACTTGGTTATGATAAAGTTTCACAAGAAAAATTAGCCGTTTCCTTAAAAATAAGAGACTATGTAATTGGTGGCGGATTTATGTTTGCTATGTGTAGTGCAACAGATAGTTTTGATATTGCACTTTCTGCGCAAGGATTAGATATTTGTGAGCCTATGTTTGATGGCGATGGAAGCGATGCCAATTATCAAAATAAAATTGACTACAGTAAAACCTTTGCTTTTAAGGATTATACCTTAGAACAAAGTCCGAATGTATATGAGTTTTCTAGTATAGATATGACGCAAAAACGGAAAATAGCCAAAACCGTAGATTATTTTACACTGATGGATTACTCTGCAAAATGGGATCCAATTCCAAGTATGTTATGTCAAAACCACACGGCATTGGTTAAAGGTTTTATGGGGCAAACCACTTCTTTTACACGCGAAGAAATTAAAAGTAACGTCTTGGTTATGGGGGAAAATAAAACCAATGGCGAAGCAAAGTACATTCATGGTATAAAAGGAAAAGGATTTTTTACGTTTTATGGAGGTCATGATCCTGAAGATTATACCCATCGCGTTGGGGATCCTAAAACCGAATTAGACTTACATCCAACTTCACCAGGTTATAGACTTATCTTAAATAATGTACTCTTTCCTGCAGCTAAAAAGAAGAAGCAGAAAACCTAGTATGAGATATCTTTTTCTTTATATTTCATTGCTTATGTTTCAATTGTCCTTTTCTCAAAAGGATGAAATTGTAGATTTTGGTCAAAATTTAATTTCCGAAAATAAACTAGTGGAAGCAATGACCTATTACGCTAAACGCTTAATAGAACCTAGTAGTGAGGAACAGAAAATTCATTTGCTTTTAGGATTTGCAGAAGTTTATAAACTAAAACTAGATTATGATACAGCTAGTGATTATTACATTAAGGCTTTTGAGAGCATTAAAAATATTGATGATAAGCAGTTAAAGTTTTTATATCATGTAAAAATGGCAGAGTTTTTTAGAAAGAGAACTATGCTAGTCGAATCTGCAGCTCAGCTTGATAAAGCAGCACTTATTTTAAAGAAGAATAAGGTGGAAGATCTTTATTTAGCTAAATATTACAATCGTAAAGCAGCACTTTTTACAGAGTTTTATCATATACAAGATTCAACACTTTTTTATGCCAATAAATCACTGGAGTTATCAAAAAAAATAAAGGACAAAGATAATGTGTTTTATTCTTTACTTGAGATTGCAGGTGTTTATGAACGTAAAAAAGATTATAAAACGGCAATACGCTATTTAGAGGAAATTATTGAATTGGCAAAAAGTAATAATATGGAGCAACAGGAAGCAGATGCTTACATAAGTTATATTATGGCTTTAGCAAGAAGCAATCAATTAGACAAAGCATTGAAAACGGCTTTATATGCAGCAGATTTTTCTAAAAATAATAACTTATTATACAATGAAATAATCTTTAATGAGAATATTCAAAACTTGTATTTTAGACTTAATAATACTGAAAAAGCATACGAGTATTTAAAAGACAGATTGGAACTTACTACGAAGTATAATGAAATACAAAAGGAGGAATTGTTATTAAATGTAGAAGCGCAATACAAACTAACAGATAAAGAAAATCAAATTAAAATTAACAGGCTTGAAATAGATAACAAAAACAAGGCTTTAGCGACTAACAAAACAAAACTATTGGTCAGTGTAGGTCTTCTTTTATGTGTAATTGTTGTTGCTTTTTTAATCGCTTATTTTTTAAATAAAGAAAAAAACAGCAATAAACGTCTGCAAACTTTATCTCAAGAAAATCAGTTTTTATTGAGTGAAGCCAATCATCGTATTAATAATAATTTACAATTGGTAGTTATTCTTATTTCAAACCAATTAAAAAAAACATCTAGACAAGAGAGTTTTCAACTAAAAAACATACTAACCAAAGTCGAGGCTATTTCTACTTTACATAAACATTTGTATAAAAATGAAGATAAAAGAAAAATAGATATTAGTAGTTATCTTAAGGATGTGCAACTTAGCTTTTTTGATTTGTTTAAAGAAAATAACATTAAAACAACTTTTAATATAACGTCTGTAGAAATCCATACAGATTACGCTATGTATCTAGGATTGTTACTCTCCGAATTATGTATAAACTCTATAAAGCACGCTTTTGATTATCAGGAATACAAAGAAATTAATTTTGATTTAACTTATAGTAACGATGTGTTATATTTCAATTATTCCGATAACGGAAAAACCGCAATGAATAAAACAATAGCTCCAAAACTAATAGATAAAC
The DNA here is from genome assembly GCF_053601555.1 of Lacinutrix sp. MEBiC02595. NCBI lineage: Bacteria > Pseudomonadati > Bacteroidota > Flavobacteriia > Flavobacteriales > Flavobacteriaceae > Lacinutrix > Lacinutrix sp. MEBiC02595. Next base: position 12,990 of record NZ_JBSHNU010000124.1, on the reverse strand, counting down.
TCTGCCGACAATTAAAGGTTAAATATCAAATAGAAACCAGTACCGGATTTAAATTTTCATTGGAAAAAAAAATTAATAATGCTTAGCTTACAAAACACCAAAATCCTTATCGTTGAGGATGAAATTATTATTGCCGATTATATTTTCGAAATGCTACAAGAAGAACACTTCAAAAATATAAAAATGGCTAATGATAAAGAGACTGCTATAATAGAAATGAATACCTTTTTACCCGATATTATTTTAATGGATATTAATTTGAATGGTAGAAATTCAGGAATAGAGCTATCTAAAACTAAAAAAGATAATGCAACGGTTATTTTTATTACTGGGCAACATGATTTTGTATTGATGAACGAAGCATTACGCACCAATCCGGAAGCTTATTTAACAAAACCTATAAAAAAAGTGGATGTACTGGCAGCTATTAGTTTGGCGATTCGGAAAAAAGAAACACACACTTTTCAGTTTAAAGATGGCTATGACACGGTTAGTTTAGATTATAACGATATTAAATATATAATGGCAGATGGTAATTATGTAAATATTCAAACTATTTCAAAACGGTACACGGTACGAAAATCCCTAAGTACTATTCTAGAAATGTTGCCAGCAAAATTATTTGCGCAAACACATAGGTCTTATGTGGTAAATACCTCTAAAGTACAGCGAATTACAGCAACATTAGTCGTTATAGATGGCTTAGAAATTCCTTTGTCTAGATCCTTCTCAAAATATTTTAAGTAGTCGTTTACATACATAGTTATGTATTTCAACCCTTGTTATTTGTATTTCATGGATTATAGGTTACGTTTGTGGTCCTTAATAACCTAACAAATTTATTATTTATGAAATTAAAATTTTACTTTTTTGCATTGGTATTTTTATGCCAATTTATGTCTTATGGGCAAACACTTGATCAATCGAATACCGATAGTCCTTTTGCTATTGATCGTGAAGGATGGGGACAAGGCTTTACAGCAGGATTGGATGGTACATTATCTCAATTTAATTTTCAATATTATAATCTTCCTAGTTTTCCTTTGGCTTGTGAGTTAAAGATTTATGAAGGAGGAGGTAATTCTGGGACACTTTTAGCTACGGAAGCATTTACATTAACTACTGTATCGGACACCGAATATGAAATTTCTATTTCAACAACAGTAAATGTCACCTCTGGACAACTATATACCGCATATATTACAGCAGTAGATGGAGTAACACAAATTGGGTTTGCATTAACTAGCGGTGCTGCTTATGCAGATGGTCTTCTGTATGGTTTAGATGGAACTACCATTAATAGTTTTGATTTATGGTTTAAAACTTTTGTTATAGAAGCACCAGATGCCCCAACAGCCAACGATCAAGCATATTGCGTGGGAGCAACAGTTATAAATTTAGAAGCAACAGGAACTAACTTACAGTGGTATATTAGTGAAACAGAAAGTACAGCCTTAAGCACAACAACGGTATTAGCAACAGGAACTTATTACGTTTCTCAAACCATAGATGGTATTGAAAGTAGTAGAACTGCTGTTAATGTAACTATTAATAATGCACCAGATGCACCAACAGTTACAACACCAATAATCTATAATCAAGGCGATACAGCCACTCCATTAAATGCTACAACAGCCGCTAATGGTACTGGTTTATTATGGTATACAGTAGCAACAGGAGGTAGTGATTATGCATCACTAACACCAAGTACTGCAACATTAGGAAATACTTCTTATTGGGTAGTTAGTACAAATGATGCAGGTTGCGAAAGTGAACGAGAAGAGGTTGTTGTAACCGTTAATGATCCGTTACCAGCTACACATTTAAATTTTGACGGATTAGATGTTGTAGATTTAAGTACACATTTAACAACGCATTTTGTTGGAGAAGATACTGTTACGCTTGAGGCTTGGGTTAGACCAGAATCAAATACAGGATTAGGTACTATTGTTGGTAACTATTCTTACCCAACAAATAATAGTGAATTTCAAATGCTATTAAGAAGAGATAGTAATAACTATGTTGTTGCATTGAATATACCAAGTTTTTCAATTTTAACGGTTACAGCATCTAATACAGTAATAACCAATACTTGGCAACATGTTGCTGCTAGTTATGATGGATCTACGGTTAGTATATATGTGGATGGAGTTTTGATAAGTTCTACAACTGCAAATGGCGCATTTGGAAATGTATCTTCTAATTTTGTAATTGGCGGTAATGCTAGAACAGAAGATTTCATTGGTGATATAGACGAAGTTAGAATCTGGGATGTTGCAAGAACTGCATCGCAAATTGACCACTTTAAGTATTGTGAATTACAATCTAGTGAAATTGGCTTAGTTGCATATTATCCATTTAACCAAGGAGATAATGCTCAAGATAATACAGCAGAGTCTATGCTTACTAATGCATCTTCAAATGCAATAAGTGGTACGTTAATAGGTTTTCCATTAACGGGAACAACAGGTAATTTTTTAGCGGGTTCTCCAATGCTTCCACAAGCGTTGATTGTAGAGCAGCCTCAAGATCAAACATTCTCTGATACAGATAATACTGTGTCTTTTAGCATTGTAGCTTCAGGTGTTGCTTCATACCAATGGGAGTATTCTTTAACAGGAGAAGCACCAGATGGTTCTCCTGCTCCAGAAGGATGGATGGAATTAGATGATTCATTAACAGATCCAGATGTTTCTGGTGCAACAACGCAGACTTTAACTTTTGCAGGAGACAATTTAGACACACTTACCATGCTTAAATTTAGAGTTGTATTGAATGGGCAATCTAATTGTTCTACCATTTCTAATGAAGTTATAGCTAGTCAAACATTAGATGTTAATCAAATCGACATGCAAAATAGCATTCGTGTATATCCTAATCCAACAAACGGAGTACTTACTATTTCAAACACATTAAATACAGACTTTGAAGTAGCGGTATATGATATGAATGGGCGTGCATTATTACATAAAAATTACAATCAAGAGAACAATCGTTTAGATCTCTCTAATTTTAGTCAAGGTATCTATCTGTTAAAAATAAAATCGAGGTTTGGGGAAATTTCGAAGAGAGTGATTAAACAATAGCATTAATCATTTGTAGGTAGAAAAAGGTCGTAGCAATACGGCCTTTTTTGTGCTTAGAAAACAATGTAAAATGTCGTTTACATACAAACTGCTGCACTTTAAATCTATTTAATTAGATATATGCAAAGAACAATTAACTTTGCATCCGCTATTAATCAATAATCAATTATTGAAGTGATTCCCTATATTATTAAACAGTGTCATAGATATATGTCACTGTTTTTTTTTAATCTTTTTTATAATATTATAATGGCGTTCTATTCTCGCTCTTTTTTAAGAAGAGCAAGAACTGGCAGGCTTTTCGTTATATCTTTTTTTACTTATTATTCCCCTATTTTGCAAATACCAAGCAAAATAGAGGAACAAACATAAAAAAAGGATGCCACTACAATCCTTAACGCAAATCCTAACAAAACTTCAACTATAGAAGAAATATAACAAACACAACATGACAATTAAGTATGCAGCCTTCGAGTGCATTTATTTTTAATTCGTATATTTTTAAGTATATTTCTTTTATTTACATAAATTTGCACCACCTACTTACTTATATGGATACAGAAAAGCGGAATAGCTTTCCGTACCTGTAATAAGAATCAAAAGCTTAAAAATACACCCTAGATCATGAATTTATTATTTGGTTTCCTTGTTAGTTTGATTGGGTTAGCTTTTTTATTAGGTAACACGATTTTATTTGTAAAAGATGGTGTTATTAGAAAGAAAGTTTATAACGTCTTTTTAGTATACTTAATAGCATTGTCTGTAATAGAAATTACGTGCCATATTATTGGGTTTCTACATCCTAATTTGAATTTATTTATTTCGCATTTCTATTTTGTTTTTCAATTCGCTTTTTTAAGTGCCCTGTTTTATAAGCTTTTTAAAGAAAAAAGATGGAAACAATTAATAGTTGTCGTTTTTGGTATACAGATATGCATTTTAGCTAGCATGTATTATTCCAATCCGCAGTTGTTTTGGGGTTTTAATATCTATGAAATTGTTTCTACATCTATAATTTTAGTAGCCTATGCTTTGTCTTTTATTATTAAAAACCTAGATGTACAACATAATTATTTTAATTTTTCCATTGGTTTAATTTTATATTTATGCTGTAGTATAACTATTTTTTTATTCGGAAACTTAGATTTAGTATTATATGAAAATCCATACATTGATATTTGGATTTTTAATGCACTGTTTTATATTATTTTTCAATACATGGTTTTTAGAGAGTATTTGTTTTTGAAAAAACAATAATATGGCAACTAAAGAAATTATCTTAAACAAAATTCAAATCCTAATTACAAACAATTTTAACACTCCAGAAGAAGCTTTTCATTTCTTTGATAAAGATAGTAATGGTAAACTTTCCAAAAGTGAAATCGTAAAATTGCTTAAAGAAGCAGAAATTAACGGATTTATTCGCGGATTAGTTTCCTCTAAACTTATTGAAGGATATGATAAAGATGGTGATGGTTTCATTAATTGGGAAGAATTTAAGTTTGCAATAGACGAGATTACCGAAGAATCTAAATAGTAAACACAATCCGTTTTTATGCATTTTTTTCAAAAGGAAATAAAATTACAATCCTATTCCAGAGGTTTTCATCTAATCACCGAACAGATAGAAGCTTCTTTTTTAGAAATTAGTGAAATCCAAATCGGACAATTACAGGTTTTTATAAAGCATACTTCCGCTAGTTTAACCATAAACGAAAACGCAGATCCAACAGTTCGACTAGATTTTGAAAGCCATATCAATAAAATGGTTCCAGAAAATCAGCCCTATTACAAACATACGTATGAAGGAGTAGATGATATGCCTGCACATATTAAAGCATCTTTAATGGGCACTTCGGTTCAAATTCCAATAACAAACGGAAAATTAAACCTAGGGATTTGGCAAGGTATTTATCTTTGTGAACATAGAAATCATGCTTCCGGAAGGCATGTAGTATTAACTGCCTTTGGAAACTAATTCCTCTAAAACACGCTCTACACCAAAATCATCATTATTGGTAGTTTGATAATTAGCAATGGCTTTAATATTTTCGTGGGCATTTTCCATAGCATAACTATAACTTGCACCTTGTAACATTTCAAAATCATTATTGTAATCGCCAAAGGCCATCGTTTCTGCCGGACTTATATCGTGCTTTTTTTGAAGAAAACGTAAAGCATGCCCTTTGTTAGATTCTGCTTCCGATATATCTACCCAATGATTACCAGAAACAACAACATTATATTCCGGAGATAAATGTTTTACAAAAGGATAAATGTTCGCTTCCGAATTGGTAGCATGATACAACGCAATTTTAATCACGGGATCTTTAATTTCGTCCATAGAATCAATAATGGTATAGTTCGAATAATATTCCGAAAACAATTGAATCATATCCTCTGAAGCTCTTTTAATATACGCTTGGTGTTTCGTGCAAAACATCGGGAAAGTGTTTTCTATGCTATTTACAATAGTAAAAAGGTTAGCCAGTTTTTTATTAGCAATGGCATTAGATAAAAGTAAGTTGTCTTGCTCTAAAACTAATCCACCATTTTCGGCAACAATAATAATATCTTCTTTAATAGCCGCTAGTTTTGTGATAATACTATAATAAGGTCTTCCGCTAGCTGCAACAAACAAAATGTTCTGCTTTTTTAATTGTTTAAAAACATCAAAAAATCTGTGGCTAACTTCATGATTGGAGTTTAATAAGGTACCATCCATATCTGTAATAACCATTTTTACCTGCTTCATATATTGTTTAATTTGTTTTCTATAGTATAACAAAAAAAACCGAATCCATTAAGATTCGGTTTTATTAATTTTTAATGTGTGCCTAAGTGACAGCCGCAAGCACCTCGGGTAAAACTCGCACTATCTTCATTCCAAGGAAAACCTGCATTGTATTTGTTGTTTTCCCAATAAAAAGGTGTTCGCTTTTTAGAATAGTTTCCAATTTCATCCATCGTTTCCGTATCGTATAAACGACCATTAATCATGGTGTAAATAATACTCTCCGAATTTCGAATATCTTCCAACGGATTATCTTCCATCACAATTAAATCGGCAAGCTTTCCTTGTTTTAAAGAACCAATATCTGCATGCATTCCTAAATAATCTGCACCATGTATAGTTGCAGCTTTTAGTGCTTCATGGTTAGTCATGCCACCTTGTTGTAGCATCCATAATTCCCAGTGTGCACCAAGACCTTGTAACTGTCCATGCGCTCCAAGATTTACTTTTACACCTGCATCCGCTAGCGCTTTACAGGTTTCAGAGACTAAAATATGACCGTTTTTGTACTCTTCTTCTGGTGCCATAGTACGATGTCTAGATCTAGAATCAATAATACTCCTAGGCATAAACTTTAGTAACTTTTCGTTTTCCCAAACCTTGGTGTTCTGATAGAAATATACTTCCCCATTTAATCCGCCATAGTTTACTATAAGTGTTGGTGTATAACCAACATTACTATTTCCCCAAAGTTCTAAAACATCTTTATAAACAGGAGCAACCGGAATATTATGTTCGACGCCAGTATGGCCATCCATAATCATCGTTATATTATGATAAAATGTAGATCCGCCTTCAGGAACTACAAATATACCTTCTTCGCGAGCGGCTTGTAATACTTGCTGACGTTGTTCTCGTCTTGGCTGATTATAACTTTTAACCGACAATGCACCAAATGCTTTTGTGCGTCGAATAGAAGAACGCGCATCTTCTAAATTATTAATAGTTGCTTTAAAATCACCATCTGCACCATATAATATAAACCCAGTAGAGTAGAGGCGTGGTCCAACTAAAGTCCCATTTTTTTGTAATTCGGAAAGCGCAAAAACAGTTTCCGAATTTGCAGAAGGATCATGGGAAGTAGTAACACCATACGCTAGATTTGCATAAAATTGCCAATGCTTTTGTGTAGTTAATCCTGCTCGGAATGCACCAATATGTGCGTGTACATCTACCATTCCTGGCATTATCGTTTTTCCGGTAACGTCATAAATTTTTGCCTGAGACGGAATAGGGATTTCGGAAGCGCTTCCAATAGCTTCAATTCTATTATTCTTTATTACAATGGTTCCGTTTTCAATAACTTGATCGCCTTCCATAGTAATAATTCGGGCACCTTTCAAAGCTATTATTCCTTCTGGTTTATCTGTTTTTATAGTAAGCGGAATTTGGATTCCTGTTTCTGTTAATTTGGTTTCTTCCGAAGCTTCCGCAGTAAAGTAAGTGTTTCCTAAAGTCCAATGTACTTTTTTACTATCCGAAGACCAATGTAAATTGATACCTGCATCTTTGGAAAGTTGCGTAATAGGTACAAATTTTGAGGTATCATTTAAATCTATAGTCTTACCTGCGTGTGGCATTGGCGCCATATATACTTTGTGCAGATGGATAAATGCAATCCATTTTCCATCCGGACTAGGAACGATTCTATTTCCGTGTTCCGATTTTATTAAAATACGTTCGTCTTTTCCATTTAAATCTACGCTTTTTAATTCTTTGGTGATGGCTCCAAAAAACATACCGCCTTTTTGATACATTACGCGGTTTTCTTCTGCATTAAAAATAGGGAAATCTCCTTCTTTAGTTATAAACTGAATATTATTTCCGTTGGTATCCATCGTATATAAGCCGTCCTTTTTTGTAAAAGCTCTTCCTTGTGCTGTATTACCAGATTGCTTTTTGAAAACAATAAGGTTCCCATTTGCAGAATAAGCAGGTGATCTATAGATGCCTTTTTCTTTAGTTAATTTTTTAGGAGTTCCTCCTTTTGCAGAGATGGTTTGAATAGTTCCTAGGTTTTCATCATTCCATGTAACATAAGTAATGTTTTTCCCATCGGGAGAAAAGCTAGGCTCAAACTCAAAATCGGTTCCACTAGTGAGTCGTTTCGGAGTTCCTTTTGGCATTTTCATAGTCCATAAATAACCAAGCGCATTAAAAAGAACGGTCTTTTCGTCTGGTGATGTTACCAAATGACGAATCACTTTAGCGTCAAAAGTATCTGGTGCAACAGGTGTATCAAATTCGATAGCCTTGGCAATTTTTATAGTTGTGTCCACTTGAAACGGAATACTAGTAACTTTCAAGGTATTGGTATTAATCCGGTTTATTTTTCCACCAGACCAAAACACAATATCTTCATTATTTGGCATCCAATTAAAGTTTGTATACACACCAAAAATAGCCCAAGCTTCTTGTTGGTCTTTGTTTAATGTATCATAAATTGGCCATTCTTCACCAGTTTCTAAATCATGAATATATAATACTGTTTTTGTACGAACCCGTTTTACGAAAGCTAGCTTTTTATCATCTCTTGAAATTTGTGGTCTCGCTGCACCACCAGGTCCACCAGTAATTCTTTCGGTTTTACCAGTTTCCATATCGTATGCATTTATAACATAGATTTGTTTGTTAGGATCTTTGTTATACTGAAAAAAACCGCCAGGATAAACATCTTCACTGTAATATAAATGTTTTCCATCCAAAGACAGACTAGGCTCATTAACATCTTGTTGGTCATTCTTCTTTTTTGTTAGTTGCAATCCGCTTCCGCCAGATTTATGATACATCCATAATTCTCCTGCGCCTAAAGATCTTTTCGAACTAAAATGTTTTCTTGCGATTAGATAATTGCCATCTGGAGTCCAAATAGCATTATTAAGAAGTCTGAATTTTTCTTTGGTTACCTGTTTAGCGTCGCTTCCATCTATATCCATAATCCAAATATTATCTCCGCCGCCAGCATCGCTTGTAAATGAAATTTGTTTGCCGTCCGGACTAAAACGGGGTTGAATCTCAAAAGGCAATCCTGCTCTTAAAATGGTAGCTTTCCCTCCTTGAATAGGCATAATATAGATATCACCAAGTAAATCGAATGTGATTTTAGAACCATCCGGACTCACATCTAGATTCATCCAAGTGCCTTCATTTGTGGAAAGAGGAATTTCTTTAAAATCCCAATTACCTTCCGGATTCGAAACATCCCAAGTGGCTTTTTCTTTCTCTTTGGCTTCTTGGCTAAAAGTTGTGATGGTAAAGGATAGTAATAGAATAGAAAGGATATAAATACGATTCATGAGAAAGCTGTTTTATACCGAAAGATAGTTATTATATTTCAATACGATTGTTTATGAAGTTTTGAAAAAAGGCAAAAAAAAATCCGAATCAATGAAGATTCGGATTTCTTTATAAGCGAAATATGTTATTATTTAGGCAAATGCCTTATTTTACTTTATCTACAATTGCTTTGAACGCTTCTGGGCTGTTCATCGCTAAATCAGCTAAAACCTTACGGTTTAATTCGATATTGTTAGCTTTTACTTTTCCCATGAATTGTGAATAAGATAAACCATGTTCTCTAGCTCCTGCGTTAATACGCGTGATCCATAGTGCACGAAATGTTCTCTTTTTTACTCTACGGTCTCTATACGAATATTGCATCGCTTTGTCAACCGCATTTTTTGCTACTGTCCAAACGTTTTTACGACGTCCAAAGTAACCTTTTGCTTGCTTAAGAACCTTTTTTCTTCTGGCTCTTTTTGCTACTGAATTTACTGATCTTGGCATAATTTTAATTGTTTTTTGTAGTAGGCGATCAATTTAATGACACTTTTAGTTTGCCTAACTCCAGGGTTATTAATTGGTATTAACCTATTAAAACGATATTACTTTATACGTAACATGATTTTAACGTTTCTCTCATCTGCTTTATGTACTAAACCATCATGAGTTAATTTAAGCTTACGCTTTTTAGACTTCTTTGTTAAGATGTGACTTTTAAAGGCGTGCTTTCTTTTAATTTTACCAGTACCTGTAAGCTTAAAACGCTTTTTGGCACTAGATTTTGTTTTCATTTTAGGCATTTTTTTCCTAGGTTTTATAATTTCGCTTATTATTTTTATGCTAAACTCGTTTTAGCACATATGCAATAGTATACACTATTGTCTATTTATTCTTTCTTGGAGCGATAAACATAGTCATACGTTTACCTTCTAATCTTGGCATTTGTTCTACCTTCCCTAATTCTTCCAGATCTTGAGCTAATTTTAATAATAAAATTTGTCCTTGTTCTTTGAAAATTATAGAACGTCCTTTAAAGAATACAAAAGCTTTTAATTTAGCTCCTTCCTTTAAAAACTTTTCGGCATGTTTCTTCTTAAATTCATAATCATGATCATCCGTTTGAGGACCAAATCTTATTTCTTTAATAATAACTTTTGTTGCCTTAGATTTTAAAGCTTTGTCGCGTTTCTTTTGTTCATAAAGAAACTTCTTGTAGTCCATAACTTTACACACAGGTGGTATTGCTTTAGGCGAGATTTCTACAAGATCTAAACCTTGTTCGTCTGCTATTGCTAAAGCTTGCTTTGTTTTATATACACCTACTTCAATATTATCTCCTACTAACCGAATTTCTTCAGCTCTAATTTTAGAGTTAATTCTGTGTTGGTCCTCTTTTATTACTCTAGGCGAGGATGATCTTCTTCTACGTATTGCTATGACTTTTCTATTTAAGTTAAACTTATTATTTTAAAATTGTTTTAATGTCTTATTTACTTCTGTCGCAACAATTTCCGAGAATGCATCTACACTAATCATGCCTAAATCTTCTCCTCCATGTTGTCTAACAGAGATTTTACCTTCTTGCTCTTCATTTTCACCAACAATAATCATATATGGGATTTTCTTCATCTCCGCTTCTCGGATCTTTTTACCCATCGTTTCATTTCTATTGTCTATCAATGCGCGAATTTCGTTATTTTCTAGCAGACTTAAAACTTTTTTCGCGTATTTTTCATATTTCTCACTAATAGATAGTACAATTACTTGGTCTGGCATCAGCCATAGTGGGAAATTACCCGCAGTATGTTCTAATAAAATAGCTATAAAACGTTCCATACTTCCAAAAGGAGCACGATGTATCATTACCGGTCTGTGTAGCTCGTTATCACTACCTTTGTAGGTTAATTCAAAACGTTCTGGTAAATTGTAATCTACTTGAATGGTTCCTAATTGCCACTGTCTACCAAGCGCATCTTTTACCATAAAGTCTAATTTCGGACCGTAAAAAGCGGCTTCGCCAGTTTCTATAACATAATTTAAACCTTTGTCTATTGCTGCATTTAATATTGCTGCCTCTGCTTTTTCCCAGTTTTCATCGCTTCCAATATACTTCTCAGGAGTTTCAGGGTCTCTTAAAGATACTTGTGCCGTAAAGTTTTCAAATCCTAAAGAACCAAAAACATAAAGAACTAAATCTATTACATCTTTAAACTCTTTGTCTAATTGATCTGGAGTACAAAAGATATGCGCATCATCTTGCGTAAAACCTCGTACGCGAGTTAGACCATGTAATTCACCACTTTGTTCGTACCTATATACTGTACCAAATTCAGCAAAACGTTTTGGTAAATCTTTATAAGACCATTGCATGCTATTGTATATCTCGCAGTGATGCGGACAATTCATTGGTTTTAGTAAAAACTCTTCACCTTCTTTAGGTGTCGTTATTGGTTGAAAACTATCAGCACCATATTTTTCATAGTGTCCAGAAGTTACATATAGTTCTTTCTGACCAATGTGTGGCGTGATTACCATTTCATAACCAGCTTTCTTTTGTGCCTTTTTTAAGAAATCTTCTAAACGTTCTCTTAAAGCAGCTCCTTTAGGTAACCATAATGGTAATCCTTGACCTACTTTTTGAGAAAATGTAAAAAGTTCTAATTCTTTCCCCAGTTTTCTATGGTCTCTCTTTTTTGCTTCTTCTAATAATTCTAAATATGCAGTAAGTTCTTTTTGCTTTGGGAATGAAATACCATACACACGTGTAAGTTGTTTGTTCTTTTCATCACCTCTCCAATATGCACCCGCAACAGAAAGTATTTTAACTGCTTTTATAATTCCAGTGTTTGGTATGTGTCCACCACGACATAAATCCGTAAATGTATCATGATCACAAAAAGTAATAGTACCATCTTCTAGGTTTTCTATTAATTCCGTTTTGTACTCGTTACCTTTATATAAAGCTAAAGCTTCTGCTTTAGAAGCGTCTCTCATTTTGAACTCATGTTTACCACGAGCTATCTCTATCATTTTGTTTTCAATAGACTTGAAGTCTTTTTCCGAAACAATATGTTCTCCAAAATCTACATCATAATAAAATCCATTATCAATCGCTGGACCTATAGTAAGTTTTATTCCAGGATAAAGACTCTCTAAAGCTTGCGCTAGTACGTGTGCACTAGAATGCCAGAATGCCGTTTTACCTTCATCGTTGTTCCATGTATAAAGAATCAAAGATCCATCGGTGGTTAACGGGGTCGAAGTTTCAAGGGTTGTACCGTTAAAACTAGCCGAAATAACATTTCTAGCCAAACCTTCGCTAATACTTTTAGCTACATCCATAGGAGTAGTGTTTTCTTCAAACGCTTTTATGCTCCCATCAGGCAAAGTAATCTGTATCATTGTGTAATATTAAATGTAAGTGACAAATATAATAGTATAAAAATTCACTCACAATATATATATAGGTATAAATTTAGAATTTATAAATCCCAAGCTATTGAAATGGGTTATATAATAGGAGTAGTGCATCCTTTTTTTGAGTAATAATGAAGGGAGTGCGTTTTGGTTTGTAATTTTCAGTGCGTTCCGTTGGTTAACTAAAGAGTGAACCAACGTCAGGCTATCCGCTATATCTTTTTGTTACCTTATATATAGAGTAGAGAAGTAGTCTATATATAAGGAGTCTTATTTTATAAAGTATACGTTTCATTACTGCCAAAAAGGATATCGCTACTATCCTTAACGCAAAAACCAAACTACAGGCATTGAATTTGGAAAAAACTTCAGGCTATAAAAGGTTGAAACTAAAGCCTTAGAACGCTTCAA
>NZ_JBSHNU010000123.1:0-497 GCF_053601555.1 Lacinutrix sp. MEBiC02595 | reverse complement strand
TTACATTACCTGTAACAGCAATCACAGATTGTGATGGTGATGGAGAAACAAGTGATACGGATCCAAATGATACGGATCCATGTATTGGAGGAGATTTAACAAATGTAGATTTAACAGACATAACAAGTGACTGGGCAACTACAGATTGTGATGGAGACGGAGTAAGTAACTTAGACGAAGTAGATACTGATGGAGACGGCGTTCAAGGACCAAACGACACCGATCCAAATGATGCATGTGAGTTTACCGCAACAGATATTACTTTACCTGTAACAGCGATTACGGATTGTGATGGCGATGGAGAAACAAGTGATACGGATCCAAATGATACCGATCCTTGTATCGGAGGAACATTATCAAATGTAGATTTAACAGACACAACAAGTGACTGGGCAACTGCAGATTGTGATGGTGACGGAGTAAGTAACTTAGACGAAGTAGATCCTGATGGAGACGGCGTTCAAGGACCAAACGACACAGATCCAAATGATGCATGT
>NZ_JBSHNU010000122.1:0-379 GCF_053601555.1 Lacinutrix sp. MEBiC02595 | reverse complement strand
AACTGTTCCATTTACTGGTATCGTTACTTCCGTTGGTTCTGTTCCTTCTGTTAATGTTACACCTGTTGGTAAAGTAGTTGTATCTACTACGATATCTACTGTTCCTGCTGGTACTCCTTCTATAGTATAGGTTCCATCCGCCGCTGTAGTTGCTGTTGGCTCTCCTGCGTCTAATACGCCATTGCCATCTAAATCTGCAAATACAGTTACTGGAGAAGTAAATCCGGTTTCTGTTCCATTTTGTGTTCCATCACCATCTTCATCGTTATATACGGTTCCGGTTACTGAACCAGCTGTAGTATAACCATCTGTTCCTGCTGCAACTGTTCCATTTACTGGTACCGTTACTTCCGTTGGTTCTGTTCCTTCTGTTAATGTC
>NZ_JBSHNU010000121.1:0-255 GCF_053601555.1 Lacinutrix sp. MEBiC02595 | reverse complement strand
CGTTACCACAAAAAACCACCTTCCTTTAGCTAAAGGAAGGAGCAGTAAATAAGTATCTTTTTAGTTATTCTAGTTATTTCACAAGAGTAATCACGCAAACCTGTCCCCATAAGTATTATCGAAATGAAAACATATTTTCATCAAAGACACCCAACAAAGCCAATTAGGAAAACCTCAACACGAAGCAACCTCGCGGCAATGTCCCCTTGAGGGGACTTTAGGGGTGTTTTTAAAAAAAAACATAGCATCATCAAA
>NZ_JBSHNU010000120.1:0-215 GCF_053601555.1 Lacinutrix sp. MEBiC02595 | reverse complement strand
GTATTTGCAGATTTAGATGGCAATGGCGTATTAGACGCAGGAGAGCCAACAGCAACAACGGCAGCGGATGGAACCTATACTATAGAAGGAGTACCAGCAGGAACAGTGGATATCGTGGTAGATACGACTACTTTACCAGTTGGAGCTACATTAACAGAAGGATCAGAGCCAACATCAGTAACGATAACAACAAATGGTAGTGTAGATGCAGGAAT
>NZ_JBSHNU010000119.1:0-236 GCF_053601555.1 Lacinutrix sp. MEBiC02595 | reverse complement strand
CCTCTGTAGATTGTACAGCAGATGATAACGAAACTATTGCCGATGCTTGGAATACTGCTAACATACTTGCGCTTGAATCTTGTGGTTCAGATAGTTGTGATGCAGATGGTGTTTATAACGTAACTTCCAATTACGACTTCAACAACTTAAACGTAGTTTGTGGTCCTTGTGGTTCGCTTCCTGTTACCTATACCGTTGCAGATGATTGTGGTAATGAATCTACAATTACAGTAACG
>NZ_JBSHNU010000118.1:0-235 GCF_053601555.1 Lacinutrix sp. MEBiC02595 | reverse complement strand
CGTTACTGTAATTGTAGATTCATTACCACAATCATCTGCAACGGTATAGGTAACAGGAAGCGAACCACAAGGACCACAAACTACGTTTAAGTTGTTGAAGTCGTAATTGGAAGTTACGTTATAAACACCATCTGCATCACAGCTATCTGAACCACAAGATTCAAGTGCAGCAATATTAGCAGTATTCCAAGCATCGGCAATAGTTTCGTTATCATCCGCTGTACAATCTACAGAG
>NZ_JBSHNU010000117.1:0-810 GCF_053601555.1 Lacinutrix sp. MEBiC02595 | reverse complement strand
TTTTGAAAGAAAACGTCAAGAAAATTCCTAAAGTAAGTTTTGAGGAACAACTAAAAACGTACAAAGAATTAGGATATAAATTAAACAACGGAATTACAAAAGAAACCTTGCTGGAATCTTACGACAAAGCTGACTTTGAAGATGACACTTGGATTCTTATGTATGTTACTTTAGGTTCTACGATAGAAAGAGAACCTTGGACACCAATTACGAATGAATGTTGGCATTTCGATGCTGAATGTATTGAAGACAATGGTTCGTACATCGATATACTTGAAAACATAAAAAGAATATCTAAAAACAAACTGAATTTTGAAAACATTAAAGATTTTGTTGACATAGACAATGGGAAAGCTTGGGTTTCTTTTGAACTTAACGGAAAGAATTACAAATGGAATTTAAGAATTGATAATGATTGGGTTGATGGTTCTATATTTGACAAAATTCAAGAGCTTAACTCTGAATTAAAAAATCCTGAAAAGTTGACTTTTATTGGTTTGGGTCAAGATGGAGTAATTGACTATATGACCGAAAAAGAAATGTCTAAATTTAAGAAAATGACTAATATCAAAATTAAGTGGTTGAACGGAACAAAAGACATTGGATAAAAAACTGGTGCTAACAACGTATATAATTAATGGCTAGTTATAGCTTGCTTACGAAAATCTTTGCAGATTTTCTATTCGGTTTTTATTTACTAAATTAGGTGCTGAAACACGCCACTAATCATATACAAACACGTTATCTATAAGTTACTCACCAACAAAAATTATTGGAAAATCTATAAGTCTGAACTTCCAACAAGGGAAT
>NZ_JBSHNU010000116.1:0-45790 GCF_053601555.1 Lacinutrix sp. MEBiC02595 | reverse complement strand
TTAAAAGGATTAGATCGTTAGGTGTATTTGTAAATAGGTAAAAACCTAGAAATAGAGGTTGCATTTTGTAGGTAATAATTATCACATGACTTATATCATATTAATTACTAATGGTTTAGGTTAAATTTAACCAATAATTTACTTCTTATATTATGAAAAAAATTCCTTTCTTTATTTTTCTTATCTCCATATTTGGGTATTCGCAAACAACTCAAATACCAGATGCTAATTTTGAACAAGCTTTAATAAATTTAGGTATTGATACTAATTCAACGATTGATGGTGTAGTACCAACTGTTAATATTAGTAGCGTAACACATCTAACTGTGTGGGAGTGGAGTATTGCAGATTTAACAGGTATAGAAGATTTTACTGCTTTGACTTATTTGGATTGTCAGTGGAATCAATTGACAAGTTTAGATTTGAGCAATAACACAGCTTTGGAGCGTTTATTTTGTAGTAATAATCAGTTAACAAGTTTAGATTTGAGCAATAATACAGCTTTGACCACTTTGTTTTGTATAAGTAATCAATTATCTAGTTTAGATGTGAGTAATACTGCTTTGAATTATTTGGATTGTGAGAATAATGAATTACGCAGTTTAGATGTGAGCAATAATACAGCTTTGACTGATTTGATTTGTTTCAATAATCATTTACACAGTTTAGATGTGAGTAATAATACTGCTTTGACTAAATTGCATTGTTTCAATAATCAATTACAAATTTTAGATGTGAGCAATAATACAGCTTTGACTGATTTGTTGTGTTTCAGTAATCAAATTACCAGTTTAGATGTGAGTAATAATACTACCTTACATCGTTTGCGGTGTTTCAATAATCAATTAACAAGTTTAGATGTGAGAAACGGAAACAATACAGCTTTGACTGATTTTATCACAACTAACAATACTGATTTAACCTGTATTTTAGTGGATTCTGCTGTATGGAGCACTGCAAATTGGACAGATATAGATGCTAGTTCTACATTCGTGAATAACGAAACAGAATGTTCTAACTTACATGTAACAGACCATTCCTTTGAATTTGCATTATCTGTGTATCCAAATCCAACAGATAGTTACCTAAACATAGAAGGGAATGAAAAGCTATTAACTATTTCTATTTACAATTTATTAGGAAAAAAAATGATCGCAACGAAGTGCACTAATAAAATAGATGTACAAGGATTACCAAGTGGAGTTTACTTGATTAGACTTTCAGATGGTATGCGTCAAACAACCAAAAAGTTTATTAAACTTTAAATCCTTAAGTAATCTCAAAGCTGGTCTACGGTTTCGGCATCAATAGATTCTGGAAGTTGGTAATTTGCTTTAATATTTTCATATTGATAACGTTGCTGAATCGTATTTCGATATCCTGCGATAATTGCTTCTAAAACTTGCTCTCTTACCATTTGCTGTATGTTCTATTCCGTGAAAACGAAAAAACCTTATTGATTAATTTTTCAGAATAACAAATTTACAAAATTGACAACATGTTCACGCTTTTTAGTATTAAATTTGCAACGATTTAGAACTCCAATTTATGAGAATATTATTCGTGCTTATTATTTCTGTTTTATTTATTGGTTGTAGTAGCAAATACGATACCTATAAAAAAACACCAGCATATATTACCAATGCAAGTGCTTCGGACAAAGCCTATTTTAAAGCCTATGACGAAACCCTAAAGTTATGGGATGTTGCTTTTGAAGAATTATACATTCCTACCACGCATGGTGTGGCGCATGTAATCGTTAGCGGGCCAGAAAGTGGGGAACCAGTGGTTTTATTGCATGGGATGAATGCGAGTTCTACAATGTGGTACCCAAATATAAAAGCACTTAGCAGTAGCCATCGTGTGTTTGCTATCGATTTTCTTTTGGAAGCAGGAAAGTCGCAGGTATATACCGATATGGAAAATGTAGATGCAGTGATCGATTGGTACCAAGAAATATTGTTTGTTTTAGAGTTAGATCGCTTTCATCTTATTGGCGCTTCTCGTGGTGGTTGGCTAGCGGTAAATCTTGCTTTAGATAACCAGAAGCGTGTTAAAAGCATGATTTTATTGAGTCCGGCGCAAACCTTTACTTGGATTAAACCAAGTATGAATTTACTTAAAAATGTTGCTGCATTGCTTTCTTCTAAAGAAAAACGCATCGCACAAAGTTTAGAAAGTATGTCTAGTAATGTTGCTAATATTAGCGATGCCTATTTAGAGCAATATTATATCGCTACCGAAAAAGACTCGGAAAATCAATTTATGTCTAGTATGCAACCGTTTTCTAATGACGTGTTAAAATCATTACAAATGCCGGTGTTGGTTTTAATTGGGGATGATGATATGATTAATGAAAGAAGAACCATAGAAATTGCAAAAATGCTACCACAAGGAAAAGGGGAAGTTATTAATAGCGCAGGACATTTCTTATCTATCGATCAAGCGGAAGTGGTGAATGAGAAGATGTTGGGGTTTTTGAAGTAGGTGAGAAGTTAGGAATTGATTATATGACGTGTTGTAAGTAGTGCTTTTTTCAATCAGCTTGGTTTTCCTATGTTTTTTATTTAGTTCAAATGTGAGTGTTGGCAAGACATACTCTTTTGCAATTTTTGGCGTAACGTTGGCTGTATCGAATTGCGGATGTGTATGGCTTTTTTTGCGTTGGCTTAATTTATAATTTCTAATATTCTAACGTACTTATCTAATCCTCCAATTTTCACAGTATCTCCTACAGATTTTCCATTTAAAGCAACTCCTAATGGTGTCTTTATATTTATTTTTTGAACTCCATTTGATTTTTGAACTTTAGATGCAATTTGGTCAACTATATGAACTTTCAAATCTTTGTTAATATTCAAATACTTTACTTTCACTTTACTATTGACCGTAATAGTTTCTTTAAATAATGTTGTCTGAATTTCTTCTTTTTTAGTAACAGCTTCTATGGTTTCTTTTAAATCCATTTTAAGATGTTGAGTAACTTTAGAAAGTTCATTTTCGATTATTGTGATATTATCTGTAAACGCTAATCCTGTTTTTGATTTATCTTCAAAAATTGATGGACTACTGTTTTCGATACTTCTTATAAATGCAACTAGTTTTTTTGTTTCCTTTTGTGGGTTTCGCCACCAATTTGTGCTCCATATTCTATGAAATACAAAACCGTGTCCTTCAAGAATCTTTTGTCTGTGACTATCGTGTAAATATGCTTCTTGACTAGAATGATAAGAAGCTCCATCGCATTCTATTGCTATTTTTGGAAGTCCAATATGTTTTGTGTCGTAAACCATATCAATTCTAAATCCTGCGAACTGAAGTTGAGGAATTATATTTTTTTCGTCAAAATGTTCGGTTAGAGCTTCATAAACTTCCTCCTCAAATGGTGATTCAAGGTCTTCATTTAAGTTGTCGATTGTAGTGCTTTTTGTAGAATTTTCTGCTAGTGTATTTAAGACAGAAATTCTTGCTTCGTTGTCTTGTTCACTAACAGCTTTTGAGTATGCTAAATAGGCATATAAAGCTCCTCTTCGGTTGTTTGAACCTTCATTGATTAAATGCTCTTTATAATTTAAAAATACATCTTCTGGAATGGAAGAACATACATATACTTTGTATTTCGCTCTTGTTACAATAACATTTAAAAGTTTGTATCCTTTTTGATGATTTATTGAACCAAATCTTTGAGCAAATTTACCATCCTTGTTAATACCATAAGTAGTTGAGAGGATTATGACATCTCTTTCATCTCCTTGAATGTTCTCTAAATTTTTTACAAAAAATCCGTTTTCTTCGAGTTCAACTATTTTGTCATTAAAATCTCTATATTTTTCAAATTTTCTTCTTTCATTAATTTTACCTAAAATTAGGTTTCTTTGATTGATGTTGAAAGTTGCTACTCCAACTGTTGGATATTCTCCGTTTGGAAGTCTTGAAATATTGTTATCAATAATCGACAGAATTGTTTCAGCTTCTGCGTCATTGGAAGTGTCAGAATATGTGCCATTTACGGGAACATAATTTATTGGAATGTAATCAAAACTGTTTGGAAGTGGTTTTAACCTTTGATTATAAAAGGCATAATTTGAATAATCAATTAGGTAAGGGTGTCTTGAGCGATAATGAAAGTCTAAATGTTTTTTCTCAAAACCTAATTCGGATGCAAAATCAAGAAGTGATTCACAATCTGAAAGTGAATTGCTTATATCGTTTTTAATTTTATCTATTTCGTCTTCAAATTCATCTTCATCATCAATCAAACCGTCAAATACTTTGCTGAAATAATTTGAAGGTGGCATTTGGTGTTCATCTCCTGCAATGATAATTTGTTTCCCTTTTAAAAGTGCTGGTAAATTATCTTCTAATTTTAATTGACTTGCTTCATCAAACATAACAATATCAAAATATTGATTTTTGCCTTTAAACAGATTACTTGCTACGTCTGGTGTTGTTAGAATTATTGGAAAAAAAGTTGTAAATAAATCCATATCCAACTTTATTATTTCTCGTAAGGATAAGCGTTTATGTCTTTTACCTGCTCGTTTGTTGTATAGATTTTCTACAGCTAAATTTGGATTCTTATTGTCAAAATCTCTAGTTGCATCTATTTGTTTTGAGAACCAATATTCTCTAATATATTTAATTTGTTCTTTTTCAAGTTCAGACAAAGATTTTCCTAATTCAATATGGTCGTTATCATTTGTTGGTAAATCTGTATTCGCAGAATTTACAAGCATAGAATTAAGATAGAATATTAAAAATGTTTTTCTCCAATTTGTTTTTTCCTTTAATTGGTCAATGATTAGTTTATTATCTGCTGATAATGAATTGTAGAATTGAAACCACTTAAACTCAATTGAAAAAAGGTCATCTTCATTTGCGAAAAATTGTTCTTTTGAATTTAATAAAGTCTCAATTTGAGAACTTAACACGTTGTGAGAATCTCCATTCACTTCTTTGTTAGTCCAATTTTGGTTTTCTATTTTTGTTTTTAAATTACTGAAATTTGTTTTTATTGTTTGTAGTAGTTCTGTGTCAAATTCCTTTTCAGCTGATTTAAGTAAGTTTAAGAATTTGTACTCATTTTCTATTTTTGACTGAAACTCTTTGTCTATTCTCTCCGTAATTAACTTGTAATTTTTGAGAACATCTTGATTTTCTTTAATTGCTTTAGAAAAATTAATACTTTCAAAGTCTTTGCTATTATTAGTTTTTAATGAATAATCTTCAAAAAGTGTATTTATTGTTTGTTGGTCAGTAAGTGTAGTTTTCTTTTCTTTTGAGAAGATAGAAATAGTTTTAAATAAAAATCCATTTGTTTTTTCTTCATCAAAAAAGTCGTTGTTTGTTTTGTGTTTCGTTAGGATATTTAGGATAGAATTTTCAACATCACTTATTGAAGTTTTTTGCAATTTAAATTGTTCATTTCTAATTTTATAATATTCTACCTCATAGCTTGAAATGTCATCTAAAATTATTTTCAACTCTTTCTTATAGATTGAAAAATCTTCTTTAATTTGTTGTTCTATAATAAATGGATTGTCTCCAACTAATTTTGCAGAATTGATAAAAGAAAGGTTTAAATGAGGTTTAAACTCGTCATATAAATTTTGTCCTTTCCTAATTAATTCTAATAACTGATTTAGTTCAGATGATTCATAACTAAATGTACCTTTTACTAAATCAAGATTGTATTCTTCTGAATTGTCCTTTAATTCTGATAATAGTGAGCCGACAATATGAGTCCAATTTTTATTACCGACTAAATTGGCTCCTAATTTTTTGTGTTTCTTATTTATTGAATCAATTAAGTTTCTTGACTTTTCAATTATGTTGTCTAAAGTTTCTTTGGAATGAGTATATCTATATCTGCGATATGAGGAATTATCAACTCTATCTCTTACAGAATCAACTGCGACTCTTCTGTCTTTAACAATATCTTTTAAAAGCACACATTGATAATTAAGACCCTTTTCATTTATGGCATTGTGCAACACTTCTAAAGCTGTGCGTTTTTCACAGACAACAATTGTCTTTTTTTGATTTTCTAGTGCATTTACTAAAATAGCTGTAAGCGATTGACTTTTTCCTGTTCCTGGTGGTCCTTGAATTAAAATGTTTCGAGAAGCTTTTAAAGAATGTAAAATCCCTTGTTGTGATGGGTCAGTTTCGACTGATGATATTGGTTGGAACGTATGTTCTTCCATATCCTCAAGGTCAATTGTAGCACCTTTTAATTCTAGTAAATTCGAATAATCGTGAATAATATTTTGCTTCTGAACCTCAAAAATTGAAAAAAGTCCGCCAAAGTCTATAAATGAATTATTAGATGTTAATGGTAGCTTTTCGTAATGCTTTTTTTCTGGAATAGATTTTATTTGATTCAGTTTTTTCTCAAATGTTTCACGAAGGTCATCTGGAATTGAACTGTTTATTGATTCTATGATATTTACACAAATATCTAAAAGCTCACTTTTATCAATTAAGCCATCATCTAAAAAATCTGTTGAAATTTGGTTAATCTCAATTTTGGAATCATTTTGTAAATGATTTATTAGAACCTCGTTTATATAAATTGGGTCGTCTTCTGTTCGCAGTATTTCCCAAGTATTAAATTCTTTTGTTCTTCTTATTCTTAATGACCAAATTAAAATAGGTGCAACTGTTAATTTGTTATCTGATTGGTCACGTCTTACAAGTATTGGAAAACCAAAACCGAATGTATTTATCCCTTTTTCTGATTCGATTGCATCTGTTTGATTGATAAGATTTTCAAAAGACTTTGTAATTTTTACTAATTGCGTTTGGTCATCTTCAAAAAGCGAATTCAAATCGGGAACATTATCTTTCCAACTAATTTTAAATTTTAAAGGTAATTCGGTTAATAATGCATTAATAAAATTTGTGGGAAGGTTTTCGTCAATGTGAGATAATCGTGTTAGGTCAAACTTGTACCTTGAACGAGCTGGAATTGCATTTAAATGTACTCCTCTTCGGCTACCAACTTTTAGTCGGTTTTGTAATTCAATCAGTAGCTTTTCGGTTATCTCCATAATTTTTTGGTTGATTTTCAGAGTTTCAAAATACGCACTTTTTTTTAATTCAGATTATGGTTTTCCTCACTTGGTTGATCGTTGGCAAAAAAAACAGCTCTTTTATTTTTTTTAGCGTTGGCAAAAAAATAAATGTGCTGTTTGTGCGTTGGCTTTTTTAGTTCAAATGTTCAATTTTAGCTCGATTTACGTATTACTTACAACCTATTTGTATATGATTAGTGGCGTATAATATAGACGCTAACCTTTCGGATTATGCACGAGCCGAATTTTTTAAATTTCTTTTTATCTTATTTTCTTAAAAAACCAAATTAAAAAATTTGGCGAACTTTGCAAATACACACAAACCTCTCGGAAATCTTGTAATAGCTATGTTTTATATACGTTGTTGTAAAACGTTATTTTAGTAAAATGTTTAATTTTTCGACCATCAAGTTCTGTCTTTTTTCCAAAAATCGCTCAAAATTATTTGATTTCCACAATATTTTATTTTCTGGAATTAAATGTATTTTTGTGTAATCAGTTATGTTTTTAACATAGTTTCTTGTCCATTCTTCAAACTCCTTTCCGTTTTTTTCTCCTCTATTAGTTCCCATATCGAGTAATTGAAAATTCGCAACGTTGTTGATTTTATTCCATTCAACTTCGTTCGATTCTAGAATTGATTTCGGATGAATATGGTCTATGTCGTTAATTCTAAATGTTTTTGGTCTGTCGTAAATTAGATACATAAGAAAATCAAAATCATAACTGTGTAACCATTCCTCTTTTATTTCATCTGAGAAATCTAGTCCGTGATTATAATACATTTCATATAATGCATCTTTTGGAAATAATTGATTTTTGTTTTTGCTACAAACTTCTAATATTTTCCGAATACCTGTCGAGTAAGCCGTCCAACCTGCACCTCTTCTTCTAAAGACTTTATTTAACATTGATAATTTCAACCAATTTTCAATTAGTTTAAAATCTTGATTGGAAGTGTCAAATGTGTCAAAATATGTGTTTAACTTATCATCATTTACGTCTAAATGATAAAGATGATAAGCAATAAAATATAAAGGAATTATTGAAGGTTTATTTTTGTTGTAAAATTCATAAAGGTTTGAGTTTTTTAGAAAACCTCTAGTTCCTATGAGCGAGTTTTTTATTCTTATCTCGTTTTCTGTTATGAAATTTGAATCTGTTTCTGATATGTCTGCAATATTTTTTTTGTGATTGTCTTGTAAGATGAATAAAAGTTTAATTACTTCATCTTGACCAAACCCAATATCGTCAAAATCTCTAATGTCAAAAAGGAATTTTTCATTTGCGGAATTAAATCCTTTTAGTTTAGATGCCATTAATTCAAGTCCATCTAATTTTGTTCCGCCTTGATTTAATCTTCTAAATAACTCAACTACACGTTGTCTGTTTTTAGTAATATCATCTTTGAGGTTAATTCTAACCTCGCAAATACCAATATTTTCACTTGAGAATATTTCGTCCGTAAATGATTCTAGACAATCAAGTATTCTCTCTTTTTCAATTTTGGTAAAATCACGAATATTGAATATCTCGTCTTCTGCTACATATTTGTACTTTTTTCCAGCTTCTTTGATTTGTTTGAATAAATCTGTTACTGAAATCCATAAAGTGGAATTTTTACTAGTGCCATCGAAATTGTCAAGTTCCTTTTTTAGTTCACTTGTGTCTTTTGCAAAAGAGAAATTGAAGTTATCTTTTCTTACCTCGCTCAATAAATCGAAATACAATTTTCTATTGTTGTATTCGCCTAAAATCCCAATATTAAAAGCTGATAATCTTTGTTGTCCATCAACTACATAGGATAAATTTTGTGGAAGTGTTTCTAGGTTTTTTGATTCTACCTTTTGTGAATTATAAAATTTCTTTATGAAAGGTCTAAAAGCAAATAAGGGTTTTCTGTTTTTGAAATCTTTAATTGTCATTATGCCACCAAAGGAATCTCCTTTTAGCAAAGTGTCAAAAAGCAGTTCGATTTTTTCTTCTTTCCAGACTAAATTTCGTTGAACAACAGGTAGAACAAATTCTTCGTTATCAATCTTTTCGAGAATATCTTCGACTGTATATGGTTTCCAATTTGACATTAATTTTTATGTTTTTTACGGATTTTTCTCATAATGTTTTACAACTCGTTATATAATAACTAAATCTGCTTATATCCAATAAACACAAAGTGATAAAAGCAGTTAAATAAGTAAGGCCAAACTACTATTTAAAATAGTGACTTACAATACGTAGTTCTACGTATATTTAAAAAGGAACTAACAGTAGTTGACCACTCAAAGGTATCACAACAAATTATATTCTCATTACGGGAAACCGTATGGTTATGCATTTCTTTAAAATAAAAAAGCACAAATTGAGGTTTGTGCTTTAAAGTGTGTAATGGTATAGTAGGTTAGGAGTGGTAATTCTTTTCACCCGTTGATGTGCTTTCGTTATTTTTTCATTTTCGTAAAAAACAATCTATTTTTTTTTGTTTATTTCAAATTAATTCAATTCACAAAATTTATTAACTAAAAATTCTCCAGTACTATCTGGTACCGCATAAGACATTTTCACTTCGTAATCTTCATATTCATAACTGTATGTCGTTTCGCCGTCCATATTGTAAAAATAATATGCAAGTGTCCCCATTTTTTTTGATTTACAATCAATTTTATATAGTCGGATAACATATCCTTCTTCTTTTTTATCCATTCCATATTTAGAGAAATCCCTTGGTACTTGAAATGGAATTGTTTTAAACCAAGCAGTATTTTCTGTGTGTTGTCTAATATAGGTTTCCTGACCTTTGGAATCCGTATCTATTAATTTCCATTCTTGTGAGTAACAGAATGAAATAGTAAAGAATGCAAATGTTATTAATATTGGATTTCTCATTTTAGATTTCTCATTAAGGTTTAAATTATTAAAAATAAGGATTTTCATAAGCATCTAGTAATAAAGCATACACAGTGTTGCCTAATCGTATTTTTTAATCTTTTATTTCCCTCATTTCGGTATTCAAATCATTTAAAAAGTTTTGTTGTTTTATGTCTTCACTAAAGTATCTGTTCATTCTACCACAACCTTGAATATCTGAAATGTTTTCTTTGTTAAAAGACCAATCATTTATGTCTTTCACTTGTATTGCTAAAGCACTATTACAACTTTGCCATAGATTAGAAAATGGAGTTTCTTTATTTTTATTTAATTTAGTAAAATCAGCATTAACATTAAAACCTATCATTTTTGGATTAAAAAATTTTTCTATGGAAGTAATTGGTACTTCTCCCCAATATATTACTTCATTAAAAGAAATCTTAAGAATATTTTTCTCTTTAAGAAGTTCTGTTTGTTCCTTTTTCTCCCAAAAGTATTGTTTTTTATAAGTGATTTTAGTGTCTTTTGGTACGCGTATATTTTTAACCATTATTGGTTGCGTAGTTATAAAAAAAGGACTTTCATCAGGTTTGCTACCAACAGCATACATGGCACCTAATCCTTTTGCATAGAGATAAAAGTAACCAATAGCAATAAGTACTATTATTCCAAGTACTATAAATATTTTTTTTGTTTCCATTCTTTGTTAGAAGTTTCGCTTCCTATTATAAGCAAGGTCTCGGCTATGGTTAGTAAGGGAATTAAAAGTAGTTAACTTTCGATTACACACCAAAACCCGTCTTAATTATAGCCATGATTGGCGTGTCGTTTTTATTTAACAATTTTTCTGATTTTTCCTGTTTTATTGTCTACAATCACTTTATCTATTCGCTTGCTTTGGTCGTTTTTAGATATGAATTCAACATCCAGTTCATTTACCAAAACAGTATCGAAAATGTTAAAGGAATACCTTTCATTATCATATAAATTGTTATGTTTCCATTTATAAGTACCTGTTTGTAAGTTTATTTTCCCAACAAAGCCCATTGCAGAAACATAAACATCCTCTTTGTAAATTATCGGTACTGCCAAATTGAAGCCGTAAATTTGCGTTATATATTCAGATTTTAAAGGTTTTTTTTTGATTTTTTCAATCCAACTTGTTGCTGCATCGCCTTCTGTATCGGTAAAAAAAACATAATAGTATTCCTTTGTTTCGTGTAGATATGCGGTGTCAACTATGAAATCGGTTTTTAGTTGTATCGCATTGTTACTATTTACTTTAAATAGTCCGAATGGACTTATCATAAAATCTTTATAATTCGTTTTTAAAATCAGCGTATCTTCCGTAGCTCTATTTGGACTCTTAAACTCAAATTTTTTTGCACTAATAGTTTTTTCTCCAATAATGTTTGGTTGCATTGGCGTTGGTTGCATTGGGGTTGGTGCGTTCTTTTTCTCCATCGAAGGTGCATTTGTCGACTTGTTTTCAGTCTTTGCAACCTTGTTGTTGCAACTAAAAAGGATAATTGCTAATAGGTATATTCTTTTTTTCATGCTGTTTTCATGCGCGTTAACTATTTATATAATAAGTAAACTTGCTTATAGCCTCTAAATATAAGGTAATGCAAGACTTTTTAGTTCTAAAATTGATCTGGCCAAACTACTATTTAAAACAGTGCCTTGCAATACGTAGTCCTACGTATAATTACAAAGTAAGTAACAAGTTGTGTTCATTGGTCCAAAGTATAACAACAAATGAGATTCTAATTACTGGAAGTCAAGTGGCTACCATGTATTAAAAACAAAAAAGCACAAATCTAGGTTTGTGCTTTTAATGTGTGTTTTGGTATGGTGGGCTAGAGGAGAACCGAGCGATTCATTTTATACCTTGTTAGGCATCGTTTTTACTCATTTCTTATTTTGTTTCTATGGGTTAATCCCCAATCTCTCATTGTTTCAATTACCTTATCTAATGATTTTCCGTAATCCGTAAGGCTATATGCAACAGTGACAGGCATAGTGTCAAATACCTCTCTGTTTATTAAACCATTTATTTCTAACTCCTTTAATTCCTTGGATAACATTCTTGGGGTTATTCCTTCAATTTGGCGTTCTAATTCTTTAAACCTATGAATTTTAAAAGATAGCGCTATAATAATTGGCAATCTCCATTTTCCTCCAATTATGTCTATAACATCTCGAACAGGAAGAATAAATTTTTTGCATTCTGTTGGTGTATATATATTCGTTTCACTCTTTTTTTTGGCCATTTTTAAATGCATCTTAATAATTAGATATACTAAAGTATACCGATATACTTTAGTATAGTAGTATACTTTATATAGCAAATTTAGCATAAATTTGTTGGTAATAATAAAAGAATATTAAAATGAAAAAAACATTAATTTTAAGTTATACTCCAAGAGATAATTCCAATACAAAAAAAATGCTTGATTTCTTTATAGAAAACAATCAAGAAAAAACAGAAATAACATTTGTGGATTTAGCAGAAGAAGCTCCAGATTTATTATTAAAAGAAAATTTGAATCTTTATGTAAATAGAAATTTTGGAGGTGTAACACTTACGGATGAACAACAGAAAGTTTTAGCCAAAAATGATAAAATGATGCAACAATTATTGGATACAGATTTTGTTGTTTTGGCAAGTCCGATGTACAATTTTTCAATTCCTGCAACAGTTAAAGCTTGGTTTGATGCTGTTATACAGGCTGGAAAAACTTTTGGATATACAGAAACTGGTATTCAAGGATTCTGTAAAAATACAAAAGCTTTGATATTAATGACAAGTGGAAGTGATTTTGGAATGGAACCTTATAAAAGTGTTAATTTTGCAACTCCTTTTTTAATAACAGCTTTTGATTTTCTTGGGATTCCTGCGGAAGCTATCAATAAGTTTGGTATGATACAGTATGCAGTCAAAACGGAACAAATGATAGCGGATGCAAAAGAAGAAATTAAAGTTGTAAGTGATAAATGGTATTAATTCGAATTAACTTTGAGTTGCAGAAATAGTATTAAGTGTTTCCCTTTTCAGTCTGTTGTTTTAATCCAAAGTAATTTATTTCGGATTCTGATTGGGGAATTATGCCTAACTTTTTATATAATAAGTAAACGTACTTATAGCCTCTAAATATTGAGTATTACAAGACTTTCTAGTTCTATTGTTAATATAGCCGAACTACTATTTAAAAGAATGCCTTGCAATATGTCGTTCTACGTATATTTATAAAGTACGTAACAAGTCGTTTGCAATGTCAAAGTATAGTAAGAAATGATATTGTCATTACGGGAAACCGTATGATTGTGTATGTATTAAAAACAAAAAAGCACAAATCTAGGTTTGTGCTTTAAAGTGTGGTTTGTTGTGGTGGGTTAGGAGTGGTGATTCCTTTTACCCGTTGTTGTGCTTTCGTTATTTGTTTTTAAGTTCCAGATTAATCCTTACTTTTAATTCTTTTATATTAATCAGCATATCGCTAAGGGCTTTAGTATTGTTAATTTCAGTATAATATTTTAAACCTAATGCACCTTCAAGTGTCAAAATAATTTCTTCTATATTATCATGGATTCTTGAACCTTTATACATAGGTTTTTTCGTGTTTAATCTAAGAAGACCTAATTGAAGCGGTTTCATTAGCGCATTTAAGTATACTTCATTATTGCCATTAGACACTTTACTGAAGCTTTCTTGAGAGCGCTTTACATCCAGTAGATGATTTCGAATAATTTCTGGCATTAATTTTATATCTCCTGTCGATTCTAATGTTTGAATAGTATTTGTGTTGAATGATGCGTATCTCGATACTCTATTAATTTTAAGTAATTCCTGCATAATTTGATTAGGCTCTAAATCTAAAGTCTCCATATATTTGTTGTATGCTTCAAAAGAGACAGTGTTACTTTCTAAAAAGGAAATTCGATTCGTAATGTTTTCTATTTCTTTATCCAGATCCACTAAAATCTGACTATAGTAATTGTGCCTTGTTTCATCAAGTTTACTAATTTCTTTGGCATTGTTTAATTGTAGCGCAATTAAAATACCGATAACAACCAGTATAATTTCTCCAACTGCATACATTAGATATTTACTGAATTTGTTTTCAGAAAGTAGTCGCTGTCTTATGTGTCTAAAGAACTTAATCATATCTAAGGTTTTGTAATTATCCTACAGGAAACGTTGTTTGTGTTATTAGCGCCATATGCCTTCAGGGATTGGCTTTTCCTCTACTATTTCTACTAGCAGACCATCAAGACCTCTAACGAAAAAACTTTTCATACCATACATAGGATCTATTTTTATATCCTGTACAATGTCTAACCCAGCAGATCTCATTTTATCCATTACTGGTCCAATATTTTCGAATGAAAAACTAATATGATCGATTGCACTACCATCTGTTGGTTTCATTTTTTCTTTAGGCCACCATGATTCTTCCTCCACTGGTTTGCCAAATACTATGATATTAATATTATCGACGGTTAGTAAATTCCATTTCCACCGAAGCTTGTTGTTCTCCCATTGTTTTGCCTTTTCATATACAGGAAGCAACCCCAAATTAGATTTAAACCAATCCATAGTTTTATCCACATTAGTGGCTAGTAAGTGTATGTGTTCAAATCGGTGGTTTTTATTTCCGGTATAAACCTCTATAACTTCCTGTTCTGGGCCAAGAAAGTACATCCAAAAATTATCGTAAAGTGGGGTAATAGGTGTATGAATAGCTATTCCTTCTTTCACTCTCCAATCAAATTCGGATTGCCCATCTACACCAGACCAACCAATATGCCATAAACTAGAACCTAAATGTGTTGATGGCTTGTTATCCACAAGATGCATGAATAAAAAGGATTTCTCCGTAAATAGCGCGTCCGATTGGTCTCGGTATTTTACTCGAGTTGCGCCAAAGTATTTTTCATAATATGCTATGGTTGAATCTCTATCTCTGACATTTAGATGTACATGATGAAAATTAGCTTTCATTGCATTTTCAGATGCCTGCTTACAGCCAACCATTTGAAATAGTAGCGCTGCAAATACAAACAGGGGAATTCTAAATTTTATTTCCAGGAAACTATTCATTTTTTTATAATTGTCGTTAACCGATTTGTATATAATTAGTGGTGTTGTTAAGCACCTAATTTAGCAAATAAATGACAGATAGAATATTCCGTAGGAATGTTTGTAAGTTGGTATTCGCTTGAAAATTAACGGTGTACGTTGTTGGTCTTTCGTTAATTTGCTAATTTATTGTACACTACATTACCATTAAAAATGGTCATGACGATTTCCGTATTTAAAATCTGATTTTCTACCACGGTCATCAAATCTTGATTGTAAATGGTAAAATCGGCAAGCTTACCACTACGAATAGAACCTTTAATGTTTTCTTCGAAGGCGCCATAAGCAGCATCTAAAGTATATGATTTTAAAGCCTGCATTCGTGTCATTTTTTGTTCTGGCTCATAACCGCCTTCCGGAGTTCCTTTAAGTGTTTTACGACTTACACTAGCATAGAAACTAGCAATAGGATTAAGAGGTTCTACAGGTACGTCCGTTCCGTTAACAATAGGAACGCCACTCTGCAATAAATCTTGCCACATGTAGGCACCATCTTTGATTCGTTTTTCACCTAATCGGTCAATAGCCCAAAGTCTATCTGAAGACAAGTGTATTGCCTGCATTGCAGGAATTACATGCAGTTCTGCAAAACGAGGAATGTCATCTGGATGTAGATGTTGCGCATGTTCAATACGGAATCTATGATCGGTATCTAACATATTTAATTCCTTTAAAGCTAATTCATATTGATCCAGAATTTCTCTATTAGCACGATCTCCAATGGCATGTGAACAGACTTGAAAATTGTGTTGCAGTCCTTTTATTGCTACTTCTTTTACTATATCCATTGGAAGCGTTTCATGGCCATAGTGCCCTTTACGATCTGTGTAAGGTTCTAAAAGCCAAGCACCTCTGGAACCTAAAGCACCATCACAACTTAATTTTATAGAACGTATAGTTAACCGATGGTCTGGATCTATCCTTGGACCTTTTTCTAGCCATTCCTCAAGTAATTCTTCACCACCTCTTAACATAGCATACATTCTAACATTCATTTTTCCAGCCGATTGCATATCATCGTAGAGCGCTATGGTATTTTTTGAAATACCTGCGTCATGAAAACTAGTTATACCATTTTTATGACACGCTTCCATAGCTAGATTAAAAGCTTGCATGTTTTTTTCTGGTGTCTCTTCTGGGATATACTTGTAAATCAAAGATAGCGCACGTTCATTGAAAATACCTGTTGGCATACCAAATTCATCTACAATGACTTCTCCTCCTTCCATATTATAAGATTGGATTCCCTCTTTACGTAAGCCATTTAAACCTGCAATTTCCATAGCCTTAGCATTTGCGAAGCCTGCGTGACCACTTGCATGACTTAAAAAAACGGGGTTATCTGGTGATATTTCGCTGAGTAAATGATGCGTCTGAAATCCTTTAACTATGTTTGCTGGCATACTGTCCCATTTGCTTTGGTGCCAACCTCCACCAAGAATCCATTCGCCTGGTTTAGACGTTTTCACTTTCTCTGCAACGGCGTCTACAATATCTTGATAGCTGGTTGTATGCATAAGGTCAAGCTCTAATTCATTATAGCCTAAGCCCATAAAATGACCATGACCTTCAATTAAGCCAGGCGTCATCGTCTTCCCTTCTAAATTGATAAGTTCCGTTTGTTCATTTTGATAGCTTTTGGCTTCCTCAAAACTTCCAGCAAAGAGAATTTTATCCTTTTTTGTTACCACGGCCTCCACTGTTGTCTGTGTGGAGTCTACTGTATAAATGGTTCCTCCATGAATAATCATGGTGCCAAATTCTTTTTTATTATTAGCACAGGAACTTAAAAAAAGGCAGGCTATTATTATATTTAATTTGTAAAATCGTAGTGTCATAATAGTTGAAATTACTTTTAGTTAATTAATATTCGTCCTATAATTTAGCTAGAGTAATCTAGAGTAATATAGAATCTGTCGTTTATTCTTTCTTAAATCTATTTTTAAATCAAACAGTACTTCTTGCATAATTTGTGCTTGAAGTCGGTTTCTGATAATGAAGCATAACTTATTATATAACAACTAAGGTTACCATTTTCTATTAATAAAGTGCTTATAATCATGTAATTGACGAAACTAAGTTACCATTTAAAATCCCTTTTTGCAATACGTATTTCTACGTGTATTTGTAAAGTAACAAACAATAGTTTGTGATTGGAAGATGTACCAAGGCTTTGTTATTACCTTATAGGAAACCGTATTTGGCGTCTTTTTTATAAAAATAAAGCACAAACGAAGGTTTGTGCTTTTAAATATTGTTCAAGTTTATTAGGTGCTGGCTAGTAAGTCATTATATCCCTATTAGAAAACGTTTTTTATTTTTCACCATATCCTATTATTGCAGAATGTGGAAAGGAATAACTATTTCCTTTTTTAAAGGTTTCACAATTTTTAATGAAGTCGTTTTTAATATCTTTTTGTTTATCTTCTGGGAATAAAGCTAAATTCCCCCAATCCCAACAGCCATTAATTAATGGGGTTAGAGAATCCATATTCCAATTTGTATTTCGTTTTTCTAATTCGACATTTTTTAAATCCGCTGTTGTTATGAGTTTATTATAAGTGTCAAAATCGGTAACTCCAAATAGTGGTCCGTGAGGTAATGCAGACATTTCATGATGGTTTGCAAACGCTTGAAAAAAAGCGCCTAAAGAACTTTGTTCTTCATTAGCACCCCAAACTGCAAAAGCAAATCTTCCATTTGGTTTTAAAATTCTGTGTATTTCTTTAAAAACTTTATTGGGTTCCGCAAAATGATGCACTACAAAATTTGCTATTACCACATCCATGGTGTTATCTTCTAGTGGAATATTTTCAGCATCCGCTTGTTTAAAGGTAATATCTTTATAGATGGCATTGGCTTGGTCTATCATTTTTTGAGAAAAATAAATTCCTATTACATGCGCTCCTGTTTCCCTAATTTTATTGGTTGAATTTCCAGCACCTAACCAATATCTAGTATGGAAAGATTAGAATGAATATTTGTTTTGTTTATTAATAATGAAAGTGTTTCATTGGTTAAAGTTGCCCAAGTTTCATTATAACTTGGTGCGCATCTCGTCCAAGTATCCAATTCATATTCGCGAATAACTTTGTGATTGGATTGTTCCATACTATTCCTTTTATTGGTTGGTTTTAATTATTGCCAACTCCTTATATAAGAACTAAACTTATATCCTGTAAATAAGCGCGTATTGGGCTAAAGTTGTTACACCCAATTTACTATTTAAAATAGTGATTTGCAATACGTAGTTGTGCGTGTATTTAGCTAATAAACAGTTCTTTAGTTCGGTTTGTTGTACTATATAATGCTGTTGTCATTTCAGGAAACGGTATGGATTGTACTTGTATTAAAAATAAAAAAGCACAAATCTAGGTTTGTGCTTTAAAGTATATTTAGGTGTGATGGAATAGAGGAGAACCTAGCAATAAAATATATACGCTGCAGTGTGTAGTGCTTATTCCAAGCTTTTATTCGGTAATTTTTATATTCCATAATTGATTTTTAATTTTAGCATAAATCCTAAATGTAAATATGTCATTTTATCGGAAGTAAATGTGACAATATTTCATAATTATGACAAATTTACACAGAATAATGAGTAATAATTTCGATAAAACCTAGTAAATCGATTTTGGTATTTAATTTGTTTAAAGGTTATTGAAGTCGTAAAGATTTCAAATTTGAAATAATGTTTAATTTAAATTTTTTAATTATGAGCAATTTAGTAACTGTTCCTAAAAATGGAAGTTTAGCGAGCAGCAATTCAAATCAAAACTTCCCAACTTTGTCCAATTGGTTAGATGACATCTTTAATAGGGACCTACCATCAGTATTCACTTCAAATTTTAATACTGGAATTACTTTGCCTAAAGTAAATATTAAAGAAACGGCTGATGCTTTTATGGTTGAAATGGCAGTTCCAGGTCTAAAGAAATCAGATTTCCAAATTGACCTTGATAATCAAGTATTATCTATTTCTACGGAAACAAAGGAAGAAAGTGAACATAAGGAAGAAAATTATACGCGTAGAGAGTATGGTTACTCCTCGTTCAAAAGAACCTTTAATTTACCAGAAAGTGTAAACGATGAACAGATTAATGCAAATTATGATAATGGTATTTTAAATATTCTTTTACCAAAAAAAGAAGAGGCTAAACAAAAGCCTGCCAGAAGCATCAAGATTTCATAATTGTTTCACTAAATTTTAGAGTAAAATATTAAGAGGGATGCTGATTTTTTCAGCATCCTCTTAATAATAAGTTTAATTCTTTAAAATTTTATGGATATGCCAAGAAAGTTTAAATCTGGGGAATGGGTAAAAGTTAAAGGAAAACTTACCTCTCCGAAAATGCAAGTAATTAAATATGTTCCAAAAAAGGATTCCATATTCGGTTTGGTTGATAATGACAGTTATTTGGAATGTATTTGGTATAAAAATGGGGAACGAAAATCAGAAGTGTTCCACCAAAATAGATTGATTAAAATGATAGAAACTGGTGGTTTGTTAAAAACATTTATAACAAACCCAAAATTAAGTTTAACTTAAAACTATAGTGATGAAAAAGTATGTTTTATTGTTGCTGGTTGGCTTGTTAAGCGTTAGTTGTAAAGGACAAGAAAATGAAACCAAAAAAGTTGAAAAAGAAGAAAATAAGACTTATATAGTTGAAGAGCCTAAAGGAGCTTGGAAAGTTGATAAAGAATTGGATGAAAACGGAAATTTAATTAGGTACGATAGCATTTATTCTTGGTCTTCCAATGATAGGTTCGATAATCTCTCATTGTCAGGTAAAGATAGCTTAATAGAATCTTTTAAATCACGTTTTTTCTCAAACTATTCAGGATTCGAAAATCAAGGATTTGAAGATGTTTTTTCTCCAGATTCCCTTTTTAGCAAACATTTCTTTAATGATGATTTTTTGGGAAGCAATTTTGGTAATGACTTTATGGACATTGATAAATTAAGGCAACAAATGCTTGCAAGACAGAAAAAGTTTTTAGAAAAATATCAGTCCGAATTTATTAAACCTGAAGACGAAAACTAAATTGTTTTCGTCTTTTTTTTTCTTGTTAGTTCGGATTTTTCTGGCATTACACACAAAAGTTTTTTTTACTAAAGTATTGTAAAGTGTTGAAAGCTAAATTACCATTTAAAATAATGGTTTGCAATACGTATAACTACTTGTATTTTAAATTTTCACTAGTTAAAGTATAACCGTACATGATATTCGAATTTGGTAAACGGTATTGCTATGCCTTTATAAAAAACAAAAAAAAGCACAAACCGAAGTTTGTACTTTAAGAATTTATGTATTTAATCTTTTTCAGAATAGTTCTAAGAAAAATCCTCCTAAATGTTTTCCGCGAAAGCGACTATTTTAGGCTTTTACCTTGCATCCTTTTGGTAACCAGGATTGAATCTTTTCTAATTCGGCAGGAGAAATTCTAGTTTTCTTAATATTCAATACTTTCAGGTTTTTCAAATTTTTAATGGATTCGGGAAGTGTACTAATCTTAGTCCAACTTAAGTTTAATTTTTTCAAATTGGTTAGATTACCAATCTCCTCAGGAATACTAGAAACCGCACTTGACGAAAGATTGATTTCCTTAAGGTTGGTCATATTACCTATTTCTACAGGAATGCTTGTAAAAGAATAACCACCAGAAAACACTAATCCATCTACATCCAATTGTGTAACTTCTAAAGGAAACGTATTTAAATCGCCATCATAGATAGACATCATGACTAATGTTGATCCATATTGACCTTGTTTAATGTTGGTTTTGTAAATACTTCCTCCATTGGCAGCAATATCGGCTTGCTTTTTATTGTCTTTAGCATACAAATGTTCGCGAGCTGCTAGTTCACTAGCCATATCTTCTCCTACATCTTTTATCTGGATATTGGCTGTGCCTAAAGCTTTATACTTTAGATTCAAAGCCTCAAAATCATTTGATAAATTTGGGTTTTCCGCTATTCCTTTTTGTTGTTCAGAGATAAGTCTAGAAAGATTATTTATGTCTGAATCTGTAACTTTAATAGTAGCGTTTTTATACGTTTCCCCATGAAGTTCTATGTATTTTAAGGCGTTATCTAAATCGTTCATATGAAAGTATGCGGAAGCTAAATTGATATATAAACCGCGTGCTACTTTTGCGTTAATCTTTGCCTTTTTGTCGTCTAAATTAACTTCGTCCATAGTTTGTAACCAAGTAGTAACAGGAACCATAAGTTGGTCGATGGCCTTTTCGGTAATTGTGCCTTCGCTAGCTATTTGGTTGTACACAGCAAGTGCTTGCTTTTGTGCGTTATCTAAGGAACTATAATCATTTCCTTTGCCTCCTTTACCGGTATACACAGGAAGCGAATAAGATTGATAACCAAAATTAAACTTGGAATTTGCACTTTTTTGTGCCTTTTCAAAAATAAATGCCTTAATATTTTTCTGTTTTTCTTTTTTCCAATCGTCTTGCTCTTCTTTCCATGCCATTTCCAAAACTTTAGTGGACCAATAGCATTTGCCGTCGCCATAGAATAGTTCGACAGTTTCATTCATTAAGCTGTTTGTGTTTTTATAACCGCGGAATTTTTCGGCGGAAATTATTTCGCCTTTGGGTGTTTCAATGATAAGAAAAGCATCTTTTATTTCTGCTTCAACACTATATTGATATACTTTTATTTTTTTAGCGTCTTTTAACACATTATTACTTCCTGCAGACACACAAACTTCGTCGGTTTCAAAGGACTTAGGTTTCTTAAAACTCGTTTTCCCTATAGCAAAAGAATATTTGAATGTATTGGGATTGGTTTTGTCAATGTTGTAAGAAGGTATTGCAAAATAAACAGAAGAGGCTTTTTCTGAGCTTGCCCTTTGCGAAAGAACGGATGTACTATATAAAAAGAGGAATAATAAAAAGATGTTTTTAAGTTTAAATGACATGTTTTTTGTTTTTGGATTAATTAAGTTTCAGTTTATTTCTAGTTTTTCTTTGGAACGGAAGCTTTGAAGTTAGTATTTGGATATACCAATTAATGCATCGGTATTCTCGAGGTACTTAATGAATTCTTTCTTGTTTTTACTTCCTCTTATTTCACAAATAATTGTATCTCCAATAATTTCTCCTTTAAATAAACATTCTCCAATGCTATTGGTAAAAGACATGGATGTGCCAGGTGCTATAGATAAATGATTAGCGTTTAGTACTTCAAACTTTATTCTTTGGGTAGCAATAAACAATTCTGGTTTTTTGAATATTACTTGATCTGCTTTACCTCGTTTGTTGGTCACTATTTTTTGTAACTCTAAACGTATTGGTTTATACTTTAAAACGAAAGACGAAACGTTTGACTTTAAATCGGTTAAAGCCGAAGCAAAAGCTTCCCTTTTACTCATCTTTTTAGCATACGATTTACTTACTCCTGGAATAGTTAGGCTGTAACGGAAAGGTAAATCTTTAGGTTCTGTATAGGTGCCATTTATGCTAGCTTTCAAATAAATTTTACATTGATATCCTGTTTCGATAAATTCAAATACTGCATTTTGAATACTAAATTCTGCAATTTCTTTATTTTGCGAACTATTATATACTTCAGCTTCTATCTCTGTATGTCTGTAGGTATTAGCTATAGCGGAATAGAACATTTGCTGTATTTCGTTTAGAACCTCATTTCTACCAGAGTAGTCGGAAGATTTCTTCAAAGTATACTTGGAATACGTTTTACCAAATAATGGGACATTATCGGTTTTTAGGTGCTTAGAAACAAAAGAAACAGGTGCGGCATCTGGTTGCTGCCAATCCAATTCTTTTTTTAATAAAGCAATAGCTATCGCTTTTTCTTCCGCTTGCCTTTTTCGAATTTCTGGTGTTAAATAATCGGAGGCAACAATTTTGTAATTTTCGGGAATAAAATCTCCGTTTCTCCATCCATTATCTGTTTCTTCAAAACCAACGGCTCCTGTAAATAATACTCTTTTTCCTTTTTCAAGTAACCTGGTTCCTGGAGTCGATTCTACGGCATAAGAAAAGTCGAGTAAAAAGTCACCACTGTTTACAACGTCATTACTTGAATTTCCTAAACTTATATAAATATCGGTAGTAGTTTCTATTAATAATTCATATTCAATTTCGTAAATCTGTTGTCCATAAAACGTTCTTTTTATGCCATTCACTTTAGTGATACCAATAAATTCTAAATCGGATCTGTTTTTTAATAAGTAAGGTCTGAAAACATTTTCAAGGTCCAATTGACTTACTCCTGATGATTCTTGTATTGGTTCCTGTTTCGTAGTAATCTCTTCTTTTTCCGTTTTTAAAATTTCTTCCATTTTATAAACAAATAGAGAGCCATCTGCTGTTTTAATTTTAATGCTAGTTGTTGGATTCATTTCTATAATAGAACCTTTTATAATACTACCATTTTTTAGAAATAAAACATCTCTAGATTGGTTTTGACTGCAAACAGTAAAGAAGCTTATTAAAAGGATAAAAGTTATTATTTTTTTCATAGGTTTTATTTTAATTATGCCAAACAGGATATATAATATGTTGTTTTACTTGTTTTTTGAAGCGTCTGGAATTCAAGTATATTCCACATGAAAATAGCTATGGTGAAATTACTATTTTAGAAAACGGTTTACAATACGTGTTTCTACGTGGTTTTTTTGCAGATAGTAATTCTTGATACCGAATATGGTCCCTGT
Organism: Lacinutrix sp. MEBiC02595; assembly: GCF_053601555.1. Lineage (NCBI taxonomy): Bacteria > Pseudomonadati > Bacteroidota > Flavobacteriia > Flavobacteriales > Flavobacteriaceae > Lacinutrix > Lacinutrix sp. MEBiC02595. The sequence goes on along the minus strand of NZ_JBSHNU010000116.1, from coordinate 22,001 downwards.
TTTTTGCTTTGCCATAAGGTCATGCATACCATTAGCAATGCTAGGAGCGTAGTAATTTTTTTTATGTGGCTCAAGTTTATCTTCTAATAAATGGAAGATCTAATCCGAAAGAATAAAAGAGAGACAAGTTCTAAAATACTTTTCCAGTTCCATAAATGAAATCAAAAGTCCGCTTTCGAAAGCAGACAGAAAGATCTATTTAACAGTTCTAAAATTTCTGTAAATTGTTGCTACTAGCAATACTCCAATTCCTATTCCAACGAAGGAACCTTTTGCAAAATCTGGTAATTCTAAGTAATGAGAAAACACCTGTGAAGCTGCAATTACGAACATTCCAACAGGTATAAGAAGTAGTGCTTTTCTTTTTGTTGTTTTTTTCATTTTATTTATGTTTTAATAATTGGTATGTCTATTTTTAAATTTGTTACATAATTTCTTTCTAATTAGTACCAATTCGTTAAATAACAAATGCTTGTATCTTTTACTTACGAAGTATCTTTTACTAAACTAGTGGCTAGTTGTGTTCTTTTCTAAAGTATAGAAATATATTTTATACGAATAGATAAACAACAAACTATATGAAAATGCGTTTGCAAAAGGGAAAGAGAAAGATCTCCTTTTAAGAACGAAGTAATACACTATTAAACACATGAAAACATTTTTTAAAAGAATGCTAGTCGGTATTCTATTCATATCTACAGCTTCTTTAAGCGCACAAGAGATAAATAGTAAAAAAGGCTACGACACACAAATAGGTGTTATGGTTTATATGCTAGAAAATTTAAAAAGTGACATTATTAGCTATACAAAAGGGTGCAATCAAATGGAAACAGATTTTCATTTTGACGACAAAGCAAACTCGGTAGGTGCAATTATTATGCATCTATCAGCTGTAGAGGCAGCTTATCAGGAAACTTCCTTCGGCGCCGATGTTTTTAATGCATATAATGAGGAAGAAAAAAAAATGTTAGAAATGGCGATCAACCTAGATGATTCTAGAGAAATATTAAAAGAAAAACCAATACGTTATTACTTAGATATCTATAAAAAAGTACGAAAGAAAACATTGCAAGAATTTAAGCTGAGAAATGATGATTGGTGGACTAAAGATACCCATTGGGCTTGGTTTCACGTGATGGAACATCAAGCGCACCATTTGGGACAAATAAAATTAATTTCGAAAAGATTTCCCACACAGTAATACAGGCAGCTTCGTTTTAAATGTGCAGAACTATATTGTGATTGCAAACACCAATTTGCGCTTTGTAGTTTTCGGTGTCTTTGGTTAACTTCTAAAACGTATAAGCATTCCTGCTATTCCATTTAAAGGAAAATTTACGGATATTCGGTTATATTTTTGTTACGTGTTTTGCAAATTATTTTTAAAATATAATTTCCTTTTTTAGAAGGTTTTGATTAATTGAATCAAGTACACGATAGAAATACTAATGGCAAGACCAAGACTTACTTTTGCAAAATCTTTAGCAATGAGTTGGTACGAACTTTTTAATTTTCCTTTATTAAGCAGGTAGTTTATTGCTATTTCTCGTCCGGCAAGAATACCAATAAAAGTCCAAGTGGTGCTCATTGGTATCGCATTATAGTTTCCGTATATAAATAGAATAATACCATAAAAGAGGTCAATGATGGTTGCAGAACGAATATTTCTAGTATTTACTTTCTGATTCACCATTTCTTGAATTTTACCACCGCGGTTTTTGAAAATATATGCCATAATAGATAAAATGACTACTAATGAACCAAGTAATTCCCAAATGGATAATCTTCGTGGTAGGAAAACATAAATGTTTGCAAAATCCTGAATAAGCCATTGCGACCATAAAAAAGCCGTGGAAGCCCATTGTGCCACAATCCAAAATCTTTTTTGATTGGTTTTATGTACTTTTTCTAAAGAGGCTTTAGATTCTAGTTTTTGGGCAATTAAAAGATAAATTAAAAAGGCCGTAATCACAGAAATACCATAACCATACACCGATTTTAGAATCATTTTCTCAATAAATTGCTGACTAGAAAAAACACTAAGAATCATAAATGTGGTACTCACTGGGATACCGAAACGAGTAATTACTAATAAGGCAAGAGGTGCTATTAAATGCCACCATTTTAAGGTTTCGGGAAGGGTAATGCTATTTAATCTTTGGTAAGAGACGTCGCCATCATACATATACCAACCAAAAATTAAAGTGGCAGATAAAATAATACCGGCAAATCCCCAAAGCACCGTCCAATGTGTTTTGTTATTGGAAGAAATAAAAGTCCCTAATGTTTGTATAACATCATTTCCTATTACTGCATAGGCTGCAAGTAAAAAACCAGTATAAAGTATAAGTAATTCCATAGAGCATGTAGCGTTTATTTATCTGCTAAGCGCCCATCAAAAGTATAACAATTCGTGCTATTATAAATTCGGGAGTTCGTACTATTATGCATTTACTTATAAACAAAAAAACACAAACTTTGGTTTGTGTTTTATTAATTGGTTGCGGTATAAGGCTAACCGGTTTGTACTAGATATTCATAAGATGTATCATGACCTATTCTTTAGATTGTGAATTTTAAAATGGTGTTTTTTGAAGTCGGAAACAATAAATTTTTAAACGGTTTACATCCAGGAAAAATTTCCTTTATTATTATGAGGAAGAAAGTCCGTTGACAACAAATATTTTATTATTTTGTAATCCGATAAGCGTTTTATAGGAAACGTTTGGTAATTTCTAATTTAGGAAGAAACACATTTATAAAATGAATTTACTACGTATTAAAATGTCTAAGGTATTTTTCGTTACCACTATTATTTCGTTTTTATTATTAGCCGAAAGTCTTTCCGCACAGACTGCTATATTCTTGCCAGATTGGCTTGGCGTTCGAACTCAACAGGATGTTACGATTAAAAATGTGAGTCATGATGCGGAAGGAAAGCCGAAAGGGGAATGGCGTTATACCAATAATTATCAAGCTACCAATCAGCATGCACTGTTTAATTATGATACCTATGTGTATACCGAATTTAGGGTGCATAAAGGGAAGGATTATGTGGAAATAGAAGGCATGTATAATAAAGCATTTGAGAAATCTGGACTCTGGAAGCATTACCACAATGCTAACCAAGTTTCTATGACCGGAAATTATACAAACGACTTGAAAGAAGGTTTATGGAAACACTATGATAAAAAAGGAAATACTACGTTAGAAATAAACTATAAAAATGGAAAGCGTAACGGACCTAGTAAAAGAATAGAAATAGAAGGCGGGAATATTTTTACGTTGGAAAACAATTTTATAGATGATAAAGAAGATGGTTTAATGCGAGTAATTGTAAATCCGGAAGATGGCGAAGCCTATCTGTATAGAGATGAAACCTATGTAAATGGTTTGGTTGTGGGAGAAATGAAATTTTACAATTCGGATAAAAGTATAACAGAATCTTTCTCTTACGATGGTAGTAGCGAAGAACCTTTTGAAAAGAAAGTATATCATCCTAACGGACAGGTTTACGAAATTTTAAGTATCACAACTTCTAGGAGAATTAAAGACGGTATGAACACTATCTATTATGAAGACGGAAAATTAAATATGAAGCTTTTCTGGGTAGCAGATAAATTAATGCGTGTTATTGCGATGTTGGATGCACAAGGAAACGAGTTGGATCACGGAACCTTAAAAGATGGTAATGGTACCTTTTTAATTTATGATACAGAAGGTAATAAAAAAGCGCAATATACTTTGCTAAAAGGCGAATTTATTGATAAGTTGGAATTTTAAAAAGCACTTAATTAACCTTTTTTTTATTCTGAAATTGCTTTTACTAGGCAAATCTTCTTGAAGTTCTTTGGATCTAGGTTCTTTCTATTTATAAAAAAACTATAGTTTTTTTTTAAGTAGCACTACTAGATTCTTTTAAGTGAGAACGATTATCTATCCAACTTTTTATTTTGGTATACATCAATAAATATAAAGTAGCTGCACCAAAGGAAATCAGGGTTCCTAGATAGATGCCATACAACGGATATACAATAGATATGGTTAAGGAATAAATAATCAAGGAAAACATACCTATGGGAACATTTTTAATAATGGTATGCACATGTTCTTTAGAATAGGTAAAGTGAATAATTATCATTAACGGAAATAGAGTAGTAGGAAAGGCGGAAAAAAGTCCTGCCCAAGTAGGACCAACAAATTTTGGAACGGTGGTAATTAATAAAATGATTAAAGCAGCAAAAAAGGCACGAACAAACAAAATTCTAAAATTGATTTTTGCTTTGGTTTGAATACTAATATTTTGAATATCTCTAAAAAGATATATACATAGAAATGAAAAAGAAATTGGTATTAATATGGCTATATATTTATTGAGTTCCAAACGTTGTAATACTGCTACCATTACAAAATAGGCAAGTATTGCAGTTAAAGAGGATAGGAGAATGGTGTGCTTTTTAAAGTAGGTAGATGCTCTATAATACACATATACAAAGGTTAAAGCTGCAGTTAAACCAATCATATTAAATACGGCACTTTTTGCAGCGTATTCCGGACTTACTTCTAATCCGAAGAAAAATAAAGTGATCGCAGAACCCGTAGGATATCCAGATAGGATTCCGGCAACTTTCGGACTCACATTCTCAGCAAGATAAGACAAGCCAATAACAAATGTAATGGCTACCACTAATTTCACTAAGAATAGGAATTCTATCATTTTTTTTAAGCGCAAAAGTAGTATAAGCTATTCAATTTTAAGGAAGGAATAATCTTAATATTTTACCAATTTAAAAGCAAAAAGCACAAATGGGAGTTTGCGCTTTTTTAAGTCGGTTTATGTTGTTCTTATTCCATGATCCAAGCTATGAAATCCTTTTTGTCAATGATAGACCAACTATGTGGATGTCTTTCTCCATTGGAGCGATACCCTTTGTTTTCCGTTGGTATATATTCTACATAATGAAATCCTGCATTTTTAAGACTTTCGGAAAGTTTTTGAATGTAGTAGGCGTTCATTTGGTCGTAATCTGCTTTTCTATTTTCTTGCCACCAAAGGGTGTCTGGTTCGGTATACAATCGGATCTTCGTGTTTTTTAAACCTTTCCAATTGGTTATCGTGTTTGTTTTTGAAGTATAAATCGCATGCTTTTCATATTGCGGCAGACTATCTTCAGGCGTTCCAAAATTATCTTCTAAGGTTGTAATGATCCACTTGGATTCTTGTATTGCGGGTTCTGAAAAATTTCTTTCTATATTTTTTTCGGAACTTATATACAACGCAACTAAGTCTATTGGGGAGTCTACTATAAAAACACCTTTTGGTACTATCTGAAAATTTTTATTTTCGGTTAGGAAAGCACTCATTAATACAGCAACGTTTCCACCACTTGAAAATCCGCCAATATACGTTTCATTTGTCGGAAGTTTATTTTCAGTAAAGATATTTTGTAGTCGTTTAGCAAGTGTTTGCTTTTCGTTTTCTTCTAGCCACAATTTTTGATTGTAGTTCATATAAAGAATGGCGATATTCTTTTCTTTTGCGAGATCGAGGATTTTGAATTCCCGTTTAATATCTTCTGGTGTTTCTGGATATCCGCCAAAAAGCACGACTACTTTTTTTGTGTTTTTAGTAGGTGCAAATAAATGATATTGGTGGTTTGTTATTTCGGTGTATTCTGCTTTTACAATGCTTTCTGCTTTTTGTTTCTCTGTGTTTTTACAAGAAATGCAAGTGATTGCTAGTAATAATATAATTAAAAGTTTATGCATAGTTATTCCAATTAGTGTGCAGATTAGTCGTGAAAGCTTTTTAATCCTATGAAACTACAGTACAAAAAACACTGTAGCGACTAAGAAATAGGATATTAATAAACTCGTTTTATGCTAACGGAATCGATTCCGCGAAAGCGTTATTTACAAATAGCTAGAAACGGTCATAACTATTAAAGTAAAGACTATTAGTATGATGAATAAAGGCATCACGAATTTTAACCATTTGTTGAAACCAACTTTTACTACTGCTAGCGAGGCTAAAATTAAACCTGTAGGATTCACAAAATAGAAAAGTCCCATACCGTATTGATATGCATTTACTACAATTTCTCTACCAATACCAACGCTATCTGCTAATGGCGACATGATTGGCATGGTTAAAACTGCCATCCCAGAACTACTTGGAATAAAAAAGGAAAGTCCGGCGTAGACTGCAGTCATGGCACTTGCAAAAATTCCTTTGTTCATGTCTTGCGTCATCGAGCTTGCATAATGTAAAAGGGTATCACTAATTAATCCGTCGGCCATAATAACGGTTACACCGCGAGCAATACCAATAATTAGTGCAACACCTAATAAATCACCTGCGCCTTTTACAAAGGTGTCTATAAAATCTGTTTCTTTAATTTTGGCAATAAAACCAATAAGAATCGAGCCTACTAAAAAGGTTGCTGTCATTTCTACGAACCACCATTCTAGAGCAACAACGCCGTAAATCATGATGATAAAGCAAAGGGCAAATACAATTAAGGATAGACGTAAACGGGTTGTAAAGGCTATAATTTTTGCGTCTCCATGTGAAAATAATGCTGCTATTTGTTCTTGTTGGTCGTAAATTATAGATTTTGTAGGATCTTTTTGCACACGTTTACCATAGCGAATAATGTATATTAATGCAATGGTTAAGCAGGCAACTAACATAAATAGTCTTCCGCCAAGTCCTGTGGTCCACGCTATTCCTGCAGCGTCACTTGCTATAATAGTACTAAACGGATTTATAGTAGAACACATCGTACCGATAGAACTTCCTAAAAAGATACAAGCGATACCAACCATAGCATCATATTTTGCTGCTAAAAACACGGGAATTAGAATAGGGAAGAAGGCAATGGTTTCTTCGGCAAAGCCAAAGGTAGTTCCTCCAGCTGCGACCAATGTGGTAACTAAAATAATAAGGATAAACTCTCGCCCTTTAAATGCATTGGCGAGCCAGTTTATTCCCGCATCAAAAGCACCGGTACTATTAATAATACCAATGAGACCTCCAATAATTAAAACAAGGAAAATGATGTCTGCAGCCTCTATAATCCCTTTTACTGGTGATTTTATAAATGCTAAAACACCTTGTGGTTTGGATTCTAGTTTCTGATACGTATTAGGTATGTTTATAGGTTTGTAAATATCGCCATTTGTGAATTTCTCTAGTGGAATCTTGATATTTAGTGTTTCTAAATTATCCTGCGTTGCAGGAATGGTTTCCGAATTATCTATGCTAATTCTAGTGAATGTATTATCGTCTTTATTGTAGCCTAAAGTTTCGTATTTACCAGCAGGAATAACCCAAGTTAATAAGGTAACTAAACCAGCTATTATGAATAAAATGGTTTGAGCAGAAGGAAATTTTAGTTTTTTCATATATAATTAAATGCTAAAAAGGGTATCAAGTTTAAAGATAGTATTATTTTAGACTTTCTTAAAATTTGGATAAAAAGATGCAATATAATATAGATTCTAGTTGGAAAGCACATTTAAAGGAAACGTTTCATGCTCCTTATTTTAAATCTTTAATGGAATTTGTGGAAGATGAATATGAACAGTACGAGTGTTTCCCTAAAAAGGAAGCTATTTTTAATGCCTTTAATTTATGTACTTTTGAAGATTTGAAGGTGGTTATTATAGGTCAAGACCCGTATCATGATGTGGGTCAGGCGAATGGCTTGTGTTTTAGTGTGAATGCTGGTATTGCGATTCCGCCTTCTTTAAAAAATATTTATAAAGAGTTGGAAAGTGATGTAGGACATGTAGTTTCTAATTCTGGTAATTTAGAAGCTTGGGGAAAACAAGGTGTTTTATTATTAAATGCTACATTAACGGTTAGAGCACATCAAGCAGGAAGTCATCAAAAAAAAGGTTGGGAAACGTTTACAGATAGTGTAATTAAGTTAATAAGTGCAGAAAAAGAGCATGTGGTGTTTTTACTATGGGGCGGATTTGCTAAAAAGAAAGCGAAGTTGATAGACGAAAAAAAGCATACTATTTTAACTTCAGGTCATCCTTCTCCATTAAGTGCTAATCGAGGGTATTGGTTTGGTAGTAAGCATTTTAGTAAGACTAACTGCCAGTTGGAGCAAGTTGGCTTGAAACCTTTGTTTTGGTAGGTCTTACACTAACTACGTCTTTGTTTTTATCTAAAGCTTTTAAGCGTTTTGTTGTTTTATTACAGCTAAATGCTAATAGCATAAAGTTGATTAAAACTAAAGAAATAATAAGAAATGTAATTGTTGATAGCATAAGAAACTAATTTAATATTTGTAGGTTTGGATGGCAAATATACGATTTTAGTTAATTAAAGTTAACAAAAATTAACAGTCTTAAATAATTAAGTGGTTAAACAGCAGGTTTTTAAGGTTGAAATGCGCACTCTTAGTAGAATTTTGCGGTTTATAGTTTTGTAACTAATTGTTTGTATTTCCATTTTTCAGGAATGATATCTAAATCAAATAATTTTTCTTGTACGTTGTCTATTGTTTTTTCATCGATCACTTCTTGCGACCATTCGGTTAAACTTAACCATTCTTGAACATCTTCTAATTTTTGATCGTAGCGATTCGCTATCGTTTTATCGATAGAAGGAATATCTTTAAATTCACTGGTGGTGTTATTAATGATATCTAAAATGGTTTTTACATCGTCTTTATTGTTTTCTAAAAACTCGGTTCTTACTGCAATAACAAAACAAGGCCAGGGCGAAGGGCAGTTAGCGATACGTCTAAAGGTACCATCATCTACTAAAGGTTTCGTGGTAAATTTCTCCCACATAAAGTAATCGGCTTTGTCGTTGGTTAGACCTTCTACAGCGCCATCTAAGTTTTTAATAACCTCAAAATCAAGATCTTTATCTAAGTCCCAATTATTCTTTTGCGCATTAATGTACGCCATTAAATGCGACCCAGAACCATATCTACTAATGGCAGCTTTAGTTCCTTTTAAGTCTTCTACTGTTTTATAATTGGAATGCTCTGCAACGTGAATTCCCCAAATTAATGGCGATTCTACAAAGGTTTGTACAATGGTACTTGGGTTTCCGTCAATGATATCTTTTATAATTCCTTCGGTAAGTATTACCGCTAAATCTATTTCGCCTTCCCGAAGCGCTGTACACATTTGTCCGGTACCACCAAAATAATCTTTCCAACGAAGATTAATATCTTCGTCTTTATATTCGCCATTTTTAAGTGTAAGGTACCAAGCTAAATTAAAATGTTCTGGTACACCACCAATTTTTACTGTCTTCATATTTTTTCCGCGAAAGCGTTCATTTCAAGAACCTGTCTGTTACAATCAGAAATGAAATTAATACGCTACTATTTTGTTTAAAGTATATTCTATCAGGTTGTTAACTACTGCCTTAGGATCTTCGCTAAATTCGCCAGTTGCACGGTTTGCAATAATAGCGTTCATAGATAAAGCATGATGACCAAGCAGCTTAGATAAACCATAAATAACAGAGGTTTCCATTTCCAGGTTGGTAACTCTAAAACCCTTAAAATTAAAAGTATCCATTTTGTTATTTAATGCGGTATCTGCGAGTGGTAAACGTAAAACGCGACCTTGCGGACCATAAAATCCTCCAGCTGTAGCTGTGATTCCTTTATGTATTTTATCGCTGTCTAGTAAGGCTTCTAACTTTTTACTGTTATTTATAAGGATAGGTCTTGCTTTATTTTCACTCCAATTTGTAAATGCAATAAAGGCATCTTCTATTTCTGGATTTGTGATATTATTTAATTGGTAAAAATGAAGCATGCCATTTAAGTCTAAACCATGCGTACTCATGACAAAGGAATCTACTGGAATATCTTTTTGAAGCGAGCCAGAAGTACCAATACGCACTATATTTAGACTCGTAAGTATTTCTTTTGGTTTTCTTGTTTGTAAATCGATATTTACTAAAGCATCTAATTCATTAAGTACAATATCGATGTTGTCTGGACCAATTCCTGTAGAAATTACAGTAATTCGTTTTCCTTTATAGACTCCGGTTTGGGTTTTAAACTCTCTTTTTTGAATAGAAAATTCAATACTATCAAAATGCTCGGTGATTTTTGCCACTCGATCTTGATCTCCAACAAAAATAATGTCATTAGCAATATGTTGTGGTTTTAAATTTAAATGATATACACTTCCGTCAGGATTTAATATCAGTTCCGATTCTTTAATTGCCATGTGTTATTGTTTTTATAAGTTTGTTTTCTTTTTTGTTAAACTGAAAGTCCAATCGGTTTACGTTACCATAAATCATATTATCATTTATTTCGGAAGCAAAATTATGATGATTAAGCAGTACTTCGTGTCCTTTTCTATTTAACTTTATAGAGTCCTTTTCTTCTATATAAAATAGCGCAAGGTTTTCTATTATTCGCATTAATTGTATATCGCCAAACCCATAATAGCCTTGGTAGTTTAAAGCGTATCCTAATAAATGATGTTTCGATTTTATTTCGTACTTATCTATTAAGCTTAAAATATTTTGTTCTAAAGTACTCAGTCCGTTTTTAGAATCAGGAAAACGTTCTAAATGCGCTTTCAGGCAAATACCTAAATATTCAAAAGAGGACTTTTTAGTGATGTATTTCTTCAATAAATTATGATCGGTACCACAATAGATTTGCCAAATACTAACCGCGATATCTTTATCTGATTCCTTTAGTTTTATTCTATTTTTAAAATGATTGTCTAGTTGCTCTGGCGTAAGTTCACATAAACCTTTTAGGCTATCTTCATTCGCAATTCTACCACTACAAACTAAAGTAATTGGTGTTTTTATTTTCTTTTCATTTAAAAGACTAAGCACAGCCAACATATTGATGTGGCAAAATAAATCGTATTCAAACCACAATACAATTTCAGTATATTTATCTGTATCGTCTAGCTTATGTAGTTCTTTTTTATATTGAGCTTCATCGACTTCAATAGCATAAGATGCTTTTAAAAAGTCTTTTCTAACTTTTATAAATGCATCCGAATTAATAAGACGATTTGCCGGACCTTCACATAACATTTCGTGCCAAGTTAAAAAATCTCCGGGATAGCTTAGGTCTCTTAAATAGCTGGTTAGATTACCACCATTTGTAATATGTAAGATGTTCTCTGTCATTTATCCGCCAACTCGTTTTACATTAAAACCTTTTTCTTTAAGCATTGCCATGATTTTATCTCTATAATCTCCTTGAATGATAATTTTGTCATCTTTAAAGCTTCCGCCAACACTTAGTTTGGTTTTAAGCTCTTTTGCTAAAGCTTTAAAATCTTCGGTTGCTCCAGTATATCCCTCTAAAATAGTAATGGGTTTTCCCTTACGCTTTTCGTATTTACATAGAATAGGATCGTCTTGAAGCCAAATATCATTTTTATTAGCATCTACTTCTTTCGGAGTTTCATCTACATGATCTGGAAACAAGTTTTTAAGTTGGTCTTGTAAATCCATATTTTTTAGTGTTTAGTAGGCAGTCTCCAGTCGCGTGTTAGAGTAAACACCGCCTACTGAATACTGCCTACTTATTTTTTTATAAGTCCTAAGTCCACAAGACGTTCATGTAAAAATGCACCAGCAGTAATATCTTCATATTGCTTTGGGTTATCTTCATCAATACAGCTTTCTAATACATCTAATTTCATATCACTTATAGGATGCATGAAAAACGGCATAGAATAGCGAGAAGTTCCCCAAAGTTCTCTTGGCGGGTTTATTACTCTGTGTATTGTAGATTTTAGTTTATTGTTGGTATGACGAGAAAGCATGTCTCCAACATTTATCATTAATTCATCTGGTTCTGCAATGGCATCTATCCATTCTCCATCATGCTTTTGTACTTGTAAACCTCTTCCTTGCGCTCCCATTAAAAGCGTAATTAAATTAATGTCACCATGTGCTGCTGCACGAACTGCATTTTTAGGTTCATTAATAATAGGAGGATAGTGAATTGGTCTTAAAATAGAATTCCCATTATGTATATATTTATCAAAATAGGTTTCTTCTAAATTTAAGTATAAAGCTAAAGCACGTAAAACGTATTTCGCCGTTTTCTCTAACATTCTATAGGTTTCTTTACCGGTTTTGGTAAATGCTGGTAATTCGTTAACAGAAACATTTGCAGGATATTCTGCTTCTAGTTTTGGATCATTTTCTACAAACTGTCCAAAATGCCAAAACTCTTTTAAATCCCCTTCTTTTTTTCCTTTAGCACTTTCTTTTCCAAAAGAAATATAACCACGTTGTCCACCAATACCTGGTACTTCATAACTACGTTTCGTTTCTACAGGAAGGTCAAAGAAATTTTTTACTTCTCCGTATAAATTATCTACTAAAGTATCGTCTAAAAAATGTCCTTTAAGCGCAACAAAACCTATGTCTTCATAAGCTTTACCAATTTCTTCTACAAATTTTTGCTTTTTTGCTGGATCTCCTGAAACAAAGTCGTTCAGGTTCACACTAGGTATTCTATCCATAATCATTATTTTATAAGTCGAATTACAAATGTAACGAAAATCTTGAGTAAAATTAAACTAAAAAGTGGCATAACATTAAAAATTACTTACATTTGATATATAAAAATAAAGGTATTGGAAACGTTTTCTAAAGCTATAATTAGCTACAATAAAGAAGGTTTAAAAAAGGAAACCTTAATCGATTTATATAAGAGTATGCTCAAGCCTAGGCTGATAGAGGAGAAGATGCTCATTCTATTAAGACAAGGAAAAATCTCTAAATGGTTTTCTGGTATTGGTCAAGAAGCTATTTCTGTTGGGGTTACAAAAGCCATGTTAGCAGAAGAGTATATTTTGCCCATGCACAGAAATCTTGCTGTTTTTACAACGCGGGAAATCCCATTATTCAGGCTTTTTGCACAATGGCAAGGTAAGGCTAGCGGATTTACAAAAGGAAGAGACCGTAGTTTTCACTTTGGAACACAAGAATATAATATTGTGGGTATGATCTCACATCTTGGTCCGCAATTAGGGGTTGCAGATGGTATTGCTTTGGCAAGTAAATTACAAAATAAAAATCAAGTTACCGCTGTTTTTACTGGAGAAGGCGGAACTAGTGAAGGAGATTTTCACGAGGCTTTAAATGTAGCTTCTGTTTGGCAATTGCCTGTTTTATTTTGCATAGAGAATAACGGTTATGGTTTATCTACACCAACTAGCGAGCAATATAATTGCAAGGATTTAGCAGATCGCGCTTTAGGTTATGGTATGGAAAGTCATATCCTTGATGGAAATAATATTTTAGAAGTATATACTAAAGTGAACGCTTTAGCGGAAGACATGCGTAAAAATCCTCGTCCTATTTTACTAGAATTTAAGACCTTTAGAATGCGCGGACATGAGGAAGCTAGCGGAACAAAATACGTGCCTCAAGATCTATTAGATGCTTGGGCAAAGAAAGATCCTTTAGAAAATTATCAGGAGTTTTTAAAAAATGAAGGTATTATAGACGAAGCTTTTGAGGTCGCTATAAAGGAAAAAATCGTACACGAAATAAATGAAGCTTTAGACCAAGCAGGCGCAGAAGAAGCGATTGTTGCCTCTGAAAAGGAAGAGTTAAAGGATGTGTATCAAGATTTTGATTATCAAGAAATTACACCAAGTAATAAGTCGGAAGAATTACGTTTAATTGATGCTATTTCCGAAGGTTTAAAACAAAGCATGGAACGTCATGATGATTTAGTAATCATGGGACAAGACATCGCAGAATATGGTGGCGCTTTTAAAATTACAGATGGTTTTGTAGAAGCCTTTGGTAAAGATAGAGTGCGCAACACACCAATCTGTGAATCTGCAATTGTAGAAGCAGCAATGGGACTTTCTATAGCGGGAATTAAAAGTGTTGTAGAAATGCAGTTTGCAGATTTTGTTACTTCCGGATTTAATCCTGTGGTAAATTATTTAGCAAAAAGCCATTACAGATGGAATCAAAATGCAGATGTTGTGCTAAGAATGCCTTGTGGAGCAGGAGTTGCTGCAGGACCTTTTCATAGCCAAACCAATGAAGCTTGGTTTACTAAAACACCAGGTTTAAAAGTAGTTTATCCAGCGTTTCCTTATGATGCTAAAGGACTTTTGGCAACCGCAATTAACGACCCTAATCCTGTGTTATTCTTTGAGCACAAAGCTTTATATAGAAGTATTCGTCAAGAAGTACCAACCGATTATTTTACATTACCACTTGGTAAAGCTTCTCTTTTAAGAGAAGGAAATGACATTACTGTAATCTCTTATGGCGCAGCAGTACATTGGGCTTTAAATACTCTAGATAAACATAGCAATATACAAGCAGATGTTATCGATTTACGCTCACTGCAACCTTTAGATACCGAAGCTATTTATGCTTCCGTAAAGAAAACGGGTAAAGCAATTATCTTGCAAGAAGATTCTCTTTTTGGTGGAATAGCAAGTGATATTTCAGCCTTAATTATGGAAAATTGCTTTGAAGAATTAGATGCTCCAGTAAAACGTGTGGCTAGTATGGAAACACCAATTCCGTTTATCAATCAGTTAGAAGATCAATATTTATCACGTGATAAGTTTGAAGGAGAATTGCTGAAGTTGTTGGCGTATTAGATTTTGGAAAGTAATAAAGATTAAAAATAAGAAAACGAGGTAAAAAGAAAAAAGGCAGCACTCACGCATGAAGAGTGGATGGTTTTTTTCTTTTTGCCTTTTTTTACGCCTACACCTAAATATAAAGAAGAGCCTTTTTCTCGATCTGAACTAGAAAGATTTAGAGCGCATGGTTTTGATAATAAAAGTAAAGAAGCCCTAAAAACTAAAAGTCAAGGGTATGTCTGTTGGTTTTTATTTTTGTTATAATAATGTCTTTCTTTTTATAAACAGGAAATAGATTCTGTAGTAAATGTTATTAGAAACACGTGTTTATACTTGATTTTTAATGAATTACATTTTTTTTATTATTAATTCACTAAATTTATTTGAAATATTAATCCCCCTTATATAATATGAAAACACCTATCTATTATCTATTTGCTTTTTTGTTCGTTTTTGTTGGCTGCAAAAACAAAGAAGAACTTATGGGACAGAAAACTACAGAAGCTCCTGTCGCTAAAATAATCCCGAAAGAAATAATCACACACGGTGACTCTAGAACAGATAACTATTTCTGGATGCGTTTAAGTGATGCACAAAAAAATGCAGAAACTCCAGATGCACAAACGCAAGATGTTTTAGATTATTTACATCAAGAAAATGAATATACAGCTAAAACTATGGCGCATACCGATGCGTTTCAAGAAAAACTTTATGATGAAATGGTTAGTAGGATTAAAAAAGACGATGCCTCCGTTCCAGTAACAGATAATGGGTATTCCTATTATACACGATATGAAGAAGGAGGAGATTACGCTTTATATTGCAGAAAGAAAGTTGCAGAAAATGCTACAGAAGAAATTATGCTTCACGGACCAGAAATGGCAAAAGGATTTGCTTATTATGGTTTTGGCCCTCAAGCTGTGAGTCCGAATAATGAGCGAATAGCTTTTGCTATTGATACTATTTCAAGACGTCAATACACGATCTATTTTAAAGATTTAAAAACAGGAAAACTCTTAGCAGATAAATTAAGTAATACTAGTGGTGGCGCAACTTGGGCTAATGATAATAAAACTATTTTTTATTCCACAAAAGATCCAGAAACATTACGCTCGAATAAAATTTTTAAGCATGTTTTAGGTACAGATCAAGCACAAGACGAGCTGGTTTTTGAAGAAAAAGAGGATACCTACAGATGTTTTGTTTGGAAATCTAAATCTAAAGCCTATATATTTATTGGGAGTATGCAAACGCTATCTACAGAAATGCAATACCTAGATGCCAATACGCCAAATGGGGATTGGAAAGTAATTCAGCCTCGTGAAAAAGTTTTAGAATATCAAGCAGATCATTTTGAAGACCATTTTTATATTCGTACCAATTTAGATGCTAAAAATTTTAAATTAGTAAAAACACCAGTTTCAAAGACTACAAAAGAAAATTGGGTCGATGTTATTCCGCATAGAAGTGATGTTTATCTTCAGGGTTATGAACTTTTTAAAAATTACTTAGTTGTAGAAGAGCGTAAAGCTGGATTAATTAATATTCGCGTTAAAAAATGGAAAGGAGAGGAGCATTACATTCCTTTTAACGATCCTGCCTATCTAGCGTATATAACTTCTAATTTAGATTTTGATACCAATATATTGCGATATAATTACTCTTCGTTAACCACTCCAGATACCGATTTTGAATATGATATGGACACCAAAACTTCGGTAGTTTTAAAACAACAAGAAGTTCTAGATCCTAATTTTTCAAGCGATAACTATGTTTCTGAGCGTAAATTTGCTACCGCTAAAGATGGTACGCAAATTCCAGTTTCTATAGTCTATAAAAAAGGCTTAGATAAAAACGGAAAGAATCCGTTATTGCTGTATGCATATGGTTCTTACGGCGCTAGTATGGATGCTGATTTTAATTCTTCGCGTTTAAGTTTATTAGATCGTGGATTTGTGTACGCGATTGCGCATATTCGTGGCGGACAAGAAATGGGACGCCAGTGGTATGAAAACGGGAAACTATTAAAAAAGAAAAACACCTTTACCGATTTTATAGATTGTGGCGAGTTTTTAATAACCGAAGGATATACCAATAGCGATCATCTATATGCTATGGGTGGAAGTGCAGGAGGGTTATTAATGGGAGCAATTTTGAATATGAAACCAGAATTATGGAATGGCGTAGTAGCAGCAGTGCCTTTTGTTGATATTGTTTCTACAATGCTAGATGAATCTATTCCGTTAACTACTTTTGAATTTGACGAATGGGGAAATCCGAAAATTAAAGAATACTACGATTATATGAAATCCTATTCGCCTTATGATAATGTGGAAGCAAAAGCATATCCTAATATATTAATAACAACGGGATATTGGGATAGTCAAGTACAATATTGGGAACCTGCAAAATGGATTGCAAAATTACGAGCCTTAAAAACAGATGATAATCTATTGCTTATGGACTGTAATATGGAAAATGGACATGGAGGTGCTTCTGGGAGATTCGAGCGATATAAACGTACTGCTTTAATGTATAGTTTTTTCTTGGATTTGGAAGGAATCACAGAGTAAATAGTAATACTAATATATGTAAAAGCCTAGATTTTTAATCTAGGCTTTTTTTTTTTTGAATTGCAACTACTGTTAAACGAAAGTGTTTGGTAACTCGCAAATATAATTATAATTAGAATGTGCTCCTCGCTTTAGGTAAAGAGAGGTGGATTTATTGAAAATAAATTCGGAGAGTTTGGCTTAAAATGCGAAGCAATTTTCTTAATTTAAAACAAGGATAAAACCATTCTTCTCTCCTTATTTCGTCTCTGCTTCACTTATTCTAAAAGGATAAGCTTCTCTAATTTCCTTCATTTCTCTCGGCGTTAATTTGTCTTCTGTTTTGCGGAATTTATTTTTACTGTAGGTGCTTCGTAATTCATAATATGCTTTTGTGATTTCATCTTGTACTTGTACAAAAAGGTTATAGCTTGTACTTCTATCATTTTGAAGAGAAATAACAGCTTCGGTAGGTTTGTCTGAACCATGAACTAATTGTTTTCCGTTGCAATACAAACAAGTATTTTCTCCATTATTATCAATAAAATCTTTGGTTACATTTTTCACCTTTTGAAGGGGTACTAATTCATTTTCAATAAGAATTTCATCTTTTCCATTTAGAACAATTCGCAATACATTTCGTTCGTTTAAATCTACAGAACAATTCACATTTGGTGGACATTCTCTGGGTAATTTCCTGTTTATGCCTTCATCGGAAGCTATTGTGGTGGTTACTAAAAAGAAGATTAATAATAAAAATGCAATGTCTGCCATAGAACCTGCATTTACTGTTGGTGAAGATTTTGAGTATCTCATGCTAGTAAATATTTAAGATTAATAGATGTAGCTATTCACAAAAACAATACCGTAATTTTTGTACATAGCAAGATTAAAGTCTTTACTGGTGTGGTTCCGTTTTTACGGAATCGGAGAGTTAGTATAAAATATACACTTAAAATGAATTGCTTTAACTGCTCTTTCTTCCAATTTTCTAAGGAAAACTAGAATTCATTCTCCTCTTTAAATAAGAGGAGAGCCACATGTTTACAGAATTTTTTCTAAGAACCGGCTCCTCTCTTTTGTTAAAGAGAGGTGGTTCCGTTTTTACGGAATCGGAGAGTTAGTATAAAATACACGCTTAAAATGAATTATTTTAACTCCTCTTTAAAATAAAGAGAAGAGCTATTTGTTTTGTAAGATCACATACAAAGCAAAAAAAAGCCAGTTAACATAGTTTGTTAACTGGCTTTTTAAAGAGTGACTAATTCTTTTAATGTGCGAACCTGCTGGTTCCTTTCCAAAGGGTAGTGTTCGAGTTACAAAAACGAATAACATGTCTATTTACAAGGTTTTGCTCTTCTACAATACCACTTACTTTTTTAGATAATTTTGCTAATGTTCTCATAACTCTGGTGGTTTTTTGATTAATGATTTTTTGAAGGATGATTTACTTAATGCTTATCTGAAACGTCTTTTACTGTTCCAAGCATAGCTTTTCGTGTTACTTAATGTTCCTGATAATTGGTTGTTGTTTAAAGTTCTCATAATATTTGTTTTTTGATGGATTGATAGATTGATGTGGTTTTATGAAATAATTATCTAAAACGTCTTTTACTGTTCCAAGCATGACTTTTTGTGTTATTTAATGTTCCTGATAATTGATTGTTGTTTAAAGTTCTCATGATATATGTTTTTTGATTGTTATACCTAATAGACGACACATATTTCAAATTGTTACAGTACTAGGTAATACATAATAGTAATTTAACATTTTTTAACATAAACGAATCGATTTGTTTACGTTAAAGAGAGTAGAAGCATAGGGAAAAAGCGCAGTAAGTAGTTAAATAAATCAAAAAGAGTATATTTAAATAGGAAATTTGAAACTTAGGAACGATTTTTGAAATCAGAGAATAGAATTATTCCAATATATTATGCGATTACTCTTTTTAATTATTTTATGTTTATTCAGTTTTACGCTTCAAGCGCAAATAGATAGTGAGCAAAAATCCGTTACTATTCCTGTTATAGAAAGTGAACAAGGAGAAATACAGGAAGAAGTTAAAGAAGAAGGGAAACCTATAAATAACCAAGGTTTTATTATTCCGAAGGAAGATAATATAAATGGTTTAACTGTTCCTAAACAAAATCAACCTACAGATTTACCAAAAGAAGAGTTTTCTATGTTTAATAAAGAAGAATTTGGTAATCCTGGGGAATTATATGAAGATCGAATTAAAAAACATGCCAGTTATACCGAATTAAAAAGGGAACAACAATATAGAGGGAATACAACCACACAGTTTTTTGGGGATCATACAACAAAGTCCAAGAATATCAATATAGTGTATAGAGATTATGGTGCTTTTGATGGCGATCATATTCGCGTATTTATAAATGGTGATGTTGTAAAAACATCTGTTCTATTAACGCCAGACTACAGTGGTTTTAAATTTAAATTAGTAGATGGCATTAATAAAATCGACTTTTTAGCTTTAGATACCGGTCAGGTTTCACCGAATACCGCAGAGTTTCAAATATTAGATGATTTTGGGGATGTTATTTCTGGAAATCAATGGAATTTAGCCAAGGGAGTTAAAGCCTCTATTATCATTATAAAGGAATAATTAACATTTATTTTTTAACTTTCTTTCCAAATACCCTTTAAAAACACCAAAAAGATGTTATTTTTGCACATCTTAAAAAACTATGGGGAACGTTATTACAACAACAGAACAAGAAGAAAATAAAGCTGGAAAAGACCTTTACAGCTACCAAAGAGGTGCAATTAACAAAATTTTTAAAGCATTCGAGGATGCTCCGGAAGACTATCATTTGTTATATCAATTACCAACTGGTGGTGGAAAAACAGTTATTTTTTCAGAAATTGTTAGGCAATATTTAAAACATCACAAGAAGAAAGTTTTAGTGATGACACACAGAATTGAATTGTGTAAGCAAACTTCGAGTATGCTTACTGGTTTTGGTGTAGAAAATAAAATTGTAAGTAGTAAAGCAAATCTAGAAGATCAAGAACAATACGGTTGCTTTGTTGCAATGGTAGAAACGCTAAATAATAGATTACAAGAAGGAAAACTAGATATTTCAGATATCGGATTAGTAATTATTGATGAAGCGCATTACAATTCTTTTACTAAACTTTTTAAGTTTTTTGAAAAGTCCTTTATTCTAGGAGTTACAGCAACGCCTTTAAGTTCTAATATTAAGCTCCCAATGAACGATAACTATAATGAGCTTATTGTTGGAGAAACTATAGAACATCTTATTCAAAATGAATTTTTAGCGCAAGCGGAAGTCTATTCGTATAATGTAGGATTAACTTCCTTAATTGTTGGTGCAAATGGGGATTATACCGTGAAATCTTCGGAAGATTTATATACCAATACCGATATGCTTTCTAAGCTTATTCAATCGTATGAAGAAAGATGTAAAGGAAAGAAAACACTAATCTTTAATAA
Organism: Lacinutrix sp. MEBiC02595; assembly: GCF_053601555.1. Taxonomy (NCBI): domain Bacteria; kingdom Pseudomonadati; phylum Bacteroidota; class Flavobacteriia; order Flavobacteriales; family Flavobacteriaceae; genus Lacinutrix; species Lacinutrix sp. MEBiC02595. The sequence continues at coordinate 1,369 of NZ_JBSHNU010000116.1, read as the reverse complement.
TGGTATTAATACTTCTTTACACGTTTATGACACGTTTAGAAGAGCAGGTTATCCTGTTGCTCACTTAGATAATACCAATACTAAAAAAGAACGTAAAGCTATTTTAAAATGGTTTCATGAAACTCCAGATGCCGTTTTAACTTCTGTAAGTATCTTAACTACTGGTTTTGATGAACCAACAGTGGAAGCTATTATCTTAAATAGAGCTACAAAGTCGTTAACACTGTACTACCAAATGATTGGTAGGGGATCTCGTATTTTAAAGAATAAATCGACTTTTCAAGTTATTGATTTAGGAAATAATTTACACCGTTTCGGACCTTGGGGAGCAGATTTAGACTGGCAACGTATTTTTAGAACACCTAATTTCTATTTAGATGGTCTTGTAAATGACGAAGAGCTAGAAGAAGCTTTTAGATATGAAATGCCAGAAGAACTTCGTGCAGAATTTTCTAATTCTAAAGATGTGTACTTCGATATTAAGAAAACATATATTGCTTCTGTAACCAATGGAGAATCTTCTAAAGTGGTTTTAGAACGTTCTATAATTCATCATGCAAAAATTTGTATTGAAAATTCAGAAGATGTTTATGATGCGCTTGGTCTTGCAAAAATGCTTGGCGACGATATCGATTACAGAATTGGTAGATACACCAAATGTATTAGTAAAAGTACGTACAACTTTGTCGATTGGTTAAAGAACGATTACCGACTAAAGCTTCGTGCGTATTTACGTGATAATTTTGATACCGTTTTTGAAGAAATTCACGGTAGAAAACCAGAATAAATACAAAAACATTATTTTATTTAATAGTTTAAATAAAGTATTTTAATACATTAAAAACCAACTATATAGTTGGTTTTTTTTGTTTTATACTTCCTATGAAAAAAATATTGATTTTGTAGCATCAGAGTTGTTTCGACTGCAAAAATCAGTTAGGTATTTTTTTTATAATACCTGCAAGGTTTTAAAAACCTTGCAGGATATATTAATTGCTTAATATTTCAAAAACCAATTCTTTCGTGAGCTTTTCATTTCCCTATTTCCTGCGAAGGCAGGAATCTTATAAAAAAAACTTTGATTTTGTAGCATAGAAGATCCTTTGACTGCAAAAATCAGTTAGGTTTTTTTTTATAATACCTGCAAGGTTTTAAAAACCTGGCAGGATATATTAATTGCTTAATATTTCAAAAACCAATTCTTTCGTGAGCTTTTCATTTCCCGATTTCCTGCGAAGGCAGGAATCTTATAAAAAAACGTTGATTTTGTAGCATAGAAGATCCTTTGACTGCAAAAATCAGTTAGGTTTTTTTTTATAATACCTGCAAGGTTTTAAAAACCTGGCAGGATATATTAATTGCTTAATAT
>NZ_JBSHNU010000115.1:0-322 GCF_053601555.1 Lacinutrix sp. MEBiC02595 | reverse complement strand
ATGAAAATATGTTTTCATTTCGATAATACTTATGGGGACAGGTTTGCGTGATTACTCTTGTGAAATAACTAGAATAACTAAAGAGATACTTGTTTACTGCTCCTTCCTTTAGTTAAAGGAAGGTGGTTTTTTGTGGTAACGAAAAAGTGGATGGTTTGGCGTAAAATAAGCAAAGCGCATTTTTAAATGTGGACTGTAGTAAAAGGATGGTCTGGTTATTGGCAGATGAAAAAGTACCTGTGTAGATTGGTCTGCAATAAGGATTGTAATGGTGTTCGTTCTGGAAACACCCATAAAGAGTGATGCTCGGTATCTTTAATGA
>NZ_JBSHNU010000114.1:0-316 GCF_053601555.1 Lacinutrix sp. MEBiC02595 | reverse complement strand
AGACGGCATTACTACACAATTAGATTTATCTGCAATCATAGCAAACCTGGAAGCTTTAACAACATTAGTAGACAACAACGACGGAACATTAACTTACACCGATGAAGATGGAAATCCAACTATTTTAGATGTTGCTAACTTGGAAACACTTACTTCGATTGCTTTAAACACAGATAATACAAACATCGATTATACAGACGAAGATGGCGTTACTACACAATTAGATTTATCTGCAATCATAGCAAACCTGGAAGCTTTAACAACATTGGTGGATAATAATGACGGAACATTAACTTACACCGATGAAGATGGAAAC
>NZ_JBSHNU010000113.1:0-363 GCF_053601555.1 Lacinutrix sp. MEBiC02595 | reverse complement strand
TTTCGCACCAGATAATCTGTTTATTATTTAGTTAATTAAAATCTTTGTGACTTCAGTTTTACTTTTAGTTCCGATTTATCTAAGCAAATTTTGTTAATTATAAGTTAGGGAATTAGGTAAGCCCAAACTAAAACAATAGCTGAGAAAATAGAGGATTGACACTGTTTTTGCTAACGTGTTTGTATATGATTAGTGGCGTGTTTCAGCACCTAATTTAGTAAATAAAAACCGAATAGAAAATCTGCAAAGATTTTCGTAAGCAAGCTAAAACCAGCCATTAATTATATACGGTGTTGGCAAATCGTTTTTTATATCTGTTCTTTAATAATTTCAACTTTCGTTGGTTCAATATCGAATGCTTTT
>NZ_JBSHNU010000112.1:0-317 GCF_053601555.1 Lacinutrix sp. MEBiC02595 | reverse complement strand
ACTGTAATAGACGAAACTATAGAATGTAACGGAACAGATAACGAAACGGTTGCGAATGATTGGAATGCTACTAACATATTAGCGCTTCAATCTTGTGGTACGGATTCTTGTGATACAGATGCGGTATTCGATGTAACTTCTGATTATGTATTTACGAACCTTGCTTCCACTTGTGGAGCTGGTGGTACTATTCTAGTTACGTATACAGTTGCAGATGATTGTGGTAATGAAACCATACTTACTGCAACACTTACTCTTGAAGATTCTATCGGTCCTGATCTTACAGCTTGTACGGTTGTAGACGAAACTATAGAATG
>NZ_JBSHNU010000111.1:0-309 GCF_053601555.1 Lacinutrix sp. MEBiC02595 | reverse complement strand
GGTGCAATATTATCTGAAACGGTAATCGTTTGTATTTGCGGTGTTGCAGCATTTCCACAATCGTCTGATAAAGTCCAAGTTCTAGTAATAATAAACGAACCTTCACAAGTACCAGCGGTTACAACATCTGTAAAAGTAGCTTCTAAAGTAGTATCACAATTATCAGCTTCATTGGTTACATCACCAGTTTCACTAACCGTTGCATCATAATTACAAGAAGCATCCGTAAAAATTTCAATAGCTGCAGGCGCAGTAAATGTTGGCGCAATATTATCTGAAACGGTAATCGTTTGTATTTGCGGCGTTGCG
>NZ_JBSHNU010000110.1:0-2879 GCF_053601555.1 Lacinutrix sp. MEBiC02595 | reverse complement strand
CTTAGTTTATAAAATCAAACAGAATCCAATCCGTAACGTTTTTCAGATTACATTATTCATCTGAGTAATTATTCCCTTGTTGGAAGTTCAAACTTATAGATTTTCCAATAATTTTTGTTGGTGAGTAACTTATAGATAACGGTCTTGTATATGATTAGTGGCGTGTTTAAGCACCTAATTTAGCAAATAAACACCAGATAGAAAATCCGCGAGGATTTTCGTAAGTAAGCTAAAACTAGCCATTAATTATATACGTTGTTGTGCTTTCGTTATTTATTGAGTTCTTGTTCAATTTCAATTAATATGGTTTCAATTTCATTTTTTATTCCACCCAAAAAATTTGTTCCCGCAGCTGATTTATGTAACAATGCATAGTCTATGAGGTAGTTTTCAAATTCTACAGAATTAAACAACGATTTATTATTTATGTTTTTTGAAATGGAATTGGTTTGAAAATCTAACTGTTTACTTGCTAATTTCCTAACACTACCCTCCTTATAAATAATAGATTTCAGGTTTTCTTTTACAGCCAAAGTAAAATTTATCTGAAGTTTTAAAATTTCCAATGAGCTATCAAAAGATGCAAGCCGTTGTCTCAACTTTTGATTCAAAATTAAATTTAAATTGCCTGAACTTATGATGTCATTTAACACTCCATTTGAAGGCTTAAACTGCATCTGATTGCCAAGAACTGCAAAAATTTTTTCATTCAGATATTTATCACTAACAGTGTCAAGGATTTCATTATCAAATAAATTCAACAAACCATTTATACCGTTTCTTATGGTTTCATTCTCCTTAATTGATGAATTTATTTTATCCAGATTATTATTAAATTCCGATTGCAGAGACAATAAATACTCTTGTTCTATTTTTTGTTGTTTCCTATGCTCGTTCCAATTATTTATTGAAAGTGCAATCAAAATTCCAATAACCACAAGTATAATTTCTCCAATTGCATATTTAAAATACTTTCCAGTTTTGTTTTTCTCCATAAGGTCGTAACGTATTTTTCTAAAGAATTTTATCATTGGTTAACGGTTTGTCATAATGAAGCACAACGTGTTTGTATATGCTTTGTTGCGTGATTAAGCAACTAAGTTAGTAAATAAAAACGGAATAGAAAATCCGCGAGGATTTTCGTAAACAAGCAGGAACTAGCAATAAAATATATACGGTGTTGTAGCACGTTTTTATTTTTTCAGTTGTTTCGTTGTTTTTTCTCTGAATAACAGAAAACTCATAATTATAATAATACTAATACCAATTACTAATAATCCATATTTGAATAATCCTGTTAGAAAAAATGTATGGAATCCACTATAACGACCTTTATCCGATTCTTGAACGAGTTTAGGTATTATATTAGAATTCTCTAATAATAAATAACAGACTATGCATAATAAGCTAATTATGTAAAGTTTTATGATTTTAAATTTTCTTTTATTCATCACTTAATTCTCAATCTGCTACATCGTTGTTGTTACACTTTTTTTTAATTCCGTAACCCATTATTCCGCCAACTAAAATTGTTGGAATTATTCCAAATAGAATTATCCAAAATAATGGTTTAATATAATAATCGAATAAAGCATTTTTAAGTCCATTTTCTCGTTCAATATTTTCAATTCCTTCTTGTAAAAATCCAACTGTCGACCCAAAGAATATTCCGACTAATAGAATCGTTAATAATCCAATAATTCCAATTAAAATAGAATTCCACTTTTTATGGTCAATTAGAAATTCCATTTTTTTTCCCACGTAATATCCAGCAATATAAAGTGCTGTAATTCCAACTCCTAAATTCAGAGGCCAATCAGATATTATGTCTGTTAAATCACTAAATTTTCCAAACGTAGTTATGATAAGAATTCCAGCAATAATTAGGTTTATTGTAATTCTGATATATGCTAATTTTGTTCCTTTTTTCAATATTTTATCGGTTTTTCTCAAATGTGCTACAACGTGTTTGTATATGATTAGTGGCGTGTTTAAGTACCTAATTTAGCAAATAAAAACCGAATAGAAAATCTGCAAAGATTTTCGTAAACAAGCTAAAACCAGCCATTAATTATATACGGTGTTAGCGGTTCGGGCTTTTTCCGCTATTTATTTTTAGTATCAATATTCAGTCGGAATAAAATCAAATTTGAATTTGTTTTATCAACGCTATCTCCAATCTTAAATTTCAATGCTTTAAGAAGGTTGGTTGAACTTTGATTGTCCTTATGTGTATAAGCATCAATTGTTTTTCGTCCGAGTGTTTGAATTGAATACTCAATTATTTTTTTTCCCGCCTCTCTCATAATTCCTTTTCCTTGATATTCCGTTAAAAGTTCAAATCCGATTTCGCATTTTTTTTGCTCTTCTGAAACATCAAAAAGGCAAATTGTACCCATAAGTTTTTCGTTTCCTTTTTGTGTAATTGCCCAATAAGAAAGGCTATTGTTTTTTATTTTCTCAATAAATTTCGATGCTTCTTCTAATGTTTTGCTTGGCTGTCTTCCAAGATATTTGTTTATTAAAGTATCAGAACGAAGAATAAATATTTCTTGAACATCGCTGTCCGATAATTGTCGAAGAGTCAAACGTTCAGTTGATAATATAGGGAAGGTTTTCAAATTTGTATTTTCCATTCTGTTATATAATTATTGTGTCTGATTTCGTTTCTCGCCTGACCGCTAACGTATACGTATATGGAAAGTAGCGTTTAAATAATGACTTGTCTTTCCGGCTTTTATATATTTTATAAAGAAACAAAAAATATTGATTAAACAACCAATTAGCTATTTTATATATACGTTGTTATGTTTAGTAATTTGGATATTCCGTTGGGAATCTCCAAGATTACGTAGTAAGCACTGACGCTACATAGATAC
>NZ_JBSHNU010000109.1:0-275 GCF_053601555.1 Lacinutrix sp. MEBiC02595 | reverse complement strand
TCCATCACCATCTTCATCGTTATATACGGTTCCGGTTACGGTTCCAGCTGTAGTATAACCATCTGTTCCTGCTGCAACTGTTCCACTTACTGGTACGGTTACCTCTGTTGGCTCTGTTCCTTCTGTTAATGTTGATCCAGTTGGTAAAGTTGATTCATCCACTTGGATATCTACTGTTCCGGCTGGTACACCTTCTATAGTATAAGTTCCATCTGCTGCTGTAGTTGCTGTTGGCTCGCCTGCGTCTAATACGGCATCACCATCTAAATCAGCAA
>NZ_JBSHNU010000108.1:0-5194 GCF_053601555.1 Lacinutrix sp. MEBiC02595 | reverse complement strand
TGTAAAAAACATTAAAATTATTGTCGTTATTCTCATTTTTTTTAATTACATACAACGTGTTTGTATATGGTTTGTTGCGTGTTTAAGCACTAAATTTAGCAAATAAAAACCGAATAGAAAATCCGCGAGGGTTTTCGTAAGCAGGCTAGAACTAGCAATAAATTATATACGGTGTTGTAGCTAGTTTTTGTTTAATTCTCAATTCCATATCATTCTACCTGAAATATGATTTGGACAAACTACAATAACGCTATTTTTACTTTCAAGATATTCTGGTTTTTTCTCTTTAATAATTTTAGTTGCTAAAATATCCAATTCCTTTTGATTCTTTGGATGGTCTATTTCCATATTAAATTCATACTGTTTGCCAAGGTTTAATTTGCCAACTTGTACCGTGTTATCTTGAATAAGAATTATATCTATTCCAGATTCCACTTCAGGTTTGGTTTTTCCGTCTCCGAAAATAGTTATCCGTTCTAATTCCTTTATTTCCAATTTTTGTGAGTTTCTATTTAATATTAATTCAGTCAATTCATAAAGAAATTTTGGATTTTGCATTGTCTTTATAAAATTCAGAATCCTATTTTCGTCAAATTCAGATTTCAAATATTCTTTCCCATTTGCTGTTAGCTTATAAACTGGAAGTTCTTTAGAAGAGTTGCTCTTTTTGATTTCAATTAACTCCGAGTTTTTTAAATTAGTCAAAAATTCATCAACATTTCCAGGGAAGTCAGCTCTATCAAAAATTTTTGTCAGCCCATAAATGTTATTTAAACTAGGATGCTTGTCAATCAAAAATAGTATTAAAGTTTCTTTGTTAGACATTCGGTTAAATTAGCTACAACGTTTATGTATATGGTTTGTTGCGTGGTTTAGTACGTAATTTAGCAAATAAAAACCGAATAGAAAATCCGCGAGGATTTTCGTAAGCAGGCAAGAACTAGCAATAAATTATATACGGTGTTATGTGCTGTTCTTGTTCGTGATTATTTCTATTATTTTTTTCAGATTATTGTCAATTTCTTCTTCTATTTTCCAATTATATTTCCTGCTAGTTTTAAAATCGGTTAATTCATATTCAGTTCCATCCAAAACGATTTTTTGGGTTTCGCTAATTTCCAAGCCCAATTTTAAGATATTCTGTATTTCATAAATTTCGTTTAGAGAAACAGATAATTCTTTTTCTTTTATTTTAATATTTTCTAAACTATAAATTCCGAAATCATTTTTTTGGCCCAGTTCCGCACGATTCCATTCACGATAGATGAGTTTCCGTGTTGCTAATCCATTTTTCATTAAGAAAGTCCAAGAATGTCCTGTAATCAGCATTGATGTCATTTCACAATAATTCCATAAAGGTGTCCATTCATCATCAAATTCAGAAGTCAAAAGTCTTTTTATTTCAGAATGATATTGTATAGAATCAGTTGTTAATTTCAATGTTCAGGTGTTTTTGGCGAATTGCACATAACGTGTTTGTATATGGTTTGTTGCGTGTTTAAGAACGTAATTTAGCAAATAAAAACCGAATAGAAAATCCGCGAGGGTTTTCGTAAGCAGGCAAGAACTAGCAATAAATTATATACGGTGTTGTATGCAGTTTTTTATTCGGCAGATTGGGTAATTATTACTCTATCAAAATAATTTCCTGCTGAAAAGTCTACTCTTAACACCCTTTCGGAGTTGGTTTGATTTTCATTCATTTCAATTAGTATTTCAGTTTTAGAGTTTCTTTGAATGCTAAATTCATCATTACCAATTATAAAAGTATTAGAGCAAGGGTTTATATCTATTCCAATTGTTGGTGTGATATAATTTCCATTTAAAGAGATACCTGCAAGACACCATCCATATTCAGTTGTTATTGTTACATTGTTATTGTCAGATGTAAATTCTACATTTTTTTGAGAAAGACCTATATTATCGTCCCATTTTTCAATATTATTTTCTTCTGATTTTGAACAAGAAATAGTAGTTGTTAATAAAAATATCCAGATTATTATGTGATAATTATTTTTCATATTTATTCTTTTTATGTAGATGCAAAATCAGCAAAATGGTTGCGTTAAATTGCATACAACGTGTTTGTATATGGTTTGTTGCGTGGTTAAGAACGTAATTTAGCAAATAAAAACCGAATAGAAAATCCGCGAGGGTTTTCGTAAGCAGGCTAGAACTAGCAATAAATTATATACGGTGTTGGCAAATCGTTTTAATATTCATAATTCAATTCTAAAGTTTCATCGTCAGGAATAAAAAGATTTAATTCCTCGATTTCAGTATAAATTCCGTTTTTCCTTTTTGAAATTTTTATATTATTATTCTCGTTTTCAGCGACGAACACTTCGATTGTTTGGTTATTTATATTATCAGCATTAATTCCAAAACTACCTCCAGGATAATTAGAAATAACTTTAAAGAAGTCATTTTCTTGTATAGGATTGAAGTTAGTTAAATTAACATTTAAAATTGCTTTTGTAGGTACATAAAATGATTTATCAATAATGGTGTCTCTTGTGGTTATAGAATATATTACATCCCAATTATTAAAGCCTTCTAAATTTTGACTTGGTATTATGTAATTATTAATATTTTCAACTTCGGAAACATCAGCTTGTAATCTAAAATATCCTTCGGCATTTTCTCCAAGTTCATTGTCCTCAATAAAAAATTCCATTCGATAATATCCATTATTGTCAGTTGTGGTTTGACGTATGTTTCTTACAGAGACACCATAAGTTCCAGTCGAAGCTCTATAGTCTAATTCAACTTTAACATTTTTTATAGGCTCATTATTGGCAGTTGTGAAAGTTCCTTCAATAACAGTGCATTCAGATTCGCAAACATTATTAAAATCATCATCAATTTTTTCGCAACCATAAAAACTGATTATTAATAATAGTAAAATTAATTTTCGCATAAACTTTTTTTTAATAGATGTAAATTTTGCTAAATGGTTGCGTCAAATGTTTGCCAACGTTTATGTATAAGAATAGTTGCGGGTTTGTATGCGAGGATTTTCCGAAGGAAAATCAGACGTTACAAACACGCAACGACCTTTGATTAAGCACTAAACCGCAATTATTTTTATACGGTGTTGTAGGTAGTTTTTATATTTCAGTCATTTTAATAGTTTTACTCGATGTTCTTCTTTCTCCATCTGTTGTTGTATAACTTGTAATGATTTTTAATTCCGAAAATTCTTTATAATTCCGAATACTTTTTTTAATTATATCAGAAGTTAGTTCAATCTTATTTTTCTTTTCTTCAGAAGTAACAGGTTTAAATTCCGAAATCATTATAGTAATGTCATTCGATATTTTCCCATTAAAATTAGTCTCACTTTTCGAAATCAATGGGAATTCACAATTCCATATTTTTTTTAAACTCTCAATAGTTTTTTCTCTTGAGTCAGAATATATAATTTCAATTGAATTTGTTTTCGAGTTTATTACTAATTCAGATTTTTTTTGAGAGTCAGTTTTATTTACACAACTCAACACTAAAATTCCGATTAAAAAGTACAATATTTTTTTCATTAGTTCCGTTTTTCTCAAATTACCTACAACGTTGATGTGTATGGTTAGTTGCGTGGTTTAGCGAGTAAGTTAACAAAAAGGCACGAACCTGAGAATATTCCGAAGGAATATTCCAGATAAACACTGACCTAGCAATTAATTATACACGGTGTTGGCAAATCGTTTTTATTCAGGCATATCATTAACAAAGCTTTCGGTAAGTTTCTCCATTTCAATCCAATGAACTGTTAATTCAATAAGTTTTTTTAAGTCCTGTAGGTTTTTTGTTTCCCATTTTTTTACATAATGTGTCTCATCATTACCTAACCAAGCGGCTCGTTTCGCAACGGTTTTAATTCTCTCGTCAGTAACATAAGTTTTAATACAATTACCTAACTGCATTTTTAAAATTTTAGCTTTTTCAGGCTCATTTTTTTGAATAGTATAATCTTTTATTAAGAATTCTAGTGCTTTTCTATAACCAACACCGCAAATTTCGTTTAGATTTTCTTGTTCTGCTGAAAATGCCTCATTGTAAATTACAGCAAAACTCGATGAAGTTTCAGTAATAGCTTCGCTAAAAGTCTTTCCAAGTCTCATTCCAAATGTAGTGCGCTCAGAATATTTATAGATAGTATTCCCATCATAATGATAATATCCAATGAATGATTTTTTACACTTACTATAAGGGCAAGACATAAAAACTTCAACTTGTCTATTATGATTATAACCTAAAATTAAATTTGGTGTGATTGAATTATGACAAAAGGGACACTTATCAGGTAAGGCATTTAATTTTAAGGTTCCAGCATTTGAGTTTACTTGGTACATAGTTTTGTTTTTGTTTTAAATGTTTGCCAACGTTTATGTATATGAAAAGTTGCGTATTTGCGTGCGAGGATTTTCCGAAGGAAAATCGGAAGTTAGCAAAGGCGCAACTAACTTTATTTAAGCACTAATCTAGTAATTTTTTATATACAGTGTTGGCAATAGTTATTTTTCAATATATTCTTTCGCAATGTTATCAATAAGATTTATCCACTGAGATTTTAAATGTTCCTTATCGTCAAATCTTTTTTCATTCCTCAAGTAAGTTTTGTATTCAGAGTTATTTAAATTCAATTTTATGAAATATCCGTAATTATGACTAAACCACATTTTTGAAGTTGGTTCAGTTGCTTTTATATCAGTTTTGTTATTGAAATAGAAATCGAGAATATTTGTAAATTCAGAACATTCCTTTATCGGAAACTCTTTAAATTTGTTTTTCTTTTTGGTCTTAATAACTTTTATAGAATCTTTTCCGTTTTTTCTCCAAAAAAATAAATGTGTTGCGTTATTTCCTCTTCCATTATCAAAAGTGTAATAAGCTTGTAAAAGAGTGTCAACTTTTTTTAAAGTTAATTCAGCTCGAAAATCATAAATTGCTTTATCCATTTCAAAGTCAAACTTTTTAAGTTCAGATTGTCCAAATGATAAATTGAAAACAAAAGTTAAAAAGAATAAAAGAATTTTAATTTTTATCGCGATTTTCATAATTATTGCCAACGTATACGTATATGGAAAGTAGCGTTTAAATAATGACTTGTCTTTCCGGCTTGTATATATTTTATAAAGAAACAAAAAATATTGATTAAACAACCAATTAGCTATTTTATATATACGTTGTTATGTTT
>NZ_JBSHNU010000107.1:0-305 GCF_053601555.1 Lacinutrix sp. MEBiC02595 | reverse complement strand
TGTTGCTGTTGGCTCTCCTGCGTCTAATACACCATTGCCATCTAAATCTGCAAATACCGTTACTGGAGAAGTGAATCCCGTTTCTGTTCCGTTTTGTGTTCCATCACCATCTTCATCGTTATATACGGTTCCGGTTACCGTTCCTGCTGTAGTATATCCATCTGTTCCTGCATCTACACTACCATTTGTTGGTACCGTTACTGATGTTGGCTCTGTTCCTTCTGTTAAACTTGCTCCTGCTGGTAAAGTAGTTGTATCTACTACGATATCTACTGTTCCTGCTGGTACTCCTGGAATAGTATACG
>NZ_JBSHNU010000106.1:0-255 GCF_053601555.1 Lacinutrix sp. MEBiC02595 | reverse complement strand
TCCATCTGCTGCTGTAGTTGCTGTTGGCTCTCCTGCGTCTAATACACCATCGCCATCTAAATCTGCAAATACAGTTACTGGAGATGTGAATCCGGTTTCTGTTCCATTTTGTGTTCCATCACCATCTTCATCGTTATATACGGTTCCGGTTACGGTTCCAGCTGTAGTATAACCATCTGTTCCTGCTGCAACTGTTCCACTTACTGGTACGGTTACCTCTGTTGGCTCTGTTCCTTCTGTTAATGTTGATCCAGT
>NZ_JBSHNU010000105.1:0-225 GCF_053601555.1 Lacinutrix sp. MEBiC02595 | reverse complement strand
GATTGTGATAACGAAACTATACTTGTTGCAATTCTTACACTTAACGATTCTATTGGTCCTGACTTAACGTCTTGTACTGTTGCAGATGAAACGATTGAGTGTGACGGAACAAATAATGAAACGCTTGCTAACGATTGGAATACTGCTAATATTTTAGCACTGCAATCTTGTGGTACAGATTCTTGTGATACAGATGCGGTATTCGATGTAACTTCAGATTATGCT
>NZ_JBSHNU010000104.1:0-225 GCF_053601555.1 Lacinutrix sp. MEBiC02595 | reverse complement strand
GATTGTGATAACGAAACTATACTTGTTGCAATTCTTACACTTAACGATTCTATTGGTCCTGACTTAACGTCTTGTACTGTTGCAGATGAAACGATTGAGTGTGACGGAACAAATAATGAAACGCTTGCTAACGATTGGAATGCTGCTAATATTTTAGCACTGCAATCTTGTGGTACAGATTCTTGTGATACAGATGCGGTATTCGATGTAACTTCAGATTATGCT
>NZ_JBSHNU010000103.1:0-224 GCF_053601555.1 Lacinutrix sp. MEBiC02595 | reverse complement strand
ATTGTGATAACGAAACTATACTTGTTGCAATTCTTACACTTAACGATTCTATTGGTCCTGATCTTACAGCTTGTACGGTAGCGGATGAAACGATTGAGTGTGACGGAACAAATAATGAAACGCTTGCTAACGATTGGAATGCTGCTAATATTTTAGCACTGCAATCTTGTGGTACAGATTCTTGTGATACAGATGCGGTATTCGATGTAACTTCAGATTATGCT
>NZ_JBSHNU010000102.1:0-374 GCF_053601555.1 Lacinutrix sp. MEBiC02595 | reverse complement strand
ATTTTCGTAAGCAAGCTAAAACTAGCCATTAATTATATACGTTGTTATCTATAGGTCTTTTCATAGTTAGCCAGAGTTCAGATGTTTAAATTTTTATATAAATATAATTTAGGAATTCTGATTTTAGCAACGGTTTAAGCGTAATGCTACGTTTCTACTGTCCAGATTAGCTCAGATTGGTTTTTCTGCGTGTAATTCAGTCGTAACGATAAACGTAAGCTTTTCAATCTTGGTTTACTTTATAGATCTTTTTAATCTAAAATTATCTTAGTTTATAAAATCAAACAGAATCCAATCCGTAACGTTTTTCAGATTACATTATTCATCTGAGTAATTATTCCCTTGTTGGAAGTTCAGACTTATAGATTTTCCAA
>NZ_JBSHNU010000101.1:0-261 GCF_053601555.1 Lacinutrix sp. MEBiC02595 | reverse complement strand
TACCGTTGCTGATGATTGTGGTAACGAAACTATACTTACTGCAACGCTTACTCTTGAAGATTCTATCGGTCCTGACTTAACATCTTGTACTGTAATAGACGAAACTATAGAATGTAATGGTACAGATAACGAAACGATCGCGAATGATTGGAATGCTGCTAACATATTAGCACTTCAATCTTGTGGTACAGATGCTTGTGATACAGATGCAGTATTTGATGTAACTTCTGATTATGCTTTTGCTAACCTTACTTCTACTTG
>NZ_JBSHNU010000100.1:0-291 GCF_053601555.1 Lacinutrix sp. MEBiC02595 | reverse complement strand
TTTCAGGAACCACATATACGATAGAATACACGAGTCCAGGAACCTGCGGAACAAGTAGCACACAAATGGTAACTGTTTTAACCTCCGGGAATGCTTCTTTTACTATGACTGCAACTTGTGATGGCGGAACCGCAAATATTACTGGAGATTTTGGTGGGAGTTTTACTTTTAATCCAATACCAACCGATGGTGCAACAATAAACGCAACTAGCGGAACGGTAACTAATGGACTTTCAGGAACCACATATACGATAGAATACACGAGTCCAGGAACCTGCGGAACAAGTAGCA
>NZ_JBSHNU010000099.1:0-297 GCF_053601555.1 Lacinutrix sp. MEBiC02595 | reverse complement strand
TACCGTTGCTGATGATTGTGGTAACGAAACTATACTTACTGCAACGCTTACTCTTGAAGATTCTATCGGTCCTGACTTAACATCTTGTACTGTAATAGACGAAACTATAGAATGTAATGGTACAGATAACGAAACGATCGCTAACGATTGGAATGCTGCTAACATACTTGCTCTTCAATCTTGTGGTACAGATAGCTGTGATACAGATGCAGTATTTGATGTAACTTCAGATTATGTATTTACGAACCTTGCTTCCACTTGTGGCGCTGGTGGTACTATTCTAGTTACGTATACAGT
>NZ_JBSHNU010000098.1:0-495 GCF_053601555.1 Lacinutrix sp. MEBiC02595 | reverse complement strand
AATAAAACCCACCTTCCTTTAACTAAAGGAAGGAGCACTTCTCGATACACTTATATTCAAAACGAGAGCATTATTGATTTCTAAGCATATTATAGCTAAATATAAAAGTTGATTTTTACCTGCTCTCCTCTTTCTTTTAAAGAGGAGAATGAACTTAAATTTCCGCTTTAGAAATTTTGAGAAAGAGGAGTTAAAAAATACGCTTCACTTATTTAAGACAAACCTTCCGCGTTTTATTTTACAATAAAACCCACCTTCCTTTAACTAAAGAAAGGAGCACTTCTCGATACACTTATATTCAAAACGAGAGCATTATTGATTTCTAAGCATATTATAGCTAAATATAAAAGCCCGTTTTTACCTGCTCTCCTCTTTTTTTTAAAGAGGAGAATGAATTAAAATTTCCTTCTAAGAAATTTTAAGAAAGAGGAGTTAAAAAAAGATATGCTTCACTAATTTTAGTACAAACCTTCCGAGTTTTATCTCTCAATAAAA
>NZ_JBSHNU010000097.1:0-1588 GCF_053601555.1 Lacinutrix sp. MEBiC02595 | reverse complement strand
AAAGCTATTCGGTTCATCAGAACCAAAAGAAGAAAAAGTATTGCCTTGGATACCTTTGAATGCTATGCCGCAATTGCAATTTATCGAAGAAAAATCTAAAGTAAAAACACAAGTTATATTTAAACATTCTACGCGATGTGGTATTAGTAGAATGGTAATGAATCAATTTGTTACGATGTATAGTTTAACGGAAAAAGATTTAGATTTATATTATTTAGATCTTCTAAGCTATAGAGAAATCTCTAATGAAATTGGTGTTCAATTTATGGTCATGCATGAGTCTCCACAGTTATTAGTGATAAGAAATGGAAATGTAGTACGTCACGCTTCTCATGGAAGTATTAATGATGTGAATTTGCAAGATTATATATAATTATTAATTATTTTTAATGCGTATAACCTTAAAAACTAGATTCCCTTGATCGTTTTGACCATTAATTAGAAGTTGAATTTCGTCTAGGTTATCATTGTAAACCCTTATAGTATTGTCGGTGTTTGGTTTCAAATTTACATTTGGTAACCAATCTAAAGTGTTATAAAATATTCTAGAGTTTTTTGTTGGGAACTGCATATCATAATTGGCGTAGTTTGCCGTTGGAATGGTAAAACCAAAATCTACATTTTCAACTTTTAATGTGGATTCTGTATTATTGTTTGTATTTTTATACGGATTTATTTCACCTTTTGTTTTTAATATAACCACGCCAGCAAAGCCGTCTAAACCATATCCAGCGCCTGATGCATTTACTTTGGCTTCTGCAATTTCTGTGGCATTAATAGAATTTAATAAACCGAAATCAGATACTCTAACGCCATTCAAAATTACTGCAACTTCGTCATTTCTATTTCCTGGAATAATAGATTTCGCTCCTCTTGAAGATCGAATTTTTGTGGAGTGATTATCTACTTCAATTCCTGGTAAATCTTTAATGACATCCATTGCTGTTTGACTAATATAGTATCTATTTTCTTTTATTATATATGTTTTTGTAAAACTACTTGCGCGAACTTTAGGGTCTGGATAATCATCAGGAAATACAATTTTTTTTGCTTTTTTTGCTTTCAAAACTACTTCGTCTAAGTATTCTTGTTTTTTTATTTGTCCAGAAGCGGTATCGTCGGTATCCGTATTGTCAAAGCCTTTAATATTATAGTTGTTTAAGTCTTTACTAGTTACTAACTCTGGTTTGTAATCTATCAATTGTTCATTTACATGCATGCTTGCTTTTAAAAGTTTTCCTTTAAAATCGACTAAAGATAATTTGTAGTTTGAATTCTGTTTTAATAAAAGACTATCAAAAACAAAGGTGTTGTTTGGTTTTAGTTTAGATACTAAAACAATATTATTTTCTTGTGAAGTTAGCATTACCTTGGCATTTTGGGTGTTTGCTTCTTTTAATATAACAGAGCCTCTAATTCTTGTTCCTACTTCTGCTTTCCTGGTTTTTATGTTGTTATTCGGTAGATTTACAAAATTGTTTTTACTTTTTGTTTGTATGTAGGTATCCAATTCATTTTGGTTAAAATCTTCAGAAAAGTACTTTGTGATATTTCCTGTTTTATCTTGTAAATAAGGCGTTACTAAATA
>NZ_JBSHNU010000096.1:0-894 GCF_053601555.1 Lacinutrix sp. MEBiC02595 | reverse complement strand
ATGCTTCTTTTAATATGACATCTACTTGTGATGGCGGCACCGCAAATATTACCGGAGATCTTGGTGGGAGCTTTACGTTTAATCCGATGCCAACGGATGGAGCAACAATAAACGCAACTAGCGGAACGGTAACTAATGGAATTTCAGGAGCGATCTATACTATTGAATACACGAGTCCAGGAACCTGCGGAACAAGTAGCACACAACCGGTAACTGTTTTAACTTTAGGAAACGCTTCTTTTAATACGACAGCAACTTGTGATGGCGGAACATCAAATATCACAGGAGATCTTGGTGGAAGCTTTACTTTTAATCCGATCCCAACCGATGGAGCAACAATAGATGCAACTAGCGGAGTGGTAACTAATGGAATTTCAGGAGCGTCCTATACTATAGAATACACGAGTCCAGGAACCTGCGGAACAAGTAGCACACAAACGGTAACTGTTTTAACCTCCGGAAATGCTTCATTTTCTACGACAGCAACTTGTGATGGCGGCACCGCAAATATCACAGGAGATCTTGGCGGAAGCTTTACTTTTAATCCAATACCATCCGATGGCGCAACAATAAACGCAACTAGCGGAACGATTACTAATGGTATTTCTGGAACAACCTATACTATAGAATACACGAGTCCAGGAACCTGCGGAACAAGTAGCACACAAACGGTAACTGTTTTATCCTCCGGGAATGCTTCTTTTAATACGACAGCAACTTGTGATGGCGGCACCGCAAATATCACAGGAGATCTTGGTGGGAGTTTTACTTTTAATCCAATACCAACCGATGGTGCAACAATAAACGCAACTAGCGGAACGGTAACTAATGGACTTTCAGGAACCACATATACGATAGAATACACGAGTCCAGGAACCTGCGGAACAAGTAGCA
>NZ_JBSHNU010000095.1:0-5017 GCF_053601555.1 Lacinutrix sp. MEBiC02595 | reverse complement strand
ATGAAAAGACCTATAGATAACAACGTATATAATTAATGGCTAGTTTTAGCTTGCTTACGAAAATCTTTGCAGATTTTCTATTCGGTTTTTATTTACTAAATTAGGTGCTGAAACACGCCACTAATCATATACAAACACGTTACCCAACATTTAAAAACTCACCCAAAACTGGAAAAAATCAGAGTATGTATCAATCAATGAAATTATTTATTTTATTCATATTTATTTTCAATTTTAGTTTTTCTCAACAGAATAATAAATGGTTAGATTCATTAAGTAATGACTATATATCCAAATATAATTTTGTTGGAATGACTGTCTCGATTGTTCAACAAGATTATATATATTATGGTGTTGCTGGAACATTAAAATATAATCACAATCAAAAGATAACTTTACAAAACAACTTCTTTCTTGCTTCCTTAACCAAATCATTTACTTCTTTAATTGCAAAAAAAATGGAAGAAGACAGTTTAATTAGTTTTGATACAAGATTTTTTGACGTGTTTCCAGAATTATTACAAATTAAAAACGCTGATAAATATTCACAAATCACTTTGGGCGAATTACTCTCTCATAAAGCTAGAATTAATGATTTTTATATTTATAATAAAACTAAAATAGATTCTGATTTAACAAAATCAAATAAAAGGTATGAACTAGCTAAATTATCATTAACAAAATCTCGAAAACCTAAAAACACGTATTCTAATGTTGGTTATATAATGGCTGGATTAATGCTAGAAAAAACAGCAGGAGTTGATTTTGAAATTTTAATGAATAAAACTCTAGATTCTTTATCATTGAATTATTCAGTTGGATATCCAAACATAAATAATGAAAACGATACTTGGGGACATAATATGTCATCAAATGATAAAAATATATTCAACCTATCCGAAGATAATTATTATTCGGATTTCCAGCTACCTTGTTGGGGATTATCTATGTCAACTTTTGAGTACTCATTGTATGTACAATTACACTTAAATGGATTATTAGGTAAGGATAATTTTTTAAAGAGTACGAGTTACAAGCAATTACATAACTCATTTAAAAAATGGAACTATGGTTGGGAATCAGATAAATTAAATTCTTATAGCATTAGTACTCACGACGGAAGTGGAGATGTGTTTTTTAGTAGAACAGCTATAGTGCCAGATGAAAAGGTTGCTATTATAATTCTATTTAATCAGAGACCAACAAATTCAAGTGAGATAAATAAATTTATAGAGTATCTTATCAAGAATTACAAACAGCATTTGAATTAAGAACAATCTGAATAGTGAAAAAACGTTGGGTAACACCGTATATAATTAATGGCTCGTTTTAGCTTGCTTACGAAAACCCTCGCGGATTTTCTATTCGGTTTTTATTTGCTAAATTAGGTGCTTAAACACGCCACTAATCATATACAAACACGTTAGCAAATATTAAAAAAACGACCGATAATGTTTAAAAAAATATTTACTAAAAAAATAAATTGGCAAGAAATAAAAGATTCAGGGAAGGCTTTTCCTGAAACTAAAATATCTATTGTCGAAGTGACATCAGAAAATGGAGAAATGTCAACTGCTTGGATAAATATTGGCTACAAAGATTATGCTTATAAAGAATTCTGTGAAACTCTTGGGATTTTAACTGTTGACTTTGAAGATATGAATGAATTAGATTATGGAGAAATTCAAACATATTTAGAAACTGAATTGAATAAAGCTTGTATTACACATCTAATTTCAAGAATCCCAACTGAAACTGGAATTGAAATGTTGTTTTATTTTGAGGACCAAGATTTAATACAAGAAAAATTGGAAAAAATATATTCAAGTGAAAATTTATTATTTGATTTTGGTTGTAGTTTACAATTAGATTCTGGCTGGGAAACGATAGAGCGAATGATGGAAACATATGGATAGAAAAATAACATTTGCTAACACCGTATATAATTTATTGCTGGTTCTAGCCTGCTTACGAAAACCCTCGCGGATTTTCTATTCGGTTTTTATTTGCTAAATTACGTTCTTAACCACGCAACAAACCATATACAAACACGTTGTACAACATTTTGACCAAGCAATGAAAATCCGAGTTTTAACGACATTATTTTTAGTTTTTATGAGTTGCAAAAATGTGACCGATAAAGAAACTGAACAAGTCCAAATTGTGGTTGATTCGACTGGATTGAAAATTGAAAAAGTCGAAAATTATATTGGCAATTCTAAACTGCACTCTTTTCTTGAAAACCCACTTGATTTGCAGGAATTTAAGACAAAGAAAAAGAGAGATGTTACAACAAGCGTGAGCAATGGAAAAGCATACTATTTTAATCCTAAAAACAAAGATTCTATTTTCTATTCTTATTTCTTTCCTGACTTTAAAAAGGAATCAATTAAAATCGATGAAATAGTAGTTTTCAAATATGGAAAAAACAAACATACTTATGAAGACGAAACTGAAGCTTTGATTGAATTCAGAATTTTTAATCCAGATTCCGATTTAGGAAAAGCCAATCTTTACGGATTAACGAAAACCGAATTGGAATCGGAATTTGGAACAGACTATCTGACTTTTGATAATGGGATTGCTTACTCGAATAAAAATAAGATTTTAACTATTGAACTTAATAACTCAAAAGTGAAATCGTTTAGGTATGTAAAAATGAATACGGATAATGTTGATCAAAATTTAATTGAACAAATAATGGAATAAAAAACGTTGTACAACACCGTATATAATTTATTGCTAGTTCTAGCCTGCTTACGAAAACCCTCGCGGATTTTCTATTCGGTTTTTATTTGCTAAATTAGGTGCTGAAACACGCAACAAACCATATACAAACACGTTAGGCACAATTAAAAAAAAATCAAAAACATGAAACCAAATATATTATTATTATTATTATTATTAATGCTTATTCTTGCGAGTTGTAAGAGTAATTCTCAAAATATTGACATTCTATTAACAGGAAAAATAGGAGAATTTGATGCTCAAATGTCTTTAGAAAAAGATGGAGACTTTTTCAATGGTCTATTCACTTACAAAAACGTAAATAACAAACAAATAAAACTAAAAGGACAAATAGAAAATGACGAACTAAGGATATATGAATTTAACAACGAAAATGAAATTACAGGATTGTTTTCAGGTAAATATTCCGAAAGCGGCTATAACGGAGAATGGAATGATATAAACGGAAAAGTCAAGGTTCCTTTTCTTTTTACAAAAAGTAAAACATTAGTAAGTTCAAAAAAAGTAAAAAAACAAGAAGTTACTGAATTAAAAAGTAAAGAATTACTAGAAACATATTTTGAAGCAAAAGAATATAAAACAGATAGTATTGCAACTTATATAACCACCGAGGAATCATATGAAATTGAATTTCTCAAATTTGAAAATTATAATTTAGAAAGCAAACAATATTCTTTAGCCATATTTGGAAATTATCCATTATATGATGAGCTCGGTGACGGTGATTTTCAGAGAGGATTGAATCCATATCAAATAGGTGACTCTGCTTTTAGTGTAATAAAATTTGTAAAAGAAGGTAATAATTGGGTTTTTGTAAATATGGTTGAAAAATTCGAAACAGGAGTAACTCCTCTTGATCACTTACCAAAAATTAAACAAATTGGAAATTTCACCTTTTTGGAGCTAAATAATATAACTCAGATACAAGGAATTGAATATATATCAACAAAATTTGTAAATATTATAAATTTTCAAGAATCTTTAAATATATTTTCTATTGCTAATCAAGGTATAGATGGTATCGATGTAGATGAATTCATAAAAGAAATGAATAATTCTTATGGTGACTTGGAGCATACGAAATCGTGGTCGGCTTCTAATGTTATGAATAAATTTACTATACAAAATGAAAAACTTCTTTGCATTGTAGATTATATTTCCGGAAAATTTGATGAGAAAAAGAACAAATTTGTAAAGGAAGAAATAACTAAAATATATACGTATCATGAAGATAACATGAAATTTGTAGAACTAAAATAACTGTGCCTAACACCGTATATAATTTATTGCTGGTTCTAGCCTGCTTACGAAAACCCTCGCGGATTTTCTATTCGGTTTTTATTTGCTAAATTTAGTGCTTAAACACGCAACAAACCATATACAAACACGTTAGCCACAATTAAACACAAATACTGCTGAATGAAATACTTTTCGATTTTAATTATAATTTTAGTCATTTCCTGTAAATCGGAAACAGAAAAAAGAAACCCTTTAAAAAAATATAATCCAAAAACTGAAATAAAACAGAATATCGTCAACGATACTGCAATATCTCTATATAATGAAGGAATTGAAAAATATCAAAAAATGGAATATGACTCAGCAATTGTCTATTTTCAATCGTCATTGAAATTTGAAAAAAACCCAATTACTTTTAACGAATTAGGAACAACTTCTGCAACTCAAAGAAAATATAAAGAGGCTATTGAATATTTTAAAAAAGGAAGAGAATTGGACCCAACATACTGGCCAAACTACATTAATGAATCTCGAACTTACTTAACCTTAACTGAATTTGATAAAGGGAAATATATTATAAACCAAATGCTTCAGAAATGTAATTCTGATTTTTGGACTTCTTGCGCTAATTATTATATGGCTTTGATGTATTTTAATGATGGTTTAGATTGTCTAAAAGTTAAAGAACATTTGGATAAGGCAAAAGGAATGAAAAACGATTCTAAGCTTAAAACTCAATATGAGAAATTTTACAAAACTTACGAAAACAACTGTGGCTAACAACGTATATATTTTATTGCTGGTTCTAGCTTGTTTACGAAAATCCTCGCGGATTTTCTATTCCATTTTTATTTACTAACTTAGTTGCTTAATCACGCAACAAAGCATATACAAACACGTTATCTATAAGTTACTCACCAACAAAAATTATTGGAAAATCTATAAGTCTGAACTTCCAACAAGGGAATAATTACTCAGATGAATAATGTAATCTGAAAAACGTTACGGATTGGATTCTGTTTGATTTTAT
>NZ_JBSHNU010000094.1:0-1639 GCF_053601555.1 Lacinutrix sp. MEBiC02595 | reverse complement strand
AAAGCTATTCGGTTCATCAGAACCAAAAGAAGAAAAAGTATTGCCTTGGATACCTTTGAATGCTATGCCGCAATTGCAATTTATCGAAGAAAAATCTAAAGTAAAAACACAAGTTATATTTAAACATTCTACGCGATGTGGGATTAGTAGAATGGTAATGAATCAATTTGTTACGATGTATAGTTTAACGGAAAAAGATTTAGATTTATATTATTTAGATCTTCTAAACTATAGAGATATCTCTAATGAAATTGGTGTTCAATTTATGGTCATGCATGAGTCCCCACAGATATTAGTGATAAGAAATGGAAATGTAGTACGTCACGCTTCTCATGGAAGTATTAATGATGTGAATTTGCAAGATTATATATAATTATTAATTATTTTTAATACGTATAACCTTAAAAACTAGATTCCCTTGGTCATTTTGACCATTAATTAGAAGTTGAATTTCGTCTAGGTTATCATTGTAAACCCTTATAGTATTGTCTGTGTTTGGTTTTAAATTTACATTTGGTAACCAATCTAAAGTACTATAGAATATTCTAGAGTTTTTAGTTGGGAACTGCATATCGAAATTGGCGTAGTTTGCTGTAGAAATGGTAAACCCAAAATCTACATTTCCAATTTTTAAAGTAGATTCGGTATTATTGGTTACATTTTTAAAAGGATTTATTTCTCCTTTTGTTTTTAAAATTATTACTCCAGCAAAACCATCTAAACCATAACCGGCTCCAGAAGCATTAACTTTTGCTTCTATAATCTCTGTAGCACTTAAATTTCTTAAAATATTAAAATCTGTAACTCTAACACCGTTAAGTATAATAGTCATGTCTTCTGAGCTACTTATACTTCTTGCACCAGTATTAATATTTATCATTTCACTAGCTACATTTGTTTGACTTTTAACTATTGATTTTTGTCCTCTTGTAGATCTAATAGCGGTACTATTAACATCGACTAAAGTTCCTGGTAAGTCTTTTATTACATCCATTGCTGTTTGGTTGGGAGAATACCTATTTTTATCAATTATGTATGTTTTTGTAACGCTGTTTCCTCTAACTTTCGGGTCTGGATAATCATCAGGAAGAACAATTTTGTTCGTTTTAGCTTCAACAACAACTTCATCTAAGTATACTTGTTTTTTTATTTGTCTGGAAGCGATATCGTCCGTATGTTTGTTGTCAAAGCCTTTAATATAATAGTCGTTCCAGTCTTTACTAGTTACTAATTCAGGTTTGTAATCTATCAATTGTTCATTTACATGCATGCTTGCTTTTAAAAGTTTTCCTTTAAAATCGACTAAAGATAATTTGTAGGTTGAATTCTGTTTTAATAAAAGACTATCAAAAACAAAGGTGTTATTTGGTTTTAGTTTAGATACTAAAACAATATTATTTTCTTGTGAAGTTAGCATTACCTTGGCATTTTGGGGGTTTGCTTCCTTTAATATAACGGATCCTCTAATTCTTGTTCCTACTTCTGCTTTCCTGGTTTCTATGTTGTTATTCGGTAGATTTACAAAATTGTTTTTACTTTTTGTTTGTATGTAGGTATCCAATTCATTTTGGTTAAAATCTTCAGAAAAGTACTTTGTGATATTTCCTGTTTTATCTTGTAAATAAGGCGTTACTAAATA
>NZ_JBSHNU010000093.1:0-344 GCF_053601555.1 Lacinutrix sp. MEBiC02595 | reverse complement strand
ACTTGTTTTCTTGTTTTACTAAGGCTTTAATCTCTTAGCGGGTGCAAATATAAAACCCTTTTTCTAATCTCACAATGTTTTTTATTAAAAAAAGAAAAATCTTTTTTTAACCTTTTAAACATGATTTTATTTAGAACTTTTCCTGCTACTTAACATATTATTGTTTCCGTAGCGGGGTGCAAATATAGATACCTTTTTCTTCTTGACAATACCTTTTTTAATCTTTTTTTTGATTATTTTTTTTGAAGCGTTCTAAGGCTTTAGTTTCAACCTTTTATAGCCTGAAGTTTTTTCCAAATTCAATGCCTGTAGTTTGGTTTTTGCGTTAAGGATAGTAGCGATAT
>NZ_JBSHNU010000092.1:0-421 GCF_053601555.1 Lacinutrix sp. MEBiC02595 | reverse complement strand
TGCTGCAACTGTTCCATTTACTGGTACCGTTACTTCCGTTGGTTCTGTTCCTTCTGTTAATGTCGATCCTACTGGTAAAGTAGTCGTATCTACTACGATATCTACTGTCCCTGCTGGTACTCCTTCTATAGTATAGGTTCCGTCTGTTGCTGTTGTTGCTGTTGGCTCTCCTGCGTCTAATACGCCATTGCCATCTAAATCTGCAAATACAGTTACTGGAGAAGTAAATCCGGTTTCTGTTCCATTTTGTGTTCCGTCACCATCTTCATCGTTATATACTGTTCCGGTTACTGAACCAGCTGTAGTATAACCATCTGTTCCTGCTGCAACTGTTCCATTTACTGGTACCGTTACTTCCGTTGGTTCTGTTCCTTCTGTTAATGTCGATCCTACTGGTAAAGTAGTCGTATCTACTACGATA
>NZ_JBSHNU010000091.1:0-316 GCF_053601555.1 Lacinutrix sp. MEBiC02595 | reverse complement strand
ACTTGTTTTCTTGTTTTACTAAGGCTTTAATCTCTTAGCGGGTGCAAATATAAAACCCTTTTTCTAATCTCACAATGTTTTTTATTAAAAAAAGAAAAATCTTTTTTTAACCTTTTAAACATGATTTTATTTAGAACTTTTTCTGCTACTTAACATATTATTGTTTCCGTAGCGGGGTGCAAATATAGATACCTTTTTCTTTCTGACAATACCTTTTTTAATCTTTTTTTTGATTATTTTTTTTGAAGCGTTCTAAGGCTTTAGTTTCAACCTTTTATAGCCTGAAGTTTTTTCCAAATTCAATGCCTGTAGTTTG
>NZ_JBSHNU010000090.1:0-282 GCF_053601555.1 Lacinutrix sp. MEBiC02595 | reverse complement strand
TTTGGATATTCCGTTGGGAATCTCCAAGATTACGTAGTAAGCACTGACGCTACATAGATACTTCATGATCGATGTGCATGGTTTTAAAATTATGCACTATATGAAGCCTGATATGGTTCGTGATTTTAGAAGCAAATAGCGCTTTGTATTAGTAAATATATGTTGTTATCAACTTTTAATAGTTTCTGATACTTGACTTTGTCCGAAAATTTCACTACCTTATACAAGCTTTATGCGAATCAAAATTCGTATTTGAGAGTAGAACTCTCATCCGATTTCAAT
>NZ_JBSHNU010000089.1:0-1212 GCF_053601555.1 Lacinutrix sp. MEBiC02595 | reverse complement strand
GAGTATTTAGAAAAATTTTCGCTGCATACTAATAAGTCTGTATATTTTTCAGGAGAAGACATTTGGTTTAAAACCTATGTAGCTTATGATATCACGGAAACACCAAGTTATAGAACCACAAATTTGCACATAAACATCTATGATGCAGATAAAAATCTAATAGCGCATCAATTAGTTTTAGTAGAAAACGGAAAGGTATCAGGAAGCATTAAACTTCCAGAAGATTTAAAAACAAACACCTATTATATACAGCTAGACACCAACTGGAATCGTGGTTTTAATAATGCGTATATAAAACCAATTCAAGTAAATAATTTGCAAGATGGTTTTATAGACTCGCAAGAAAACGAAGTATCCAAAAACGAAGCTATTCACTTTCAGTTTTACCCAGAAAGTAATGTACTATTAGACAACACCGAAAACACGATATATTTTACCGTTTCCCAAAACAACGTACCTATCGCATTACGTGGAAATGTAACAGATATAAATGGAGATATTATTACCAAAATCACTAGTGATAAAAATGGATTAGGAAGCTTTAAACTAAAAGCGCATGCAGAAAACAACTACTATGTTGTTGTAAATAATCTAAAATTCGAAATACCTAAAGCACAAGAAACTGGTTTTATCATTCATAAAACAGAAAATGTAGAAACCAATGATGTAGTAGGCTTAAGTATAGCAACAAATAAAGCCACCATAGAGCAGCAAAAAGGAGAAACTATTTTTGCTGTAATTCACAGAAAAGGATATGTATTATCTGCCATTCCGGTAACGATAAGCGAAGCATATTATAGCTATAATTTAAAGCTTTTAAAAAACGATCTTTTTAATGGCGTAAATACAATTACGCTATTTAATAGTAGGAATCAACCAATTGCAGAACGTAATGTGTTCAGTACTAATAAAAAATTAATTGAATTAGAAGCCACAAAAACTTCTAGCACAAAAGATTCTACATCTATTACATTGAATCTTAAAAACATATATACAAATACCAATGTTAGTATTTCGGTCTTACCAGAAAACTCTTTAATGTATCAAAACCAATATAATATTGTAACCGATTATTTAGTAACGCCTTATTTACAAGATAAAACAGGAAATATCACAAAGTACTTTTCTGAAGATTTTAACCAAAATGAATTGGATACCTACATACAAACAAAAAGTAAAAACAATTTTGTAAATCTACCGAATAACAACATA
>NZ_JBSHNU010000088.1:0-944 GCF_053601555.1 Lacinutrix sp. MEBiC02595 | reverse complement strand
GAAAAGACCTATAGATAACAACGTATATAATTAATGGCTAGTTATAGCTTGCTTACGAAAATCTTTGCAGATTTTCTATTCGGTTTTTATTTACTAAATTAGGTGCTGAAACACGCCACTAATCATATACAAACACGTTGTACAACATTTGAGAAATGACTTCCGAAATCGAGAAAAGTAATAGAAAAATACTGTACTTACTGAAAAAGAAATTCCCAATGGAAGTTGCAAAAGGAATTCGATTTGATTTAAGTAAATATTCAATTATTCCAAAAGGTAAGTTTTTAAAAAACATCTACACTTGGAAATTAACGGAATTTGATTTTGATATTTATTTACTATCTATTCGCAATTCATATAAAACTGAAATAATGGGAACTGGCGGAGAGTCAATGATTGAAATAGATACTGAAAGCAAACATAATGGTTTGATTTTAAAAACCGAATCAAATCTTCCTGAACTAATAATTAGACCTGCTTATCTGAAAGAAAAAATTGCAAATCTAATCCTCAGATTTGACAAAAAACTTGATGATAGAAAAGAGTTCAACAAAAAATACATTTTGGAATCGTCATTAAGCCAAACAAAATTAGAAAACATAATAACACGAAATTTAACAGATGAATTGATTAAAGTCAATGGATTTAGTTTGGAATTTAAAGACAATACAATCTTTTTAAAATTCGAAAAAGAATTTAATGAGGAAGATTCTATTAAACTTATAAAACTTGGAAAAACAATAGAAACGGAATTAAAAAACGTTGTACAACACCGTATATAATTTATTGCTAGTTCTAGCCTACTTACGAAAACCCTCGCGGATTTTCTATTCGGTTTTTATTTGCTAAATTTAGTGCTTAAACACGCAACAAACCATATACAAACACGTTGTATGTAATTAAAAAAAATGAGAATAACGACAATAATTTTAATGTTTTTTACA
>NZ_JBSHNU010000087.1:0-226 GCF_053601555.1 Lacinutrix sp. MEBiC02595 | reverse complement strand
CTATACTATAGAAGGAGTACCAGCAGGAACAGTAGATATCGTAGTAGATACAACTACTTTACCAACAGGTGCTACTTTAACAGATGGAACAGAGCCAACATCAGTAACGGTACCAACAAATGGTAGTGTAGATGCAGGAATAGATGGTTATACTACAGCCGGAACAGTAACTGGAACCGTATATAACGATGAAGATGGTGATGGAATACAAAACGGAACAGAAACA
>NZ_JBSHNU010000086.1:0-7292 GCF_053601555.1 Lacinutrix sp. MEBiC02595 | reverse complement strand
TGAAAAGACCTATAGATAACAACGTATATAATTAATGGCTAGTTTTAGCTTGCTTACGAAAATCTTTGCAGATTTTCTATTCCGTTTTTATTTACTAAATTAGGTGCTGAAACACGCCACTAATCATATACAAACACGTTGCAGCACATTTAAGAGAAACCTTGGAACTGATAGAAAAAGACATAGAAGAATGGATTAAACCTTACGCAACAATTGTTGGGAATAAAAACGATGTTGAGATCGAATTGAGGAAACAAAATCCAGCGGAATACTTTTTGAGGATGACGTTACCAAATAATTTTCAAGAATATGCAATTGCTTTACATTCGTTTTGGATAAATAATAGAATTCCAAAAGAAAAAATTATAGTTAGAGAATTATCTAACGAAGAATATCCTGAAGACGATTTCTCTCGTGTTACTTGGATAGATTTTCACGAGCGAAAAAAACGAGAATTTGACTTAAACAAAGCAATTATGGAAAGTATTGAACATACTCATCCTTACGATAAGCAATTAAACAATGAATTATATCCTGGAGCAGGATTAATGGATAAGGAATATTTAATAAGTTTAGTAGAAGTTGTAAACGAAATATATGGAAATCAAGAAATTGAACTCTTTTATACTTTTCTTGCTACGAAAAGCTGGAAAAAGGATTTGGTTTATAGTGGAAAAATAAGCACATTTCCGAAACTATTTGAAAAAGAAAATTTAAGATTAACACCAAGTTTAATTTACCCAAAAGATAAAAATTGGGTTGTAAATACTGACTATGATTTAGCTTTTACAACTATTGGAGGAGAAACTAAACTAATTTCGGAACTTACAAAAAGGAATCCGAATGGAATTATAAAAATAGAACGATAAAAAACGTGCTACAACACCGTATATAATTTATTGCTGGCTTCTTGCCTACTTACGAAAGTCCTCTCGGACTTTCTTGGTCGGTAATTATTTACTAAATTAGTTGCTTGAAAAACGCAACAAACCATATACAACAACGTTAGCATACATATGAGAAACACACTTTTGATAATATTATTAAGTTTATTCTTTACAAAATTCTATTCACAAGATTTTGGAGAAATAATACTTGATTCAAAACTTCAGATTAAATATTCTGACACTCTACAAAACATCGGAGAAAGAATAACTGGAAAGTGGAAATATCTTGGGAAAAGAGCAAACGGAATTTTGACAGATACAATTGGAACGAGTTTTAGGGATGACAAAAAAACTATTATTACAATTGAAAACGGAATCGTAATTGAATCAGAAGGAAAAAAACGTAAAAAGGCAGATTATTTCTATGAAATCAATTATAGTTTCAAAAAAGGAAATGTATATTATTCTCGTGAAAAAAAATCTATTAATAATAATTGGGAAACAATAAGTTCTTGTCAACCAATACCTGAAATTGCTTATTATAAAGAAAAATTTGGAATTCTTTTCATCGAAATGATTGGACAAAGTTTTAGTGGAATAAATAAATTGACATCCGAAAAACTTGTACTCGAGAACGGAAAGGAATATTTGAAATTAGAATAAAATACGTATGCTAACACCGTATAAAATTAATTGCTGGCTTTTAGCTTATTTACGAAAGTCCAAACGGACTTTCTTGGTTCGTGTTTTATTTACTAAATCCACTGCTTAAAACACGCAACTAACCTTATACAAAAACGTTGGCAATAATTAAAAAACAAAATAAAACTGCAAATTAAAAATGACAAATGACTATCAAGATTACAAAATACTTTTAAACAACTACACTTCTTCTTACATTAGTGAATATGGAACAAAAAGTGCTAAAAAGACCATAGAAACAATTCAAAAATCAAAACACTCGATTAACTTATTGCATCAAAGCGCAACAAAAGGTTTTGTACCAACTGTAGGAGATTTTAATTCTTTTGTCCTTAGTAATTTATCGTTGAGCTTTGCAAAAAAAGCAAAAATTAGATTTGCTTCAATAATCTTATTTAATCATTGGCATAATGATGTTAATGTTGAATTACAACTTTTATCAGAATATGAAGTTATTTCTTTGTTTAACAAAATCCTTGAAAAAACAATATAGAATTAATTAAAAATAGCCTGCTATTTAAAATCAGTAGATTAACTCAAATACTTAGAAAATAATTATGGATATAAATGAATTGAAAACAGGAATTATCGATGCAATGTCAAAAATTGTAGTTGATGATTTCAGTAAAAGTGAATATAAAGGAACACCTCTTGAAAGTATGGCTATCATTGAATCATTAAATTACTCATCAAAATGGTACACAAATTGGTTATTGGAAAATAAAATTGATTTTAAGATTTCTGAGGAACAAATTGATGAAATAATAAAAGATTGTTATACAAAGACGCGTGATAAATTTTTAGAATAATTATATAGTTCGATAGTAATGGTAACCGAATAAAACTATTGCCAACACCGTATATAATTTATTGCTGGCTTCTCGCCTACTTACGAAAGTCCTCGCGGACTTTCTTTGTCCGTAATTATTTACTAAATTAGTTGCTTAAACCACGCAACAAACCATATACAAACACGTTGGCAACAAGCTGAAAAAACGAAATGCTGAAAGGAAAACGAAAACTAATTTTACTAATTCCTATTGTAATTCTGACTTTTTTTGTCGGAATGCGATACGAATTGGATTATAGGATTTTGACTCGTAAAACGGTAAAATATTTGGCGGATTATAAACTCGGATTTTATGGCGGAAAGGACTTTCGCCTTTTTCAAACGGACATTGCTTTTATTTTGACTTTAATCCCAATCGGATTTTATTTGACATCACTAAAGATTAGTTCTCTGAAAAAAATAATCGGACTGAATTTAGTCTATCTGATTTTAATCCCGACTTTTTACTGTCTTTTTTGTTTTCTCGAAAGTCAGTTTATAGAAATAACTATAACGAATCCAATAATGAATGACGGAATTTTAAAATATCATCAAAATAACGTGAATTATAGAATGATTTTATTTTTGACAATAATCTCGACTTTTATTATCGGAATAATATTTAAGAAAATAACGACCGAAAAAAAGCCAGTTGCCAACACCGTATATAATTAATGGCTGGTTTTAGCTTGCTTACGAAAATCTTTGCAGATTTTCTATTCGGTTTTTATTTGCTAAATTAGGTGCTTAAACACGCCACTAATCATATACAAACACGTTAGCACAAATTTAAAAAAAACATGAAGGAAGAAAAAGATTCTAATAATTCCGAATCAAAGGAAGAAAAAAAAGAAAAAGTATACAATGTAGAATCAATTTATGACACCTATTTTCAAAACCTAAATAGTGTTAAACTATACTTTAATAAATTTGGAAATTTAGCATCTGGAGAAGATGAAACCATAAAAGAAAAATCTAAAGAATTTTTTGATCAAGCACTGGCCGAAATAACGGAAGAAATGGAAAGCGTCAAAAAAAATGAAAAAGGAGATGACAATATATCGAAAGAAGACGCAGAAAAACTCTTACAAAGATTCGGTAGGAAATTAAGAAAACAACCTAGAATTTCTCCAAAAAATTATGAAATACTCTCCCGTAGTTCATTCTTAATGCTCAATAATTATTTTGAGTATTTGATTGCTGACCTACTTAGTTACTATTATAACAAATTTAAAAACTCACTTAACGAAAAGGAATTTAAGTTCACTCTTAAGGAACTTAATGAATATGAGAGCATAGAAGAAGCGACAAAAGACTTAATTGTTAAAGAAGTTGAAAACCTGATTATTGATAAAACTTTCAATGAACTTCTAGAACATTTTGAGGGGAATCTTTCTATTTCACTTGAAAAAAATCTAATAAAATGGAACGAAATTATTGAAATTAGAGAAAGAAGACATTTAATAGTTCATAACTCATCTATTGTAAATAAAAAATACATTTTAAGGACGAAAAATCCTTTTAATTACAAAATTGGAGATGTAGTTCATATTGATAAAAATTACTTTTTGAAAGCTTGGTCACAATTTAAACTTGCTGGACAACTACTTATATTTAATTGTTGGGGGAATTGGGATAAAGACAATATTGATAATGCCATCTATCAAATAATGATACAAACATTCGAAGATTTAAATTCAAAGAATTATGAACTTGTCTGCAAAACTTGTAAATATTCAGAACAAATTGAACCTAAAAATGAAGACCAAGAAGATTATATTCTCCGAATTAAGGTTAATAACGCCATTTCGCTAAAAAAACAAAACAAGGAAAGTGAGGTTAAAAAAGCACTCAAAAACATTAAGGTTGGAACAGCAACACCAATTTTTAAAATTGCACATAACATTTTAAGTGAAAAGCACGAAGATTTAGAAGAGCTTTTTACCCAAGCAATAGTTGTAGATAAATTAATTATTGATAACTATTTAGAATGGCCGATTTTTGAATTTGTTAGAGAAATAGAAGATATAAACAAGAAACTAATTAAAACATTTGAACAATAAAAACTTGTGCTAACACCGTATATAATTAATGGCTGGTTTTAGCTTGTTTACGAAAATCTTTGCAGATTTTCTATTCGGTTTTTATTTGCTAAATTAGTTACTTAAACACGCCACTAATCATATACAAACACGTTATGCTCAATTTCTAAAAAACGAACATCCTTGAAAAAAATGAACTATTTCAGACTATTACTTCTCTTATTAATTGTTCCATATTCAAATTTATTTGCTCAAACTTATGATGGTTTTTCAAACGAGGAAATTCAATCCGTATTTAAGCAATGGAATATGGATAATTGGGATGATGGAGGTGAAATATCTCGTTATATTTTTTTAAATATGCCTGAATTTTGGACTCACGCCATAATCAATAGAGAAGGAAATATCAAAAGCCTGAAAGAAGATTACCGCAAAGAAATCGAGGAGTTTGTTGTTACTTCTGAATTAGGACAAATGACACTTCAAGACTATGTCAAAACTAGCGAGAAAGTGGATGGTATGATAATATTGCAAGGAGACCGTATTGTATATGAAGCCTATCCAAGAATGTTTCCAAACGATAAGCATCTTTACTGGTCAGTATCTAAAGTATTTGCTTCAACTCTTATAGCAATTTTGGAAGACAGAAAACAACTTGATGTAACAAAACCAATAGAACATTATCTGCCTGAACTTAAAGGGTCTGGATGGGAAGGTGTACCCATAATTGACATTCTTGATATGGCTTCAGGAATTGATTGTCGTGAATGGGTTGATGGCGCTTTTGAAAACCCTGAAACTTGTTATTATCAATTTGAAGCAGCTCTTGGATTTCTAAAACGAACAGAAAAAACCGCAGACAATGCTTTTGAGCATATTAAAACCTTATCATCTGCAAAAACTTCTGGAGAGATATTTGAATATACTTCAGTAAATACATTCGTTCTCTCTTGCCTCATAGAGAGAATCACAGGTCTTTCTTATGCAAAAAATATTGAACGTGAAATTTGGCGAAAAATAGGTGCGGAATCTGATGCATTTATTACTCAAACAAATGGCACCAGCATTTCTCACGCAGGAATGAATTCTACACTTCGAGATTTAGCTCGATTTGGCTATATGTTTTTAATCGATGGTCGTTCAGGTGATAATGCTTTCGTTTCAAATGAATATTTTGAAAAAATTCAAAAGCAAGGTCGTCCTCATTTGGTAACTGCATACGGTTCTAAAAATTACACGCTTGATAAAGAAGTTGTTCATCACAATACCTATCAATGGGACAAAGTAATGGAAGATGGAGATTTTTATAAAGGTGGTTTTAGTGGACAAGGTCTTTACATTTCACCTTCTCGCAATTTAGTGATAGCCTTTTTTGGAACTGCCGATGATAATGGAGTTTATAACGAATTAGATGATATTTCAAGACAGGTTTCAAAATCAGACATTTTTGATTAATAGAAGAATTAAATTAAAACAGAGCATAACACCGTGTATAATTCATTGCTAGGTTCTCTCCTATTTGGAAAATTCCTGCGGAATTTTCTCTGGTTCGTTTTTGTTTACTAAATTAGTTGCTTACACACGCAACGAAATCATACACAAATCCGTTGGCAAACATTTAATGAACAGACTACTAAAAATAATAGGAATAGTAATTATAGCATATTTGTTTATAGCATATGCTTTACCAAAAATAGTTGGAATTCCTATGGCTATGTGGAATTCTGGTCAAATACTGAACGAAACAGAAAACCCGAAAATCATAAAAAAAGGTGCAACAGAAGAGTTGGAAAAAATCATTGCGGAAAATCTAAAAGGAAAATCTGAAATTAATCCTGAAATAGCATTGAAATCGATAATTGAACTTTATCAAAAAAATGAAAATATAGCTATTGAATCGAACGAAAAACCAATCGGAATTTATGTGATTTACGGAACTGATTATTGGAAAGAGGATTCTGAAACTTTTGAATTATGTTTTGCACATCAAAAAGTTGACTCGAATAATGGCAATCTTTATGAATACAGAATTGATATGATTTATGAGCCAAATAACTTTAAAGGAATTGAGGAATTTGATGTTAGATATAACTCGAATATGGATATTGTAAATTTTAAGAAATCTATTATTATATCAATTGGATTTAAAAAAGCATTCGATATTGAACCAACGAAAGTTGAAATTATTAAAGAACAGATATAAAAAACGATTTGCCAACACCGTATATAATTAATGGCTGGTTTTAGCTTGCTTACGAAAATCTTTACAGATTTTCTATTCGGTTTTTATTTGCTAAATTAGGTGCTGAAACACGCCACTAATCATATACAAACACGTTAGCAAAAACAGTGTCAATCCTCTATTTTCTCTGCTATTGTTTTGGTTTGGGCTTACCTAATTCCCTAACTTATAATTAACAAAATTTGCTTAGATAAATCGGAACTAAAAGTAAAACTGAAGTCACAAAGATTTTAATTAACTAAATAATAAACAGATTATCTGGTGCGAAAATCTATCTGCTCTTATTTAACGTTGGAAATTTCTTTTTATTAAGTTCGCTACTAATTAGAGCTGCATTTGCTAACAACGTATATAAAAAATTGCTAGATTAGTGCTTAAATAAAGTTGGTTGCTCTTTTGTTACTTCTGATTTTCCTTCGGAAAATCCGCCTGTACCAAAACGCAACTTTCCATATACAAACACGTTATCTATAAGTTACTCACCAACAAAAATTATTGGAAAATCTATAAGTCTGAACTTCCAACAAGGGAATAATTACTCAGATGAATAATGTAATCTGAAAAACGTTACGGATTGGATTCTGTTTGAT
>NZ_JBSHNU010000085.1:0-454 GCF_053601555.1 Lacinutrix sp. MEBiC02595 | reverse complement strand
ACATGTCAGTTCGAGTGAAATTGTAATTTGTTCTGCAATTTAGTATCGAGAACCAAAGAGAAACCCCATAACCATGTCCCCTTGAGGGTTATCAAAATGAAAACATATTTTCATCAAAGACACCCAACAAAGCCAATTAGGAAAACCTCAACACGAAGCAACCTCGCAGCAATGTCCCCTTGAGGGGACTTTAGGGGTGTTTTTCAAAAAAAACATAGCACCATCAAAGATACCGAGCATCACTCTTTATGGGTGTTTCACTTTGCCTTTTGTCTTTTCCTCTAATACATGTCAGTTCGAGTGAAATTGCTTTTTTCTGCAATTTAGTATCGAGAACCAAAGAGAAACCCCATAACCATGTCCCCTTGAGGGTTATCAAAATGAAAACATATTTTCATCAAAGACACCCAACAAAGCCAATTAGAAAAACCTCAACACGAAGCAACCTCGCAGC
>NZ_JBSHNU010000084.1:0-3000 GCF_053601555.1 Lacinutrix sp. MEBiC02595 | reverse complement strand
GTTTATAAAATCAAACAGAATCCAATCCGTAACGTTTTTCAGATTACATTATTCATCTGAGTAATTATTCCCTTGTTGGAAGTTCAGACTTATAGATTTTCCAATAATTTTTGTTGGTGAGTAACTTATAGATAACGTGTTTGTGTATGCTTAGTTGCGTGTGTAAGTTACTAATTTAGTAAATAAAAACGGAATAGAAAATCTGCAAAGATTTTCCGAATAGGCGAGAACCAAGCAATTAAATATACACGGTGTTGGCATTTCGTTGAAGCCATTAGATGGCATAATTATTGATAGATTAAAACAAACCATTAACAATGCGTCAACTCTTTTTCATTATTATTTCGCTTTTCATATTTTCTTGTATTCCAATAAGGATAGCTCCTAATATTGAAACTGATAAATTAGTTAAAGCTAAAAGGTTCAAAAGAGACCTTCCACGTAATTATGGATTTGTTTTTGAAGATCCTAAAGATGCTGATGAGTTTTATAAATTTATTAATGCAAAGTATGATTTAGGATTTATTGATGTCGCATCGAATGTTCCATTATCTATTGACAACAATACTTATTTTCTTTCATTCTACGAAAGAGAAAGAGTGACTAAAACAATTAATTTGATTCCGATTGCGATTGATGCAAGTCTTGAATCAAAAGGAAATAACCCAATTCTTGAAGAAGCACATACATCCAGATCTGGTCATTGGTATTTGGTACTAATCGTTACTAATAATGAATTGAAAGACTGTTTGAATCCAAACTATATTAATCACACCAAAATAATTAAATATCTTAGAAATCTTAAAGAAGAATATCTAACCACTCATAATTATATTGAGACTGTTTTAAAAAGAAACGATTGATTAAGTTACGACGTTTGTAACAATGAATGCCAACGTGTTTGTATATGATTAGTGGCGTGTTTAAGCACCTAATTTAGCAAATTAAAACCGAATAGAAAATCTGCAAAGATTTTCGTAAGCAAGCTAAAACCAGCCATTAATTATATACGGTGTTAGCTGTAGTTTTTAATCTTTTGGTTCAGAAAAATGATTTCCTTGTCCTAACCATTCTCTATTGAGATTTGTTTTTTCGTTAAATTCTAATTGTTCCTTATTTGTTGCATAATCAATTGTAAACCATTCAGTTCCTGCGTCAAAATATGTGTATTTTCCTTTAGTTTTAAATTCTGCTGGTAAATATGAAAACCTTTGAACAAAACTATCAGCTATATAATTTTTCTTTTCGAGTTTCCATTTTTTATCAATTCCATTTACTTTAAAAGAAATCCATTCAACACCATTTTTATCGGTAGACACATTGATATTTTTAAAACTAATTTCTCCATTAGTAATTACTCCCATTCTATTCATAAACTGAATGTATCCTTTCGTACTCAAGTAATCTAGAGTATAAGAAATATAGTCATCGGTGTAATAATAATTGTCAATTTCACTAGACCAAAAGCCAGAAAAAACATATAACATTCCAAAAGGTCTTTTTTTAAATTCTAGTTCAACATTTTCTATTCCCCAATTATTTTTTACATCTAAAAAAACAAGTTCTTTAAGTCGTTTATTAAATTTATAACCTAACGATTCAAAGATTTTGAGTTGTTCATCAAAAGTAGGATTTTTACTTTCATCTTGCTTTACGGTTAGAGTCTGTTCTGTATGAACTTTTTCTTTTTTGTTCTTTTTTCCAGAAAAACCATAAATAATTACTGCTATAATAATTCCAATTATTAATCCCATTTTTTTCATTCAATACTGTATATCGTTAAAATTCTATTTTTAAATATATTGGATTTTTCTGATTTTCAGATTTCGTCGCTCAAATTACAGCTAACGTGTTTGTATATGGTTTGTTGCGTGTTTAAGCACTAAATTTAGCAAATAAAAACCGAATAGAAAATCCGCGAGGGTTTTCGTAAGCAGGCAAGAACTAGCAATAAATTATATACGGTGTTGTATGTAGTTATTTTATTCTTCCAATTGTTGTACTTCGAGTTTTAAAACTAATTAACCCTTTGATGTTCTCATCAGGTTTTTTAATTAATTCATAATCAGGATTATTTTTTGGGTCATTGTCAATGACTATTTCCCAAAACAATAGCTTTTCGAAACAATACTTTGAAATCGGATTATGTAATTCTTTTACTTCATCGGTCATAACTGCTCTTAATTCTTTTGGTAGGTTTTCGTAATGATTTTCGAAAAAATCATATCGTTCATTATTATAAGTTAAAATCACATATTCCAAATCGTCATAGTCAATGTCTTTAGGTATTTTAATTTCCAAATTTTCTCTATTGAGAATTTGGATTCTTTTGTATTTCTCGTTTTTCGTAATCAGTTCTAAATTGAAATCAGTTTTTTCGATGTTTGATATTGTATCGCTATCAATAACTAATCTTAATTTTAAAGGCTTGGAAATAGCTTTTATTTCTTTAATTATAAATGGAATATCGTGCGAAACATATTCGCTATGTTCTCTTATGATATTTTCAACAATTTTTGAATAATTAGTTTCAACAAGCACTTTGTTAAAATCTGGTTCTGTTTTGGCTAGATTTATGAATTTATCTAATCGACCACTTTCATAGTTAGAATATATATGTAAAGTTCTGTCTTTTGCTTCTTGAATATAAAACTTAAAGTTCTTGTCAATAGATGCATTATATTCTTTTACAGTAGCACTATCTGTTATGTCCAAATCATATTCATCAAAAACTAAATTTGTTGATTCAAGTATCTTGTTCTGGTATTTGTCATAATAATCAGCGATTACTTTGTCAGAATTCAGAACGTTAAGAAATTCTTTTGCCTTTTCAGATTGTTCTTGAGCACTCAAAATGAATGTAAAAAACATTAAAATTATTGTCGTTATTCTCATTTTTTTTAATTACATACAACGTGTTTGTATATGGTTTGTTGCGTGTTTAAGCACTAAATTTAGCAAATAAAAACCGAATAGAAAATCCGCGAGGGTTTTCGTAAG
>NZ_JBSHNU010000083.1:0-235 GCF_053601555.1 Lacinutrix sp. MEBiC02595 | reverse complement strand
AGAGGAGGGATTTTTAAAGTCTATATAGTAAACTTCAATTTTGCTAGTATAATAAAAGGGATTTTTAGAAAAGTAAACGGGTTATAAAGTAGTTCCCCGCGGATTTCTCAGATTTACGCAGAAAGGAGACTAAAAGAATCTGTGGTAGTCGGTGAAAACTGCGGGAGAAAAAACAAGTAATTTATGGAAGGAAATACAGGAAATGAATTATCCTATATAATCAGAGGAAGGATTT
>NZ_JBSHNU010000082.1:0-231 GCF_053601555.1 Lacinutrix sp. MEBiC02595 | reverse complement strand
AAAAGTAAAGCTTCCGCCAAGATCTCCGGTTATATTTGATGTTCCGCCATCACAAGTTGCTGTCGTATTAAAAGAAGCGTTTCCGGAGGTTAAAACAGTTACCGTTTGTGTGCTACTTGTTCCGCAGGTTCCTGGACTTGCGTATTCTATCGTATAGGTTGTTCCAGAAATTCCATTAGTTACCGTTCCGCTAGTTGCGTTTATTGTTGCGCCATCCGTTGGCATCGGATT
>NZ_JBSHNU010000081.1:0-417 GCF_053601555.1 Lacinutrix sp. MEBiC02595 | reverse complement strand
GCAAGTCCAGGAACCTGCGGAACAAGTAGCACACAAACGGTAACTGTTTTAACCTCCGGAAACGCTTCTTTTAATACGACAGCAACTTGTGATGGCGGAACATCAAATATAACCGGAGATCTTGGCGGAAGCTTTACTTTTAATCCGATGCCAACGGATGGAGCAACAATAAACGCAACTAGCGGAACGGTAACTAATGGAATTTCTGGAACAACCTATACGATAGAATACACGAGTCCAGGAACCTGCGGAACAAGTAGCACACAAACGGTAACTGTTTTAACCTCCGGGAATGCTTCTTTTAATACGACAGCAACTTGTGATGGCGGAACATCAAATATAACCGGAGATCTTGGCGGAAGCTTTACGTTTAATCCAATACCAACCGATGGTGCAACAATAAACGCAACTAGCGGA
>NZ_JBSHNU010000080.1:0-1010 GCF_053601555.1 Lacinutrix sp. MEBiC02595 | reverse complement strand
TCAATAGTATAGGTTGTTCCAGAAATACCATTAGTAATCGTTCCGCTAGTTGCGTTTATTGTTGCGCCATCGGCTGGTATCGGATTAAAAGTAAAACTCCCGCCAAGATCTCCTGTGATATTTGATGTTCCGCCATCACAGGTTGCTGTCATAGAAAATGAAGCATTTCCGGAGGTTAAAACAGTTACCGTTTGTGTGCTGCTGGCTGCACATGTGCCGCTTGTTGCATATTCTGCAGTATAGGTTGTTCCAGAATTCCCATTAGTTACCACTCCGCTAGTTGCATCTATTGTTGCTCCATCGGTTGGGATCGGATTAAAAGTAAAGCTTCCGCCAAGATCTCCTGTGATATTTGATGTTCCGCCATCACAAGTTGCTGTCATAGTAAAAGAAGCGTCTCCTAAAGTTAAAACAGTTACCGTTTGTGTGCTACTTGTTCCGCAGGTTCCTGGACTCGTGTATTCTATAGTATAGGACGCTCCTGAAACACCATTAGTTACCACTCCGCTAGCT
Source organism: Lacinutrix sp. MEBiC02595 (assembly GCF_053601555.1). Lineage (NCBI taxonomy): Bacteria > Pseudomonadati > Bacteroidota > Flavobacteriia > Flavobacteriales > Flavobacteriaceae > Lacinutrix > Lacinutrix sp. MEBiC02595. Next base: position 497 of record NZ_JBSHNU010000080.1, on the reverse strand, counting down.
GCGTTTATTGTGGCTCCATCGGTTGGTATCGGATTAAACGTAAAGCTTCCACCAAGATCTCCTGTGATATTTGTGGTTCCGCCATCACAGGTTGCTGTCATAGAAAATGAAGCATTTCCGGAGGTTAAAACAGTTACCGTTTGTGTGCTACTTGTTCCGCAGGTTCCTGGACTCGTGTATTCAATAGTATAGGTTGTTCCAGAAATACCATTAGTAATCGTTCCGCTAGTTGCGTTTATTGTTGCGCCATCCGTTGGTATCGGATTAAAAGTAAAGCTTCCACCAAGATCTCCTGTGATATTTGATGTTCCGCCATCACAGGTTGCTGTCGTATTAAAAGAAGCGTTTCCGGAGGCTAAAACAGTTACCGTTTGTGTGCTACTTGTTCCGCAGGTTCCTGGACTTGCGTATTCTATCGTATAGGTTGTTCCAGAAATTCCATTAGTTACCGTTCCGCTAGTTGCGTTTATTGTTGCGCCATCCGTTGGCATCGGATT
>NZ_JBSHNU010000079.1:0-509 GCF_053601555.1 Lacinutrix sp. MEBiC02595 | reverse complement strand
TTGCAGTCATAGTAAAAGAAGCATTCCCGGAGGTTAAAACAGTTACCATTTGTGTGCTACTTGTTCCGCAGGTTCCTGGACTCGTGTATTCTATCGTATATGTGGTTCCTGAAATCCCATTAGTTACCACTCCGCTAGTTGCATCTATTGTTGCTCCATCGGTTGGTATTGGATTAAACGTAAAACTCCCACCAAAATCTCCAGTAATATTTGCGGTTCCGCCATCACAAGTTGCAGTCATAGTAAAAGAAGCATTCCCGGAGGTTAAAACCGTTACGGATTGCGTGCTATTTACTCCGCAAGTTCCCGGACTTGTATATTCTACCGTATAACTAGTTCCCGAAATTCCGTTGGTTACTGTTCCGCTAGTTGCGTTTATTATTGCACCATCCGTTGCTATTGGGTTAAAAACAAAACTTCCGCCAGTATCTCCTATGATATTTGCGGTTCCGCCATCACAATTTGCAGTCATAGTAAAAGAAGCATTCCCGGAGGTTAAAACAGTTACC
>NZ_JBSHNU010000078.1:0-261 GCF_053601555.1 Lacinutrix sp. MEBiC02595 | reverse complement strand
AGATTCTTTTAGTCTCCTTTCTGCGTAAATCTGAGAAATCCGCGGGGAACTACTTTATAACCCGTTTACTTTTCTAAAAATCCCTTTTATTATACTAGCAAAATTGAAGTTTACTATATAGACTTTAAAAATCCCTCCTCTGATTATATAGGATAATTCATTTTCTGTTTTTTCTTCCATAAATTACTTGTTTTTTCTCCCGCTGATTACACCGATTACCACAGATTCTTTTAGTCTCATTTCTGCGTAAATCTGAGAAAT
>NZ_JBSHNU010000077.1:0-259 GCF_053601555.1 Lacinutrix sp. MEBiC02595 | reverse complement strand
TGATGGAACACAAAACGGAACAGAAACCGGATTCACTTCTCCAGTAACTGTATTTGCAGATTTAGATGGCAATGGCGTATTAGACGCAGGAGAGCCAACAGCAACAACGGCAGCGGATGGAACCTATACTATAGAAGGAGTGCCAGCAGGAACAGTAGATATCGTAATAGATACAACTACTTTACCAACAGGATCGACATTAACAGATGGAACAGAGCCAACCGAAGTAACGGTACCAGTAAGTGGAACAGTTACAGCA
>NZ_JBSHNU010000076.1:0-281 GCF_053601555.1 Lacinutrix sp. MEBiC02595 | reverse complement strand
AATTGCAATTGCGGCATAGCATTCAAAGGTATCCAAGGCAATACTTTTTCTTCTTTTGGTTCTGATGAACCGAATAGCTTTTTAAACATACATTCTATTTTTTATTTCCTCGAAAATGGAATTAATTTTAAATTAAACACTTTAATATCCATTTACTGATATAAATCATTCTTTTTGTCGAAACATTTTTGCAAACTTACTATCAGTAAACGTAATTACAGAAATAGACAAAAAGTCACCCTATTATTCACAAAAACAGACATTTTGTCTTGCAGATTAAA
>NZ_JBSHNU010000075.1:0-278 GCF_053601555.1 Lacinutrix sp. MEBiC02595 | reverse complement strand
GCTGCTTCATCGGCTTGTGCTTGTGCTTCTGCTTCTGCTTCTGCTGCTAATCTGGCTGCTTCATCGGCTTGTGTTTGCGCTGCTGCTTCTGCTGCTAATCTTGCGTCTTCCTCTGCTTGAACTTGTGCCGCTGCTTCTGCTGCTAATCTTGCTGCTTCATCGGCTTGTGCTTGTGCTTCTGCTTCTGCTGCTAATCTGGCTGCTTCATCGGCTTGTGTTTGTGCTGCTGCTTCTGCTGCTAATCTTGCGTCTTCCTCTGCTTGAACTTGTGCCGCTGC
>NZ_JBSHNU010000074.1:0-244 GCF_053601555.1 Lacinutrix sp. MEBiC02595 | reverse complement strand
CGGAACAGAAACGGGATTCACTTCTCCAGTAACGGTATTTGCAGATTTAGATGGCAATGGTGTATTAGACGCAGGAGAGCCAACAGCAACAACAGCAACAGACGGAACCTATACTATAGAAGGAGTGCCAGCAGGAACAGTAGATATCGTAATAGATACAACTACTTTACCAACAGGATCGACATTAACAGATGGAACAGAGCCAACCGAAGTAACGGTACCAGTAAGTGGAACAGTTACAGCA
>NZ_JBSHNU010000073.1:0-282 GCF_053601555.1 Lacinutrix sp. MEBiC02595 | reverse complement strand
GTCTTTTTCTATCAGTTCCAAGGTTTCTCTTAAATGTGCTGCAACGTGTTTGTATATGATTAGTGGCGTGTTTCAGCACCTAATTTAGTAAATAAAAACGGAATAGAAAATCTGCAAAGATTTTCGTAAGCAAGCTAAAATTAGCCATTAATTATATACGTTGTTATCTATAGGTCTTTTCATAGTTAGCCAGAGTTCAGGTGTTTAAATTTTTATATAAATATAATTTAGGAATTCTGATTTTAGCAACGGTTTAAGCGCAATGATACGTTTCTACTATCC
>NZ_JBSHNU010000072.1:0-331 GCF_053601555.1 Lacinutrix sp. MEBiC02595 | reverse complement strand
GGCTGTAGTATAACCATCTATTCCTGCATCTACACTACCATTTGTTGGTACCGTTACTGATGTTGGCTCTGTTCCTTCTGTTAAACTTGCTCCTGTTGGTAAAGTAGTTGTATCTACTACGATATCTACTGTTCCTGCTGGCACTCCTTCTATAGTATAGGTTCCGTCTGTTGCTGTTGTTGCTGTTGGCTCTCCTGCGTCTAATACGCCATTGCCATCTAAATCTGCAAATACAGTTACTGGAGAAGTAAATCCGGTTTCTGTTCCATTTTGTGTTCCATCACCATCTTCATCATTATATACGGTTCCAGTTACTGTTCCGGCTGTAGTA
>NZ_JBSHNU010000071.1:0-460 GCF_053601555.1 Lacinutrix sp. MEBiC02595 | reverse complement strand
CAGATACCCTAAGTTTTTCTGAAGGTGGAAGCACCACAATAAACTGGAACTTTGATGATGGTAATGGAAACTCTATTTCTGTACCACAAACCTATAATTATGATGATACGACGAATCCTATAGCTCCAACATTAGCTTCTGTTACTATAGATTGTAACGGAACATTAACTGCTCCTACAACGACTGATGTTTGTGCTGGATCGATTACTGGAACTACTACAGACACGCTTTCTTTTGTTGAAAGTGGAAGCACCACAATAAACTGGACATTTAATGATGGTAATGGAAACTCTATTTCTGTTCCGCAAACTTATAATTACGATGATACGACGAATCCTATAGCTCCAACATTAGCTTCTATTACTGTAGATTGCAACGGAACATTAACTGCTCCAACAACGACTGATGTTTGTGCTGGATCGATTACAGGAACAACGACTGATACGCTTTCTTTTGTTGA
>NZ_JBSHNU010000070.1:0-248 GCF_053601555.1 Lacinutrix sp. MEBiC02595 | reverse complement strand
GACAACAACGACGGAACATTAACTTACACCGATGAAGATGGAAACCCGACTGTTTTAGATGTTGCTAACTTGGAAACATTAACATCCATTGCTTTAAACACAGATAATACAAACATCGATTATACGGATGAAGATGGCGTTACTACACAATTAGATTTATCTGCAATCATAGCAAACCTGGAAGCTTTAACAACATTGGTGGATAATAATGACGGAACATTAACTTACACCGATGAAGATGGAAACCC
>NZ_JBSHNU010000069.1:0-551 GCF_053601555.1 Lacinutrix sp. MEBiC02595 | reverse complement strand
CGTTATCTATAAGTTACTCACCAACAAAAATTATTGGAAAATCTATAAGTTTGAACTTCCAACAAGGGAATAATTACTCAGATGAATAATGTAATCTGAAAAACGTTACGGATTGGATTCTGTTTGATTTTATAAACTAAGATAATTTTAGATTAAAAAGATCTATAAAGTAAAGCAAGATTGAAAAGCTTGCGTTTATCGTTAAGACTGAATTACACGCAGAAAAACCAATCTGAGCTAATCTGGATAGTAGAAACGTATCATTGCGCTTAAACCGTTGCTAAAACCAGAATTCCTAAATTATATTTATATAAAAATTTAAACATCTGAACTCTGGCTAACTATGAAAAGACCTATAGATAACAACGTATATAATTAATGGCTAGTTTTAGCTTGCTTACGAAAATCTATGCAGATTTTCTATTCGGTTTTTATTTACTAAATTAGGTGCTGAAACACGCCACTAATCATATACAAACACGTTATCTATAAGTTACTCACCAACAAAAATTATTGGAAAATCTATAAGTCTGAACTTCCAACAAGGGAAT
>NZ_JBSHNU010000068.1:0-267 GCF_053601555.1 Lacinutrix sp. MEBiC02595 | reverse complement strand
ATGATTGCTTCCAAAACTTTTTCCCTTATCATTTACTTGTGTTTTTTATGCTTTTTTGAGACAACAAATTTACGGAATTGGGTTGGGAATAGGAATGTTAAGAGATAAATTGATTTGTCATTTTTATTAAAAGGATTAGATCGTTAGGTGTATTTGTAAATAGGTAAAAACCTAGAAATAGAGGTTGCATTTTGTAGGTAATAATTATCACATGACTTATATCATATTAATTACTAATGGTTTAGGTTAAATTTAACCAATAATTTA
>NZ_JBSHNU010000067.1:0-4935 GCF_053601555.1 Lacinutrix sp. MEBiC02595 | reverse complement strand
TGGGTTGGTACAATTATTCCTCAAAATCCAGTATTCCAATTCAAGTTTATTGCAAACTCTGTAATTTACAATGGGCTAATTGCAATGAACAAGGGAAGTTCCAGAAGTCTGGGATTATTAAACATAACGTGTTTGTGTATGATTTCGTTGCGTGTTTCAGCAACTAAATTTAACAAAAAGAAACGAACCATAGGAATCATCCGCAGGATTATTCCGAAAAAACAAGAACCAAGCAATGAATTATACACGATGTTACCCAACGTTTTTATTCAATTATCTTTTTTACTTATATAGTCTTTCACCAAGTCGTTATAACAATCCATTGAAGTAAACCTAGTACAACTTATTCCGATAAGCTCGATAGCATTTTTATCTTTTAGTCTTTCTTCAAATTCCAAATCGGAATCATATTCGTCCTGGAAATATTTGAGTTCTCCATTTATCAAGTCTTCCTCAAATCGATTTTTTATTTTTTCACAAGATTCGTATTCAAAATATTTAAAATATTCAGATATTCCTTTTTCACATTGGATTCTGTCATAATTGTCTTTTGCTAAACGTAAGTTGAAAAACATTGAGAAGCAAAAAGAGATGATTGCCATAGATAATAAAATGGTAAAAGCTTTTTTTAATTTTGATATTATTAAGTAGGTGACAAAACATAAAATTCCAAGATAAAAAAAGAGTTTTGCATGATCTAAATCATGAATTACACTTACAATTTCGTCCTTATATTTAATATTGATTATTAGAAGAATAGCATTAATCAGAAAAAATATAATAGAAATGTTTTTAACTTTTAATTGCATCTGTTACTCAACGTTTTTAATTCGGATAAATAGATAATCTTATTTGATTATACGAACCTTTCGGGTTTCCAAAAGTAAATAAATATGCATTCGTTCCGTTTTTATTCAGCCATTTTATTCCGTCTCGATAAGTTCCGTCATCTTTTGTGTTTTTAGACTGTATTTCCGAAAAGGTTGGTTCTCCGTATTTTTCAGTTAGCATTTTAATCAATTCCGCAAACTTTTTCTCAAACACTTTTTTCGTTTTAAGATTTTGTTTTTTGGTTTTGAAACTTTTTTGTTTTAAATCATTCCATTCGTAAGTAATAACTCGGATTGTACTGTCCTTTGTGAAATAGTAACCAACTTCGAGTGAGAAATTCGGTTTTATTATTCGTTTAAAATCTCGTGAAATTTCGAGTTCATAATTGTCCTTATTCGGATAAATATTTTCTCCAATTCCGACTTTGTGTTTTCGAGAAATATCTTCCGATTTTAGTTTTTTTTCAAGTTCGAGTGCGTAATTCAAATTCAGATTTTCATAAGTAAAAATCCGTTCGTTTTGGAATACTTTATTTGTAGTTCCGCATCCAACTAATATTAAAGTCAGAAATATAAATGTTATGACGATTGTTTTTCTCAAATGTTGGGTAACGTGTTTGTGTATGATTAGTGGCGTGTTTAAGCACCTAATTTAGTAAATAAAAACTGAATAGAAAATCCGCGAGGATTTTCGTAAGTAGGCGAGAACAAGCCATTAATTATACACGTTGTTGCCATTAGTTTTTATTCAGTTTTATTGTCAAAAATTCAGTTGAATCCGTTTCAATTCCGTTTGAGTAAATTGGAATCAGATTTTTGTTTTTAATCAGATACTTTTTGGCTCTTTTTCCCCAGATTTTTTCCTTTACTTCCTCGCCTAAAAAAATAACATTGTCATTAATTTTGTAAATTCCTCTGTCAATAGTAGTCCATTCGTAATCTCTTGTCCGCAACATATATTTTCCATTTTCGAATAATCTTAATTCATTTCCAAAAATATCATTTGCGATAAATTCGGATTCTTTGTCAAAAAAATCTTTCGGAAACCAAAAAGAACTGATTGCTATAAAAGTCGAAATTAAGAGTAAAGTCAAAATAATTTTCGCTTCTTTAATTTCAATTTTGTTTTTAATCTTTTTTCCTTGTTTTACAGAAGTGTAAATAAATACTATAATTCCGAAAACTATAAAGAACAAATATTTAAAAAAGTCAACTAATCCTCCAAAAGAACCTTCTGTTCTTAATTCAGATAATAGAATTAAAAAAAGTATAATTCCGATTGGAATAAATGCTTTTAATATTGATTTGTAGTTCGTTTTTTTCAAATTAATGGCAACGTTGTTGTATATGGTTTGTTGCGTGTTTCAAGCAACTAATTTAGTAAATAATTACCGTCCAAGAAAGTCCGCGAGGACTTTCGTAAGTAGGCGAGAAGCCAGCAATAAATTATATACGGTGTTGGCAAATCGTTATTTTTCAGGGGCAATATTTTCATATTTAATTGAATTCGTACCTAATTCTTTATCACTCAAATATCCCCAAAAAGTTTCATTCCGATTTTTGTCAGTTATGTAATCCAAATAATTTACACAATCCTTTGGATTAAATTCAAACCAAACTTTTCCTTTAGAGTATATTTTTAAGTCACAAGCTCCGTATGGAAAGTAGATTGAGGTATCAAACCAATATTTAAAGCAACTATTGTCAACCTTGTCTAAATTCCATTCTCTGCGAAAAGTTTGCGTTTCTCCGTTCTTTAGTTTTACAACATTTCCTTTGTCATAAGGCGAAATAGAGATTTCTCCGCCAATTACGTTTTCAAAAGTCAATGTAGCAAATCCTTTTATAGTGAAACGACCTTCCTTATTATTCAAAATGTTTTCAATATTCGGAAAATCAGAAATATTTAGATGTTCTTCCCATTTAAAATCGCGTTCAATATCTGCTCCCCAAATTCGAAAAGATACAGTTTCAGGTAATTCATTTGTCGGTTCAAAGAATATGGTTTTGCTATCGTAAAAATCTACAATATTGCTATCCACAAAATCTATGTTCGATATGTCTAATTTGAGTTTCATCTAATGTTTGCCAACGTGTTTGTATATGGTTTGTTGCGTGTTTAAGCACTAAATTTAGCAAATAAAAACCGAATAGAAAATCCGCGAGGGTTTTCGTAAGCAGGCTAGAACTAGCAATAAATTATATACGGTGTTAGCAATAGTTATTTAGTACTGTATAAATGTCTTTCGCTTAAAAGATATAACTTTAGTCTTATCAGCAGCATCAATCGCTATTGCATTATATTCATTTTCTCCTTCTTTCATATCGATGATTTTTTGAGTTATTGACCAGTAAAACACTTTGTTTTTTGGGTCAAATTCAAAAGATACTTTGTCAATCGGCTCAATTTCATTGTTCGTTTCTTTTGCTATTTCTATTACTTCACATAAATCTAAATTATCATCAATAATTTTATAGTCAGATTTTGATGGAAAATTGAATTCAGACACAATATTTTCGTTTTCATCTAATGCTATTCCAACACAATATTTTATCGAATCTGTTGGTATAAAGTAATAGTCAAAAAAATATTTAGCATTGCACTTTTCCATATCAACAGATGGTCCTCTTGTTTTAAACTTTTGAATACTGTCGGGATAGCTAATTTGGACAGAATAAAATTCTAATTTAGAAAACAACTTTTCTCCAGCGTACTCTTTTATTTTATTCTCTAATCGAGTTTTAATAGGTAATACTTTGTCAGCTATTTGATTAATGTCAATTGGGTTATTCAGAATATTCCATTCTTTAGATTTATCACCAGTAAATGAAAAATTATAAGTTGGACATCTAAAAGTGTAATCTATTGAATTAAAATCTCCACCTAAACCAATATTTTCATTGTCAATGCACTTTTCTTGCGCATTACACGAGAATGATGACAAAATTAAAATTAGTGCAATTAGTTTGTTCATAATTATTGCTAACGTGTTTGTATATGATTTGTTGCGTGTTTCAGCACCTAATTTAGCAAATAAAAACCGAATAGAAAATCCGCGAGGGTTTTCGTAAGCAGGCTAGAACTAGCAATAAATTATATACGGTGTTACCTGTAGTTTTTATTCCGCAACCTGTTTTAATAATTCTGCAGTATTTATTTCAATTTCACCATTATATTTTAATTCAGTTGCTTTGATTCCAGTAAGCATTTGGTAAAAAATACAAGCGTTTAAAAACGATCCATATTTATTTGGATGACTGTTATCTTCATAAAGTTCAATTTCAGGATAATTTGTAAGAACTTCATAGTATTTATTTCCATTTTCAGATTTTGATATTTTATTATTCTTTGCAACTAAATTATAAGACTTATTAATCAACTTCATTTCTTGTTCCAAATTTTCTATAATTGGCGAACAGTATTTGTCTTTTTCCATCGATTGGTTTATTGATCTTGCGGAATAACAATATTCTTTTGGATATTCCTTTTTAGAAGGCCAGGTCTTGAATAAAATAAATTTACAGTTAGGGTTTGGAATTAATTTTTTTATGGCAGAAATAGCTGTTTCTACATTATACTCTCTAACCTCTGGAATTAATAGACGAACAGTTCCTTCTTGAAGAATGACAACATCCCATTTTTTTTCGGCTATCTTTTTTTCAGTTTCCGTAATTTCTCCATCCAGTTTTTTCCTAGTACTTATTCCATTTTCAGTTCTGGATTCAATTATATTATCTAAATGTGCAGACAAAGACATTCCAGGAAAAGTACTTTGCTCAACTTTAATTCTGGAATGAGTTTCATTAAGCATCTTTTGAAGAGTCTGAGGCATTTCGTGAAAGTAAGTCAAACTATTTCCAATAAACAAAACATTCAACTGTTGAACAGACTGCCTTTTTGGAGGTTTACAACCAATAGTTACAAAAGCTAAAATGATTAACAGGATGTTCCTCATAAATTACAGGTAACGTGTTTGTATATGATTAGTGGCGTGTTTCAGCACCTAATTTAGTAAATAAAAACGGAATAGAAAATCTGCAAAGATTTTCGTAAGCAAGCTAAAACTAGCCATTAATTATATACGTTGTTATCTATAGGTCTTTT
>NZ_JBSHNU010000066.1:0-223 GCF_053601555.1 Lacinutrix sp. MEBiC02595 | reverse complement strand
TTAGTGGCGTGTTTCAGCACCTAATTTAGTAAATAAAAACCGAATAGAAAATCTGCAAAGATTTTCGTAAGCAAGCTAAAACTAGCCATTAATTATATACGTTGTTATCTATAGGTCTTTTCATAGTTAGCCAGAGTTCAGGTGTTTAAATTTTTATATAAATATAATTTAGGAATTCTGATTTTAGCAACGGTTTAAGCGCAATGATACGTTTCTACTATCC
>NZ_JBSHNU010000065.1:0-293 GCF_053601555.1 Lacinutrix sp. MEBiC02595 | reverse complement strand
ATGAAAAAGTACCTGTGTAGATTGGTCTGCAATAAGGATTGTAATGGTGTTCGTTCTGGAAACACCCATAAAGAGTGATGCTCGGTATCTTTAATGATGCTATGTTTTTTTTGAAAAACACCCCTAAAGTCCCCTCAAGGGGACATTGCTGCGAGGTTGCTTTGTGTTGAGGTTTTCCTAATTGACTTTGTTAGGTATCTTTGATGAAAATATGTTTTCATTTCGATAATTCTTATGGGACAGGTTTGGGTGATTACTCTTGTGAAATAACTAGAATAACTAAAAAGATACTT
>NZ_JBSHNU010000064.1:0-258 GCF_053601555.1 Lacinutrix sp. MEBiC02595 | reverse complement strand
GGTGTAAGTTAATGTTCCGTCATTATTATCCACCAATGTTGTTAAAGCTTCCAGGTTTGCTATGATTGCAGATAAATCTAATTGTGTAGTAACGCCATCTTCGTCTGTATAATCGATGTTTGTATTGTCTGTGTTTAAAGCAATGGATGTTAATGTTTCCAAGTTAGCAACATCTAAAACAGTCGGGTTTCCATCTTCATCGGTGTAAGTTAATGTTCCGTCGTTGTTGTCAACTAAAGTTGTTAAAGCTTCCAGGTT
>NZ_JBSHNU010000063.1:0-2570 GCF_053601555.1 Lacinutrix sp. MEBiC02595 | reverse complement strand
CTTAGTTTATAAAATCAAACAGAATCCAATCCGTAACGTTTTTCAGATTACATTATTCATCTGAGTAATTATTCCCTTGTTGGAAGTTCAGACTTATAGATTTTCCAATAATTTTTGTTGGTGAGTAACTTATAGATAACGTTTATGTATAAGAATAGTTGCGGGTTTGTATGCGAGGATTTTCCGAAGGAAAATCAGACGTTACAAACACGCAACGACTTTTGATTAAGCAATATACCGCAATTATTTTTATACGGTGTTACAGCACGTATTTATTCCGCAAAATGTTTTTCGAAGCAACTTTTGCCTCTTCTACAAATCCGCTTTTTTCGTTCGCAATGTTTTCTAATTCCGATTCCGTTTTTGATTGGAATTTCAGTTCGTAATTTTTAATCAGTTTTTCTTTTTCCGAATTTCTTTCCGCCAAGTCTTTTTCAGTCAGTTTCTTTTCAGGAAATAATTTGTTCAACAGTTCTTTATTCAATGCCAAGAAAATAATTAGTAAAGTCAGAAATATTGGATTGAATTTAATTGGTCCAATTCCGAAAATTATGTTTGAGTAATAAATGTCAATTAGATTGACAATTCCGAGAATTAAGGTGAATCCGAAAAAGTAAACAAATAGTTTTTTGTTTTTAAAATAAAGAAGTGAAGAAATCCCAATGAGTCCAATTCCAAAGTAATGTTTGTAATTCAGAGTGTAATCCGTAAGCAATGTAATTCCGATTGAGATTATCACAAGAATTGCTGAAATCAGAAGTGGAATTATGTCTTTACCGATGGTTTTTCTCATATGTGCTGTAACGTGTTTGTATATGATTTGTTGCGTGTTTCAGCACTAAATTTAGCAAATAAAAACCGAATAGAAAATCCGCGAGGGTTTTCTTAAGCAGGCTAGAACTAGCAATAAATTATATACGGTGTTGTGCGCAGGCTTTTCCGTTTTCTAATTGATTTTCCACTATTTTTTCCATCTCACTTTGCTTAAATTCAAACCAACTTTGTCTAAATTCAGAATGGTCAATTTTGTGCTTAAAATTATGAAAAGGTTTTTTGTTTTTCAAAACATTCTTTAAATCCACTTGAAGTTTTTTGTCTGTTATTTGCTCAACAAACCTCTCCATAATTTTAAAAGATTCAAAACTTTCCAAAACTTCGATTTTGATAAAATCAGCTTTATGCTTTTCTAACTTTTTTAAGCTTTCTTTTAAAGACTCTTTAAAAGACTCTTTAAATTCTTCTTCGTCGAATAGTTGGGAGAAATTCGGAATTGCTAATATTTCGCTGGTCTTAAAATTATAATAGCAGTCGTTTCCACAATCCAATTCTTGCGCAATATTGTTGACGATATTTTGTTTAGGATTATCCAAAAAAACAAGCGTGTTTATCTTCTTTAATAATTTCTATTATTTTGTCCAAATAACTAGATTCAGGAAACGGTTCGTAAATCTCCCATTTTCCACTTGCTCGCATCCAATACAAATTCCATTCTTTTCTTGATTTGTAATATCTTATTTTGGCAAAATCAAAATGTTGTTTCTTTTTTTCGTCGTTCCAATCAGGTCGAATTTCAAATAGAATTATAACTTTTCCATCATAAGAATATCCAATATCTACTTGTTTTCTGATTTCAAGATTTTCAGGGCGTAAGGATTCCACATACTTTTTTATAGTGGATTCATTTATGTCAATCGTTTTGTTTATCATTTAGTTACGATTTTTTTCAGCTTGCGCACAACGTGTTTGTATATGGTTTGTTGCGTGTTTAAGAACGTAATTTAGCAAATAAAAACCGAATAGAAAATCCGCGAGGGTTTTCGTAAGCAGGCTAGAACCAGCAATAAAATATATACGGTGTTGGCAATAGTTTTTTATTCACAATCTGATTGTATTTCTTTATTTTTCCATTGAATCCAATATTCTTGTAATCCTTCAGGTGTTTTTTTTAGATTACTAATATTTAATTCGTGTCCTTTCAATGTAACATTTTGAAGTTCTTTTTTTCTTCTTACCAATGATGGTTTATGATTCCAGCCTCCAACGTGGTCAAAGGAAGTATAAGCTTCACATTTTGAGTCAACGGATTTAAAAGGAATAAAAAGGGTATAAATAACTTTTCCACTTCCCATTCCTTGAGTTCTCATTTCAATTTCAGTAAAGTCTACTTTTTTATAATTCTTTTTGTGATAGAGTTCTTTTAGCTTTTTTCCAACAGAATTACTCATTTTATTCGAGAATTGATGTGCAATATCTTTTCCGTTTATAAATTCAGAACCTATATATTTCCCATTGCAACCTTTTTCTGTACATTCTATTCCATTCTTATCTAAAGTTTCCGATTCATTAATTTTCTTATTGTCAGTTTTACAATTTATTTGAAATAAGCTAATAAAATAGATGTAAATAAGTAGTTTCATAAGTTCGGTTTTTAATTATTGCCAACGTATACGTATATGGAAAGTAGCGTTTAAATAATGACTTGTCTTTCCGGCTTGTATATATTTTATAAAGAAACAAAAAATATTGATTAAACAACCAATTAGCTATTTTATATATACGTTGTTATGTTT
>NZ_JBSHNU010000062.1:0-444 GCF_053601555.1 Lacinutrix sp. MEBiC02595 | reverse complement strand
GGTGGTACTATCTTAGTTACTTATACAGTTGCTGATGATTGTGGTAATGAAACCATACTTACTGCAACGCTTACGCTTGAAGATTCTATCGGTCCTGACTTAACGGCTTGTACTGTAATAGACGAAACTATAGAATGTAATGGTACAGATAACGAAACAATTGCTAACGATTGGAATGCTGCTAATATATTAGCACTTCAATCTTGTGGTACAGATTCTTGTGATACAGATGCAGTATTCGATGTAACTTCTGATTATGTATTTACTAACCTTGCTTCCACTTGTGGCGCTGGTGGTACTATTCTAGTTACTTATACAGTTGCTGATGATTGTGGTAATGAAACCATACTTACTGCAACGCTTACGCTTGAAGATTCTATCGGTCCTGACTTAACGGCTTGTACTGTAATAGACGAAACTATAGAATGTAACGGTACAGATAAC
>NZ_JBSHNU010000061.1:0-263 GCF_053601555.1 Lacinutrix sp. MEBiC02595 | reverse complement strand
ATATAGGTTCCATCCGCTGCTGTAGTTGCTGTTGGCTCGCCTGCGTCTAATACGCCATCGCCATCTAAATCAGCAAATACAGTTACTGGAGAAGTGAATCCGGTTTCTGTTCCATTTTGTGCTCCATCACCATCTTCATCGTTATATACGGTTCCGGTTACGGTTCCAGCTGTAGTATAACCATCTGTTCCTGCTGCAACTGTTCCACTTACTGGTACGGTTACCTCTGTTGGCTCTGTTCCTTCTGTTAATGTTGATCCAGT
>NZ_JBSHNU010000060.1:0-3448 GCF_053601555.1 Lacinutrix sp. MEBiC02595 | reverse complement strand
CAGTAGAAATGTATCATTGCGCTTAAACCGTAGCTAAAATCAGAATTCCTAAATTATATTTATATAAAATTTTAAACATCTGAACTCTGGCTAACTATGAAAAGACCTATAGATAACAACGTATATAATTAATGGCTAGTTATAGCTTGCTTACGAAAATCTTTGCAGATTTTCTATTCGGTTTTTATTTACTAAATTAGGTGCTGAAACACGCCACTAATCATATACAAACACGTTGGCACCAATTTGAGAATGAAACTTCTAACTACAATATTATTACTGTTTTTAAACTTTTTGCTATGCAATGCTCAAAGTATTTCAACTGTCGAATATCTTGGAAAAGAATTTTTGCTTTTTCCAGAAAGTCAGGACGAAAAGTATATGAACGACTTAACATATTGGAAAGAAAATGTAATTCGTGAAAAATACAAACTTGATTGGAAACAAAATATTGATGGACAATGGATTCAGTTCTATAAAAACAACGATTCGATTCCAGCTAAAATTTTTGAATTAAAAAAAACCAAATTGAATGGAGAATACAAGCAATTCTTTCAAAACGGTAAAATAGAAACAATTGAAAATTACAAAAACGAAAAGATAGTTGGATTAAAAACTAGTTTCTATAAAAGTGGGAAAATAAGAGATAGTGTAATTTATAGATTGGACGCAGCTCAAAATGGACATATTTTCTCAAATAAAACCTTTCTAAAAACATTTTACGAAAATGGAAACTATAAAAAAATACAATCCTACGATTCGCTTGGAGTAAAAAACGGAAAATGGATGGATTTTTATGAAAATGGACAAGTAAAAATAGAACAACATTACACAAATAAAAATATTGATTTAAGAAACTCTGCTAACAAAAATTCATACGGAAACAGAATAAAAAAATTCAACTATTTCTATCCAAACGGTCAAATTCAATTTTCGCTAAACTACTCAAATGATAAAATTGATAATGGTCTATTTGTGGAATATTACTCAAGTGGACAAAAGAAAATTAGTGGTAATCTTAAAAATGGATTGCGAGACTCTGAATGGGCTGAATATTATGAAAATGGAGAAATAAAATCCAAAGGAAATTATTCCTCTGGCAGTTATACTGTTTGTGGCGTTGTTCCTTTTACAGACTTTTATGAATATAAAGTTGGAGAATGGAGTTATTATTTTCCTAACGGACAAACTAAAGCAAATGGTATTTATAAATTGTCAGCTAGAAATGTTGGAACTAATTGCAAAGGTGGAGCAAATCTTAATTGTGGAACATTAACAAAAGAATGGACTTTTTATAAAGCGGACGGAAACTCAATACATTTAAAGGATGTTCTTGAAAATGAACTAATAGCAAATCAAGAAATTTTGAGAAAACGAGTTTACGAAACGGAATAAAAACTGGTGCCAACACCGTATATAATTTATTGCTAGCTTCTCGCCTACTTACGAAAGTCCTCGCGGACTTTCTTGGTCGGTAATTGTTTACTAAATTAGGTGCTTGAAACACGCAACAAACCATATACAAACACGTTACCACACATTTGAGAGAAACTTTCTGCATACTAACAATATTCTTTACATTGAATTTATTCGGGCAAAATCTAACGGATAAAATTGGAGAAATAGAAATAAAATTTATTAATCACAGTTTTAAAAGAAATTCGGATTACGAATTGACAAAAAGAAAAACTAATAAGCGTAATAGACCTTCTTCAAAAATGTATTTTGATTCAAAAGGCAATCTGCTAAAATCAATAAATTACGGAAAGTATCATAATACGGATTTAAGACTATTGAACCAAATAAGACTGTTAGAATATGATGAAAAAGGAAATAAAGCAAAAGAGAATATTTGGGGAACAGATTACGAAAAAAATCTAACCCATAATTATTATAAAGTTTTCGATTTAGATAAAAACAATAATATCATTTTGGAAAAAGTGTATGACAAGACTTCAGACACTTTATATAATAAAACTGCTTACTGGTATAGTAAAAAAGGGGAATATCAAGGCGTGAAATTTGATTCTACTTATTATTATAAAAGAGAATATAACAAAGACGGAAAACTTATCAATCTTTCACAAATCTATGACGGAAAATTGCGTTGGGATTGTAAATATAATTATACTAAAAACCAAAGAATTGGTATTTTCCAAACATATTACAATGATGGAAAAGATTACTCACAAAAAGAAATTAGAACTTACGACAAAGAAGGTCGTTTAATTGAAATAAAAGAATCACAAATTACCAAAGACGGACTTGAAGAACTAACAAACATCAATTACGATAAAAACGGAATTATCAAAAGAATTGAAGAGTACGAATCATATAATCGAGAAGATGAATTTGAATTAGTTTCTTATCTTGAAATCAAAGTTAAAAGTAAAGTAGTGATAGATACTTTGACAGCGGAAAGAATAAATGAACAAATAAGAACGGAATAAAACGTGTGGTAACAACGTGTATAAGTAATAAGGGTTAAGTGCCAAACCGAAAGTTGGTGCATATTTATGAAGTCCGCCAAATTTGTAATTTGACGAATAAATGAAAAAAGTTAATAGTAAAATTGCAAATTTGGCTAAGTGCTTAACTCGAAATTTATTGTATATTTAATCCCTTACTACTCATACACAAACCGTTATCTATAAGTTACTCACCAACAAAAATTATTGGAAAATCTATAAGTCTGAACTTCCAATAAGGGAATAATTACTCAGATGAATAATGTAATCTGAAAAACGTTACGGATTGGATTCTGTTTGATTTTATAAACCAAGATAATTTTAGATTAAAAAGATCAATAAAGTAAACCAAGATTGAAAAGCTTGCGTTTATCGTTACGACTGAATTACACGCAGAAAAACCAATCTGAGCTAATCTGGACAGTAGAAACGTATCATTGCGCTTAAACCGTTGCTAAAATCAGAATTCCTAAATTATATTTATATAAAAATTTAAACATCTGAACTCTGGCTAACTATGAAAAGACCTATAGATAACAACGTATATAATTAATGGCTAGTTTTGGCTTGCTTACGAAAATCTTTGCAGATTTTCTATTCCGTTTTTATTTGCTAAATTAGGTGCTGAAACACGCCACTAATCATATACAAACACGTTATAAAAAATAGCCGAGAATCCTCAATTTCAACAAACTGAATTTCTTAAAACATAAATAATCGGATTATTTCCTTACTCAAATCTTAATAAAATAATCGCGAACTCTGCTTACTCAATTCACGAATTGAATTCTTTGCGGAATTTTGACGCTAAGGAGAAATAACTCTTGCACAGTTTTTTAAAGCCAAGGAAATTTTAGCTCGCCAGGAAATGCTTACTCAATCGCTAAATACTCCAAAGAGTTTAAAAAAAACACTTTTCGCTATTCAACTGTAAAAGCAAAACACGTTTAGCTTTCCTCCTTTTATTGCGCAACTTAACG
>NZ_JBSHNU010000059.1:0-233 GCF_053601555.1 Lacinutrix sp. MEBiC02595 | reverse complement strand
ATTCTGTTTGATTTTATAAACTAAGATAATTTTAGATTAAAAAGATCAATAAAGTAAACCAAGATTGAAAAGCTTGCGTTTATCATTACGAATGAATTACACGCAGAAAAACCAATCTGAGCTAATCTGAACAGTAGAAATGTATCATTGCGCTTAAACCGTAGCTAAAATCAGAATTCCTAAATTATATTTATATAAAATTTTAAACATCTGAACTCTGGCTAACTATGAAA
>NZ_JBSHNU010000058.1:0-262 GCF_053601555.1 Lacinutrix sp. MEBiC02595 | reverse complement strand
TGAAGTCGTAATTGGAAGTTACGTTATAAACACCATCTGCATCACAACTATCTGAACCACAAGATTCAAGCGCAAGTATGTTAGCAGTATTCCAAGCATCGGCAATAGTTTCGTTATCATCTGCTGTACAATCTACAGAGGTATCTGTAACTGTAGTACAAACTGTTAAATCTGGACCGATAGAATCGTTAAGCGTAAGAATGGCAACAAGTATAGTTTCGTTATCACAATCATCTGCAACGGTATAGGTAACTGTAATTGT
>NZ_JBSHNU010000057.1:0-910 GCF_053601555.1 Lacinutrix sp. MEBiC02595 | reverse complement strand
GTTACCATCATCAAAGCTCCAGTTTATTGTGGTGCTTCCACTTTCAACAAAAGAAAGCATATCTGAAGTAGTTCCAGTAATCGATCCAGTACAAACATCAGTCGTTGTTGGAGCGGTTAAAGTTCCGTTACAATCTACAGTAACAGAAGCTAATGTTGGCGTTACAGGATCTGTTGTATCGTCATAATTATAGGTTTGAGGTATAGAAATAGCGTTTCCATTACCATCATCAAAAGTCCAGTTGATTATTGTGTTACCACCTTCAACAAAAGAAAGCGTATCAGTCGTTGTACCCGTAATAGTTCCTGCACAAACATCAGTCGTTGTTGGAGTAGTTAATGTTCCGTTGCAATCTACAGTAACAGAAGCTAATGTTGGCGTTACAGGATCTGTTGTATCGTCATAATTATAGGTTTGAGGTATAGAAATAGAGTTTCCATTACCATCATCAAAGCTCCAGTTTATTGTGGTGCTTCCACTTTCAACAAAAGAAAGCGTATCTGAAGTAGTTCCAGTAATCGATCCAGTACAAATATCAGTCGTTGTTGGAGCGGTTAATGTACCGTTGCAATCTAAAGTAACAGCAGATAATGTTGGTGTTACAGGATCTGTTGTATCATCATAATTATAGGTTTGCGGTACAGAAATTGTATTTCCGTTACCATCATCAAAGTTCCAGTTTATTGTGGCGCTTCCACCTTCAACAAAAGAAAGCGTATCTGAAGTAGTTCCAGTAATCGATCCAGCACAAACATCAGTCGTTGTTGGTGCAGTTAAAGTTCCGTTACAATCTACGGTAACAGCAGATAAAGTTGGTGCTACAGGATCTGTTGTATCATCATAATTATAGGTTTGCGGTACAGAAATCGTGTTTCCGTTACCATCATCAAAGCTCCAGTTTATTGTGGTG
>NZ_JBSHNU010000056.1:0-288 GCF_053601555.1 Lacinutrix sp. MEBiC02595 | reverse complement strand
ACAGATTCTTGTGATACAGATGCGGTATTCGATGTAACTTCAGATTATGCTTTTGCCAACCTTGCTTCCACTTGTGGACTTGGTGGTACAATTACAGTTACCTATACCGTTGCAGATGATTGTGATAACGAAACTATACTTATTGCAATTCTTACGCTTAACGATTCTATCGGTCCAGATTTAACAGTTTGTACTACAGTTACAGATGCCTCTGTAGATTGTACAGCAGATGATAACGAAACTATTGCCGATGCTTGGAATACTGCTAACATACTTGCGCTTGAATCT
>NZ_JBSHNU010000055.1:0-905 GCF_053601555.1 Lacinutrix sp. MEBiC02595 | reverse complement strand
TGGGGCTCACCTCTTACCATTCCGAACAGAGAAGTTAAGCCCATTTGCGCCGATGGTACTACATTGTGGAAGAGTAGGTCGTCGCCTTTTTTAGAGAATCCTCAGCATTTATTTGTTGAGGATTTTTTTATGCAATAAAGTCAATAGAAAATTATAGTTAAAACTGGATGACGTTGAAGAAACTTTTTTGCTACTGCATAAGCGATAGAAACCACATCCTTTTCTATTATATTCTTTAATTAAAGATCGTAATCTTCACCAATATATATATGGTAAATGCTTCTTAGAACGAAACATCTATAAAAAAACAGACAGAGAATACCTTGCTTTTTAATACAATTGGCCCTAAAAATAGAGGAACCTATTTATTAGGGTATTGCAATATTTAAGTTTTTGTTCCTGTTTAACCAGGAACAGAAAAGTAGTCGTTGTTTTTTAGAATTAGTTGACTCCCTAAAGCAACCTCCAATGATGGGGTAAATTGTTTTTAATAATTATTCGACTTTTATAGAATGATTACTAAATAATACATAAGATATGCTCATTGGTATTCCAATCTTGTGTTCCATTTCTTTCTATAATTCGCTGTGCGTTCCGTTACTTAATAAAAGAATGAAGTAACGTCAGGCTATCCGCTATATCTTTTTGTTTATTTTTCAGATTTCAATAAGTAAAAACTCCTTATATATAGGTTTCGATTATTTATAAAACGAGTGACTAAAGTCCCATAAAAAGGATATCGCTACTATCCTTAACGCAAAAATCAAACTACAGGCATTGAATTTGGAAAAAACTTCAGGCTATAAAAGGTTGAAACTAAAGCCTTAGAACGCTTCAAAAAAAATAATCAAAAAAAAGATTAAAAAAGGTATTGTCAGAAAGAAAAAGGTATCTATATTTGCACC
>NZ_JBSHNU010000054.1:0-253 GCF_053601555.1 Lacinutrix sp. MEBiC02595 | reverse complement strand
ATGAAAAAGTACCTGTGTAGATTGGTCTGCAATAAGGATTGTAATGGTGTTCGTTCTGGAAACACCCATAAAGAGCGATACTCGGTATCTTTGATGATGCTATGTTTTTTTTGAAAAACACCCCTAAAGTCCCCTCAAGGGGACATTGCTGCGAGGTTGCTTCGTGTTAAGGTTTTTCTAATTGGCTTTGTTGGGTGTTTTTGATGAAAATATGTTTTCATTTCGATAATTCTTATGGGACTGGTTTGCGTGA
>NZ_JBSHNU010000053.1:0-1089 GCF_053601555.1 Lacinutrix sp. MEBiC02595 | reverse complement strand
CCTTCAGAAAAACTTAGGGTATCTGTTGTAGTTCCAGTAATCGATCCAGCACAAACATCTGTCGTTGTTGGAGCGGTTAAAGTTCCGTTACAATCTACAGTGACAGAAGCTAATGTTGGCGTTACAGGATCTGTTGTATCGTCATAATTATAGGTTTGCGGTACAGAAATTGTATTTCCGTTACCATCATCAAAGATCCAGTTTATTGTGGTGCTTCCACTTTCAACAAAAGAAAGCGTATCTGAAGTAGTTCCTGTAATCGATCCAGTACAAACATCAGTCGTTGTTGGAGCGGTTAATGTACCGTTGCAATCTACAGTGACAGAAGCTAATGTTGGCGTTACAGGATCTGTTGTATCATCATAATTATAGGTTTGAGGTACAGAAATCGTATTTCCGTTACCATCATCAAAACTCCAGTTGATTATTGTGTTACCACCTTCAACAAAAGAAAGCGTATCAGTCGTTGTACCCGTAACAGTTCCTGCACAAACATCAGTCGTTGTAGGAGCAGTTAATGTTCCGTTGCAATCTACATTAACAGGAGATAAAGTTGGCGTTACAGGATCTGTTGTATCATCATAATTATAGGTTTGAGGAACAGAAATTGTATTTCCGTTACCATCATCAAAGCTCCAGTTTATTGTAGTGCTTCCTCCTTCAACAAAAGAAAGGGTGTCTGTAGTAGTTCCAGTAATCGATCCAGTACAAACATCAGTCGTTGTTGGAGCGGTTAATGTACCGTTGCAATCTACGGTAACAGAAGCTAATGTTGGAGCTATAGGATTCGTCGTATCATCATAATTATAGGTTTGAGGTATAGAAATAGAGTTTCCGTTACCATCATCAAAGTTCCAGTTTATTGTGGTGCTTCCACCTTCAACAAAAGAAAGCGTATCTGTAGTAGTTCCAGTAATCGATCCAGCACAAACATCAGTCGTTGTTGGAGCAGTTAAAGTTCCGTTACAATCTACGGTAACAGCAGATAAAGTTGGTGCTACAGGATCTGTTGTATCATCATAATTATAGGTTTGCGGTACAGAAATCGTGTTTCCGTTACCATCATCAAAGCTCCAGTTTATTGTGGTG
>NZ_JBSHNU010000052.1:0-371 GCF_053601555.1 Lacinutrix sp. MEBiC02595 | reverse complement strand
AAGCTACGGTTTGAATTTCGTTGGTTGCATCTGTATCTTCATCTGCAGTAATATGATCTGCGATTGCAGTTTCATTGTCTGCAATAGCTGTGTTTTGTGTTGTTTGTTCCGTTTCTAAAGTGTCAATATCATCCGCATTATTAGTGATTTGCGATTGTAAAGCAGTTTCATCAAAAGGAGTAACACTTAAATCGATATTGTTGTTTGCATCTGTGGTTACTGTAACCGAACTATCAGTAGAAGCTACGGTTTGAATTTCGTTGGTTGCATCTGTATCTTCATCTGCAGTAATATGATCTGCGATTGCAGTTGCATTATCTGCAATGTCTAAAGCGTTATCGGTAATTGCTGTATTTTGCGTAGTTTGTTCC
>NZ_JBSHNU010000051.1:0-1548 GCF_053601555.1 Lacinutrix sp. MEBiC02595 | reverse complement strand
CCAAATTACTAAACATAACAACGTATATATAAAATAGCTAATTGGTTGTTTAATCAATATTTTTTGTTTCTTTATAAAATATATACAAGCCGGAAAGACAAGTCATTATTTAAACGCTACTTTCCATATACGTATACGTTACCACCAATTTAAAAAAATGAACAAACTAACCAAGGTTTTACTTCTGATACTAACTTTATCACTTTTTACAAACTGCGATTTAATTAAAAACTCATTTACTTACAAAGACACTACTCAAGGATTTGTAGAAGCTTTAATAGAAGAAGATTATGAAAAAAGTCTGAACTTTATGGCAATAGAAAACAAAGCTTTCAAAAACTCGAATATAGATACGTTAAAAATAAGTTTAGGGAATTTTCGAAATTTAATAATAAATAATTTCGGAAAAGAGTTAGACTTTAAATTTATGACAGCTGAAAAAACTTTATCAACAGTAGAAGGAGAAAGTACAGCACCAAACACAACTTTAGCTCAAATTGAATTTTCAAATGATACAGATTTTGGAGTCTTCGAAATTACTTTTGATGATGATTCAAATAAAATATTAAACATTAAAACTCTTGCCATAAAAGAGAAAATTCCGAATATGACTTTGTTCTGGCTATTTGGAATTTTAGCAATATGCGTTCCGATTTTTAACATTTGGATAATTAGAAAAATTAAGAAAAGTAATCTAAAGAAAAAATGGCTGAAATATATTGCTGTGATTTTCCTAAATGTTCCTGCAATAACTTACAGTGCAGTTTATGGACTTTCTTTTAGTTTATTAAGTTTTCAAATACTATTCGGAATTAGCTTTTCATATATGGGATATTTAAGTTCAGTTTGGACTTTCGGAATACCACTTGGCGGATTATATTGGTTATGGAAATTGAACAAAAAATCAAAAAACGAAATAATAACCGAGAATGAAATAATAACGGAATAAAAACTGGTGGTAACACCGTATATAATTTATTGCTAGTTCTAGCCTGCTTACGAAAACCCTCGCGGATTTTCTATTCGGTTTTTATTTGCTAAATTACGTTCTTAAACACGCAACAAACCATATACAAACACGTTGTAAGCAATTTGAGAAAAAAACGATGAACATTAAGAAATACATACGAACTGAATCAAAAAGTTGGCTGATTGCTCTCTTATTTTTCTTCGTAATGTTGTTTTTTGGAAAAGCGTTGGAATATATAAAATCTATATCCGAGTTGAATCCAATATTCTTAATTGGACAAATTTTGCTAATTATAATTTTTGGATTTTCATTTCTCTTCTACTCTATTTACGCAGACGGATTAGAGTACAATGAAAAACTTGAATTTAGAGAGTATGAAACCGAAGATGTTGAAAGGTTAAAACGGAATTTAAAAAAGATGTTGGGAATTTTTTCTATGAGCTCAATTTTATGGATAATTGGAAACGTTATAATCGGAATTGAATATGGAAATTCTGAAAACCTAAAATATCTGATTGGAATTATAGTAATTCCATTAATTATAAACGGAATAATGATTTATATTTATAACGGATTAA
>NZ_JBSHNU010000050.1:0-1719 GCF_053601555.1 Lacinutrix sp. MEBiC02595 | reverse complement strand
AATCAAACAGAATCCAATCCGTAACGTTTTTCAGATTACATTATTCATCTGAGTAATTATTCCCTTGTTGGAAGTTCAGACTTATAGATTTTCCAATAATTTTTGTTGGTGAGTAACTTATAGATAACGGTCTTGTGTATGTTTAGTTGCGCGGTTAAGCAACTAATTTAGTAAACAAATACTTACCATAGAAAATTCCGAAGGAATTTTCCAAATAAGCACTTACCAAAGCAATTAAATATACACGTTGTTATGCTCTGTTTTAATTTATTTCTTTTATTAATCAAAAAGGTTTGATTTAGAAACCTGTCTTGAAATATCATCTAATTCGTTATAAACTCCATTATCATCGGCAGTTCCAAAAAAGGCTATCACTAAATTTCGAGAAGGTGAAATGTAAAGACCTTGTCCGCTAAAACCACCTTTATAAAAATCTCCGTCTTCCATTACTTTGTCCCATTGATAGGTGTTGTGATGAACAGCTTCTTTATCAAGCGTGTAATTTTCAGAACCGTATGCAGTTACCAAATGAGGACGACCTTGCTTTTGAATTTTATCAAAATATTCATTTGAAACAAAAGCATTTTCAGTTGAACGACCTTCGTTCAGAAACATATAGCCAAATCGTGCTAAATCTCGAAGTGTAGAATTCATTCCTGCGTGAGAAATACTAGTGCCATTTGTTTGAGTAATAAATGCATCAGATTCCGCACCTATTTTTCGCCAAATTTCACGTTCAATATTTTCTGCATAGGTAAGACCTGTGATTCTCTCTATGAGGCAAGAGAGAACGAATGTGTTTACTGAAGTATATTCAAATACCTCTCCAGAGGTTTTTGCAGATGACAAGGTTTTAATGTGGTCAAAAGCATTGTCTGCGGTTTTTTCTGTTCGTTTTAGAAATCCAAGAGCTGCTTCAAATTGATAGTAACAAGTTTCAGGGTTTTCAAAAGCACCATCAACCCATTCACGACAATCAATTCCTGAAGCCATATCGAGAATGTCAATAACAGGAACGTTTTCCCATCCAGACCCTTTAAGTTCGGGTAGATAAAGTTCTATTGGTTTTGTTACATCAAGTTGTTTTCTGTCTTCCAAAATTGCTATAAGAGTTGAAGCAAACACTTTAGATACTGACCAGTAAAGATGCCTATCGTTTGGAAACATTCTTGGGTAGGCTTCATATACAATACGGTCTCCTTGCAATATTATCATACCATCCACTTTCTCGCTAGTTTTGACATAGTCTTGAAGTGTCATTTGTCCTAATTCAGAAGTAACAACAAACTCCTCGATTTCATTGCGGTAATCTTCTTTCAGGCTTTTAATATTTCCTTCTCTATTGATAATGGCGTGAGTCCAAAATTCAGGCATATTTAAAAATATATAACGAGAAATTTCACCTCCATCATCCCAATTGTCCAAATTCCATTGCTTAAATACGGATTGAATTTCCTTATTTGAAAAACCATCATAAGATTGAGCAAATAAATTTGAATATGGAACAATTAATAAAAGAAGTAATAGTCTGTAATAGTTCATTTTTTTCAAAGATGTTCGGTTTTTAGAAATTGAGCATAACGTATACGTATATGGAAAGTAGCGTTTAAATAATGACTTGTCTTTCCGGCTTGTATATATTTTATAAAGAAACAAAAAATATTGATTAAACAACCAATTAGCTATTTTATATATACGTTGTTATGTTTAGTAATTTGG
>NZ_JBSHNU010000049.1:0-1287 GCF_053601555.1 Lacinutrix sp. MEBiC02595 | reverse complement strand
CGTTAAGTTGCGCAATAAAAGGAGGAAAGCTAAACGTGTTTTGCTTTTACAGTTGAATAGCGAAAAGTGTTTTTTTTAAACTCTTTGGAGTATTTAGCGATTGAGTAAGCATTTCCTGGCGAGCTAAAATTTCCTTGGCTTCAAAAAACTGCGCAAGATTTATTTCTCCTTTGCGTCAAAATTCCGCAAAGAATTCAATTCGTGAATTGAGTAAGCAGAGTTCGCGATTATTTTATTAAGATTTGAGTAAGGAAATAATCCGATTATTTATGTTTTAAGAAATTCAGTTTGTTGAAATTGAGGATTTTCGGCTATTTTTTATAACGTGTTTGTATATGGTTTGTTGCGTGTTTAAGAACGTAATTTAGCAAATAAAAACCGAATAGAAAATCCGCGAGGGTTTTCGTAAACAGGCTAGAACTAGCAATAAATTATATACGGTGTTACAGCACGTATATTTATGCTATTTCATTTACTGTAATTTCGTCAATTATCCATTTTCCGTTAACTTTTCGTATAAAAACTCTTACTCCAGTTCCACATAATTTTCCACAACCCATTCCACTATTTAAAATACCAAATGATTTAGTTGAGTCAAATTGAATTCTGGATAGGCTAGTGGTTTCATTCAAATAGAAGTCGTATTCTTTTTTCCAAATATTACTACCTTTTGGAAATTCCGAACGATATTTAAATTCTAATTTGTCGTCGGCTTTCAACTTTTCTAAGTCAATCTTATATTCAATAGACAAGTCATTAGAATCAAGAATTAAGTTATATTTTGAAAAATGTTTTAATAGTTGTTCTCTTTCATTTATTTTAAGAGAATAGACAGAGTCTTTAATCGCAATTACTAATTTGATAGAGTCAGTTTTGAGTTCCGTTTTCCTTTTTCTATAATCTGCTAATACATTTCCAATTCCAGTTGTGTCGGATCCAATTATTTTTCCCTTTTCGTTAAAAATAGGTTTAGGAGGTCGTGGTGGTTTTAGTCGAAAATCATAATGTAAAGAATCCATTAAAGCAGGAAATATTTCATAAATGACTGACTGTTCAAATTCCAACTCAGATTGCTTTTTATCACAGTTAAAAAGAAGCACTGATATCAAAATTAGTAACAATGTTAGTTCTTTTGTCATATGTGCTGTAACGTGTTTGTATATGATTAGTGGCGTGTTTCAGCACCTAATTTAGTAAATAAAAACCGAATAGAAAATCTGCAAAGATTTTCGTAAGCAAGCTATAACTAGCCATTAATTATATACGTTGTTATCTATAGGTCTTTTC
>NZ_JBSHNU010000048.1:0-271 GCF_053601555.1 Lacinutrix sp. MEBiC02595 | reverse complement strand
CATCGCCATCTAAATCAGCAAATACAGTTACTGGAGAAGTAAATCCGGTTTCTGTTCCGTTTTGTGTTCCATCACCATCTTCATCGTTATATACTGTTCCGGTTACCGTTCCTGCTGTAGTATAACCATCTGTTCCTGCTGCAACTGTTCCATTTACTGGTATCGTTACTTCCGTTGGTTCTGTTCCTTCTGTTAATGTTACACCTGTTGGTAAAGTAGTTGTATCTACTACGATATCTACTGTTCCTGCTGGTACTCCTTCTATAGTATA
>NZ_JBSHNU010000047.1:0-248 GCF_053601555.1 Lacinutrix sp. MEBiC02595 | reverse complement strand
TATACCGTTGCAGATGATTGTGATAACGAAACTATACTTGTTGCCATTCTTACGCTTAACGATTCTATCGGTCCAGATTTAACAGTTTGTACTACAGTTACAGATACCTCTGTAGATTGTACAGCGGATGATAACGAAACTATTGCCGATGCTTGGAATACTGCTAATATTGCTGCACTTGAATCTTGTGGTTCAGATAGCTGTGATGCAGATGGTGTTTATAACGTAACTTCCAATTACGACTTCAA
>NZ_JBSHNU010000046.1:0-3005 GCF_053601555.1 Lacinutrix sp. MEBiC02595 | reverse complement strand
CCAATCCGTAACGTTTTTCAGATTACATTATTCATCTGAGTCATTATTCCCTTGTTGGAAGTTCAGACTTATAGATTTTCCAATAATTTTTGTTGGTGAGTAACTTATAGATAACGTGTTTGTATATGATTAGTGGCGTGTGTAAGCAACTAATTTAGCAAATAAAAACCAAATAGAAAATTCGGAAGAATTTTCGTAAGCAAGCTAGAACCAGCCATTAATTATATACGGTGTTAGCAAATCGGTTTTTAATCAATCCACAGAGTAATCAATTTCAGAAATTCCGTTAATTCATAAGCCACAAGAATTGTCAATATCGATAGCTGGTTGTTTTCAAGTTTATTTTTTATGAGTAAAACTATGTAAATTATAATCGGGATTATCATTGAAAGTTTTAGTTCGTTAGCATAAGGATAGTACATTACTTTGAAAAAGAAAGAGACAAAAGCAAATAGACCAATAATCAGATTCAACCACTTTTTGTTTATTCCGCTATAAATGCTAAACACCAAAGCTAAAATTCCAAAACCTAAGAATGAAATTGTGTTTATAAGATCCGAATCTTGGTAAAACGATAGAATTGAACATGAAACTAAAATCAGTAATGTAACTTTCAGAAAAACAGGCTTGGTTTTATTTAAAAGGAATAATCCCATTAAAGCTCCAGCACCAATAATTATTTTTTCGTAGGTCATTCTTTAACTGTTTGCTAACGTGTTTGTATATGGTTTGTTGCGTGTTTAAGAACGTAATTTAGCAAATAAAAACCGAATAGAAAATCCGCGAGGGTTTTCGTAAGCAGGCTAGAACCAGCAATAAATTATATACGGTGTTGTAAGCAGTTTTTTATAGTTGATTTAAATATCCAACAACTTTGGATTCAGGTTCGTAAAATACATATAAATATCCGTGTCCGAAGTGTAAGTAAGGGTCAAAAGATTCTTTGTCTAAAACTTCTTGTCCTTTTAAAGTTTCACTATCATCAATATCTCCTAACTGAAATAGAAACTCCATTTTATTCCCAGTAATCGGACAAATAAGCCATTCCTCATCGTGAATCCAGTTCGGTAGTTCAGTATGTCCTATTTCGCCTGGAACCATATCAAATTCGTGAACACCAGTCTTAATTTTTACTGTTGGTGCATTTTCAATTTTGAAATTCAGCCGTTTATATTCAATGTAAGCATCAGAAGGAATGTCTTCAAATAACTGATTAAAGTTCGAAGTAACGTTATCTCTGATAAGTTTTGGCTTTTTTGGGTTTGAGTAGTCAAAAAACACAGGTGATTGAAGGTCAATGAATATTGGACAAACTAAATGTAAGTCAAAATCAATTTTTGGAAAATGAGTTTCGTTTTTGGAAATGCATCCAAAATAGACTATCGGACTTGTTTCCAATTCGGGAATATTAATTTCAGAACTTGCTTTTCCACCAATTGAGTTAATTCCTTTATCGTCCAAAATCAAACTCGCTTTGTTCGTGTTAGATTTTTTCTTGAATATTTTTGATAGTATTCCCATTTTCTCAAATTGCTTACAACGTGTTTGTATATGATTAGTGGCGTGTTTAAGCACCTAATTTAGCAAATAAAAACCGAATAGAAAATCTGTAAAGATTTTCGTAAGCAAGCTAGAACCAGCCATTAATTATATACGGTGTTGTAAAACGTTTTTATCAAAATTTTTAATAATAACGACTTACTTTTTATGAGTATAATTTATGTTCAGGGTCGAACCATCTAATATAAAAGGTAGAATCAATTAGAAATCCGTGAATTCTACCATATTCATTAGCGCTTAATTCAAATTGATAAGGTGTTTCAACAAGTTGTTCTTCATTTTTTAAGCAAAAACTATCTTCAGAAGTGTCTTTCCAATCTATCGGATGACACCGTAATGCATTGCTTCTATTAGCGTAGAATTCCATTACTTTAAAAGAAGATAATGCTTTTAAACGATCTATTAATATAATAAAATAGTCTGATTCTTTAGATGAAATCTCAAATTTCCCAGGGACTTCTAGAAAATATTTAAAAGAAAATTTGACAAATTCATCGTGATTAATTTCTAATGATTGTTTTGCTTTTTTAATAACCGAATCTTGAAGATGTTTCGGTTTACTGATAGATTTAGCCATCGATTAAAAACTTACTATAGTATTCAATCATCCACTGATTGTCAATTATATTTTCCGATGGTTCGTCCATAGCTAAACCTTTTCTAGCTTTAATCCAAGGTTCTTCTCTATGAGTCATTAATTCTAAATCGAAAGCACTTTCTCCAAAATACTCTTCAACAACTTCTTTTAATAAAATCTTTTGTTCTTTTTTAAGACTATCAATAAATTTAAGGTAAAAGCCTTCTTCAATTTCTTCATTTATTGGTTTCCACCCATATTGTTTATAATCATGGTAAGCACTTGGTAAAACTGGTCCATGAACCCAAGCTTGAAATTTTCCTTCAAATAGTTCTTTTTCAAATTTAGCTAGATGCCAAGCTTGTATATAATAAAGTAGTTTTTGAAGCTTTAAATTACTCAATAAGTTACCTGTTTCGTTAGAAAGACTAACAAAAAATTTAGTAACATCATTATATTTTACTTCTTTAAGCATTTTTTAGGATTATTTATATGCAAATGTACAAATTTTGAGCCAAAAACAACATGAGTTAATAAAATATCAAATCTTAATAGTTGACTATTAGGCCTTTTCAAATGTTTTACAACGTGTTTGTATATGATTAGTGGCGTGTTTCAGCACCTAATTTAGTAAATAAAAACCGAATAGAAAATCTGCAAAGATTTTCGTAAGCAAGCTAAAACTAGCCATTAATTATATACGTTGTTATCTATAGGTCTTTTCCTAGTTATCCAGAGTTCAGATGTTTAAATTTTTATATAAATATAATTTAGGAATTCTGATTTTAGCAACGGTTTAAGCGCAATGATACGTTTCTACTGTCCAGATTAGCTCAGATTGGTTTTTCTGCGTGTAATTCAGTCGTAA
>NZ_JBSHNU010000045.1:0-220 GCF_053601555.1 Lacinutrix sp. MEBiC02595 | reverse complement strand
CTGTAAAAGCAAAACACGTTTAGCTTTCCTCCTTTTATTGCGCAACTTAACGGCAAAGTAATTCGTGCTTAATTTGATGTTTAGCTACATTTTATAACACCGTATATAAAAAATTGCTAGATTAGTGCTTAAATAAAGTTGGTTGCTCTTTTGTTACTTCTGATTTTCCTTCGGAAAATCCTCGCTGGTAAAAACGCAACTTTCCATATACAAACACGTT
>NZ_JBSHNU010000044.1:0-254 GCF_053601555.1 Lacinutrix sp. MEBiC02595 | reverse complement strand
CATCGCCATCTAAATCAGCAAATACAGTTACTGGAGAAGTAAATCCGGTTTCTGTTCCGTTTTGTGTTCCATCACCATCTTCATCGTTATATACTGTTCCGGTTACCGTTCCTGCTGTAGTATAACCATCTGTTCCTGCTGTAACTGTTCCACTTACTGGTACCGTTACTTCGGTTGGCTCTGTTCCATCTGTTAATGTCGATCCTGTTGGTAAAGTAGTTGTATCTATTACGATATCTACTGTTCCTGCTGGC
>NZ_JBSHNU010000043.1:0-235 GCF_053601555.1 Lacinutrix sp. MEBiC02595 | reverse complement strand
CAAATACAGTTACTGGAGAAGTAAATCCGGTTTCTGTTCCATTTTGTGTTCCATCACCATCTTCATCATTATATACGGTTCCAGTTACTGTTCCGGCTGTAGTATAACCATCTATTCCTGCATCTACACTACCATTTGTTGGTACCGTTACTGATGTTGGCTCTGTTCCTTCTGTTAAACTTGCTCCTGTTGGTAAAGTAGTTGTATCTACTACGATATCTACTGTTCCTGCTGG
>NZ_JBSHNU010000042.1:0-263 GCF_053601555.1 Lacinutrix sp. MEBiC02595 | reverse complement strand
GAGCTGCATTTGCTAACAACGTATATAAAAAATTGCTAGATTAGTGCTTAAATAAGGTTGGTTGCGCTTTTACTAACTTCTGATTTTCCTTCGGAAAATCCTCGCTGGTAAAAACGCAACTTTCCATATACAAACACGTTAGCAAAAACAGTGTCAATCCTCTATTTTATCTGCTATTGTTTTGGTTTTTGGCTTACCTAATTCCCTAACTTATAATTAACAAAATTTGCTTAGATAAATCGGAACTAAAAGTAAAACTGAAG
>NZ_JBSHNU010000041.1:0-214 GCF_053601555.1 Lacinutrix sp. MEBiC02595 | reverse complement strand
ATTTGCAGATTTAGATGGCAATGGCGTATTAGACGCAGGAGAGCCAACAGCAACTACAGCGGCGGATGGAACGTATACTATAGAAGGAGTACCAGCAGGAACAGTAGATATCGTAGTAGATACAACTACTTTACCAACAGGTGTAACATTAACAGAAGGAACAGAACCAACGGAAGTAACGATACCAGTAAATGGAACAGTTGCAGCAGGAACA
>NZ_JBSHNU010000040.1:0-446 GCF_053601555.1 Lacinutrix sp. MEBiC02595 | reverse complement strand
CTATCAGTAGAAGCTACGGTTTGAATTTCGTTGGTTGCATCTGTATCTTCATCTGCAGTAATATGATCTGCGATTGCAGTTGCATTATCTGCAATGTCTAAAGCGTTATCGGTAATTGCTGTATTTTGCGTAGTTTGTTCCGTTTCTAAAGTGTCAATATCATCCGCATTAGTAGTGATTTGCGATTGCAAAGCAGTTTCATCAAAAGGAGTAACACTTAAATCGATGTTGTTATTTGCATCTGTTGTTACGGTAACGGAACTATCAGTAGAAGCTACGGTTTGAATTTCGTTGGTTGCATCTGTGTCTTCATCTGCAGTAATATGATCTGCGATTGCAGTTTCATTGTCTGCAATAGCTGTGTTTTGTGTTGTTTGTTCCGTTTCTAAAGTGTCAATATCATCCGCATTAGTAGTGATTTGCGATTGCAAAGCCGTTTCGTCAAA
>NZ_JBSHNU010000039.1:0-279 GCF_053601555.1 Lacinutrix sp. MEBiC02595 | reverse complement strand
ATCACCATCTTCATCGTTATATACGGTTCCGGTTACCGTTCCTGCTGTAGTATATCCATCTGTTCCTGCTGTAACTGTTCCACTTACTGGTACCGTTACTTCGGTTGGCTCTGTTCCATCTGTTAAAGTAGCACCTGTTGGTAAAGTAGTTGTATCTACTACGATATCTACTGTTCCTGCTGGTACTCCTGGAATAGTATACGTTCCATCCGCTGCCGTTGTTGCTGTTGGCTCTCCTGCGTCTAATACACCATCGCCATCTAAATCAGCAAATACAGT
>NZ_JBSHNU010000038.1:0-272 GCF_053601555.1 Lacinutrix sp. MEBiC02595 | reverse complement strand
CCAGGAACCTGCGGAATAAATAGCACACAAACGGTAACTGTTTTAACGTCTGGAAATGCTTCTTTTAATACAACAGCAACTTGTGATGGCGGAACCGCAAATATTACTGGAGATTTTGGTGGGGGTTTTACGTTTAATCCTGTACCAACCGATGGGGCAATAATAAACGGAGTAACTGGAGAAGTGACTAATGGTGTTTCCGGAGTCACGTATACTATAGAATATACAACCACGGGAACAGCCTGTGTAGCAAATAGTACAGAAACAGTAAT
>NZ_JBSHNU010000037.1:0-315 GCF_053601555.1 Lacinutrix sp. MEBiC02595 | reverse complement strand
AGCTCGCCAGGAAATGCTTACTCAATCGCAAAATGCTCCAAAGAGTTTTAAAAAAAACACTTTTCGCTATTCAACTGTAAAAGCAAAACACGTTTAGCTTTCCTCCTTTTATTGCGCAACTTAACGGCAAAGTAATTCGTGATTAATCGGATGTTTAGCTACATTTTATAACAACGTATATAAAAAATTGCTAGATTAGTGCTTAAATAAAGTTGGTTGCTCTTTTGTTACTTCTGATTTTCCTTCGGAAAATCCTCGCTGGTAAAAACGCAACTTTCCATATACAAACACGTTGTAAGTAATTTGAGAAAGACT
>NZ_JBSHNU010000036.1:0-2175 GCF_053601555.1 Lacinutrix sp. MEBiC02595 | reverse complement strand
AATATTAATTTCATTAGCTTCATCATAACCACGAAATAAACTGATGTAGAAATACCAAAAAAATGAATTATTCTTAATTTCTTCAGATTTGATTCGTTTGGTCATTTTAAGTTCTGATTTTTTTTAAATTTATGCTAACGTGTTTGTATATGGTTTGTTGCGTGATTAAGCAACTAAGTTAACAAATAAAAACGGAATAGAAAATCCGCGAGGATTTTCGTAAGTAGGCTAGAACTAGCAATAAATTATATACGGTGTTAGGCACAGTTATTTTCAGTTCTTAATTTTATTATTTTATCCGCATTAACTTTCCATTCATTATTTTTTAATATCAGTTCAATCGTAAATGGGAAACCTGAAGATACTAATTCAACTGACTTTCCGTTTTCAGATTCCTTAATTCTCTTTATTGGTTGGTTTTCTGACAATTTATTTAGCTTTTCAGTAACGGAACTTGGATATTTCCCTTTCCATAATAAATCTGCTTTATCGTTATCTAAAATTAAGGATTGAATGATTTTTTTATTACCTACTAATAAAGCGTTCTCGAATTTCCGAAAAACCTTTTCTGGTTCTCCTTCTTTCGTATTTGCATTATCGACAGCAAATTGCAATAATTCTTCTTCGTTCATTCGGTTCGACAATTCTATAAATTCGAGAATTGTTTCTTTTATATTCGAAATTCCGTCTTTATCATTTTTCGAACAAGTTTTAATTACGTAAGTCCAAATATAATTCGTTGGTAAAGAATTCTTTAAGCAGACAAATCGATTGAATTTAGTTCCACTAATGGGTGTTTCTTTCGCAAAACAATATCCTTGGATATAAGCCGAAACTTCGTTAAAACTTCCTTCCAAACAATACATTTTTGGTCTGTAACATAAATGTTCTATAAATTCCGAAAATGTTCTTTCTTTCTCCATAGTTTTTTTTAATTGTGCCTAACGTGTTTGTATATGCTTTGTTGCGTGATTAAGCAACTAAGTTAGTAAATAAAAACGGAATAGAAAATCCGCGAGGATTTTCGTAAACAAGCTAGAACCAAGCAATAAAATATATACGGTGTTGGCAATAGTTTTTAATATTGATCATAAATCCATTCTCCATTTTCATCATAAGCAAAACCCCAAGTTCTTGTATTTATATTAATTGATGGAACTAGAATTGGAGTTTGAGAATAATCAGAATTTGGATAATGATAATAATCAAAAGTTTCTTCATATTCTGTGAAATTATTTTCAGATAATGACCTATAAAAAGTCTCATCAAAAAGTTGAAGTTTTCTAAATGGATTTAATGCAGAATCATAACCTCCAAATCTTTTTGTTTCTTTTTCTTCATATACAGTATTTGGTATATCGCTATATTTTGTAGATGAAATTGTAATAATGCTATCTACATTATTATTAGAATAATATAATTCAGATTCTTCTATATCTCTTACAGATATATTTGAAGATTGATAGATATGAGTTGATGCTTTTATATAAGAAATTAGCTTATTATTATCATAACTATAATATATAGTATCATAATTTGAAAGATGCTGGTTGTTTTTTTCTTCAAAAATTATTTTCTGAATTATTTTATTAGCATTGTCTAAAACAAGAGTAGTTTCATTTTCTGGAATTGTAATGTTGCTTTCAGCAGTTCTTTTTTTTACTAGGTGTATTTTGTTTGCAGCATATTGAAAATCAAAATATATAGAATCAGTCAGTATGTTTAATATACCAGCACCAGAAGGCACATGTGAAACTTCTCCAATTCTTTTAATCATCCTACTTTGTTCATCGTATTCAAGTTTTACTGAAAAATCTGGATAATTTGGAAAATCTGGTGAATAGATAGATGTGTCAAATTGGACATAAGCAATATGATAGCTTTCAATGTTAAAATCATCAGTTGGTTCAACAATATCATTATCTGTATTATCACTGCTACAACTTAAATTAAATATTAATAAAAATATTATTGTTCCAATTATTAAAAGATTGTTTTTTGTCATTATCGTTCGTTTAAATTATTGCCAACGTGTTTGTATATGATTAGTGGCGTGTTTCAGCACCTAATTTAGCAAATAAAAACCGAATAGAAAATCTGCAAAGATTTTCGTAAGCAAGCTAAAACTAGCCATTAATTATATACGTTGTTATCTATAGGTCTTTTCATAGTTAG
>NZ_JBSHNU010000035.1:0-421 GCF_053601555.1 Lacinutrix sp. MEBiC02595 | reverse complement strand
ACACGCCACTAATCATATACAAACACGTTATCTATAAGTTACTCACCAACAAAAATTATTGGAAAATCTATAAGTCTGAACTTCCAACAAGGGAATAATGACTCAGATGAATAATGTAATCTGAAAAACGTTACGGATTGGATTCTGTTTGATTTTATAAACTAAGATAATTTTAGATTAAAAAGATCAATAAAGTAAACCAAGATTGAAAAGCTTGCGTTTATCGTTACGACTGAATTACACGCAGAAAAACCAATCTGAGCTAATCTGACAGTAGAAATGTATCATTGCGCTTAAACCGTTGCTAAAACCAGAATTCCTAAATTATATTTATATAAAAATTTAAACATCTGAACTCTGGCTAACTATGAAAAGACCTATAGATAACAACGTATATAATTAATGGCTAGTTTTAGCTTGC
>NZ_JBSHNU010000034.1:0-249 GCF_053601555.1 Lacinutrix sp. MEBiC02595 | reverse complement strand
GCTTTAACAACTTTAGTTGACAACAACGACGGAACATTAACTTACACCGATGAAGATGGAAACCCAACTATTTTAGATGTTGCTAATCTGGAAACACTTACTTCGATCGCTTTAAACACAGACAATACAAACATCGATTATACAGACGAAGATGGCGTTACTACACAATTAGATTTATCTGCAATCATAGCAAACCTGGAAGCTTTAACAACATTGGTGGATAATAATGACGGAACATTAACTTACACC
>NZ_JBSHNU010000033.1:0-647 GCF_053601555.1 Lacinutrix sp. MEBiC02595 | reverse complement strand
GCGGATGATATTGACACTTTAGAAACGGAACAAACAACACAAAACACAGCTATTGCAGACAATGAAACTGCAATCGCAGATCATATTACTGCAGATGAAGATACAGATGCAACCAACGAAATTCAAACCGTAGCTTCTACTGATAGCTCTGTTACAATAACAACAGACGCAAATAACAATATCGATTTAAGTATTACTCCTTATGACGAAACGGCTTTGCAATCGCAAATCACTACTAATGCGGATGATATTGACACTTTAGAAACGGAACAAACTACGCAAAATACAGCAATTACCGATAACGCTTCAGACATTGCAGATAATGCAACTGCAATCGCAGATCATATTACTGCAGATGAAGATACAGATGCAACGAACGAAATTCAAACCGTAGCTTCTACTGATAGTTCGGTTACAGTAACCACAGATGCAAACAACAATATCGATTTAAGTGTTACTCCTTTTGATGAAACTGCTTTACAATCGCAAATCACTACTAATGCGGATGATATTAACACTTTAGAAACGGAACAAACAACACAAAACACAGCTATTGCAGACAATGAAACTGCAATCGCAGATCATATTACTGCAGATGAAGATACAGATGCAACCAACGAAATTCAAACCGTAGCTTCTACTGATAG
>NZ_JBSHNU010000032.1:0-1274 GCF_053601555.1 Lacinutrix sp. MEBiC02595 | reverse complement strand
TAACGATAAACGCAAGCTTTTCAATCTTGGTTTACTTTATTGATCTTTTTAATCTAAAATTATCTTAGTTTATAAAATCAAACAGAATCCAATCCGTAACGTTTTTCAGATTACATTATTCATCTGAGTAATTATTCCCTTGTTGGAAGTTCAGACTTATAGATTTTTCAATAATTTTTGTTGGTGAGTAACTTATAGATAACGTGTTTGTGTATGCTTAGTTGCGTGTGTAAGTTACTAAATTAGTAAACAAAAACGGAATAGAAAATCTGTAAAGATTTTCCGAATAGGCGGGAACCAAGCAATTAAATATACACGATGTTAGGCAATGTTATTTTATCAGTCCTAGCTTTTTAAACTTTCTTTGAAGTTCATAAAAACTCTGTTCAATATTATCTTTTGAAAACGGAATATATTGAAGTCCTGCAATATTTGAAAATTCCTCAATTCCGTCTTGTTTTAATATAATTACTTTGTCAAACCCTAATCTCCCTTGAAACAAACCAGCCTCGTGAATCACATTTTGTCTGGCTCTTATTTTTCCATCCGCAGTATCATCTTCGGCAGTCATTATTAAAATTGCAACAGAGGTTTTATCTAGAAATTCATCCAGAATATTAATTATTGTTTCGCTAGTCCTTGATTCGTCCTCAAATGTTAGTGTTTTTTGATTTAAGTCATCTTTCAAAAAGATTTGTAATCTTGCCCAAATTTTATTCCTACCATGACCTATAAAAACATATCCACCGCCTTTTGATTTAGAAACTTTCTTTGGTTTTATATCATCAATTTCGGATTCAAGTTTTTCCTCGTCTAATGAATTCAATTGATTTATTAATAACCCTATTCTCTTTACAGAATCGTTGTTTGTGCTAATCAAATGCGGTTCGAAATAGAAAGGGTCTGTGTTCGGCTTTTTCCTATATTTTTCAAAGTATTCGTCAATCTTATTCCAATATAACAGAGCGTCTTTTGGTGCTCCTTTTTCTGTAAAATCTAATTCCGCCAATTTTTTACTAAACAATTGTATTGGTGAAAAGAATTTCAAATCAGATTTTATACTTTCCCAAAGTCCCTCTGAAAGGATTTGTATTTCTTTTATCATATTCGATATTCTGTTTTTTTAATATTGCCTAACGTGTTTGTATATGATTAGTGGCGTGTTTCAGCACCTAATTTAGTAAATAAAAACGGAATAGAAAATCTGCAAAGATTTTCGTAAGCAAGCTATAACTAGCCATTAATTATATACGTTGTTATCTATAGGTCTTTTC
>NZ_JBSHNU010000031.1:0-217 GCF_053601555.1 Lacinutrix sp. MEBiC02595 | reverse complement strand
TTCCTGCATCTACACTACCATTTGTTGGTACCGTTACTGATGTTGGCTCTGTTCCTTCTGTTAAACTTGCTCCTGCTGGTAAAGTAGTTGTATCTACTACGATATCTACTGTTCCTGCTGGTACTCCTGGAATAGTATACGTTCCATCCGCTGCCGTTGTTGCTGTTGGCTCTCCTGCGTCTAATACACCATCGCCATCTAAATCAGCAAATACAGT
>NZ_JBSHNU010000030.1:0-496 GCF_053601555.1 Lacinutrix sp. MEBiC02595 | reverse complement strand
TAATATTTTAGCACTGCAATCTTGTGGTACAGATTCTTGTGATACAGATGCGGTATTCGATGTAACTTCAGATTATGCTTTTGCCAACCTTGCTTCCACTTGTGGACTTGGTGGTACAATTACAGTTACCTATACCGTTGCGGATGATTGTGATAACGAAACTATACTTGTTGCCATTCTTACGCTTAACGATTCTATCGGTCCAGATTTAACAGTTTGTACTACAGTTACAGATGAGTCTGTAGATTGTACAGCAGATGATAACGAAACCATTGCAGATGCTTGGAATACTGCTAACATACTTGCGCTTGAATCTTGTGCTACAGATAACTGTGATATGAATCTTGCTGGTCAAGTAACTTCCAATTACGACTTCAACAACTTAAACGTAGTTTGTGGTCCTTGTGGTTCGCTTCCTGTTACCTATACCGTTGCAGATGATTGTGGTAATGAATCTACAATTACAGTAACGCTGAACTTCGGAGATACTACTGGT
>NZ_JBSHNU010000029.1:0-439 GCF_053601555.1 Lacinutrix sp. MEBiC02595 | reverse complement strand
TGCTAATCTTGCGTCTTCATCTGCTTGTGCTTGCGCTGCTGCTTCGGCTGCTAATCTTGCTGCTTCATCGGCTTGCGCTTTTGCTGCTGCTTCTGCTGCTAATCTGGCTGCTTCATCGGCTTGAACTTGCGCTGCTGCTTCAGCTGCTTTTCTTGCTGCTTCATCGGCTTGTGCTTGTGCTTCTGCTTCTGCTGCTAATCTGGCTGCTTCCTCTGCTTGAACTTGTGCCGCTGCTTCTGCTGCTAATCTTGCTGCTTCATCGGCTCGTGTTTGCGCTGCTGCTTCTGCTGCTAATCTGGCTGCTTCATCGGCTTGTGCTTGTGCTTCTGCTTCTGCTTCTGCTGCTAATCTGGCTGCTTCATCGGCTTGTGTTTGCGCTGCTGCTTCTGCTGCTAATCTTGCGTCTTCCTCTGCTTGAACTTGTGCCGCTGCTTCTGCT
>NZ_JBSHNU010000028.1:0-214 GCF_053601555.1 Lacinutrix sp. MEBiC02595 | reverse complement strand
TGGTTTACTTTATTGATCTTTTTAATCTAAAATTATCTTAGTTTATAAAATCAA
Source organism: Lacinutrix sp. MEBiC02595 (assembly GCF_053601555.1). Lineage (NCBI taxonomy): Bacteria > Pseudomonadati > Bacteroidota > Flavobacteriia > Flavobacteriales > Flavobacteriaceae > Lacinutrix > Lacinutrix sp. MEBiC02595. Next base: position 160 of record NZ_JBSHNU010000028.1, on the reverse strand, counting down.
ACAGAATCCAATCCGTAATGTTTTTCAGATTACATTATTCATCTGAGTAATTATTCCCTTGTTGGAAGTTCAGACTTATAGATTTTCCAATAATTTTTGTTGGTGAGTAACTTATAGATAACGTGTTTGTATATGGTTTGTTGCGTGTTTAAGAACGTAA
>NZ_JBSHNU010000027.1:0-366 GCF_053601555.1 Lacinutrix sp. MEBiC02595 | reverse complement strand
CCCTTGAGGGGACTTTAGGGGTGTTTTTCAAAAAAAACATAGCATCATCAAAGATACCGAGTATCGCTCTTTATGGGTGTTTCCAGAACGAACACCATTACAATCCTTATTGCAGACCAATCTACACAGGTACTTTTTCATTAGCAAATAACCAGACCATCCTTTTACTACAGTCCACATTTAAAAATGCGCTTTGCTTATTTTACGACAAACCATCCACTTTTTCGTTACCACAAAAAACCACCTTCCTTTAGCTAAAGGAAGGAGCAGTAAATAAGTATCTTTTTAGTTATTCTAGTTATTTCACAAGAGTAATCACGCAAACCTGTCCCCATAAGTATTATCGAAATGAAAACATATTTTCAT
>NZ_JBSHNU010000026.1:0-342 GCF_053601555.1 Lacinutrix sp. MEBiC02595 | reverse complement strand
TCATTTCGAGTGATTTTGTCAGTTCGAGTGAAATTGCATTTTTTTTATGCAATTTTGTATCGAGAACCAATACTAAAACCCTTCCGTCTTTGATTTCTTTTACGGAAATCAAATCCACCTTCCCTTGAAAAAAGGGAAGGGATTTTGTGATTTGGGGTTCATTCTCGGAATAGCTTTTAGTTTTTAGCTTTTAGCTTTTAGCTTTTAGCTTTTAGCAAAAATTGTCATTTCGAGTGATTTTGTCAGTTCGAGTGAAATTGCATTTTTTTTATGCAATTTTGTATCGAGAACCAATACTAAAACCCTTCCGTCTTTGATTTCTTTTACGGAAATCAAATCCAC
>NZ_JBSHNU010000025.1:0-297 GCF_053601555.1 Lacinutrix sp. MEBiC02595 | reverse complement strand
TTTTATATAAATATAATTTAGGAATTCTGATTTTAGCAATGGTTTAAGCGCAATGATACGTTTCTACTGTCCAGATTAGCACAGATTGGTTTTTCTGCGTGTAATTCAGTCGTAACGATAAACGCAAGCTTTTCAATCTTGGTTTACTTTATTGATTTTTTTAATCTAAAATTATCTTAGTTTATAAAATCAAACAGAATCCAATCCGTAACGTTTTTCAGATTACATTATTCATCTGAGTAATTATTCCCTTGTTGGAAGTTCAAACTTATAGATTTTCCAATAATTTTTGTTGGT
>NZ_JBSHNU010000024.1:0-313 GCF_053601555.1 Lacinutrix sp. MEBiC02595 | reverse complement strand
TAGTAATTCCATTAATTATAAACGGAATAATGATTTATATTTATAACGGATTAAAAACTGCTTACAACACCGTATATAATTAATGGCTGGTTTTAGCTTGTTTACGAAAATCTTTGCAGATTTTCTATTCGGTTTTTATTTACTAAATTAGTTACTTAAACACGCCACTAATCATATACAAACACGTTGTAAGTAATTTGAGAAAGACTAACGAGATAGAACATTTCATTTGACCGAAAAAGAACAGAAAATATACAAATACGGAATTATAATCGGAGAATTAGGAACCTTGGCTGAATTTAATAATAAAGCT
>NZ_JBSHNU010000023.1:0-405 GCF_053601555.1 Lacinutrix sp. MEBiC02595 | reverse complement strand
GGAGATTTAACAAATGTAGATTTAACAGACATAACAAGTGACTGGGCAACTGCAGATTGTGATGGAGACGGAGTAAGTAACTTAGACGAAGTAGATCCTGATGGAGACGGCGTTCAAGGACCAAACGACACCGATCCAAACGATGCATGTGAATTTACTGTAGCAGATATTACATTACCTGTAACAGCAATCACAGATTGTGATGGTGATGGAGAAACAAGTGATACGGATCCAAATGATACCGATCCATGTATCGGAGGAACATTAACAAATGTAGATTTAACAGACACAACAAGTGACTGGGCAACTGCAGATTGTGATGGTGACGGAGTAAGTAACTTAGACGAAGTAGATCCTGATGGAGACGGCGTTCAAGGGCCAAACGACACAGATCCAAATGATGCA
>NZ_JBSHNU010000022.1:0-209 GCF_053601555.1 Lacinutrix sp. MEBiC02595 | reverse complement strand
CAAATACCGTTACTGGAGAAGTAAATCCTGTTTCTGTTCCGTTTTGTATTCCATCACCATCTTCATCGTTATATACGGTTCCAGTTACTGTTCCGGCTGTAGTATAACCATCTATTCCTGCATCTACACTACCATTTGTTGTTATCGTTACTGATGTTGGCTCTGATCCTTCTGTTAATGTAGCTCCAACTGGTAAAGTAGTCGTATCT
>NZ_JBSHNU010000021.1:0-245 GCF_053601555.1 Lacinutrix sp. MEBiC02595 | reverse complement strand
CGTATATAAAAAATTGCTAGATTAGTGCTTAAATAAAGTTGGTTGCTCTTTTGTTACTTCTGATTTTCCTTCGGAAAATCCTCGCTGGTAAAAACGCAACTTTCCATATACAAACACGTTGTAAGTAATTTGAGAAAGACTAACGAGATAGAACATTTCATTTGACCGAAAAAGAACAGAAAATATACAAATACGGAATTATAATCGGAGAATTAGGAACCTTGGCTGAATTTAATAATAAAGCT
>NZ_JBSHNU010000020.1:0-1584 GCF_053601555.1 Lacinutrix sp. MEBiC02595 | reverse complement strand
TTACATTAATATCATCCGCACAAGCTTGAAGTTCTACGATATTATCTGCATTCCAAGTATCTGCTAAAGTTTGGTTATTATCACCATCACATTCTATCGTTTCATCTACTACATTACAAGCAGTAAGATCTGGACCAGTAGCATCTCCGAAGTTCAGCGTTACTGTAATTGTAGATTCATTACCACAATCATCTGCAACGGTATAGGTAACCGGAAGCGAACCACAAGGACCACAAACTACGTTTAAGTTATTGAAGTCGTAATCTGAAGTTACGTTATAAACACCATCTGCATCACAGCTATCTGAACCACAAGATTCAAGTGCAGCAATATTAGCAGTATTCCAAGCATCGGCAATGGTTTCGTTATCATCCGCTGTACAATCTACAGAGGTATCTGTAACTGTAGTACAAACTGTTAAATCTGGACCGATAGAATCGTTAAGCGTAAGAATGGCAACAAGTATAGTTTCGTTATCACAATCATCTGCAACGGTATAGGTAACTGTAATTGTACCACCAAGTCCACAAGTGGAAGCAAGGTTGGCAAAAGCATAATCTGAAGTTACATCGAATACCGCATCTGTATCACAAGAATCCGTACCACAAGATTGAAGCGCTAATATGTTAGTAGCATTCCAATCATTCGCAACCGTTTCGTTATCTGTTCCGTTACATTCTATAGTTTCGTCTATTACAGTACAAGCAGTAAGATCAGGACCGATAGAATCTTCAAGCGTAAGTGTTGCAGTAAGTATGGTTTCATTACCACAATCATCAGCAACTGTATACGTAACTAGAATAGTACCACCAGCGCCACAAGTGGAAGCAAGGTTCGTAAATACATAATCTGAAGTTACATCAAATACTGCATCTGTATCACAGCTATCTGTACCACAAGATTGAAGAGCAAGTATGTTAGCGGCATTCCAATCATTCGCGATCATTTCGTTATCTGTACCGTTACATTCTATAGTTTCGTCTATTACAGTACAAGCCGTTAAGTCAGGACCGATAGAATCTTCAAGCGTAAGCGTTGCAGTAAGTATGGTTTCATTACCACAATCATCAGCAACTGTATAAGTAACTAAGATAGTACCACCAGCTCCACAAGTAGAAGTAAGGTTAGCAAAAGCATAATCAGAAGTTACATCAAATACTGCATCTGTATCACAAGCATCTGTACCACAAGATTGAAGTGCTAATATGTTAGCAGCATTCCAATCATTCGCGATCGTTTCGTTATCTGTTCCGTTACATTCTATAGTTTCGTCTATTACAGTACAAGCCGTTAAGTCAGGACCGATAGAATCTTCAAGCGTAAGCGTTGCAGTAAGTATGGTTTCATTACCACAATCATCAGTAGCCGTATATATTACTTGAATAGTTCCACCAGCACCACAAGTTGTAGCTAGGTTAGTGAAAGCATAATCAGAAGTAATAGTTACATTAATATCATCCGCACAAGCTTGAAGTTCTACGATATTATCTGCATTCCAAGTATCTGCTAAAGTTTGGTTATTATCACCATCACATTCTATCGTTTCATCTACTACATTACAAGCAGTAAGATCTGGACCAGTAG
>NZ_JBSHNU010000019.1:0-317 GCF_053601555.1 Lacinutrix sp. MEBiC02595 | reverse complement strand
CCAGTTACCGTTCCTGTAGTAGTATAACCATCTGTTCCGGCTGCAACTGTTCCACTTACTGGTACGGTTACTTCCGTTGGTTCTGTTCCTTCTGTTAATGTTGCTCCAGTTGGTAAAGTTGATTCATCCACTTGGATATCCACTGTTCCGGCTGGTACACCTTCTATAGTATAAGTTCCATCTGCTGCTGTAGTTGCTGTTGGCTCTCCTGCGTCTAATACACCATCGCCATCTAAATCTGCAAATACAGTTACTGGAGATGTGAATCCGGTTTCTGTTCCATTTTGTGTTCCATCACCATCTTCATCGTTATATAC
>NZ_JBSHNU010000018.1:0-717 GCF_053601555.1 Lacinutrix sp. MEBiC02595 | reverse complement strand
GAGGTTGCTTTGTGTTGAGGTTTTCCTAATTGACTTTGTTAGGTATCTTTGATGAAAATATGTTTTCATTTCGATAATTCTTATGGGACAGGTTTGGGTGATTACTCTTGTGAAATAACTAGAATAACTAAAAAGATACTTATTTACTGCTCCTTCCTTTAGCTAAAGGAAGGTGGTTTTTCGTGCTAACGAAAAATCGGATGGTTTGGCGTAAAATAAGCAAAGCGCATTTTTAAATGTGGACTGTAGTAAAAGGATGGTCCGGTTATTTGCTAATGAAAAAGTACCTGTGTAGATTGGTCTGCAATAAGGATTGTAATGGTGTTCGTTCTGGAAACACCCATAAAGAGTGATGCTCGGTATCTTTGATGATGCTATGTTTTTTTTTAAAAACACCCCTAAAGTCCCCTCAAGGGGACATTGCCGCGAGGTTGCTTCGTGTTGAGGTTTTCCTAATTGGCTTTGTTGGGTGTCTTTGATGAAAATATGTTTTCATTTCGATAACCCTCAAGGGGACATTGCCGCGAGGTTGCTTCGTGTTGAGGTTTTCCTAATTGGCTTTGTTGGGTGTCTTTTATGAAAATATGTTTTCATTTCGATAATACTTATGGGGACAGGTTTGCGTGATTACTCTTGTGAAATAACTAGAATAACTAAAGAGATACTTGTTTACTGCTCCTTCCTTTAGTTAAAGGAAGGTGGTTTTTTGTGGTAACG
>NZ_JBSHNU010000017.1:0-283 GCF_053601555.1 Lacinutrix sp. MEBiC02595 | reverse complement strand
TCCTGACCTTACAGCTTGTACTGTTGCAGATGAAACGATTGAATGTGATGGAACAAATAATGAAACGATTGCTAACGATTGGAATGCTGCTAATATTTTAGCACTTCAATCTTGCGGTACAGATGCTTGTGATACAGATGCGGTATTTGATGTAACTTCTGATTATGCGTACACAAACCTTGCTTCCACTTGTGGCGCTGGTGGTACATTAACAGTTACTTATACCGTTGCAGATGATTGTGATAACGAAACTATACTTGTTGCAATTCTTACACTTAACGAT
>NZ_JBSHNU010000016.1:0-380 GCF_053601555.1 Lacinutrix sp. MEBiC02595 | reverse complement strand
GAAGGATCTCTTGCTATTTATGAGATCATCAAAGTAAGTGAAGGATCTCTTGCTATTTATGAGATCATCAAAGTAAGTGAAGGATCTCCTGCTATTTTGGAGAGCGTCAAGAGCATGGAAGGATCTCCTGCTATTTTGGAGAGCGTCAAGAGCATGGAAGGATCGGATCTCTTGCTATTTATGAGATCATCAAAGTAAGTGAAGGATCTCCTGCTATTTTGGAGAGCGTCAAGAGCATGGAAGGATCTCTTGCTATTTATGAGATCATCAAAGTAAGTGAAGGATCTCTTGCTATTTATGAGATCATCAAAGTAAGTGAAGGATCTCCTGCTATTTTGGAGAGCGTCAAGAGCATGGAAGGATCTCCTGCTATTTTGGAG
>NZ_JBSHNU010000015.1:0-1146 GCF_053601555.1 Lacinutrix sp. MEBiC02595 | reverse complement strand
TCAGGCTGTCCGTTGTATCTTTTTTACTTGTTCTCGATACTATTTGCTCATGCTTCACAAAGCACTCGAACAGACATAAAAAAGGATGCCACTTCCATCCTTAACGCAAAAAAGCCTTCTTGAAAAAGAAGGCTTTTTTTGTGGTTTGGTGTAACCAAGTATATTTATTTTTTTACAAATGTAAAGGCATTTCCATTTTTCAATTTCAATACGTATAACCCATTGGTTAAGTTTTTGATGTCCATTTGTTCCTTATTAGTCACATCTCCACGAGAAACTACAGCACCTAAAATATTATAAATAGTATAAGTTTCTGTTTTTGTTAATCCAGAAATTTGGAAGTAGTTCACAGCGGGATTTGGAAATAATTGTAATGTCTTTTCCGTGCTTGTGAAATCTTCTAGACCTAAAGGAGCATCATCGGCAATATCCACTTGAAACAAGAAATCATTTGTAGGATATGCTGTTGTACCTTGATATCCGCTTCCGCCTGCATAAATGTCAATATCAGTTAATCTCGTAGTAAAATTACCACTGTTTATTATCCATGTATAAGTTCCGCCATTTGTAATCGAAATAGAAAGTGGGGAGAAATCAAAAACTAAATTACGGTCATTTATAGAAGTTGCATCGCTTGGTGTTATCGCAGTAGCTGAACCCAATAAAGCACCTCCGTTTCCTGCTCCAGCATGTATAGATATGGTGGCATTATCTCCAGTATAAAGGGACAGAAGGGATATTTTGTCTAGTACGCCATCACCGCAAGCAGTCCAACTGTTTCCTATTCCAGAAATAGATGAAAAAGCAGAAGAATTGCTAGAGAAATTAGCATCGGTAACCGTACCTGCGTCATTGGAGTCAAAAGAGCATTGCGCATAACTGTTAGAAACCGTAAAAATAGTTAGTAATAAAAAAGATAAAATGTAGGTAGTTTTTTTCATAATAGCTTGGGTTTGTATTTTTTATATAAAACAAAGGTAGAAAAAAAATCTAAATAATAATTTGGGCGTTACCCTACTTCGCAAAAGCTACGTAGCGTCAGGCTGTCCGTTGTATCTTTTTTACTTGTTCTCGATACTATTTGCTCATGCTTCACAAAGCACTCGAACAGACATAAAAAAGGATGCCACTTCCATCCTTAACGCA
>NZ_JBSHNU010000014.1:0-598 GCF_053601555.1 Lacinutrix sp. MEBiC02595 | reverse complement strand
CACGAATTACTTTGCCGTTAAGTTGCGCAATAAAAGGAGGAAAGCTAAACGTGTTTTGCTTTTACAGTTGAATAGCGAAAAGTGTTTTTTTTAAAACTCTTTGGAGCATTTTGCGATTGAGTAAGCATTTCCTGGCGAGCTAAAATTTCCTTGGCTTCAAAAAACTGCGCAAGAGTTTATTTCTCCTTTGCGTCAAAATTCCGCAAAGAATTCAATTCGTGAATTGAGTAAGCAGAATTCGCGATTATTTTATTAAGATTTGAGTAAGGAAATAATCCGATTATTTATGTTTTAAGAAATTCAGTTTGTTGAAATTGAGGATTCTCGGCTATTTTTTATAACGTGTTTGTATATGGTTTGTTGCGTGGTTAAGTACGTAATTTAGCAAATAAAAACCGAATAGAAAATCCGCGAGGGTTTTCGTAAGCAGGCTAGAACTAGCAATAAATTATATACGGTGTTAGCACCAGTTTTTTATCCAATGTCTTTTGTTCCGTTCAACCACTTAATTTTGATATTAGTCATTTTCTTAAATTTAGACATTTCTTTTTCGGTCATATAGTCAATTACTCCATCTTGACCCAAACCAATAAAAGTC
>NZ_JBSHNU010000013.1:0-294 GCF_053601555.1 Lacinutrix sp. MEBiC02595 | reverse complement strand
GTTTCATCTACTACATTACAAGCAGTAAGATCTGGACCAGTAGCATCACCGAAGTTTAGCGTTACTGTAATTGTAGATTCATTACCACAATCATCTGCAACGGTATAGGTAACAGGAAGCGAACCACAAGGACCACAAACTACGTTTAAGTTATTGAAGTCGTAATTGGAAGTTACGTTATAAACACCATCTGCATCACAGCTATCTGAACCACAAGATTCAAGTGCAGCAATATTAGCAGTATTCCAAGCATCGGCAATAGTTTCGTTATCATCCGCTGTACAATCTACAGAG
>NZ_JBSHNU010000012.1:0-640 GCF_053601555.1 Lacinutrix sp. MEBiC02595 | reverse complement strand
TAAAACCACCTATAATTTGTTTCGCCTTTGTTGGTGCTTTTTTCGCCAACAAATCCATAGAAACTATATTACTCTTTAGAATCACTCTACCCATTGACAATAAACTGTTGGTGAAAAACACCAACAGTGGCAAACACTGTTGCCAGAAAACATAATATTAAGATCCGAAACAATACTGTTGGTAAAAACACCAACAGCGGCAAAAAACTCATATCATACATTCTGGTGAAAAACAGCAACACTAGCAATTCGCCTTTGTTGGTGTTTTTCACCGACAAATCCATAGAAATTATATTACTCTTTAGAATTACTATTTCCATTGACAATAAACTCTTGGTAAAAAACACCAACAGTGGCAAACACTGTTGCCAGAAAACATAATATTAAGATCCGAAACAATACTGTTGGTGAAAACACCAACAGCGGCAAAAAACTCATATTATACATGCTGGTGAAAAACAGCAACACTAGCAATTCGCCTTTGTTGGTGTTTTTCACCGACAAATCCATAGAAACTATATTACTCTTTAGAATCACTCTACCCATTGACAATAAACTGTTGGTGAAAAACACCAACAGTGGCAAACACTGTAGCCAAAAAACATAATTTGACTCAACAAAACTTAAAAAACATTAATAA
>NZ_JBSHNU010000011.1:0-421 GCF_053601555.1 Lacinutrix sp. MEBiC02595 | reverse complement strand
TATATATTTTATAAAGAAACAAAAAATATTGATTAAACAACCAATTAGCTATTTTATATATACGTTGTTATGTTTAGTAATTTGGATATTCCGTTGGGAATCTCCAAGATTACGTAGTAAGCACTGACGCTACATAGATACTTCATGATCGATGTGCATGGTTTTAAAATTATGCACTATATGAAGCCTGATATGGTTCGTGATTTTAGAAGCAAATAGCCCATTGTATTAGTAAATATATGTTGTTATCAACTTTTAATAGTTTCTGATACTTGACTTTGTCCGAAAATTTCACTACCTTATACAAGCTTTATGCGAATCAAAATTCGTATTTGAGAGTAGAACTCTCATCCGATTTCAATCGAAAGCTTGGGTTGGTACAATTATTCCTCAAAATCCAGTATTCCAATTCAAGTTTATT
>NZ_JBSHNU010000010.1:0-311 GCF_053601555.1 Lacinutrix sp. MEBiC02595 | reverse complement strand
AAAATCCCTCCTCTGATTATATAGGATAATTCATTTTCTGTTTTTTCTTCCATAAATTACTTGTTTTTTCTCCCGCTGATTACACCGATTACCACAGATTCTTTTAGTCTCATTTCTGCGTAAATCTGAGAAATCCGCGGGAACCTATTTTATAACCCGTTTACTTATCTGAAAATCCCTTTTATTATACTAGCAAAATTGAAGTTTACTATATAGACTTTAAAAATCCTTCCTCTGATTATATAGGATAATTCATTTCCTGTATTTCCTTCCATAAATTACTTGTTTTTTCTCCCGCAGTTTTCACCGAC
>NZ_JBSHNU010000009.1:0-228 GCF_053601555.1 Lacinutrix sp. MEBiC02595 | reverse complement strand
CCTGTTGGTAAAGTAGTTGTATCTACTACGATATCTACTGTTCCTGCTGGTACTCCTTCTATAGTATACGTTCCATCCGCCGCTGTAGTTGCTGTTGGCTCTCCTGCGTCTAATACGCCATTGCCATCTAAATCTGCAAATACAGTTACTGGAGAAGTGAATCCGGTTTCTGTTCCGTTTTGTGTTCCATCACCATCTTCATCATTATATACGGTTCCAGTTACTGTT
>NZ_JBSHNU010000008.1:0-237 GCF_053601555.1 Lacinutrix sp. MEBiC02595 | reverse complement strand
TTGGAATGCCGCTAACATACTTGCTCTTCAATCTTGTGGTACAGATAGCTGTGATACAGATGCAGTATTTGATGTAACTTCAGATTATGTATTTACTAACCTTGCTTCCACTTGTGGCGCTGGTGGTACTATTCTAGTTACGTATACAGTTGCTGATGATTGTGGTAATGAAACCATACTTACTGCAACACTTACGCTTGAAGATTCTATCGGTCCTGATCTTACTGCTTGTACTGT
>NZ_JBSHNU010000007.1:0-219 GCF_053601555.1 Lacinutrix sp. MEBiC02595 | reverse complement strand
CGCTTAAACCGTTGCTAAAATCAGAATTCCTAAATTATATTTATATAAAAATTTAAACATCTGAACTCTGGCTAACTATGAAAAGACCTATAGATAACAACGTATATAATTAATGGCTAGTTTTAGCTTGCTTACGAAAATCTATGCAGATTTTCTATTCCGTTTTTATTTACTAAATTAGGTGCTGAAACACGCCACTAATCATATACAAACACGTTG
>NZ_JBSHNU010000006.1:0-363 GCF_053601555.1 Lacinutrix sp. MEBiC02595 | reverse complement strand
CCCGCGGATTTCTCAGATTTACGCAGAAAGGAGACTAAAAGAATCTGTGGTAGTCGGTGAAAACTGCGGGAGAAAAAACAAGTAATTTATGGAAGGAAATACAGGAAATGAATTATCCTATATAATCAGAGGAAGGATTTTTAAAGTCTATATAGTAAACTTCAATTTTGCTAGTATAATAAAAGGGATTTTTAGAAAAGTAAACGGGTTATAAAGTAGTTTCCCGCGGATTTCTCAGATTTACGCAGAAAGGAGACTAAAAGAATCTGTGGTAGTCGGTGAAAACTGCGGGAGAAAAAACAAGTAATTTATGGAAGGAAATACAGGAAATGAATTATCCTATATAATCAGAGGAAGGATTTT
>NZ_JBSHNU010000005.1:0-220 GCF_053601555.1 Lacinutrix sp. MEBiC02595 | reverse complement strand
AACCTATACTATAGAAGGAGTGCCAGCAGGAACAGTTGATATCGTAGTAGATACAACTACTTTACCAACAGGATCGACATTAACAGATGGAACAGAGCCAACCGAAGTAACGGTACCAGTAAGTGGAACAGTTACAGCAGGGACAGATGGTTATACTACAGCCGGAACAGTAACTGGAACCGTATATAACGATGAAGATGGTGATGGAATACAAAACGGA
>NZ_JBSHNU010000004.1:0-211 GCF_053601555.1 Lacinutrix sp. MEBiC02595 | reverse complement strand
TATAGAAGGAGTACCAGCAGGAACAGTAGATATCGTAGTAGATACAACTACTTTGCCAACAGGTGCTACTTTAACAGATGGAACAGAGCCAACCGAAGTAACGGTACCAGTAAGTGGAACAGTTACAGCAGGAACAGATGGTTATACTACAGCCGGAACAGTAACTGGAACCGTATATAATGATGAAGATGGTGATGGAACACAAAACGGA
>NZ_JBSHNU010000003.1:0-213 GCF_053601555.1 Lacinutrix sp. MEBiC02595 | reverse complement strand
TATCTATAAGTTACTCACCAACAAAAATTATTGGAAAATCTATAAGTCTGAACTTCCAACAAGGGAATAATGACTCAGATGAATAATGTAATCTGAAAAACGTTACGGATTGGATTCTGTTTGATTTTATAAACTAAGATTGAAAAGCTTGCGTTTATCGTTACGACTGAATTACACGCAGAAAAACCAATCTGAGCTAATCTGACAGTAGAA
>NZ_JBSHNU010000002.1:0-269 GCF_053601555.1 Lacinutrix sp. MEBiC02595 | reverse complement strand
AAAAGTAAAGCTTCCGCCAAGATCTCCGGTTATATTTGATGTTCCGCCATCACAAGTTGCTGTCGTATTAAAAGAAGCGTTTCCGGAGGTTAAAACAGTTACCGTTTGTGTGCTACTTGTTCCGCAGGTTCCTGGACTTGCATATTCTATCGTATAGGACGCTCCTGAAACACCATTAGTTACCACTCCGCTAGTTGCGTTTATTGTTGCACCATCGGTTGGTATTGGATTAAACGTAAAGCTTCCGCCAAGATCTCCGGTTATATTTG
>NZ_JBSHNU010000001.1:0-200 GCF_053601555.1 Lacinutrix sp. MEBiC02595 | reverse complement strand
GTAACGTGTTTGTATATGATTAGTGGCGTGTTTCAGCACCTAATTTAGTAAATAAAAACGGAATAGAAAATCTGCAAAGATTTTCGTAAGCAAGCTAAAACTAGCCATTAATTATATACGTTGTTATCTATAGGTCTTTTCCTAGTTATCCAGAGTTCAGATGTTTAAATTTTTATATAAATATAATTTAGGAATTCTGA